>NZ_CP113519.1:1808311-2411081 GCF_026723825.1 Pseudomonas sp. GOM7 | reverse complement strand
ACACCTTGTCGCTGACGATCAGCCCGCCCATGGGCACGTAGCCGCTGGTCAGGCCCTTGGCAATGGTCATCAGGTCGGGTTTCAGATCGTAGTACTGGCTGCCGAACCACTCGCCGGTACGACCAAAGCCACAGATCACCTCGTCGGCGACGAAGAGGATGTCGTACTTGCCGAGGATTTCCTTGATACGCGGCCAGTAGGTTTCGGGCGGGATGATCACGCCGCCAGCGCCCTGCACCGGCTCGGCAATAAAGGCCGCCACATTGTCCTCGCCCAGTTCGAGAATCTTCTTCTCCAACTGGTCGGCAGCCCAGATGCCGAATTCCTCGGGCGATTTGTCGCCGCCCTCGCCAAACCAGTAGGGCTGCGGGATATGGGCAATGCCGGGGATCGGCAGGTCGCCCTGCTCGTGCATGAACTTCATGCCACCGAGGCTGGCACCGGCCACGGTGGAGCCGTGGTAACCGTTCTCACGGCCAATGATGATCTTCTTGCTCGGTTGGCCCTTGCACGCCCAGTAGTGACGCACCAGGCGCAGCATGGTGTCGTTGCCTTCCGAGCCCGAGCCAGTAAAAAACACATGGTTCATGCCGGCCGGCGCCAGTTGCGAGATGGCATGCGCCAGCTCCAGCACCGGCGGGTGGGCGGTCTGGAAGAAGGTGTTGTAGAACGGCAACTGGCGCATCTGCCGAGCAGCGGCCTCGACCAGCTCCTCGCGGCCATAGCCGACAGCCACGCACCACAGGCCGGCCATGCCGTCGAGGATCTTGTGGCCCTCGCTGTCCCACAGGTGCACGCCCTTTGCCTCGGTGATGATGCGCGGGCCCTTCTCGGCCAGTTGCCTGTAATCACTGAACGGCGCCAGATGATGGGCCTGGCTCAGGGCCTGCCAATGGGCGGTCTTGGGGTTGTTTACGGCGTTGTTCATGTCGCCTCCTTCTATCCGTGACATCACAGGTACCAGCGGTATTCCCGCGGGCTGATGTCGTGCATGAAGGCCAGGTGATCCTGGCGTTTGTTCTCGCAATAGACCATGACGAACTCGCTGCCGAGGCCGGCGGCAACGCGCTCGCTGGCCTGCATGCAGCGCACGGCGTCGAGCATGTCCTTGGGAAAGTCGACGCCGCTGGCACGGTCGTCATTCAGCGGTGCGATGGGCTCGACCTGGGCATCGAGGCCCTGCTCGATGCTGGTCAGCAATGCCGCCAGCACCAGATAAGGGTTGGCATCGGCACCCGGCAGACGGAACTCCAGGCGCAGGTTGCGCGCGTCCGACTCGGGAATGCGCACGCAGGCGTCGCGATCCTCGAAGCCCCAACTGGCCTTGCTCGCCGAGTTCACCTGGGCGCCGAAGCGGCGGTAACTGTTGTGGTTCGGCGCGTAGATCGGCATCAGTTCCGGCAGCAGCTCCAGGCAACCGGCCACAGCATGGCGCAACGGGCGCTGCTCGTCACGCGCCAACAGGTTTTCGCCAGCCTCGTCGTACAGGCTGACGTGGATATGCATGCCGCTACCCGGGTACTGCAGATACGGCTTGGCCATGAAGCTGGCACGATGGCCGTACTTGAGCGCCACGCCACGGGTCACCCGGCAGAACAGCGCCGACCAGTCGGCCGCCTGCATGGGATCGGCGTTGTGACTGAAGTTGATCTCGAACTGCCCTGGGCCGATCTCGGCGGTGATCACCGTGGTGTCGATACCCTGCAGCCGCGCGGTCTCGCTGATGTCGTCGAGCACCTCGGCAAAGCGCGAGAGCCGCTCGATATGCATGTTCGGCTGGTCGTCGGCATCGCCACTCAGGTCATCGCGCGGGTACTGCGGCAGGCCGTCCTTGAGCGCCTTGTCGAACAGGTAGAACTCCAGCTCGAAGGCCACCACCGGACGAATGCCACGCGCTGCCAGGCGCTTCACCACCCGTGCCAGCACCTCGCGTGGCTCGAACTCGATGGGCGCCTCGGTGCCATCGGAGCTGATCAGCATCTGCCCCAGCGGCTGGCGCTCCCAGTTCACCAGCTTGAGCGTGCCGGGGATCAGCCGCCGAGGTGCATCCGGGTCGCCGTCATGGAAACAGTAGTCGCCGATCTCGTAGAGCCCGCCCTGGGCGCCGAGCAGCACGCAGTTCTGCGGCAGTTTCAGGGCGCTGCCGGCGGCGACCTTCTCCAGCATCTCGATGGGGTAGCGCTTGCCATAGAAATGCCCGGGAATGTCCAGGCAGATCAGGTCGACGAAGCGCACCTCGGGGTGGGTCTGGCGGAATTGGCGGACTTCGTCGAGCAGCTCGACTCGGGTGGCGTTCATTGTGGTTATTTCCGGTTCACGGGAGGTCAGGTGTAGATCCACAACACCCGCGCAGGGGTGTCGCCTTGGTTGGCATAACGCAGGCGCGCATAGCTGGGCACCTGGAAAACATCGCCGGGGTAGAGGGTGGCGCTCTCTTCGTCCTCACCCAGCCACAGCGTCAATTGGCCTTCGAGCACGTAGCCGGCCTGCTCCGAGCGGTCGCTCATCTGCCGCTCGCCACTGCTGGCACCGGGCTCGAGCAGACTGTCGACCACCATGAAGGCGCCCTGCAGCGTCGGCGAGGCCATGATGTCGGTGATGCCCCCGGCCAGGTACAGGGTGCGGCGCTCGTCAGGCCGGGTGACCCAGTCCAGCGCCTTGGGCTTGGGCAGGCTGTAGAAATAGGTGGTGGGCACGTCGAGCGCCTCGGCGATGGCAGTCAGATCCGCCACCGTCGGCCGCGACAGCCCCCGTTCGACCTGCGAGAGAAAGCCCACCGAGCGGCCGATACGCTCGGCCAGCTCGTTCAAGGTGACCTTCTTGTGCTTGCGCAGATCGTGGATGAGCACGGCCAGGGCCGCCATCTCCAGGTTCTGGTTCATCTCGGCGCTGTCCATGTCAGAAGCTGTCTCGCAGTCGATACCAGGCCTTGCCGATGGCCTCCAGGGGCGCAGCCAGGCGTTCGTTGAAGGGGAAGTCGGGGTTGCGCAGTTGCCGGTACAGGGACAATTCCTCGTCATCGCCGAGGATGGCGTCGCTCACCGCGCGGGCTGCGGCCAGGGTCGGCAACACGCCATGGCCAGAGAAGCCCTGCAGCCAGTAACGGCCGTGTTCGCCACCAATATCCGGGGTGCGCGCACGGGTGATGTCGATATGCCCGCCCCAGGCGAAGTCGATGGCTACACCGGACAATTGTGGGAAGACCCTTTGGAGGAAGGGACGCGTGGCCGCCGCCATGTCCTTGGGCAAACCGCCCAGGTAGGTGCAGCCGCCGCCGAACAGCAAGCGGTGATCCGGCGTGCGACGGAAATAATCGAGCACGAACTGGTTGTCGGTAACGCAGGCATTGCGCGGCAGCAACGCCTCGGCACGCTCGGCGCCCAGCGGTGCGGTAGCGATCTGGTAGGTGCCGACCGGCAGGATGCGTCGTGCCAGGCGTGGTTCCAGATCGTCGATATAGGTATTGCAGGCCAGCACCAGGTTGTCGGCCTGCACGCTGCCCTGCCCGGTACGCGCGCGGTAGCCGGCGCCATGAGCTTCCTGGCTCAGCGCGCGGCTCTGCTCGAAGATCTGCCCTCCGCCGCGGACGAAGGCCTCGGCCAGGCCGAGCGCCAATTTGAGCGGGTTGAGGTGCCCGGCCTCGGGATCGTAAAGCCCGGCCTGGTAGCGCTCGCTGGCGACCCATTGCGGCATCTGTTCACGGGAAACGAACTGCAGTGCGCGGTGCCCCCATTTGTAGGCAGCCTCTTCTTGCCACTCATGCAGCAGCGCCACCCGCCTTGGCAGTACCGCCGTCCACAGATGACCGCGGCGGTAGTCGCAATCGAAGCCATGGCGCTGCGGCAACTCGCGCAACTCCCGCGCGGCCCAGGCCATACCATCCCACAGACGGCGGGCACCTTCGAGGCCGACGCTCTTCTCCAGCGGCGGCATGTCGCAGGACCAGCCCAGAATCGCCTGCCCGCCATTGCGACCGGAAGCCGCCCAGGCCACCCGACTGGCTTCCAGCAGGATAACCCGCTTGCCTGCCTCTGCCAGGCGCAGGGCCGTATGCAAGCCGCTGAAGCCAGCGCCAATCACCACCACATCGCAGCGCCGCTCGCCTTGCAGCGTCGGGTAGTTCGTCAGTTGCGCCGCACAGGTGGCGGCGTAGTAACTGTCGACGTGCTGATTGGCCTGATGGAACATGAACGACTCATGAAATTATTTAAAATTAATTTCATGAAAATCTATAGAGATAAATTCACAAAGGCAAGCTGGGCGGCTTGAAAGCCCCTGAAACACTCTCCGGAGGCAACCTCAGGCGACCTGCCGGTGCAGCTCCACGGCACATTCGAGATGGGTGAAGAGCGCTTCGTCTATCGCTTGTGCCAACACCTGACGCAGACCTTCGCTGCCGAGAAAGGCGTCTCGCGCGGCGGCCGAGCGCCATTGCCCCTCGACCTGCCAGGTCAGCGGATCACTGCGCAGCGAGAAAATCCGCAGGTGCTGACAACCGGGAATGCTTCGGCCTACCTCGTCCAGCCGAGCCAGGCACTGCCCCAACCGGGTCGAACGATCGTGACGGGCGCGAACGGTCATACGATGAATGATGCTCATGGCAACCTCCTGGAATTGAATCAGTACAGACCGGCAGCATTTCGCTGCAATACATGGGGCGCTGCTTGCGGCCCGGAGAACGCCGCGCCGCCACCGCTTCTGCAGTCGAGCCAGGCCGTGGCGAGTAACAAAAGCGTCAGCGGCGCGATCAGCCATTTGCTCGACATCACTCGCTCCTTGATTGACTTATTGGCACCGCTCGCGGGTGAGATGGCTGATGCATGCGTTCGAGCCGAGACCGGCGCGATGACTAGAGAGATTAGTGATGGACTCATCGCGGCGTTAGTCGATTACTGGCAAATTCTTGCCTAAAACTGCAGTCGTAAAAATTGCAGCAGCAAGGCACGCAGAGCAGACGAAATCATGGAGAGACTCCGTATCACGGGCTATTTGCCCATTACTGGCAAATAATTGCCTAATCCTGCCACCCCTCATGACTTGCCTGAAAAACCTGGCTAGGCTTCGCTGACTTTACGGAGGCGCGCCATGCCATCACCCATTCACACCGCCACGAATCTCGACACCCCTCTGGCCGAACTCAGCCATGAAATGGCGCGCCTCGTCGAGCGCTTCGTGCCTGACGATGGCTTGCACCTCACGGCCATTCCCGGCCTCAAACTGGCGCGCGCCACCTCGCCAAGCCTGCCGATGCAGACGGTCTACGACCCCTGCCTGTGCATCATCGCCCAAGGCCGCAAGGAGATACGCCTGGGCGAGGAGCTCTATGTCTACGACCCGCTCAATTACCTGGTGGCGTCGGTGATGCTACCGGTTACCGGCCGGGTGATCGAAGCCAGCCCGGAGGCACCCTACCTGAGCATCGCACTGGAGATCGACCCAGCCCTGATCAGCAGCCTGCTCACCGAAATGCCACCCATCCCGGTGCCTGATGCGGCCTCGCAACGCGCCCTGTTTCTCGACCGTCTCGATCCGCGCCTGCTGGATGCGGTGATCCGCCTGCTGCGCCTGCTGGAAACCCCACGCGACATCGCCATGCTGGCACCACTGGCGCTACGCGAGATCTTCTATCGGATGCTGCTCAGCCCGCAGGGCCATCGCCTGCATGAAGTGGTGATAGCCGACAGCCAGAGTCAACGCATCTCCCGCGCCATCGAATGGCTACGCAGCAATTTCGACCAGCCGTTGCGCATCGAGGAGTTGGCCCGCGAGGTGAACCTGAGCCCGTCGACCCTGCATCACCGCTTCAAGGCCGTCACGGCTTTCAGCCCGCTGCAATATCAGAAGCAACTGCGCCTGCAAGAGGCTCGCCGCCTGATGCTGTGCGACAACCTCGAAGCAGCCGCGGCAAGCTATCGCGTGGGTTATGAAAGCCCCTCGCAGTTCAGCCGCGAGTACAGCCGCCTGTTCGGCGCGCCACCGCAGCGCGACATTGCCCGCCTGCGGCAGGCGGGGCAGGGTCAGGTAGCGTCCTGAGAGCAGCCAGGCAGGAGGTACGAACAGCCCCCCTACAACCCCATCTGCTTGGCAATGATCTCGTTCATGATCTCCCGCGTGCCGCCGCCGATGGAGAGGATGCGGTTGTCGCGGTACAGGTGCTCGACCAGGGATTCGCGCCATGAAGGCCCAGATTCCGCACCGCCGGCTTCTGTGGGAGGCGCTTCAGCGGCGAGCTTTTCCGCCCTGGTTAGGCTGATCGCGGCTACCCCCTCCCACCGCACTGGCTACAACCCCATCTGCTTGGCAATGATCTCGTTCATGATTTCCCGCGTGCCGCCGCCGATGGAGAGGATGCGGTTGTCGCGGTACAGGCGCTCGACCAGGGATTCGCGCATATAACCCATGCCGCCCATGATCTGCACCGCGTCGTAAGTCAGACGATCGGCGATATCCGTGGCGAAGTTCTTGGCCATGGAGATTTCCTTGATCACGCTCTTGCCGGCAGCCATCTGTGCAGCCTGGCGATAGGTGAACTCGCGAGACACCTCGAGCTGCGTGGCCATCTCCGCCAGGCGATGCTTGAGCACCTGGAACTTGCCCACCGGCTTGCCGAAGGCCTGACGCTCGCGCGCCCACCTCAGGGATTCCTCCAGCGCCAGTTGCGCGGTCATGTTGGCCATGATCGCCAGACTCAGGCGTTCGCTCTGGAAGTTAGCCATGATGCAGGCGAAGCCGGCATTCTCCCCGCCGATCAGGTTCTCCACCGGCACCTTGCAGTCGTCGAAGAACAGCTCGGCAGTATCGGACGCCCACCAGCCCATCTTCTTCAGCTTGCGGCCGACGCTGAAACCCGGCGTGCCCTTCTCCACCAGCAGCAAGCTGACGCCGCCGAAGCCCTCATCGCCGGTGCGCACCGCCACGGTGTAGTAATCGGCACGCACGCCACTGGTGATGAAGGTCTTGCTGCCACTGACGCGGTAATGGTCACCGTCGCGCACGGCACGGGTCTTGAGATTGGCCACGTCGGAGCCGCCGGAGGGCTCGGTTACCGCCAGTGCCATGATTTTCTCACCAGCAAGCACCTGCGGCACCACGCGCTGGCGCACCGCTGGCTTGGCCCACTTGACGATGGGCGGCAGGCCGATATCCAGCGAGCCGAGCCCGGCCACCAGGCCGCCCGAGCCACTGCGCATCAGCTCCTCGCTGGCCGCCACCTTGGCGAACACGTCACCCTCATGGCTGCCGCCATACTGCTCGGGATAACCAATGCCGAGGATGCCCGCCGCACCGGCCTTGAGGTAGAGCTCACGGGGGAATTCCTCGGCCTCCTCCCATTCGTCGATATGCGGCAGGATCTCGCGTTCGACGAAGCGCCGAACGCTGTCGCGAACCAGTTGGTGGGACTCATCGAAATAAGGCTGAGCGGCGGCCATGCGGGTACTCCCGTTATCGTTTCAGCCACCCTAACCTAGCGCTTGCTTGGTTTTCAAGCGAGCGTTTCATTTCTCCTCGCGCAGCGCCCTTCTCACCCGCGCCTGCATCGCGTAGGCAGGCCCTTCCACTGATTGGAAATCACGGGTGTAACGGCGGGCGAACTCGGCGCTGCCCCAGTCGCGGTACTGCTGCACGTGCCAAAGCTCGTGCGCCCATAGCGCGGCGTCGTTGGCAGCGGCGCCGGCATCACGAAACACCACCACGTCCACCAGGGTCACGGCCTGCACGTCCGGGTTCTGCAGCATGACGGTGGCGGCGTCCATCTCGTCGGTGATACCGATGCGAAAGCGCACGGCATCGAGTAATGCCTCGTCATAGAACGGCGCGAGCTGCGCACGAATCATCAGGGGAATGGGCTCGGTGCCGGCGCGCAGCGCGGCCTGGCGGGATTGCAGCAGCCAGGCCTCGAGGCGGACGGCGGCCATGTTCAGGCCACCCTCACGCACTCGAACCGGGTCGGGCACGCAGAGGCAGGAGCCACCCAGGCACACCTGGATCTGCCCGCTTGGGCACTGCTCAGCCTGCACGGCAATAGGCGAAGCAAGCATGCATAGCGCGGAGAACCAGCGCAGAAAGGCAGCGATCACAGGTGCTCCGTAACGGGAGGAAGGAACCTAGAGACTGATCGGCCGCCGCCCGGCCAGGGCATGGGCCAGGGTGCCGCCGTCGACCAGCTCCAGCTCGCCGCCCAGCGGCATGCCGTGGGCGATACGCGAGGCGACCAGGCCCTTGCCGGCGAGAATCTGCGCGATGTAGTGCGCTGTGGCTTCACCTTCCACCGTGGGGTTGGTAGCCAGGATAACCTCGCTGAAGCCTCCAGCCTCGATGCGCTCCAGCAGCTCGGGAATGCCAATGGCCTCCGGCCCCAGGCCATCGAGCGGCGACAGGTGGCCCTTGAGCACGAAGTAGCGGCCTCGATAGCCCGTCTGCTCCACCGCATGCACGTCCATCGGCCCTTCGACCACGCACAGCAGGCTGTCGTCACGGCGCTCGTCCAGGCATAGCTGGCAGACTTCGTCCTCGCTCAGGCTGCGACAGCGCTTGCAGTGCCCCACACCCACCATGGCCGCCTCAAGCGCCTGTGCCAGGCGCTGACCGCCGCTGCGATCACGCTCGAGCAATTGCAGGGCCATGCGCTGTGCGGTCTTCTGCCCGACACCGGGCAGGATGCGCAGCGAATCGATCAACTGGCGAATCAGGGGGCTGAAGCTCATGAAATTCCTACAGGGTGTAGTCCGGATGCAATCCGGGAAATCGTGTATGCCGTGTTTCCCCGGATTACATCCGGGCTACAGGCTGGGTGCGCATTATCACTACGCAATCCGAGGGGGCGACCAGACGGTATGCAGTACAAGGCGCGAAAGGCCGCGAGCACCGGAGTTTACGTCTGTAAATGAGGATGCTCGGGGCCTTTCGCAACGCAGTAATGCGTGCCGGCTGGGCGTCACTGCCTCAGAAAGGCATTTTGAAGCCGGGGGGTAGCTGCATCCCGGCGGTCATGCCGGCCATCTTCTCCTGGCTGTTCTGCTCGACCTTGCGCACGGCGTCGTTGACGGCGGCGGCGATCAGGTCTTCGAGCACTTCCTTGTCTTCCTGCATCAGGCTGTCGTCCAGGGTGATGCGCTTGACGTCATGGCGACCGGTCATCACCACGCTGACCAGGCCGGCACCGGACTGGCCGGTGACTTCAGCATTGGCCAGCTCTTCCTGCATCTTCTGCATCTTTTCCTGCATCTGCTGGGCCTGCTTCATCAGGCCTGCCATGCCACCTTTCATCATGTCGCTATCCTCGGTGTTCGGGGTTTAACTGGGAGTGTCGATAGGCTCGATGCTGCCGTCGCGCACTTTGGCGGCGAATTGCTGGATCATCTGCTGCACCAGCGGATCGGCATGGATCGAGGCCTCGGCGCTGCGCTGCCGCTCGGCACGCTTGCGCGCCGCGGCTTGCGCCGGGGTTTCCTGTTCGGGTTTGCGCAGTTCGATGCGCAGTTTGATGCTGCGCCCCTGCTGCTGGTTCAGGGCGTCGTTGAGACGGCGCTGCTGGGTCGGGTTGAACAGCGCGCTGTGCGCCGGGTCCAGGTGCAGCAGCCAGTCGTCGCCATTGGCTTCGACCAGGGTGCAGTTGGCCGCGATGCTGCCGGTCATGCCCCCGAGGCCGAGCAACGGGAACAGCGCCAGCCATTCCGCGGCCAGGCCGGTGGCCGGCGCCACGGCGGGCAGAGGCTCGGGCTCGGGCTCGGCCTCGGGTTCGGCTTCACTCGGCAGGTCGAAATCGTAGTCCAGCGCGCCATTGTCCAGCTCGACGTAATCATAATCGCCGGGTGGCGGCTCTTCGTCGTCGGCGGGCGCGATGCCTTCCAGCGGGATAGCCGCCTCGGCCACGGGCGCAGCGTCCACCACCGGCTCTACCGACACAGCAGGCGCAGCCTCGACTGGCGCTTCGACCATGGGCTCAGCCGCAGGCACGGGCTCCCAGGGCAGATCGACGGCCGCAGTGGCCTGCGCCACGACAACCGGCTCAGGCTCAGGCTCAGGCTCAGGCTCAGGCTCAGGCTCAGGCTCAGGCTCAGGCTCAGGCTCAGGCTCAGCAGCGATTATCGGAGCGACGGGCTCGGCCGGCGCAACAGGTTGCGGCGTCGCGACGGGCGCTTCCGCCACCACGACCGGCTCGGGCTCAGGCGCGGTGACGACAGGGGCGGCCGGCGCAACGACAGCCGGTGCCACCACGGCAGCACCGGCCACTGGGTTGGGCTGGGAATCAGCAGTGGCCTGGCTGATCCCCAAGGGCTTTAGCGTGACCCTCGGCGCATCGTCACCGCCGGCAGGACGAAACGCCAGCATGCGCAACAGCACCATCTCGAAGCCGCTGCGTGGATCCGGCGCCAGCGGTAGATCGCGGCGGCCGATCAGGCCCATCTGGTAATAGAACTGCACGTCCTCGGCCGGCAACGCCTGAGCCAGTTGCAGCACGCGCTCACGGTCACCCTGGCCGTTGTCCACGGCATCCGGCAGCGCTTGAGCGATGGCCACACGGTGCAGCACGTTGAGCATTTCCGAGAGCACGCCATTCCAGTCTGGCCCCTGCTCGGCCAGGTGGCGCACCGCCTCGATCAGCGCCCGTGCATCGCCTTCGATCAGCGCATGCAGCACGCCATACACCTGGCCGTGATCGAGGGTGCCGAGCATGGCACGCACATCGGCCGCCAGCACCTTGCCCTCACCGAAGGCGATGGCCTGGTCGGTCAGGCTCATGGCATCGCGCATGGAGCCGTCGGCGGCGCGGCCGAGCAGCCACAGGGCATCGTTCTCGAACGGCACGTTCTCGGCGGTCAGCACGTGAGCCAGGTGCTCGACCACCCGCTCCGGTGGCATGTTCTTCAGGGAGAACTGCAGGCAGCGCGACAGCACGGTGACCGGCAGCTTTTGCGGGTCGGTGGTGGCGAGGAGGAATTTGACGTGGGGCGGCGGCTCTTCCAGCGTCTTCAACAGGGCGTTGAAGGAGCTGGTGGAAAGCATGTGCACTTCGTCGATCAGGTAGACCTTGAAGCGGCCACGGCTGGGCGAGTACTGCACGTTGTCGAGCAGTTCGCGGGTGTCTTCGACCTTGGTGCGGCTGGCGGCGTCCACTTCGATCAGGTCGACGAAACGGCCTTCGTCGATCTCCCGGCATACCGAACAGGTGCCGCAGGGGGTGGAGCTGATACCGGTTTCGCAGTTCAGGCACTTGGCGATGATCCGCGCGATGGTGGTCTTGCCCACCCCACGGGTGCCGGTGAACAGATAGGCGTGGTGCAAACGCTGGCTGTCCAGGGCGTTGATCAGGGCTTTGAGCACATGCGTCTGGCCGACCATTTCGCGGAACGAGCGCGGACGCCATTTACGTGCAAGAACCTGATAACTCATGGAAAACCGTCATATGAGGAAAGCAAAAGTGGGCTAATGCTAGCGGAGCAACCAGCAAATTGCATCCGCAACGGCATGCTCGCAGTGTTACGCCGCAGTGGCGACAAATAATGCTGTTCATTTCTTGAGCAAGGCTTTATCATCCGCGCCGTTCGTACCACGCTGCAAGTCATCAAGGCCCTAGCGCCTCCCCGCTGGTTTCCCGGTTCAACGTCTAGCGCTCCCTGCGCTGCCGCCCTCCCCGATCCCACCCTGCTGACTGTTCAGGCCAACTCGCCATCGATCACTGCTGGCGCTGTTCATCTGCCTGCCTCCGACGTACCGACCACGCCGAAGAACCGTAACAATGGAACTTTATCGTGCATATAAAGCTCCTATTGGTTTACTTGCTAAGGCCGCTTTTCGGCCGACCTCACGGAGCAACACAACGCGCATCGATGCGCACCTGCGTTAAAGAAAGGAAATACTTAGAAAAATGAATACTCAACATCAGATCCAGAAAGCCATCAGCACCCTGACCCACGCCTTCGCCCCGTTCGATTGCCGCATCCAGGCAGCGCGCAAGGGCAGCTTCAGCTTTACCCTCGTCGACAAGACCGGTATCGCCCAGTACAGCCAGCGTCTTTATCCGGGTCAGTACAATGACGAGTCGTTGCAACAGGTGATCGAACGTACCCGCCAGTCGCTCGTCGCTTGAACCTATCTATCATCCTGATGTCAAAAATTGCCAATCTCAGGATGGAGTAGGTTATGGAACTCACCAACCAGCAACTCGTCGATCATCTGTTCACTCCGCTGCGTGCCAACTTCAGTTCGCCACGGCCTGATGGCAGCATCATCCTCGCCTTGCTCGACGAGAGTGACAGTACCGTTTACAGCCGCGTACTGGCCAAGCCCCAGCTTGACGATCAGGACGCCTTCGCCCAGAGCCTGGAAGAAATCCGCCTGGAGCTCGCGGTACGCGCCGGCAACATCCCCGCCGATCTGCGCAAGACGCTCAAGGAACAGGACAGCGTGCTGAGCTATCGCACGGCCTGAGCCCTTCTCGCCCGCAATGAACAACGCCCGATGTCATTCGGGCGTTTTGCGTTGACCACGATATTCGAGACCACCCCTCACTCAGCTACCGGGCTTCGTCCAGGTCTGCTTGAACGACTTGCTTCTGCCGGGTTTGAACGCCAGCCGCGTTGCCGCCATGGCGTTGTCCAGCAAGGAGCCCAGCAGCTTGCTCGCCGCGGCGCGCTCCGGCCTGGCGCGCGCAGCCCGCTCCTGCGGATCCATCTCCGGCAGGATGCGTGGGAACGCGGCGCCCTGCAGCGGCCCACCGGGCACCGAGGCATGCCTGAAGTGAATCGGCATGCGCTTGGCCGAAGGCGCGTAGACCACGTCGTCCCCCACCCAGCGCAAAGCCAGCGCGCGCCGCCGCCGCGTGCGTGACTGATTGCCATGGGAGCCATGCAGGGTCAGGGGGTGGAACATCAGGATGTCGCCCGGCTCCATGTCCCAGTCGAGCAACTCGTAGCGTTCGGGATGCGCGTTGATATCGGGAATGTCGTCCATCCGCTCGTCGATGATGGTCGCCACGTAATCCGGCGAGATGGCCTTGAAACGTTGCGGCCACTTGTGCGAGCCCTTCACGTACAGCAGCCCGCTGTTCTCGCGGTTGACCGGATCGCATGGAATCCAGAAGGAGCAGATCTGCTCGCCACGGATGGGCCAGAAGCTCAGATCCTGATGCCAGGGCGTCGGTGCGTCCGTTCCGGGTTCCTTGACGAACATCTGATCGTAGAAGAAGCGCACCTGCTGCGAGCCCATCAACTGCTGCGCCCAGCGCGCGAAAGGCCCGTAGTAGATCAGGTCACGCAGGGCATCGATGCGCTTCCACAGGAAAATGTCCATCTGGTAGCCCTCCACCTTGCGCGACATGAAGCGCCCCAGCAGCGAGGCATCGCCCCTGGCTGCCTCGACACCCTCTTCCAGCAGCTTCATCCAGTTGGGGTCGATGGCCCCCTTGATCATGATGACGCCATCGTCGTGGTAACGCTGAATCTCCTCGGCAGTCAGGGTGCGAGTCGGGTATGCAGGAAAGGACATGGAGAGCTCCCTCGGCACCAAGGTGCGCGGCTTGTTGTAATAGGTTTTAAGGGCCAATCTCAATATTGAGAAATTATTCATTTTTGAATAACCTGCCCAAAATAATCACAACCCCGCGCCATTACAAGAGCCCGACATGCATAACAACAACAAAGCACTGCCAGACAGCGTCGACGTTTTGATCATCGGCAACGGCCCGGTCGGTGCCACGCTGGCCGCCCTGCTCGGCCGCCATGGCACCCAGACTCTAGTGATCGACAGGACTCACGACATCCTCTTGATGCCGCGCGCCATCGCGCTGGACAACGAGGCGCTGCGCATCCTCCAGCAGGCCGGCCTCGCCGAAGAAGCCTTCGACAAGGTGGTGATCCCCGAAGTGCGCATGCATTGCCCGATCATCGGTCAGTTCGGCCGTGCCAATACCCGCGGCAGTGTGGATGGGCACCCCAAGCTGGTGACCTTCTATCAGCCGGATCTGGAGCGCGCGATGCGTGCCCAGTACCAGCGCTTCGACAATGTCGGTTGCTGCGGTGGGCTGGAGCTGGAGGATCTGGCCCAGGACGACGAAGGCGTCACCGCCATGCTGCGCGCCGAGGACGGCGGTCTGCATCGTCTGCGTGCCCGTTATCTGGTAGGCGCCGATGGCGCCAGCTCGAAGGTGCGCAGCCTGATCGGCCAGGATTTCGAGGGCCAGAGCTACAGTGAGGACTGGCTGATCGTCGATGCCTGCCAACGCGAGGGCAAGGCCATCGACCACGTCGAGTTCATCTGCGATCACCGCCGCCCCATCCCGCACATGCCCGCCCCGGGCGGCCGCGAGCGTTGGGAGTTCATGCTGCGCGCCGGGGAAACCCGCGAGCAGGTGGAAGACAACGGCTACATCGCCAATTTGCTGCAGCGCTGGATCGACCCCAGCCAACTGCAGATCGAACGCAAGGCCGTGTATCGCTTCCACGCGCGCTGCTGCAAGCACTTCCAGCAAGGCCGCGTGTTCCTCGTCGGCGATGCGGCCCATATCACCCCGCCGTTCGTCGGTCAGGGCCTGGTCGCCGGGCTACGCGACGCCGCCAACCTGGCCTGGAAGCTGAGCTGGGTTGTGCAGGGCCTGGCAAGCCCGGCGATTCTCGACACTTACGAGCAGGAGCGCCGCCCCCATGCCCAGGCCATGATCAACATGGCCAAGCTCATGGGGCGCCTGATCATGCCGCGCAACGTTCTGCTGGCCGTACTGGGCCACGGCATGATGCGCACGCTCAGCCTGATACCGGCGGCACGGCGGCAGTTCGAGGAGCTGGAGATAAAGCCCAAGAACATTTTCCGCCGAGGTCTGTTCATCAACAGGCGCGGCTGCGTGAAAGTCCGCCGAGGCGGCCTGCTGCCACAAGGGCTGGTGCGCACCCGCGAAGGTCGTCTGCTGCTGAGCGACGAGGTGCTGGGAGACGGCCTGACCCTGCTGGGCATGGGCATCGACCCCTGCACGTTGCTGCCGGAGCCACTGAAGCAGCGCTGGGAAACGTCCGGTGGGCGCTTTCTGCAGATCGGCCAGCAAGGGCAACGCAGCAACGCCGCCACCCCCTTCGTCGAGGACCTGGGCCAGCGTCTGACCCAGATCGCGCCCACCGGCTCATTGCTGGTGGTTCGCCCGGATCGCATCCTGATGCACGACGGCCCGGCGCAGCAGGCTGCCGAGCTCGTTGCCGACTGCCTGCAATTGCTGAGAAAGTGAATGGCCCAGCCGCCCGGCACTCCATTATCATCGAACGCTCCTTCGCAGAGCACCACCATGAGCAGAGCCAAGACAGCCGATAGCGAACCCGCCGCGCCAAGCCGTGGGCACAAGAAGCGCGAGCGCACCCGCCGTGGCCTCATCGATGCCGCCGTGCGCCTGCTGGCCCGCAAGGAACTGGGCGATATCGCCCTGCTCGACCTGGCCACCGAGGCGGAAGTGGCCAGCGGCACCATCTACAACTATTTCCGCTCGCGCGACGAAGTCGTCGAGGCGGTCGGCCTGGCCATGGCCGACGAGTTCTCCGAATCGATCGCGCAATACAGCGCGGGTATCGACAGCGGCGCGCAGCGCATGGCCATTGGCGTGCGCATGTTCATCCGCCGGGCCATGGCCGACCCGGACTGGGCCAGTGCCGTGGTGCGGGTGGTGCACTCCGATCAGGCAATGCGCTCGAAGGTCACCGGCTACGTGCTGGCCGACCTGCGCGCGGGCAAGGCGGAAGGCATCCTCAGCTACGAGCACGAGGGCATCGCCCTCGACCTGCTGGTTTCCAGCACGCTCGGTGCCATGCGCAGCGTGGTGGAAGGTCGCGGTGTCAGCGAACACGACGTGCTGGTCGCCGAGATGATCCTCAGGGCGCTGGGCGCGACGGCGGCACGGGCGCGCAAGCTGGCCCGGCAGGTACTGCCGGAACCCGCCCTCTAGGATCAGCCCTTGCTCGCGACCCAGCGGCGATAACGCCGGGCCTGCAGCCTGAGCTTGATCTGGCTACCCAGCAACGCCAGCAAGGGCGAGGTACCCGCATGGGTTGGCTTGCCCCTGCCGAGCAGCAGCAGTTGCTTCTTCATCACCGCCTGGGTAGCGGCAGCGGCCAGGGCCTTGTTCTTCCAGCTCACCACCACCGGCTGCACCGCGATGTCCTCGCCCGCCCGCCAGCGTGCCGGCAAGCTGGGCTCGATGGCCAGGGCGGTGGCCATGCCGACCATCGCCACCCCCTGCTCCACGGCCCGCTCGGCCACGGCCCTGCGCCGCACCCCACCGGTGACCATGATGGGCATTGAGGCAACCTCGGCGATACGCTCGGCGAACTCCAGAAAATAGGCCTCGCGCGCCAAGGTGCTGCCATCGCGGGTCTGCCCCTGCATCGCCGGGCTCTCGTAGCTGCCGCCGGAGAGTTCGACCAGATCCACACCCCGCGATCCCAGCATCCGCACCACCTCTGCCGCATCGCCGGCCTCGAAGCCGCCACGCTGGAAGTCCGCCGAGTTGAGCTTGACCGCCACGCTGAACTGCGTGGCGACCTGGGCGCGCACCGCCTCGACGGTGCGCAGCAGGATACGCGCCCGGTTTTCCAGGCTGCCGCCCCAGTCATCGCTGCGGCGATTGCTGAGCGGTGAAAGAAACTGGCTGAACAGATAGCCATGAGCCGCGTGGATCTGCACCCCGGAAAAACCGACGCGCTCGGCCAGCAGCGCGGTGTTGAGGTAACGCTGGATGAGCTGCTCTATCTGCCCCGCCTCCAATGCCACGGGCTGGGCGAACAGCTTGGAAAGCCCGGGGATATTCACCGGGATCGCCGATGGCCCCAGGGCCGGCTGGCCCATGCTGGCCATCAACTGGCGCCCGGGATGATTGATCTGCAGCCAGGCCTGAGCGCCCTGGCTGCGGCAAGCCGCGGCCCAGGCCTCGAAGCGCGGCAGGTGCGCGTCATCCTCCAGCACCACGCCGGCCGGGCCGGTCAGGGCATGCCGATCCACCATCACGTTGCCGGTGATGATCAGCCCGGCGCCGCCTTCGGCCCAGCTTCGATAGAGCCGGGTCAGCACCGGCCCGGGCGCATGGTCGGCGTCGGCAAGGTTTTCCTCCATGGCGGCCTTGGCGATGCGATTGGGAATGACGGTGCCATTGGGCAGGTACAGGGGCTGGAACAGCTTGCTCATCGATTAAGCATCCTCTGCGAAAGACAGCATGAACCCTAGGGTCTGTTGACGTTTCGGCGCGAGCCGCGTTGCTGCGCCAAATTGCGCCATGGCCGGGCGGCGTTCCGCGAGGCGCGGGATGCAGGTAATGGTCGTTCCCTTGCCAAATCCCGCAACGACGCATGGCGCAATTTGCCGCGCAACCCGAAGGGACGGGCCAGTTTTTGCGTGGTGCGTCGTTGCTCGACGACTCATTTGGGCGACCAAACTTCGCGTCTCGCGCCTAGCTCCACGCAAAAACTGGCTCCGTCGCGGCCGCGTACGAAACGTCAACAGACCCTAGTACGGGCAGGCTGGCCCCTCCTGAACCACAGGCGGGATGCCAGCGAAACAGCGCAGATAAAAGCAAAATTGAACACTCGTGTCCATTATTTATCATTCGTGCTTGACCAATACTGAACACCACTGTTCAATCGCTCCCATGCACCAACCGGAGATGCCTGCATTGACAGAGCTCAGCCCCGCCCAGCGCCGCATCCACATGGCGGCCATCCGTCTGTTCGCAGAAAAAGGCGCCGCCCAATTGAACGTCAGCGACCTCGCGCAGGAAGCCGGCGTGGCGCGCGGCACCATCTACAACAATGTGGAAAACATCGATCAGTTGTTTCAGCAGGTCGCCAGCCAGTTGAGCAAGGAAATGCACCAGCGCGTCAACGACAGCTTCGCCGGCCTGGAAGACCCTGCCGCGCGCCTGGCCACGGGTATCCGCCTGTTCATCCGGCGTGCCCATGAAGAACCGCACTGGGGCGCTTTCCTCAGCCGCTTCGCACTGAGTGACGCCTCGCTGCGCGAGATGGTCTACAGCCAGGCCACGGCCGATGTCCTGAAAGGCCTGAGCACGGGTCGCTACCGCTTCCCGCAGAGCCACCTGGCCAGCGCCATCTCGCTGATCGCCAGCGCCACCCTCGGGGCCATGCTGCTGGTGCGCGAAGGCATCAAGACCTGGCGCGATGCAGGCAGCGAAACCGCCGAACTGGTGCTGTGCGCCCTGGGCATAACCGTAGACGAAGCACGACGACTGGCGAGCGCCGACCTGCCGCCACTGCCTGCTCTGGACTGATCATCGCTAGATATGCAACAGCCCGGCCACATGGGTCGCCGGCCTGGCTTGGCCCGAAAAAGCCATGGAGAACGACAATGGCAACAACTACCCCAACAGCCACGCTCGCCACCGCTCAACCCGCACGCCATCGGCAACCTACCGTCAAGGCTCAGGCGCTGGCCCACCTGATCTTCGAGCGCCCGGATCTCCAGCAGGCCGAGCGCTTTCTTGCGGACTTCGGCTTGCAGCCTGCCGGAAAAGATGCCACCACCCTGTACCTGCGCGGCACCGGCCCTGCCCCCTACTGCTACCGGATACACCTGGCCAAACGCCCGCGCTTTCTCGGTTTCGGCCTGACCCTCGCCAGCCGCGACGACCTGCAACGCATCGCAGAGCTGCCGGGGGCCTCGCCCATCGAGCCGCTGCCTGGGCCCGGAGGGGGCGAACGGGTACACCTGGTCGACCCCTCGGGTTTTCTGCTGGAAGCCATTCATGGCCAGCAGCCTGCCGAGCCCATGACGCATCGCGCGCCGCTGCCGTTCAACGGGGTGGACGAGACGCCGCGCATCAACGCCACCCAGCGCCCCCCCGTCGCGCCGCCCGAGGTGATCCGGCTGGGCCATCTGGTGCTGGAAGTGGCCGACTACCAGGCCACCTGCGCCTGGTACACCGAGCATTTCGGCTTCATCCCCAGCGATGTGCAGGTGCTGCCGGACGGCTCGCCGGCGGTCACCTTCCTGCGCCTGGATCTGGGTGACGCCCCGGCCGACCATCACACCCTGGCGATCGCCCAGGGTTTCATGGCGACCTACAGCCATAGCGCCTATGAGCTGGTGGACGCCGACGCCGTCGGCATGGGCCAGCGCGTGCTGCGCGAACGAGGCTGGAAGCATGCCTGGGGCATCGGCCGGCACATCCTCGGCAGCCAGATCTTCGACTACTGGCAGGACCCCTGGGGTGACAAGCACGAACACTACTGCGACGGCGACCTGTTCACCGCCGAGCACCCCACCGGCGTGCACGCGGTCAGCCCCGAAGCCATGGCGCAATGGGGGCAGCGCATGCCCAGAAGCTTCACCAAGCCCGTTCTCAACCTGGCCGCCATCGCAGCGCTGCTGCGCAACCTGCGGCGCAGCCCCGACCTCACCCTGCGCAAGCTGATCACCCTGGCGCGGATGTTCGGCTAGGAGCATGCCCATGACCGGATTGAAACGTCGCACCCTGCTCAAGAGCGGCCTGCTGCTGGCCGGCACCGCGATGCTGCCCGCCACCAGCCATGCCGACGAACAACCCAAGCCCCTTGCCACCTCGCAAACGACCACCTCCTCGGGAGCCCTTGCCATGCCTGTGCACATCGTCCGCTTCGAGCATCAGAATCTCATCCAGTGGGGGGTCATCCGTCAGGGACTCATCACCCCCATTCCCGGCCAGTACGCCAGCACCGGGGATCTGATCCGCCAGACCCAGTTGAGCGAACTGGCGGCGCTGCCCGAGGGCAACCTGCCGCTCGGCGCAGTGAAACTGCTCTCCCCCGTGACCCGCGATCAGCAGTTCATCTGCCAGGGCGCCAACTATCGGCAGCACATGATCGAATCCGGCATGAACCCGGACGACAAGCACTTCAACATGATCTTCACCAAGGCGACGAGCTGCATCGTCGCGGCGGACAGCGACCTGATCAAACCCCGTGAAGTGCGCTTTCTCGACTACGAGATCGAGCTCGGCCTGGTGCTTAAGCGTGATATCGACAGCCGGCAGGAGGTGACCGATGCCAACCTGCACGAGTTCATCGCCGGCGTGGTGATCGTCAACGACTATTCGGCGCGCGACATTCAGATTCCGCAGATGCAGTTCTACAAGGGCAAGAGCTACCGCACCTTCGGCCCGGTCGGCCCCTACCTCTGCCTGCTCGACGCCCAGGACATGCCCTACCTGAGAAAGCTGCAGTTACGCCTGAGCGTGAACGGCCAGGTACGTCAGGAAGACAGCAGCGCCAACCTCGTCCATGGCCCTGCAGAGACCCTGAGCGAACTGTCGGGCGTGCAGGATCTGGCCTCCGGCGACTTGATCGCCACAGGCACCCCGGCGGGTTGCGCCCTGAGCGTTCCCTCCCCCATGAAACAGCGCATCGGCGCCCTGCTGCCGGAAGCGGTGAAGTGGAAGGCCTTTCTGAAGACCCAGGAAGGCCGTAGCGAGTATTACCTGAAACCAGGCGATGTCGTCGAAGCCAGCATCCGCAGCGCCGATGGCCGGATCGACCTGGGCATGCAGCGCAATGTGGTGGTGGAGCAGGCCTGAGTTCGTCTCGCCCTGCCCGCCCAGGGCGCGATTGCCGCAGCAGGCGTCTAAAAAACCGCCTCCCCGGCGCTCCGCGCCCCATTGGGTTAGAAACACGCCCACTACACTGACACCGCTGGACAGTGGTCGTCTGCTTTTTGGAGGCTGAGTCCCCGTCAAAAAACCTGACCCAGGGGAAGCTGCGGACCCGTTAGTGGTGGCGCGTTTCGTGACCCCGTTTAGGAATGTGATTCGATCCGAGTCCCCGTCCAGCACTTCGAGTGATTGGAGGGTAGTCATGAAAAAATTCAGTTCAGAGCGACACGGCCTTCCGGTCATTCATGACCGCGCAGCTGGCATCGATATCGGCTCGCGCTTCCATGTCGTAGCGGTGCCTGCTGACCTCGCTGAGGAGTCGGTACGAACCTTCACAGCGTTTACCGCCGACCTGGAACGCATGGCCAATTGGCTGACCGATCTCGGGATCACCACTGTGGCGATGGAATCGACCGGGGTGTATTGGATTCCGGTCTACGAAATTCTGGAAACCCACGGCCTGCATGTAGTGCTGGCCAATGCACGGGACGCCCGTGCAGTACCTGGACGCAAAACCGACGTTAACGATGCACAGTGGATTCAGCGGTTACATGCCTGCGGGTTGCTGCGTGCTAGCTTCCATCCTGATCGAGAGATCGCGGCGTTACGCAGTTATCTGCGCTTACGAGAGCGGCACCTCGATTACGCCGCCGCGCACATCCAGCATATGCAAAAGGCGCTCACCCACATGAATTTGCAGTTGCACCATGTGGTCTCTGACATTACTGGAGCTACAGGCATGCGGATCATCCGTGCGATTGTCGCCGGTGAGCGAAGCGCTGCGACACTGGCAACCATGCGCGATACCCGCTGCAAGTCGAGCACTGAGACCATCCAGAGCGCCTTGGTTGGCAACTATCAACCGGAGCATGTCTTTGCTTTGGCGCAGGCGCTGGCCATGTACGATGCCTATCAGGCACAGCTTGAAATCTGCGATCAGCAGATTGCCCAGAGCTTGCAACGGCTCTCTCAGCAGAAGCCTACGCCCAGCGAGCCGCTACCCAAACCACGTCACCGCACTCGGCAGCCGAATGCGCTCAACTTCGACGTACGTACCTTGCTCTATCAGCTGATCGGCGTCGACCTGACCCAGATCCATGGCATCGGCCCTTACTTGGCGCTGCGCTTGGTCGCTGAGTGCGGTACCGACCTGAGTCGTTGGCGTACTGCCCATCACTTCACCTCCTGGCTGACGCTAGCACCTGGTTGCAGGATCAGTGGCGGCAAGGTGCTGTCAGCCCATACGCGCAAGACCAAGAACCGAGTTACAGCGCACTTGCGCCTGGCTGCGGTGACCATCGGTAAAACAAATACAGCATTGGGCGCTTTCTACCGACGTCTGTCTGCGCGCATCGGCAAGCCCAAGGCGGTGACTGCCACTGCTCGAAAGATCGCCATCCTGTTCTACAACGCGATGCGCTTTGGCATGGCTTACCAAGATCCAGGTGCCGATCACTATGAGCAGAAGTATCGGGAGCGAGTGGTGAAGGGATTGCACCGCAGAGCCGCTAAGTTTGGATTCACGTTACAGGCTGTCGAAGGTGTTTCTTAGGAATGAGGACCTTCGGGACAATCAGTCTTGATACCGGACTGGCAAGTTTGTGTGGATTGCTGGTTATCCGGGAGTCCGTTCCGGATTGCCGCGTTTTTGCTGATGTTTTTGGTTTCGCCCTCCCGGGCGAGTCACTTTTGGGGCAAAAGTAACCAAAACCTCCGCCCTTTCATCCGGCCCTGGCTGCGCCAGGGTTCGTTCGCTCCATCGCCGCTCCAGAGGCCCGCCGCGGTGGGCCATCCATGGCCCATCGCGGCTCTCGCGACATCCATGTCGCTCAACCTCTTCCACGACGATTCCGCTCACCCTCCTGGGCGGGCTCTGCACACGCCTGAACCCGAGGTAACCCAGAAGTAGCACGGAGTGGTTGCACATGAGGTCAGCCTTAGGGCTGACCGGGAATGCCGGCTGGAAGCCGGCATGCTACCCAGGCGAATGAAACTACGCGAATGAAAGTTTTGGTTTAATTCGGCAGCCAAATCGCGGCTCCACAGCTACCAGAGCACGCCGAGCATACTTTGGAATGCCGGTTCGTTCAGGCGCGCAAATTCCCCCTTCAGGAGGCCGAACGCAGGCATTGCGCAGGGGGCGAGTGGCATGGATGCCGCGAGATACCGATGGCGGCCCCGCGTAATGGGCCAGGGATGGCCCATGTACGCCGACCCCGGAGCGATGCCGGAGTGAGGGAAGTCGAGCGAAGCATGACGGGGACGCCTAGTTCCGGATGGCGGGGGTGCGTTTCTTTTGCTTACTTTTCTTTGCGCAATTCAAAGAAAAGTGAGTCGCCCGAGGGGGCGAAACCCGGAATCTCTGAAAACACCTAAAGCGGCGTCCAGAACACCCACCAAGACAACGAGACCACACACAAACTTGCCAGTCCGGTATCAATCAAGCCCCGTATATACGAAGAACCAGAAATGCAGGTAAGCAAGCTCGCCCGCTGCAGCACAGGCATGCAGAAAGAAATCATCGAAAACAGGGAGAAGTAATTGGAGGTGAACCCTACCAGCCACACCCCGGCACACGATGTTCCCGCTGTGGCTGCTCCCTTCCGGGCCTGACCAGGTTCACGGGTAATCGTTGCGAGGGGACCGGCAGGGCCCACCATAACGAAGCCCGTCATTGCGACGGGCCGCGCCATTGTAACGACTAAATGCAAACTTACAACCGCCTCAAGCACTTAGAAGCACCAGGCGAGTTATCAGACCCGAAAACGCCCCACCAACTGGGCAAGACCATGGGACAGGTCGGACAGGTGCCGACTGGCCATGGTGCTCTGCTCAGCGGTTTGCGAAGCTTCGTTGGACAACTCGCGAATGTCGCTGATGTTACGCGCGATCTCTTCGGTCACGCTGCTCTGCTCCTCGCAGGCCGTGGCGATCTGCGCCGCCATGTCGTTGATGCGCTGCACCGAGTCGCCGGTGGCGCTCAGGGCCTGATCGACGCCCGCGGCCTGCTCCACGCTCTGCCGGGCCCGTTCGCTGCCCATGTGCGTCGCCTTGACGGCATTCTGCACGCCGATCTGCAGCCGCTCGATCATGCCCTGGATGTCCTTGGTGGACTCCTGGGTGCGAGCCGCCAGTGCACGCACCTCGTCCGCCACCACGGCGAAGCCCCGGCCCTGCTCACCGGCACGTGCTGCCTCGATGGCGGCATTGAGCGCCAGCAGGTTGGTCTGATCGGCAATGCCCTTGATCACCGCCAGCACGGCACCGATGTTGGCCGCGTCCTGCTCCAGGGTCTGAATGCTCGAGGAGGCGCTCTCCACCTCCTGTGCCAGTTGGCGGATGGAGCTGATGGTGACACCGACTACCTGCGCCCCGTTCCGTGACTGCTGTTCGGCACTGCGCGCGGCATCTGCCGCATTCTGGGCATTACGGGCCACCTCATGCACCGCCGCACTCATTTGCGTCGCTGCGGTGCTGACCTGGTCGACCGCCGCATGCTCGCTGCTGATCAGACGGTCGTTGGCAGCCGCCAGGCCGGCCAGGCTCCTGGCCGAATCAGCCACTTCGTCGGTCACTCGTCCGACTTCCTTGATCAAGGGTTGCAGCTTGTCGAGAAAGCGGTTGAAGGCATGGCTGAGCTGGCCCAGCTCATCTTTGGACAATACGTCGAGACGCACGCGCAGGTCGCCATCACCATCGGCGATCTGCTCGATGCGGTGCAACAGATTGTGCAAGGGGCGCGTCACCAGAAAGGGAAAGCCCAGCACCAGCAGCAGGCACAGGGACACGCCAACGGCGATCAGCATGCCCTGCTGCCAGGACAGGGCCTGCCCTGTGGCGATGGCAGCAGCACCCTCGGCGTTGGCGGCCTCGTCCTCCAGTTCACCGAGCTTGTCGAGGGCAGAACGCGCCGTCTGGAATTGCTCTTCGCTTTCACCAAAGCTGAGCCTGCTGGCCGCCTGGGCATCGCTCGTCGCCAACTGCATGACCTGCGCGGAAGTGGCCTTCCAGCGCTCGAAGCCTCGGTCGAACTCGGCGACCAGGGCGAGCGCCTCGGCACCAGGCTGCAGATCGGCGAACTTGTGCACGCGCTCATGGGCTTGCTGCAGGTTTTCGGCATGGAATGCACGCAGATCCTCGGCATTGCCGGCGGCATCCTCGTCAAGCAGGCTGCGCTCAGCCACGAAGGCCTGGTACAGGTCTCGATCCGCATTGAGCAGGAGGCTGATGGCAGGCAGGTGTTGCTGCGTGAGGATGGTACTGGAGGTAGCGACCTGGGTGATGCCACGCATGCCCAGCGCCCCCATGATCACCAGCAACGTGGCCAGCAGCAGAATTGGCAGGGCGATTTTCCAGCGGAAACCAAGGTCGGCGAAGATACGCAACATGATTGCACCTCAGTACCAGACGGATATGCCTTAGCATAGTCGAGGCTGGCGAGCTGCATCAGCCAATCTCCAGCCGATGTTTTCATCCGCCACCTGGAACCCCGGCACGTCCTGCGACACTAAGCCCTATCGGAAAGAAAGCCCTGACACTGGCGTTAAAGTACGTTTGTGCTAGCTTCTTCTGGTTTTCGGCGCCGCCTGCCATAGCGGCCTTCGGCGCACCGAATCTCTCACCCGCATATGGAGTTACATCATGGCAATGACCAAAGACCAACTGATCAGCGACCTGGCCGAGGCCACCTCCCTGCCCAAGGCCAGCGTGCGTGGCCTGATCGACCAGTTGGCCGAGATCGTCGGTGACGCACTGGAAAACGACGGTGAGATCACCCTGCCTGGCATCGGCAAGCTGAAGGTGAGCGAGCGCCCGGCCCGCACCGGCCGCAACCCGCAGACCGGCAAGAGCATCGAGATCGCCGCCAAGAAGGTGGTCAAGCTGGTGCCGGCCAAGGCCCTGAGCGACAGCCTGAACTGATCTGTCACGCGGTCGCCTCCGTCAGGGGGCGACCGCTGCGACCCCGCGCTTATTTCTCCCCAGGTTGCAATTCGGTCACCACGTAGCGGCTGCCGCGCTGCTCTACCTGAAACCTCACCTTGTCCCCCACCGCCACCTGCTCCAGCAGGCTGGGCGGATCGACCTCGAACACCATGGTCATCGGTGGCATGCCCACGCTGGCGATGGGGCCATGGCGCAGGGTGATCTTGTTTGTGTTGCTGTCCACCTTGCGCACCTCGCCCTGGCTCAATGGCGCAGGTTCGGCGGCTTTCAGGTTGAAACTGAGCAGGGCGGTCAAGACGGCGATCATGGTGTGTTTCATCAGGGTTTTCCTCTTGTCGGTCATTTGGCCAGCACCTCAATGGTTCCGGTCATACCAGCCTGATAATGGCCAGCGATCAGGCAGGCGAAATCGAATTCCCCCGCGCGGTTGAATGTCCAGATGATCTCGCCGGTCTGCCCTGGCGCAACATGTGCCATATAGGGCTCGTCGTGCTCCATGCCGGGAAACCTGGCCATCATCTCGGCATGCTTGTCCAGATCGGCGCGGGTGCCGAGCACGAACTCGTGCTGCGTTTGTCCATCATTGTGAATGACCAGGCGAATGCTCTCCCCTTGCCTGACCTGTAGCCGATCCGGGGTGAAACGCATCTGGTCGCTCATGCGAATGTCGATGCTGCGATCGACCTTCCCAGCCTCGCCAGCGATGCCCCAGGGCATCTGCTCCATGGGCATCGACATGTCCATCGCCTGATGCTTCATGTGCTCTTCACCGTGAGCATGAATCAGGGGGCTGGCGAGCAGCCCGCTCAGGGTCAGCACCAATAGCGGTAGTCTTTTCATCGCGTCGTTCTCCATCTCACGTGGTCAACGGGCCACTCACGGCAGCCCGCCCGTCATTCAATGCCCGGCATGCCCGCCGGGTTTGCGTACCTGTACTTCAACCGGCGCCTCGACCGGCTGCTTGAGGGGCATCGACTGGCCGCCGCCCTCGTGCGAGCGACTCGGGCTGTGCAGTGCGCCCTTCCACTCATAAGCCACCGTGCCGGCCGGGTGCTTGAACCAGCCAGGATCACGGTAGTCACCAGCAGCCTGCTCCTTGCGCACCTTGAGTACGGTGAACATGCCACCCATCTCCACCGAGCCGAAGGGGCCGTCGCCGGTCATCATCGGCACGGTGTTGTCCGGCAGCGGCATCTGCATCTCGGCCATGTCGGCCATGCCGCGCTCGCCCATGACCATGTAATCGGGCACCAGCTTGGCGATCTTGCCGGTCATGTCGCGGTGATCGACGCCGACCAGCGTCGGCAGGTCGTGGCCCATGGCATTCATGGTGTGGTGACTCTTGTGGCAGTGCAGCGCCCAGTCGCCTTCCTCGTCAGCGATGAATTCGACCTGGCGCATCTGCCCCACTGCCACGTCGGTGGTCACCTCCGGCCAGCGCGATCCGAGCGGTGTCGGCCCACCGTCGGTACCGGTGACCTCGAACTCGTGACCATGCAGGTGGATCGGGTGATTGGTCATGGTCAGGTTGCCGACCCGCAGGCGCACCCGTTCGCCCTGGCGCGCCACCAGCGGGTCGATGCCAGGGAACACGCGGCTGTTGAAGGTCCACAGGTTGAAGTCGAGCATCTGCATGATCTTCGGCGTATAGGCGCCGGGCTCGATGTCGTAGGCATTGAGCAGGAAGCAGTAGTCGCGATCCACCTCGCTGATCAGCGGGTGATGCTCCTTGGGGTGAGTGACCCAGAAGCCCATCATGCCCATGGCCATCTGTACCATCTCGTCGGCGTGCGGGTGGTACATGAAGGTGCCGGGGCGCCGCGCGACGAACTCGTAGACGAAGGTCTTGCCCACTGGAATCGCCGGCTGGGTCAGGCCCGAGACGCCATCCATGCCGTTGGGCAGGCGCTGGCCGTGCCAGTGGATGCTGGTGTGCTCGGGCAGCTTGTTGGTGACGAAGATGCGCACCCGGTCGCCCTCCACTACCTCGATGGTCGGCCCCGGCGACTGGCCGTTGTAACCCCACAGGTGGGCCTTGTAGCCAGGCGCCAGTTCGCGTACCACCGGCTCGGCGACCAGGTGGAACTCCTTGACGCCATCGTTCATGCGCCACGGCAGGGTCCAGCCATTGAGGGTGACCACCGGGTTGTAGGGCCGCCCGCTGTTCGGTTGCAGCGGCGGTTGGGTGTCGGCGCTGGCCTGCAGTACCGGCTCGGGCAGAGCGGCCATGGATACCCGGCTGACCGCCGAGGTAGCCACGGCGGCGCCGATGGCACTGGCGCCGAGAAAAAAATCACGTCGTGAAACCATGTCAGCAGTTCCTTGTTCAGTGGCCGCCAGCGGCCGGCTCGGCACTGGCGGCAGGCGCCGCGGCGAGCGAAGGATTGGGGGCGCCCAGCAGGGCCATGTCGAGATCGGCGCGAGCCAGCCAGAAATCACGCTGCGCCTGCAGGTAGCCATCCACCGCTTGCACCTGGCGGCGCGCGTCGGCGAGCAGCTCGAAGGTGCTGATGAACATGCCGTTGTAGCGCAGCAGGTTCTCCTCGGCGATGCGCTGGCGCAGCGGCAGCACTTCGGTGCGATAGTGCTGCGCCAGTTCAAAGGCGTTGCGGTAGGCCTGGTAGGCCTCGCGCACCTGCGAGCGGGCGTTGATCGCCGTCTCGGCGGCGCGGTTGAGCGCCTGGCGATACTGCGCCTCGGCCCGCGCCACCTTGGCGCCGCTCCAATCGAACAGCGGCAGTTCGACGCTGATCTCGTAGCCGCGCTGGGTCGGCTCCTCGTTGGAGCGGTTGTTCACTACGCCCAGCTCCAGCACGTTGATGAAGCGCGTGGTGCGGGTCAGACCGAGGTTCTGCGCCAGACGCTCGGTGTCCAGACGCATGGCCTGGATGTCCTGGCGCTGACTCATGGCCAAACGCTCCACGTCCGGCAGTTCCTCGGCCTGTTCAGGCAGCGTCGGCAAGCGCTCGGGCAAGCGATAGGCGAGTTGCTCACCCCACAGGCCCAGCAACCGGGTCAACCGTTCGCGGCTGGAGACCCGCGCCTGCTCGGCGCGCAGCAGCACGATGCCAGCCTCGGCATAGAAGTTCTGCTGCTCGGCCTGCTGCAGCTTGCTGAAGTTGCCGACTGCCGCCAGCCTGCGCGCCAGCTCGGCGCTGGCCTCGGCGGCCTCCAGCACCTGCTGCGCATAGACGCGGCTCTCCTCGGCGGCAACCGCCTGATACCAGGCCTTGCGTGTCTCGCTGGCCAGCTCGACCACCGCCAGGCTGGTCTGCCGCTGCAACTGCTCGAAGCGACGGCCCTCCATGCGCGAGCTCAGCGGCAGAGCGATCAAGCGCGCCAGGTTGAGGTGCAGACCGCGCTCGTATTCCACCTCGCTGCCCTTCTCCAAACGCCCGTAGGAGAAACCGGGATTGGGCAGGCGCCCGGCCTGCACCCGCTCGGCCTCACCGATGCCCAGCTCGTCGAAGGACGCCTGCAGGCCACGGTTATTGAGCAGCGCCAACTGGATGGCGGCGTCCAGGCTCAGGGGTTCGCCCAGCAATTCGGCGACACGGGCCTCGATCTGGCTACGCCCGGCCTCGTCGCGCGCCCAGAGTAGCTGCTTGTCCAGGCGCTTTTCGGCGACCTGCTGCACCGGGCCAAAACCGCCCTCCTGGCTGAAACCGACACAACCGACCAGCAACAGTGTGGCGTAGAGCATCACGGCAAGTTTAATGGTGGTCATGGCCACCTCCCGCGGCGGGTTCGGCGCCCTGCTCGGCCGGCTGCTCCCAGCTTTCCATGCTGTAACTGCGCCAGCCGCCGATACGGCCGACCAGATCGTTGGCCGCGCGCCAGTCCTGCAAAGGCTCGTCGGCCTGGGCGCGGTAGTCGTGCAGGGGGGAACGGTAATCCTGCGCCGGCACGGCGACATTGGCGTCCAGCGGGTCGGGCTGGGCCGCCATCAGGATGCCGGGTAGCGCCAGGGCAGCGATGCCCAGCAGCCTTCCGGCAAGGGAATGCAAAGTCATGATGTGTTCTCGCATACAGCGGCCAGGCGGCCGCGTGAGCTACAGGCGCCGCAGAACGGCGCTACCTAAAAGGCTCAGGCGAGAGAAAGACGCGGGGGGCGTTCGGGGGTGTCGGCCACGCCGACGATAAGGCGGTCGGGCCAGGCGGCGGCCGGCTCGACGGCTTGCAGGGCGGAGTCGTTCAGAAACGGCTGGCTAGGCGCGGCGATACCGACGCAGAAGGCGCACAGGGAACAGAACCCCGTATCGGCTGGAGCATCGCTGCCGGCAACCGGGGCGTCTTGCTGCACGCCATGTGAGCTGCCAGCCGCCATCTCGTGGTGCATGCCATGCTCGTCATGCTGACTGGCGCTGATCTGCAGGGTGCTGCTGCGATGCACCTGCTCGCACAACTGCATGCCGAGCGCCGCCATGGCCTGTGCCGGCAGGGCCAGCATCAGCATCCAGATCAGGGCGGTACGCAGGGATTGGCGCATGGAGTCGCGAAGCCAGAGTCAGGGGGCGATGAACCGGATTATCCGTGCTGATGGGGCTTTGTCCAGCCCCCTCACGAAAGCACGGCCAGCGGCGCGCTTCAGCCGAGCATGGTCACATGCCGTGGATGGCTGGCAACCCGGTCGAGCCAGGCACGAATGGCAGGGAAAGCCTCCAGGCTGAAGCCGCCCTCGTCCGCCACGTGGGTGTAGGCATACAGGGCGATATCGGCGATGGAGTACTGCTCGCCAACCAGATACGGCGTGCGCTCCAGTTGCTTTTCCATCACTTTCAGCGCCTTGTAGCCCAGCGCCAGGCAGCGAGCGTGCTCCTCACGGCGGGACTCCGGCATGCCCTGATAAAGCTGGATGAAACGCGCCACCGCCACATACGGCTCATGGCTGTATTGCTCGAAGAACTGCCATTGCAGCACCTGGGTACGCAGACGCGGCTCTGTCGGCAGGAACTCGCTGCCATCGGCGAGGAAGTTGAGAATGGCGTTGGACTCCCACAGGCAGGTACCGTCCTCCAGCTCCAGCACTGGAATCTTGCCGTTGGGGTTCTTGGCCAGGAAGGCTTCGCTCTGCGTCTCGCCCTTGAGGATATCGATGGGAATCCACTGATACTCCTTGCCCAGCAGATGCAGCATCAGCTTGACCTTGTAGCAGTTGCCCGAGCGGTAATCACCGTAGACCTTGAACATCGCGTGCCCTCCCTAACAATCGTCGCGGCTGGTTCGCCGCCAATCGCCCCGCTTCTGTAGGAACTACCACGTCCGGGAAATTCGCGGCTGAAGCGGAATACCGCCCAGCTGCTCCTACAGAAACCAATCAATCATGCGCTCTGCGCATCACGAATCACCGTCGCCAACCGGCGCAGCCCCTCACCCAGGCGCTCCGGCGCCACATGGCTGAAGTTCAGTCGCAGATGACCGGGGTTGGCGTCCGGGTCGATGAAGAACGGCTCGCCCGGCATGAAGGCGACGTTCTGCGCCAGCGCCGCGTCCAGCAGCGTGCGGGTATCCAGCGGCTGCTTGAGGGTCAGCCAGAAGAACAGCCCACCCTGCGGAATCTGCCAGTCGGCCAGCTCGCCGAAGTGCTCGACCAGCGCGGCCTGCATGGCATCACGGCGCACACGGTAGAAGTCACGCAGTTCGGCCAGATGGCCGCGATACTGCTCGCTGCCCAGCCATTGCAGCGCCTGCCACTGGCCGATGCGGTTGGTGTGCAGATCCGCCGACTGTTTCAGGCGCAGCAGGTGCGGGAACAGGTCAGGCGTGGCAATCAGGTAGCCCACGCGCAGGCCTGGCAGCAGGGTCTTGGACACGGTGCCGGTGTAGATCCAGCTAGCCTTCTGCAAACGGCTGACGATGGGCGTGGCGCTGCCGGCGTCAAACACCAATTCGCGGTATGGCTCGTCTTCGATCAGGGTGACGCCGAACTCGTCGAGCAGCGCCGCCACGGCATCGCGCTTGGCCTCGCTGTAGCGGGTACCGGACGGGTTCTGGAAGGTCGGGATCAGGTAGGCGAAGGCCGGCTTGTGGTTTTCCAGGCGCTGACGCAGCGCCGCCAGTTCGGGGCCGTCGGCCTCCTGCGGCACGCTGATGCAATCGGCGCCGAATAGCTGGAAGGCTTGCAGCGCAGCCAGGTAGGTCGGCGCCTCGAGCAGCACTTCAGTGCCCGGATCGATGAACAGCTTGGCGGCCAGATCCAGGGTTTGCTGCGAACCACTGACGATCAGCACCTGGCTGGCTTCGCAGGGCACGCCCAGGGCACGCGCCTCGGCAGCGATGGCTTCACGCAGCGCCGGTTCCCCCTCGCTCATGCCGTACTGGCCCATGCTCGCCGGCATCTCGGCCCAGTCTACCTTCGGCAGCATTGGCTCGGCCGGCAGCCCACCGGCGAAGGACATCACCTCGGGGCGCTGCGCCGCGGCAAGGATTTCACGGATCAGGGAGCTTTTCAGGCGGGCGATGCGTTCGGAGAAGGCCATGGGATGTCCTGGGGTGCCAAAGTCGGAAAATTGAGTCAAACTTCTTGACCGAAATTACGCCGCCACCCAGAGATACGTCAATATGGCTGACCTAAAAAGTTTTCCTGGGAAATTTGCCACGACAGCCAGCGACAGCCAGCAGGATGGTCGACAGGCAACACCGACGATGAGGCACGCAGCCGTGCAGCAGGCGGCCATGGAGGCCTTTTTCTTCGGCTACCAGGCCTTCACCGCCAAGCCGGACGAAATGCTCGCCAAGCGCGGCCTGTCACGCGTGCACCACCGTATTCTGTTCTTCATCGCCAAGTACCCGGGCCTGAACATGACCGAGCTGCTCGGCTATCTGGGTGTCAGCAAGCAGGCACTGAACACCCCGCTGCGACAACTGATCGAGATGAACCTGGTACGCAGCGAGGCCGCGCCGGACGACAAGCGCAAGCGCCTGCTGGGTTTCACACCCGAGGGTGCCAAGCTGGAACAGGCCCTGCGCCGCGAACAGGCGCGCCTGCTGCAGCGGGTATTCGACGAGATGGGTGAAGAAGCAGTGGCTGGCTGGCTGGAAGTCAACCGAGCACTGGCACGCGGCCGTCAGTAGTGGCGGCGCGCGTCAGTCCAACTCATTGGCGGCGCGCAGAAACACCAACGCCATTGCCACGCCGCTGGCCAGCAATGGCAGCGTTGACAGCATGATCAACACCACGCTGGCCAGCAGCACGCCGCCGATGACGTTCATCCAGGCCATCACCCGCAATGAAGGATACGGCAGGCTCACGCGCAGCAGCCGTATCCCCAGCCAGACCATGGTGCTGCCCATCAGCACCAACAGGGTGATATACAACAGGGTGACGGGGTTGAGGCCAGCAAACAGCCGCGCCCCCAGCCAGAAATCCATCACGCCCATCAGCAGACTCAGCCCGACCAGCAGCCAAACCGGCGCCCCCAGGCCACTGGCGGCGAAACGCTGCTCGGCCAGCGCCTTGAAGCGCATCAGCAGGTAGCAGCCGATCAATAACAGCACGGCACTCATCCAGTCGGTGTAGCGCACCAGTTGTGCCGCCTGGCCATCACTGAGCCAGGTGCTGGCGAGCATCAGCAGCATCTGCAGCGCGTCGCCCAGCGTCGCCACCAGCGCCAGCATGCCCAGCACCTGCAACTGGCGCCGGCTCCAGCCAGGCAAGACAGGCTGCGCTGGCGGCTCGAGCAATTCGACCTGCGGTGCACTGAAAGGATTGTCCGGTTGCATGAGCACGCCTCACAACAGAAAAGCCGAGGCTAACCAGCCAGCAGGCGGTTGGCCAGACTGTACGGCCAATCACGCTGCTTGCTGTACCGGGACGGCGCCCAGCCGGCGCAATAGGCTGATGCTCGCTCAACGGAGAAGCACCATGACCCCTGAACTGCTGCTGGCTTTCGTCGCCTTCGCCCTCGTCACCTCCATCACCCCCGGCCCGAACAACATGATGTTGCTGGCCTCCGGGGTGAACTTCGGCATTCGCCGCAGCCTGCCGCACATGCTCGGCATCAGCCTGGGCTTCATGCTGCTGGTGATCGCCGTGGGCATGGGCCTGGGCCAGCTATTCGAGCGCCTGCCCCTGCTGCACGAGGTGCTGCGCTATGGCGGCGCCGCCTACCTGCTGTACCTGGCCTGGAAGATCGCCCAGGCCGGCGCGCCGCAAGGCCGTGATACGCCAGGCGCCAAGCCCTTTACCTTCCTCCAGGCGGCTGCCTTCCAGTGGGTCAATCCCAAGGCCTGGATCATGGCCATCGGCGCCATCACCACCTACACGCCGCATGAGGGGTTCTTCACCAACGTGCTGCTGATTGCTGCTCTGTTCGCCTTGGTCAACTGCCCCAGCGTCGGCCTGTGGACGGTAGCCGGCAGCCTGTTGCGCAACTGGCTGGACAACCCGCGAGCCCTGCGCGCATTCAATATCGCAATGGCGTTACTCTTGGTCGCCTCGCTGTATCCCATCGTCATCGAAACAGGACTGTTCTGATGCAAGACGCAACACTCCCCCGCCTGCGCCCGCTGGCCGATAGCTCCACTTCGTCGGTCGTGGCGGGTTTCATCGCCATGCTCACCGGCTACACCAGCTCGCTGGTGCTGATGTTCCAGGCCGGCCAGGCCGCCGGGCTGAGCAATGGGCAGATTTCTTCATGGATCTGGGCACTGTCGATCGGCATGGCGTTGTGCTGCATCGTCCTGTCGCTGCGTTACCGCGCGCCGGTGATGATCGCCTGGTCGACCCCAGGTGCCGCGCTGCTGATCACCAGCCTGCCGCAGGTGTCCTACGGCGAGGCCATCGGTGCCTACATCCTGGCCTCCGGACTGATCGTGCTCATCGGCCTGACCGGCACCTTCGACCGCCTGATGCGCCGCATCCCCGCCTCCATAGCGGCTGCGTTGCTGGCTGGTGTGCTGTTCAAGATCGGCCTGGAAATCTGCAACGCCGCCGAGCAGCAGCCCTGGCTGGTACTGGCGATGCTGCTCGCCTACCTGTTCGGCAAGCGCCTGTGGCCGCGCTATGCGGTGCTCGCCGCGCTGATCGTCGGCAGCGTGCAGGCTGGCGTGCTGGGCCTGCTGGATTTCACCGGCTTCCATCTGGAGCTGGCCACGCCGCAGTGGACCACGCCGAGTTTCTCGCTGTCGGCCGCCATCAGCATTGGCATCCCGCTGTTCATCGTCGCCATGGCCTCGCAGAACCTGCCGGGCATGGCCGTGCTGCGTGCCAATGGTTATGACGTGCCGGCCTCGCCGCTGCTGACCAGCACCGGCCTGGTGTCGGTACTGATGGCGCCATTCGGCAGCCACGGCATCCATATGGCGGCGATCAGCGCGGCGATCTGCGCCGGCCCCGAAGCACACGAAGACCCGCGCAAGCGCTACACCGCCGCCGTCTGGTGCGGGGTGTTCTACGGCATCGCCGGCATCTTCGGCGCCACGCTGGCGGCACTGTTCGCCGCGCTGCCGGCGGCGCTGATCCTGTCCATCGCCGCGCTGGCGCTGTTCGCCTCGATCATCGGTGGCCTGACCCAGGCCATGAGCGAACCGAACGAGCGCGAAGCGGCGTTGGTGACCTTTTTGGTCACGGCCTCGGGCATGACCCTGCTTGGCGTGGGCTCGGCGTTCTGGGGCATAGTCGCCGGGCTGCTGACCCTGGCGGTTCTCACTGCAGGTAAGCGCGCGGTCTGAGTTGTCCATGCACGACAAAGGCGCCCAAGGGCGCCTTTGTCGTTGTTGCCGCGAGCCGCTCAGATCGCCGTGGCCCCACCATCCACCGCCAGGGCATGGCCGGTAGTGAAGGCCGCATGGTCGCTGCACAGGTAGAGCACGGCGGCGGCGATTTCCTCCACCTTGCCGATGCGCCCGACCGGGTGCATGGCGGCCGCGAACTCGCCCTTCTTCGGGTCGGCCTCGTAAGCGCGGCGGAACATGTCGGTGTCGATCACGGCCGGGCACACGGCGTTGACACGGATTTTCTTCTTCGCGTACTCGATCGCCGCCGACTTGGTCAGGCCGATCACCGCATGCTTGGAGGCGGCGTAGATGCTCATCTTCGGCGCAGCGCCCAGGCCCGCCACCGAGGAGGTGTTGACGATGGCACCACCCCCCTGGGCCAGCAGCAGTGGAATCTGGTGCTTCATGCACAGCCACACACCCTTGACGTTGACGCCCATGATGGCGTCGAACTCGGCCTCGCTGCCGTCGGCCAGCTTGCCTTGCTCGATCTCGATGCCGGCATTGTTGAAGGCGTAGTCCAGGCGACCGTACTGCGCCACGGTGGCGTCCATCAGCGCCTTGACCTCGGCGTCACGGCTCACGTCGCAGCGCACGAAGCAGGCCTCACCACCGGCTGCGCGAATCAGCGCGACGGTGCCTTCGCCGCCACTCACATCGACATCGGACACCACCACCTTGAGCCCTTCGGCGGCGAAGGCCTGGGCCGTGGCGCGACCGATACCAGCGGCACCGCCGGTGACCAGAGCGACCTGGCCGGAGAACCTCATGCTCATCTGTGCTTCCTCGCAGCGATTCTTGTTGAACAGGCAAGGAGTCTAGCCAGCAAGCCAGGCGGCGAGCAGCACTATCAGGCGTTGGAGTGACGGGTCATGCAGCAGACTGATGGGGCGGCTCAGCCCTGTAGTTCGGCGACCACCTCCGCCAGCGCCTGCGCCGGGTCGGCGGCCTGGCTGATCGGGCGACCGATCACCAGGTAGTCGGAGCCGGCATCCAGTGCCTGACGCGGAGTAAGGATGCGTTTCTGGTCATCAGCGCTGCTACCAGCCGGGCGGATGCCGGGGGTGACCAGTTGCAGGCGCGGCTGCGCCACCTTGAGCGCACAGGCCTCCTGCGCCGAGCAGACCAGGCCATCGAGCCCGGCCTCGGCGGCCAGGCCGGCCAGGCGCAGCACTTGCTCCTGTGGCGGCACGTCCAGGCCGATGCCGGCCAGATCCTGCTGCTCCATACTGGTCAGCACCGTCACGCCGATCAACAGCGGCTTGGCGCCGGCCAGCTTGTCCAGCTCGTTACGGCAGGCGGCCATCATGCGCAGGCCGCCGGAGCAGTGCACGTTGACCATCCACACCCCCAGCTCGGCCGCGGCCTTGACCGCCATGGCGGTGGTGTTGGGAATGTCGTGGAATTTCAGGTCGAGGAACAGCTCGAAGCCCTTGGCCTGCAAGGCCTCGACCACCTGCGGGCCGCTGCGGGTGAACAGTTCCTTGCCCACCTTGACCCGGCACAGCGCCGGATCGAGCCGGTCGGCCAGGGCCAGGGCGGAGTCGGAGCTGGGAAAGTCGAGGGCAACGATGATCGGGGTCTGGCAGGCAGGCATGGGCGGGTCTCGGACAGGACAAAAACGCCGCGCATTGTAGCGCAAAGCATCCTGGCACTGGTCGCGGCAGAAGCCCCGCCTGCTCGTAGCCCCAATGAAATGCGCGATTCAGGCGATCAGACGCTCGCGCAAACGCCCGAGCATGCCCATCAGGCTGCCCACCTTCTCCTGCTCACGCTCGTCGCGCGGCACCTCAGCCAGGCGGGTGACCGTCTGTTGCGGCTGCGTGCGCCAGATCAGCACCTGCTCGGCAGCGGCCTTGAGCCCCTTCTCGAACAGACCACGGCGTACCGGCTTGGGCAGGTAACGGAAGATCTGCGCCTCGTTGACCAGGCGCAGCAGGGCCTGGGTGTCCTGGAACGGGGTGACCACCAGGCTGAGCAGGCGCGGATGGGCCTGGGCCAGAGTCTTGAGCAATGGCGCGGTGTCTTCGCCGGCCAGTTTCAGATCGCTGACCAGGATGTCCACCGTTTCGCTATTGAGTTGCAGCATGGCCTCGGCCAGGTTACGAGCACGCAGCAGACGATGGCCGCCAGCGATGCAGAACTCGTCGACCACGGCCAGCGTATCGAGGTCGTCATCCAGCGACAGCAAGGTCAGGGGCGCCGATAGCTGGTTGTCGAGCGGTAGCAGCGTCGGTTGGCCCTGACGCATGGCCAGCTCGGCAGCCTGGCGCAGGGTGAAGGCCATTTCCTGCTGATCCCAGGGCTTGGTCAGGTAACGGAAGATGCCACCGTCGTTCAGCGCCTCGACGGCAGCGTCCAGGTCGGAGTATCCGGTGAGCAGGATGCGCAAGGTGTTCGGCGCGATCTCACGCGCCTCGGCCAGCAGTTGTGCCCCGGTCATCTGCGGCATGCGCTGGTCGCTCACCAGCACGTGCACGGGCTCCTCGCGCAGACGCTGCAAGGCGCGTTGCGGGTCGCTCTCGGTGAGTACCTCGTAGTGACGGCGAAATTGCATGGCGAGGCTGCGCAGAATGCGCTCCTCGTCATCGACGAACAGGATACGAACGGGTGCGGTCATCTCAGGCACTCCTTTTCAGGGTGGCAGCGGTGGGCAGCGGCAAGCTGATGAGGAAACGCGTGCCCCGGCCAGGCTCGGACGCCACGCGAATCTGCCCCCCGTGGTCACGCACGATCTTGTAGCTGATGGAAAGGCCCAGGCCGGTGCCCTGGCCGACCGGCTTGGTGGTGAAGAAGGGATCGAAGATCTTCGCCATGACCTCCGGCGGCATACCGCGCCCGTTGTCCTGCAAGGAGACGTGGATGCCCTGCTCGTCCGCCCAACTGCGAATCTGGATACGCCCCATGCCATCGATGGCCTGCGCAGCGTTGGTCAGCAGGTTGAGCAGCACCTGGTTGATCTGCGACGGCGCGCAGGCGATGCGCGGCAACTCGCCGAGCTGTTGCACCACTTCGACCTTGTCCTTGAGGTGGTTGCGGGCGATCAGCAGGGCGCTGCGGATGCAGTCGTTGAGGTCGATTTCCTCGCTCATGGCGCGGTCGACGCGGGCGAAATCCTTCAAGCCCACCACCAGCTCGGCGATCTGCTCCAGGCCGTAGAGCGTATCGCCATAAAGCTGCTGCAGATCCTCGACGAGCATCTCCGGGGCAGCCTGCTGGCGAGCTCGCTCGGCCGCCTGCAGGGCTTCGGCCAGGGTCGCTTCGTCGCAGGCGGGGTCGTTCAGGCACTGCCCCAGATGGGCCTGCGCCGCCGCCAGGTCGAACAGCGGCTCGCTCAGCTCGCGCAGCAGTTGCACGTTGTTCTTCACGTAGCCCAGCGGTGTGTTCAGCTCGTGGGCGACACCGGCGACCATCTGCCCGAGCGACGCCATCTTCTCCGACTGCAGTAGTTGTGCCTGGGATTCCTTGAGGTCGACCAACGCCTGGCGCAGCACCCGGTTGCGCTGGGCGATACGCGCCTCCATGGCCTTGAGCAGGTCGAGCACGGTGCCCAGACCGCAGTAAGCGCCCTGCTCGTCGACCAGGATGAAATCCTCGGTAATGGGGTATTGCAGTTGCCCGGTGACCTGCTTTGCAGCCGCTTCCAGATCGTCCGTCAGGCTGACCACCAGCGGTTCGAGATTCATCACCTCGCTGACCGGGTGGCGCCCGCGCAGGTCGCGGCCGAAGCGCTGCATGAAAATGTCCTGCAGCCTGGTACGGCTGACCAGGCCCAGTGGCCGGCCATCCTCGGCCACCACCGGCAGCGACAGAAACGCCTTGTGTTCGGGTGTGAGCAGGCGGTCGGCCACTTCGTTGATGCTCATCTGCGGCGCCAGTGGCGTCACCCTGCGAAGCAGGGACTGCAGAGCGCTGGCATGGCTCATGGGGCGGTCTCTCCCTGAATGCGGAAGCCGTCATTCAAGCAGCATCAAGTTGCCACCATGTGACAAACATCTGGATCTGCCGCGCCTGACAAGGCCGCGTCCAGCAGGTATGGTGAACACTCCACCGACAAGAGGACGCCATCATGCCCTGGTACGCCTGGCTCATCCTGATCCTGGCCTTGGGCTCCATCCTCGGCAGCCTGCTGATGCTGCGCGACACGGCGAAGAAGTTGCCGTTGAGCGAGGAGCAGCTCAAGCGCATCCATGAACGCAATGCCGAGCAAGACGCCAAGGACGCCCGCGAACGTTGAACCGCCCGACGACGCCGGCCGGCGGCATGGCCTTGCACCTGCGCCTGCTGCTGCCGGCTCTGGTGCTGGCATTCGGTTACGCCATCGAGGCCATCACCCTCCCCGGCCTGCTACTGGGGGCCGCCTTCATCGCCCTGGTGCTTGCCGGTCAACGCCTGCTGCCCGCCCCCTTCTGGCAACTGCTGGTACTGGCCCTGGGCATTGCCCTTGCCGCCCACCTGCTCCCCGGTTTCCGCCCTACCGAGCTCTGGCCCGCCCGGCAGATCAGCCCGGACGCACCGCCCTATGCCTTGCGTCTGTCCTGGGACAAGGCACTGGTCGGTGCGGCGCTGCTGGCCTGGTGGGCTGGGCGCGACGAACGGAAAGCGGCTGGCAGGCTGCACGCTTGGCCGATAGCCATGGCAACGCTGTTGCTGGCGCCTAGCCTGGCCTGGTTATTGGGCGTGGTGGCCTGGCAGCCCAAATGGCCGCAAGACCTGCTGCTCTGGCTGGCAGTCAATCTGGGCGTCGCGGTGCTGGCCGAAGAGCTGCTGTTTCGCGGCCTGCTGCAGCCCATGCTGATCCAGCGCCTGGGGCAATGGCCGGGGCTGCTGCTCACGGCCGGGCTGTTCGGTGCCGCGCACCTGCCATTCAGCCCGGCATTCGCCCTGGTGGCCACCCTGGCCGGGCTGGGTTATGGCCTGGCCTTCCATTGCACGGGTCGCCTGAGCGCGGCCATCGCCCTGCACGGGGCGCTCAATCTGACCCAGTTCCTGCTGCTGAGCTATCCTCTGCGACTGGCCTGACGGCAATCTGGTAGGGGTCGAAGATACGTGCCAGCTCTCCCTTCTGTCGGAGCCGTTCGAGCAATTCGGCGAACTGCACCGCGCTGATCGGCGCGCCCCGACGAATCAGCGCGTGATGGCGATAGACCTGATCGACCCGCTCCGATATCAGCAACTGATCGAGCTTGTCACCGTTACGCGCGATGAAGTCATAGAGGTTGGATCGAGTGACCAGAGCGATATCGGCTCGCCCCCGCAGCACCATCAGCAGGTTGCTGTCATGGGAATGGCCGAGATTGGCATTGAAGGTGCGGCTGAGGTACTCCGGGTCGCTATTGAAATCGGCAAAACCGTAGTGGTAACCCCGGTAGAGCGCCAGGCGCTTGCCGGCCAGTTGCGCGAAATACTCCTGGCCACGCTCGGCTTCTTGCCGCGCCACGAACAACTCCGCGTCCTCCAGGCCCATGTCCACCACATCCGCCTCGATACCCTGCCAACCCCATTCGGGATTCTCGAAGATCGCCATGTCGATACGCCCACGCTGCAGATCGCCAAAACGCCGCACGATGGCGGTCGGCAGCATGATGAATCGGTAATCGGCCTGCTCACGGTTCAGCGCTTCCAGCAATTGCGGGAGCAAACCGCTGGCCTCCTGCAAATCAACCTTGGTTACGTAAGGCGGGAAATGTGCAGCGCCCACTCGAATGGTTTCAGCCGCGCTCAGACAAGCAGCAAACAGCAGGCCCAGCAGCCCCCCCAGCAACCGCTTGTAATGCCCTGAATAGAACATTCCCTCTCCCCTTAAAGCCTTATGGCCATGGCAAATAGCCTAGTCGAGAAACCTGACCAACCCGATGAATTCATCATTCTTTATCGACCTTGCTGGCGAGTTGCAGGTGATAGCGATGCAAGAGTTTCGCGAAAGCGGGTTCGGCCACCAACTGCCCCAGCAGTACTCGCGTGCGTGCTTCGCCGGGCAGCCCGCCAGGGCGCAGCAGCACCTGATGTCGATAACGCTGATCGGGGTGCGTGGCAACCAACAGGCGCTCCATGTCGCCCGGGTTGCGCTCGGCAAATAGCTGCAGGTAGGAACGCGTGACGACGGCCACATCGGCACGTCGCAAGAGCAGCATGCGCAGATTGCTGTCATGGGAATAGGTCATCTGCGCATCGAAATGGCTGCGCAGGATATCCGGATCGGCATTGAACCCGGCGAAACCGTAATGGAAGCCACGGTGCAACGCCATGCGCTTGTCCGACAAATCCGCGAAGTAGTCCTGGCCCCGCCCGGGAACGCGCAAGGCCACATAGACCTCGGCCTCCCATACCGGCAGCTCCAGGGTGATGTGCGGCGTATCCTGCCAGCCCCAGCGGCTGGACTCGAACAGCATCAGATCGAAGCGGCCAGCGGCCAGGTCACGATAGCGTCGGCCCGCCGCCGTGGGCACCAACACGAAGTGGTAGTCCCCCTGCAGGCGATTGAGCAACTCCAGCACCTCTACCGTGAGGCCTTGCGGCTCGTTGCGCTCGGGCCGGAACAGGTAGGGAGGGAAGTCGTAGCCGCCCACCCGCACTTCCTGGCTGGCTTCGAGCCAGGAAGGCAGCGCCAGACAGGCACATACGACCACCGCGAGCAATGCACGCAACCCCGCCCCCTTACTCACGAGCGGATACAGGTACAGCCACAGCAGACTCCCTTGCCTCGCATCCTCCGTTTGCACCTGTGATCCGACCGTACGTCCGCCCCAAGATGATGGGTATATCGGCCGAGGACGAATATCTTGAGTCGTGTTGCGTGCAAATTCCGCAATCAGGCACCTGCGCGCCAAGTCGTCGAGCGCAGCTCGGCTCCTGGGCGAGGCGTCTTTGGGCGCGCTCTGGCTAGCCGCCCTTGCACACCAGCGACAGCGCCTCTTCGGCCAACTGATCCAGGCTCATCGGCCCCTGCGGACGGAACCAGGTATTGGTCCAACTCAAGGCGCCGGTGAGAAACCGCCGCTGGATGAAAGGGTCGCCCTTGAAATAGCCAGCCTCACGCGCCTCGCCCAGCACCTGCAACCAGAGCTGCTCATAAGTGTCGCGCAGGGCCAGAATCTGTGCCTGCCCCTGCTCGGACAGCGAGCGCCACTCGTACACCAGCACCGCCATGGCCTCACCGGTGCCGCCCATGATCGACTGCAGCTCGCAGCGGATCAGCGCCAGCAGGCGCTCGCGGGTGCCCTGCGCCGAGGCCAGCGCAGCGCGCATCAGCGCCGTGTTGTAGACGATGGTCTCCTCCATCACGGCGCGCAGGATTTCGTCCTTGCTCTTGAAGTGGTGAAAGATGCTGCCCGACTGGATGCCAATGGCACTGGCCAGATCACGTACCGTGGTGCGCTCGTAACCCTTGCTGCGGAACAGGTGGGCGGCCATCTGCAACAGCTTGCCACGGGCACTGTCCGGGTCGGTGACCTGGCCGCTGGTAACCAACTCCTGCATCACGGCCTGGGCGCTGTGTTCGTCCACGCTGACTTCTCCCCTGATGAACCTGCCGGCGATTGTTCTGATGAATTCTTCATGCTGCCGGCAACTGCTTGTCTGCATTGATGAAATGTATGCGCCACCAGTCGACCAAGCAAGCGCTTGGGCGCATTTTTGGCTGATCTGCCCTCTTTCACCACTTTTCAACCAAGCGCTTGCTTGGTAATGTCGTCTCACCTTCTCAATGTGTCACGGGCCAATTCCAATGAGTAAAACCGTACGCATCGGCTGCGCCTCAGCCTTCTGGGGCGACACCTCCACCGCTGCCGCCCAGCTCGTTCGCGGCGCCGAACTGGATTACCTGGTGTTCGACTACCTGGCCGAGATCACCATGTCGATCATGGCCGGCGCCCGCATGAAGAAGCCTGACGACGGCTACGCCCGCGATTTCGTCGAGGTGCTCACGCCGCTGCTGGGCGAACTGGCGGCGAAGAAGATCCGCGTCATCAGCAATGCCGGCGGGGTCAACCCGATGGCCTGCGCCGCCGCCCTGAGCGCCGCCTGCGAACAGGTCGGGGTACAACTGAAGATCGCCGTGCTGCACGGCGACAACCTGCAGCTCAAGCTCGGCGAGCTGGTCAAGGCCGGCACCCGCGAGATGTTCACGGGCGCGCCGCTGCCGCCCTTCTGCGTGTCGGTCAACGCCTACCTGGGCGCACCCGGCATCGTCGCCGCGCTCGAGCAAGGCGCCGACATCGTCATCACCGGTCGCGTGGTCGACAGCGCGGTGGTCAGCGCCGCCCTGGTGCACGAGTTCGGCTGGGCCTGGAGCGACTACGACAAGCTGGCCCAGGCTGCGCTGGCCGGGCACATCATCGAGTGCGGCGCGCAGTGCACCGGCGGCAACTTCACCGACTGGCGCGACGTGCCGGATTACGAGCACATCGGTTTCCCCATCGTCGAAGTCGAAGACGATGGCCGTTTCGTCGTGACCAAGCCGGAGGGTTCCGGCGGCTTGGTCACGCCTTTTACCGTTGGCGAGCAGATGCTCTACGAGATCGGTGACCCGCGCGCCTATCTGCTGCCGGACGTGATCTGCGATTTCACCCAGGTCGAGCTGAGCCAGGTCGGCGACAACCGCGTGCAGCTCCAGGGCGCACGCGGCCTGCCGCCCACCGATCAGTACAAGGTCAGCGCCACGCACCCGGACGGTTTCCGCTGCACCGCAAGCTTCCTGCTCGCCGGCATCGATGCCGTGGCCAAGGCCGAACGAGTCAGCGAGGCGATCATCAACAAGACCGAAGAGCTGTTCGCCGAGCGCGGCTGGAGCCCTTATCAGGAAGTCAGCGTCGAGCTGCTCGGCAGTGAGGCCACTTACGGCGCTCAAGGCCTGCGCCGGGACAGCCGCGAGGTAGTGGTGAAGATCGCCGCACGGCATGCCAGGAAGGAGGCGCTGATCCTCTTCTCCCGCGAGATCGCCCAGGCCGCCACCGGCATGGCACCGGGCCTGACCGGCATCGTCGGCGGCCGCCCCACCGTCTACCCGGTGATCCGTCTGTTCAGCTTCCTGGTGGACAAGAATAGCTGCGCCCTGAGCGTCGAGATCGATGGCGAACGCCAGCCGGTCGCCCTGCCCCAGATCGATGTCTTCGACCCGGCACAGCTTCATGCCCCAGCCGCTCTGCCCGTCCCCATGGGCGACGCCGACGCCACCGTGCCGTTGATCAGTCTTGCCGTGGCCCGCTCCGGCGACAAGGGCAACCACAGCAACATCGGCGTGATGGCGAGAAAGCCCGAATACCTGGCGTGGATAGCCGCTGCGTTGACACCCGAAGCCGTGGCCAACTGGATGGCGCATACCCTGGACACCGAGCAGGGCCGCGTCAGCCGCTGGTACCTGCCGGGCAGCCAAAGCCTCAACTTCCTGCTGGAGAACGCGCTGGGTGGTGGCGGCGTCGCCAGCCTGCGTATCGACCCGCAGGGCAAGGCTTTCGCCCAGCAACTGCTGGAGTTCCCGGTGCCGGTGCCCAGCGCGCTGGCGCAAACCTTGAATGGTGCGCACAGCGCACCCTACACCCCGTAGGGTGCGCTACGCGCACCAATATCAGTCAGCTTCGTAGGGTGCGCTACGCGTACCGGTACCACTCAGGACAACAAGAACAATGAGCTACGACTCCGTATTCAAACCTGGACTTTTCGCTGGCCAGACCATTCTGGTCACCGGCGGTGGCAGCGGCATCGGTCGCTGCGTGGCCCACGAGCTGGCCCACCTGGGCGCCCATGTGGTGCTGGTCGGGCGCAAGCAGGAAAAACTGGAAAAGACCTGCGCCGAGATCATCGAAGATGGCGGTAGCGCCAGCTTTCAGGTCTGCGACATCCGCGACGAAGACGCGGTCAAGGCCATGGTCGCTGCGGTGATAGAGGAACGCGGGCGCATCCATCACCTGGTCAACAACGCTGGCGGCCAGTTCCCCGCGCCGCTGATCGGCATCAACCAGAAAGGCTTCGAGACCGTGGTGCGCACCAATCTGGTGGGCGGCTTTCTGGTGGCCAAGGAAGTCTTCCTGCAGAGCATGAGCAAGCACGGCGGTGCCATCGTCAACATGCTCGCCGACATGTGGGGCGGCATGCCCGGCATGGGCCATTCCGGCGCCGCGCGAGCGGGAATGGAGAACTTCACCAAGACCGCCGCCTACGAGTGGGGCCATGCTGGCGTGCGGGTCAACGCCGTGGCGCCGGGCTGGATCGCCTCCAGCGGCATGGACACCTACCCCGAGTCGATGAAGAACATGATCCGCAACCTCAAGGATCACGTGCCGCTGCAACGCATCGGCAGCGAGTCCGAGGTGGCCGCGGCCATCGTTTTCCTGCTCAGCCCCGGCGCCAATTTCATCAGCGGCAACACCATCCGCATCGATGGTGCGGCCAGCCAGGGCACCCGTGCCTGGACCCTGGGCAAGGCGAAAAACAGCGAGTCCTACAACGGTTTCCATCGGGCCTACCTGCCCGATGTACTGAAAGATCAGGAGTAAGGCGATGCCCGTGATCCAATCGGAAATCGACGTCCATGGCGAAGCCTTCGCGCAGAACCGCGAAGCCATGCTGGCAGCCATCGCGACCTTCCGCGACGTGGAGCAGAAGGTGCTGGACAAGGCGCAGGAGGCCAAGGCCAAGTTCGACAAACGCGGCCAGTTGCTGCCGCGCGAACGCCTCAACCTGCTGCTCGATGCCGGCGCGCCCTTCCTCGAACTGGCCTCGCTGGCCGGCTACAAGCTGCACGACGACAAGGACGGCAGCCAGGCCGGTGGCGGCCTGATCGCCGGCATCGGCTATATCGCCGGCGTGCGCTGCCTGGTGATCGCCAACAACAGCGCGATCAAGGGCGGCACCATCTCCCCCAGCGGCCTGAAGAAATCCCTGCGTCTGCAGCAGATCGCCTTCGAGAACAAGCTGCCGGTGGTGACCCTGGCCGAGAGCGGTGGCGCCAACCTCAACTACGCCGCCGACATCTTCGTTGAGGGCGCGCGCGGCTTCGCCAACCAGGCGCGCATGTCCGCCATGGGCCTGCCGCAGATCACCGTGGTGCATGGCTCCAGCACCGCCGGCGGGGCCTATCAGCCGGGCCTGTCGGACTATGTGGTGGTGGTACGCGGCAAGGCCAAGATGTTCCTCGCCGGCCCGCCTCTGCTCAAGGCCGCTACCGGCGAGATCGCCACCGACGAGCAACTCGGCGGTGCCGAGATGCACGCCCAGGTCGCCGGCACCGCCGAGTACCTGGCGGAGAACGATGCCGATGGCGTGCGTTTGGCGCGCGAAATAGTCGGCATGCTGCCGTGGAACCAGCAGCTACCGGCACGTGAGAAACGCACCTGGCGCGAGCCGCTGTACCCGGCCGAGGAACTGCTCGGCCTGGTGCCGGCCGATGCCAAGAAGCCCTACGACGTGCGCGAGATCATCGCGCGCATCGCCGATGGCTCGGCGTTTCTCGACTTCAAGAACGAGTTCGACAGCCAGACCGTCTGCGGCCACCTGCAGATCGAAGGCCAGGCCTGCGGCTTCATCGGCAACAACGGCCCGATCACCCCGCAGGGTGCGGCCAAGGCGGCGCAGTTCATCCAGCTCTGCGAGCAGAGCAACACGCCGATCCTGTTCTTCCACAACACCACCGGTTTCATGGTCGGCACCGAGTCCGAGCGCAGCGGCGTGATCAAGCACGGCTCGAAGATGATCCAGGCCGTGGCCAACGCCACGGTACCCAAGCTGACCATAGTGGTCGGCGGCTCGTATGGGGCCGGCAACTACGCCATGTGCGGGAGAGGCCTGGATCCGCGCTTCATCTTCGCCTGGCCCAACAGCCGCACCGCTGTGATGGGCGGCGCCCAAGCCGGCAAGGTGCTGCGCATCGTCACCGAGGAAAAGCACGCCAAGGAAGGCAAGGAAGCTGACCCCAAGATGCTCGACATGCTGGAAACCGTGACCGCGCAAAAACTCGACAGCCAGTCCACGGCGCTGTACGGCACCGCCAGCCTGTGGGACGACGGCCTGATCGACCCGCGTGATACGCGCAAGCTGCTGGGCTTTTTGCTGGACATCTGCGCCGAGGCCAACCTGCGGCCGTTGAAAAAGAGCAGCTTCGGCGTCGCGCGTTTCTGACCTCAATACAAGATCCGGTGCGCACAGCGCACCCTACGGAGAACAACAATGATCTTTACCCAGGAACACGAAGAACTCCGCCGCACCGTCCGTAACTTCGTCGACAAGGAAATCAATCCGCACGTCGACGCCTGGGAGAAGGAAGGCCGCTTCCCCATCCACGACATCTTCAAGAAGGCCGGCGAGCTGGGCCTGCTGGGCATCTCCAAGCCGGAGAAATTCGGTGGCATGGGTCTGGACTACAGCTACTCGATCGTCGCTGCCGAGGAGTTCGGCACCATCCATTGCGGCGGCATCCCCATGTCCATCGGCGTGCAGACCGACATGTGCACCCCGGCCCTGGCGCGCTTCGGCTCCGACGAGCTGCGCGAAGAGTTCCTGCGCCCGGCCATCAGCGGCGAGATGGTCGGCTGCATCGGCGTCTCCGAAGTCGGCGCCGGCTCCGACGTGGCGGGCCTGAAGACCACCGCGCGCAAGGACGGCGACGACTATGTGATCAACGGCAGCAAGATGTGGATCACCAACTCGCCATCGGCCGACTTTATCTGCCTGCTAGCCAATACCAGCGACGACAAGCCGCACGTCAACAAGTCGCTGATCATGGTGCCGATGAAGACCCCGGGCATCAGCGTCAGCCCGCACCTGGACAAGCTGGGCATGCGCAGCTCGGAGACCGCCCAGGTGTTCTTCGACAACGTGCGCGTGCCGCAGCGTTATCGCATAGGGGCGGAAGGGTCTGGCTTCATGATGCAGATGCTGCAGTTCCAGGAAGAGCGCCTGTTCGGCGCGGCCAACATGATCAAGGGCCTGGAGCACTGCGTCGACAGCACCATCGACTACTGCAAGCAGCGCCACACCTTCGGCCAACCGCTGATCGACAATCAGGTCATCCACTTCCGCATGGCCGAGCTGCAGACCGAGATCGAGGCGCTGCGCGCGCTGGTCTATCAGGCCACCGAGCAATACGTGAAGGGCCGCGACGTGACGAAGCTGGCGTCCATGGCCAAGCTCAAGGCCGGGCGCCTGGGCCGCGAGGTGTCCGACGCCTGCCTGCAGTACTGGGGCGGCATGGGCTTCATGTGGGACAACCCGGTGTCGCGCGCCTACCGCGACGTGCGCCTAGTCAGCATCGGCGGCGGCGCCGACGAAATCATGCTCGGCATCATCTGCAAGCTGATGGGCATTCTGCCGGGGAAAAAGAAAGGCTGACCTGCCACTCATACCGTTGCGGCGGGTTTCACCCGCCCTACACCGAGGCTACGCGATGAACGATCTGCCCCACTGCGAAACCCTGCTGCTGAACCTCGACGCTGGCGTGCTGCACGTCACCCTCAACCGCCCGGACAGCCGCAACGCCATGAGCCTGGCCATGGTCGGCGAACTGCGCGCGACCCTGGAAGCCGTGCGCCATGAGCCGAACGTGCGCGCTCTCGTCCTGCGCGGCGCCGGCGGCCACTTCTGCGCCGGTGGCGATATCAAAGACATGGCCGGAGCGCGTGCCAAGGGAGGCGACGCCTACCGCGAGCTGAACCGCGCCTTCGGGGCGCTGCTGGAAGAGGCCCAGGCCGCGCCGCAGGTACTGGTGGCCGTGCTGGAAGGCGCCGTGCTCGGTGGCGGCTTTGGCCTGGCCTGCGTATCCGACGTGGCCATCGCTGCCAGCGGCGCCAAGTTCGGCCTGCCGGAAACCACGCTGGGCATCCTGCCGGCGCAGATCGCCCCCTTCGTCGTGCACCGCATCGGCCTGACCCAGGCACGCCGCCTGGCCCTGACCGCCGCCCGCTTCGACGGCTTTGATGCCCTGCGCCTGGGCCTGGTGCACTACTGCGAGCCGGATGACGCCGCACTGCAACAGCGTCTGGAGGAAACCCTGGAACAGATTCGCCAATGTGCGCCCCAGGCCAACGCCCAGACCAAGGCCCTGCTGCTGGCCAGCGAACGCGAAGCCCTCGGCCCGCTGCTCGACCGCGCCGCGGAACAGTTCGCCGCCGCCGTGACCGGCGCCGAGGGCGTCGAAGGCACCATGGCTTTCGTGCAGAAGCGCAAGCCGAAGTGGGCACAGTAAAACTCCCCTCTCCCGCTTGCGGGAGAGGGGCTGGGGGAGAGGGTTTGGCCTTGCGCAGCCCCTCTCCCTAACCCTCTCCCCAAGGGGAGAGGGAACAAATAGAACGTAGCCCGGATGCAATCCGGGGATCGCCCCACAGGAGCACGAAGATGCCCGCATTCAACAAGATCCTGATCGCCAACCGCGGCGAGATCGCCTGCCGGGTGATGCGCACCGCCATCGAGCTCGGCTATCGCACAGTGGCGGTGTACTCCGAGGCCGATGCCGATGCCCGCCATGTACAGATCGCCGACGAAGCCGTATGCATCGGCCCGGCTCAGGTCAGCCAGTCCTACCTGCGCATCGACGCCATCATCGAGGCCGCGCGCAAGACCGGTGCCGACGCCATCCACCCCGGCTATGGCTTCCTCTCCGAGAACGCCGACTTCGCCCGCGCCTGCGAGGCGGCCGGCATCGTCTTTATCGGCCCGACCGTAGACGCCATCCACCTGATGGGCAGCAAGCGCCTGTCCAAGATCGCCATGCTGGAGGCCGGCGTGCCCTGCATCCCCGGCTATGAAGGCGCCGCCCAGGATGACGACACCCTGGCCAGCGAAGCCGAACGCATCGGCTACCCGCTGATGATCAAGGCCAGCGCCGGTGGCGGCGGCCGTGGCATGCGCCTGGTGCACGAATCTTCCGAACTGCTGGGGCAGATCCGCACCGCCCGCTCGGAGGCGCAGAACGCCTTCGGATCTGGCGAGCTGATCCTCGAACGCGCGGTGATCCGCCCACGCCATGTGGAGATTCAGGTCTTCGGCGACCAGCACGGCAATATCCTCTACCTTGGCGAGCGCGATTGCTCGGTGCAACGTCGCCACCAGAAGGTGGTCGAGGAAGCGCCCTGCCCGGTAATGACGCCCGAGTTGCGCAAGGCCATGGGTGAAGCGGCGGTCAAGGCCGCAGCTTCGGTGAACTACGTCGGCGCGGGCACCGTGGAATTTCTACTCGACGCCAGTGGTGAATTCTTCTTCCTGGAAATGAATACCCGCCTGCAGGTCGAGCACCCGGTCACCGAGCTGATCACCGGTCAGGATCTGGTGGCCTGGCAGATTCGCGTAGCAGAAGGCCAGCCTCTCCCGCTACAACAGGACGGCATTCGCCTCAGCGGCCACGCCATGGAAGTGCGCCTGTACGCCGAGGATTCGGCCGCCGGCTTCCTGCCGCAAACCGGCCAGGTACTGCGCTGGGAACCCGAACTGCTGGCCGGCGTGCGCATCGACCACGGCCTGGTAGAAGGCCAGGCCGTCACCCCCTTCTACGACCCGATGCTGGCCAAGGTCATCGCCTTTGGGGAAACCCGCGACGAAGCCCGGCGCAAGCTGGTGCGCGCCGTCGAGCAATGCGTGTTGCTCGGTGTGAACGGCAACCAGCGCTTTCTCGCCAACCTGCTCAAGCATCCCGAGTTCGCCGCCGGCAACGCCACCACGGCGTTCATTGCCGAGCACTTCGCCGATGACCCCAGCCTGCACCCGCACAGCGCCAGCCTGGCCGAGCTGGCCATGGCTGCCGCCCTGCTCTACCAAGCCTCGGCCGACGCCCGTGCGCACCAACCCGGCCTGTCCGGCTGGCGCAGCGCCGGCAGCGCGCCCTGGCGTTTCGTCCTCAAGCAGGGCGAGCACAAGCACGCCGTGGAACTGGACGTGCTCGCCAGCGGCACGCAAGCGCAACTGTGCGTGCGCCAGGGCGAGGAGCAAGTGTCCTTGCGCCTGCTGGCCAGCGATGGCCGCTGGCTGACCCTGGAGCTGGACGGCGTGCGCCGCCGCCAGGCCTACCACCGCGAAGGCGAACGTCTATGGTTGTACGGTGAGCATGGCAACCTGGAACTGCTGGACGTGACCCATGAGCCAGCCGGCGGGCAGAGCGCCGCCAGCAGCGGCGCGGTGAAGGCCCCCATGGATGGCGCCATAGTCGAGGTACTGGTCGCCGAGGGCGCCAGCGTGAGCAAGGGGCAACTGCTGCTGGTGCTGGAAGCGATGAAGATGGAACACCCGCTCAAGGCCGGCGTAGACGGCATCGTCCGCCACGTTGGTGTGAACCAGGGCGACCAGGTGAAGAATCGCCAGTTGCTGGTGGAAATCGAAGCTGCTTCGTAGGTGTCGCGGGGCCGCCTAGGCCGTGCGCACCAAAAAATCCGCCGGTGCGCACGGCGCACCCTACGCTTCTCTACAACAACAAAAGGAACGCCCATGTCACTTTCCGGCAAAACCCTGTTCATCACTGGCGCCAGCCGTGGCATTGGCCGCGAGATAGCGCTCAAGGCCGCCGCCGACGGCGCCAACATCGTCATCGCGGCCAAGAGCGCCGAGCCGCACCCGAAACTGGCAGGCACCATCTTCAGCGTCGCCGCCGAGGTGGAGGCCGCTGGCGGCAAGGCCCTGGCACTGCAACTGGACGTGCGTGACGAGCAGGCCGTGGCAGCGGCCATGGCCCAGGCCGCCGAGCATTTCGGCGGCATCGATGCGCTGGTCAACAACGCCGGGGCGATCAAGCTGGTGGGGGTGGAGACACTCGAACCCAAGCGCTTCGACCTGATGTACCAGATCAACACCCGCGCGGTGATGGTCTGCAGCCAGGCCGCACTTCCCTATCTGAAAAAAAGCGCGGGCGGGCATATCCTCAACCTCTCCCCGCCGCTCAACCTCGACGCCAAGTGGTTCGCCCAACATGGGCCCTACACCGTCACCAAGTACGGCATGAGCATGCTCACCCTGGGCATGAGCGAGGAGTTCAAGAAGTACGGCATCAGCGTCAACTCGCTGTGGCCGAAGACCATGATCGCCACCGCTGCCATCGAATTCGAGCTGGGCAGCCGCGACGCCTTCAAGCGTGCACGTACCCCGGCGATCATGGCCGATGCCGCCCATGCCATCCTCAGCAGCGAAGGCCGCAGCCTCACTGGGCGCCTGCTGATCGACGAGGACATCCTGCGCGAACGGGGCTTCAGCGACTTCGAGCAGTATCGCTTCGATCCCGCCGGTGGCAGCCTGGTGCCGGATCTGTTTATCGATTGAAAGCCAAATGCGAGCCGGGCAGCGGCCACCCCCTGCCCAGCTCGTAGCCACGGCCCTTACCAGCTGACGACTGCACCCACCGCAAGGGTATTGGTGTCCTCGTTCAGCCCGCTGCCTTCGGCGGCGTCGATCTGGTACTGGTTGTATTCGGCCACCAGCTTGAGGTTGTCGTTGATGGTGCGGAAATAGGCGACACCACGGGTCTCGTAGTCGGCCGCCACGCCCAGGCCGTTGCCATCGTCCTCGGTCTTGCCGTAGGACAGCGCCACGCGGTTCTTGCCCCAGGTGTAGGAGCCCTGCAGCAGGTAGCCGTCGCTGTCGATGTCACGCAGGGTCGGCTCGCCCAGGTTGTTGGTGAAGAAAGGGTTGATGCCCTTGGCCTGGAAGCCCGAACCGGTCAGCGATAGGCCGCCGAACTTGGCCTGCACGCCATAACCGAGGCCCTTGGAAGTGACGCTGTCGACGCTGTCGTCGGTGTTCTCCGAGGTCTGGTAGGCGCCGTTGACCCAGGTGTAGATGGTCGAGCCGCCGACATCGAACTGGTAGCTGACCTCCGACTCGAAGCGCGGGTTTTCCTGGTAGGCCTTGCCGGTGGCGCTGTCGTCGTTGGTGTCCACCGGATCCATGATGCCCACGGCCACGCGCAGGCCTTCGGCCAGATTGTTGTTGCGGTAGGTGATCTGCGAGGTGGGGAACGGGTACGGATAGCCGGTGCCGATGTTGCCGAAGGACACACCGGTGCCGTCCACCAGGCCGAGGGTGTCGGAGACGTTGCCGTAACCGGCCAGCAGTTCGTCGAGGAAGATGTTGGAACGGGAGAACAGGCCGAAGTCCTTGCCCACCAGCACCTCGCCCCACTCGGGGTTGGCAACCGTGCCGTAGAACTGGCGTACGTCGATGGCGGTGTCGGTACCGTTGGTTTCGCTGTCGTTGATGGTCACCCAGAACGAGGCACGCGCCCCCAGCTTGAGGTCGTCGACCTGCTTGCCGAAATTGAAGCCGATCCAGTTGGGCAGAAAGCCCATCTTCACCCGCGACTGGCGGCGGTCGAAGCGTTCGCCGTCGCGATCCACGTCGCTGTTGACGTAGAAGGCGTTGACGTAGCCGTCGGTGGAAAAGGTGGTGTCGTCCTTGTCGTACAGGACGATCTCGGCGGCAGCCTGCTGGGCAACGGCCATGGCCACGGCGGCAGTCAAGGCAAGGGGCAGGAATCGGGGGTTGGCGATCTTGTTGTTGTTCATAACGCTCTCCGCTTGAGTGGCGACCGCCTGGGCAGTCGTGTCGGAGGCGATTATCGAAAGGCACCCGGCCCCGCCATACGCTGCCTTGGCAGCGGTCATGCAGTGCTTTGGCCTGGTCACCGGGTTTGCGCCGTGGGAGGCGCTACCGGGCCACTACCAGTGACCGATCTGCCGGTTCATAGGCACAGGTCTTACTTCTTACGGCCATTGGCCCCGCCCAAGGTCTTACAGGCAGCCGTCGGCCTACGCGGTGGCGCATGCTCAGATGGGTAAGGGATCAGTGGTTTGGCGTGCTGCTTAGTACCTGCCAGCCGCACTCCGCCAGCAGTTGTCGGCAGGCGTGCAACAGCGCCAGCGAGTCGAGCGCGCTCAGGGCCTGGCCAACGGCCTGGTCATGCTCGGCGGCCAGAGCGGCCAGGTGCGCCTGGCAGAACTGCTCGGCCCATTCGACATGGCTGCGCGGTGCCTGCAGCGCCAGTTGCAGGGCCTCGCGCGCCTGCTCGAAGGCCTGCGCCGGCAGCCCGGCCAGGCGCGCCGGCTGCGCCGCCAGAAAGGCACGGATGTGGCCGAGGATGGTGGCATGATCGCAGACCGGCGATTGCACACCGAACAACAGACCGCGCCGCCCCTGTACCTGGCGAAAGCTGGAAAACAACGCATACCCCAGTTGCAATTCGCCGCGCAGACGCTGGTAGAAGGCCTCCTGCAGGCACTGATCGAGCAGGCGCCAGGCCGCCTCGGCCTGCACACTCGCATCAGGCACGGGGCAGAACAGCAGCAAGGCCGACTCCGCCCCCGACACCGGCGCTTCATGCCAGCTCAGGCCGCCGCTGCTGTGCGGCTGCGGTGTCGTGGCAGGCAAAGGCTCGACCGCCTCGAACAATGCCTCGATCTCTTGCTGTGCTGCCGTGCCCAGGCCGACGCCCAGTCCCTGCAGGATCGTCGGCGCGGCTGACTGCCCCAGCTCCGGCAGATACTCCAGCACCTGGCGCAGCAACAGCCCGGCAGCGGGCGGCGCGACGGCCTCATCCAGCGGCGCCAGCAGCAGCGGCAACAGCCGCACACTGCTGGCAGGCAATAACGGCGCCGGGCCGGACAGCGCCAGTGTCCAGGCACCGGGCTCGGCCCGCAGTTGCAGAGCAACACCATGACGCTGACATAGCTTGGCCTGATCGGCGATACGAGCCTGCAGGGTGGCAAGCCGCACAGGAGTTGGCAAACCGTTGTCACTGCAGGGCCCACGCCAGTGCAGCGCCGCCGGACCGCCCTGCTCCGGCCCCGCATGCCAGCGCAGCGCGGCCATGGGCATTGGCGGCGCGCTGGTGGCCGGGGCCAGGGCCGTACAGGCCTGTGGCAGGTGCAGATCCAGGGTAGGCGCGGCCAGGCTGCGCGCCGCCACGGCCTGCATCTGCAGATCCAGCCCCAGGGCGGGCCAGAGCGGTTGCGCCTCGCTCGTGCTGCACAGTTCGATCAAGCCGGCACCACTGGCCAGTTGCACCAGCAAGGGCTGCAGCGCCGCCAGCACTTCGACCTCGGCAATAGCCTCGGGTTGTTGCAACAGATGCTGAGCCAGAGCCAGCGGCGACAAGCCGGCCAGGCGTGCGGCCTGGGCCTGCTGCCAGGCACGCCAGCGCGCGCCCCAGCCAGGATCACCCGGCAAGCGCTGCAACCAGCCGCGCAGCTCGGCCTGCAGACGTGCGACCGTCGTGCTGTCCGCGCCAGGGCAATCGAGGCGCAACAGGCGCTGCCCCTCATGCCGGTAGATCACCCGTACCTGCAGCGCCTGACACAACCCGGCCTGGCGCAAGCCAGCCTGCAAGCCACCCGGCGCCGGATCGTGCAGCGCCTCCAGGAATAGCTGCAGGGCCGGCTCCAGCGCCTTCTCTGGCAACTGCACGGCCAGCCCCAGGGTCACGCCACGGATGGGGTGCTGCAGTACCAGACGGGAGGCACGCAAGGGCAGCAGGGATGGGCTCGCGCGCACCCCAAGCGCCCCGCCTGCCATGCTCAACAGGCAGGCCTCGCCCAGGCTCAACAATTCCTCCAGCGGCTGCGGGCCGACCAGGGCCAGGCTCATGTAGCGTGCCTGGTAATGCTGACGGTGATAGCCCTGCAACGCCTGCTGGAAGGCAGCCTGCTCCAGCGCCAGGCTGTGCCGATCCCCAGCAAGGAAGTCGGCGCAGCGGTGCCCCGCCGCCACTGCCTGGCCCAATGCATGGTCGATGCGGCTATCGGCATCCTGGCTGCGCGCCTGGTACTCGGCATGCAGCACCTCGCGCTCACGTCGTTGCGCCGCCTGTTCCAGCAAGGGATGGCTGAGCATGTCCTGCAAGCGTTGCAGGGCCGGCTGCAGCCCGGCCGCCGGCAACTGGCAGACGAAATCGGTATGACGCGCCTGGGTCGAGGCGTTGACCTGGCCGCCACAGCCACGCACATAGGCCATCAGGCCCTGCTCGACGGCATGGCCGCGGCTGCCGAGAAACAGCAGGTGCTCGAGAAAATGCGCCAGGCCGGGATAATCACGCGGCTCGTCATGGCTGCCCACCGCCACCCGCAGGCAAAGCCCCGCCTGCCGCGCCCAGGGCTGCTGGCAGGCATGCAGCACGGCGCCATTGGCCAGATGCCGGGTATGCACGGGCAAAGCGGAAGCAGGCATGATCGCAACTCGACTGAACACCTCCCTAGGTTCTCAGCCGCAAGGCCAGTGCGCCACCCCCAATTGGTCTCGATGGGGCCACTCCTTGGTCGTGGCAGGCTGTCATGACAGCGCTGCACGCAACTGCTGACGCCGGCCGACACCCAGGCCGACCAGGGCGGCGAGCAGGCAACCGAGCAGTACCGAGCCCACTGAGAAGCTGAAGATCAGCGTCTTGCCGCCGTCGCCGAGAAACAGGCTCAGCACCGTAGGGGCAAACGCCGCCGAGGTCACCTGTACCACGCTGACCAGGCGAGTGAGACGGCCACTGGCGTCATGGCTGACCACCGCGGCCATGTAATACGACAGCGCCAGCACCCAGCCGAAGTTCATCAGGAACACCACACCGGCGAGCTGCTCGCCGCTCTTCACCCCCAGCCCCAGCAACCAGACCGCCAGTGCCACACAGAACGAGCCGAGCAGGATCATCGGCAGACGGCCGAAGCGATTGCCCAGCAGGCTGGGCAACGCCGCGCCCGGCAAGCCGCCGAGCAGGCCGATACCCACAGCCCAACCCACATCCACTGCGCTCAGACCATCGCCACTGGCGATGCCGTCGATAAAGCCCCACACGGCATAGATCGCCACCTGCAGGCAAAGCATTCCGGCCAGTGCGGCCACCCCGAAGGAGGCCGGGCCGACCTCGGAGGATGGCGTCTGCTGCCCTACCTCGCTACCGACCTGACGCGGCAGCAGGCGGCAAGCCAGGCAGGCCAGTGCGTACCAGGCGACCAGCATGCCCATGGCCGCCATGAAACCCAGGGTTGCCGCAAGCAGCGGCAGCGCCGCCGCCATCACTGCGAAGATGCTGGTCTGCAACAGCAACAGGAAACCGTAGGAGCGATCCTGCCCCGGCATCCTTCCCAACAGGTACACCGCCTGGGCATAGAGCCCGCCGGCCACCATACCGGCCAGGCCGCGCAGCGCCAGCATCGTCGTGTACTGTTCCGTCAGGCCGCTCAGCAGGGTCACGCCGCCCAGGGCGAAGGCCGCCATGGCACACAGCCGACGCGAGCCCCAGCGCCGTGCCAGCGGAGCCACCAGCAGTGTGCCGAAGACCGAGCCACACATTTCCACCGAGATCATCCAGCCCTGCTGGGCCAGGGACAGCCCCAGGTGCCCGGCCAACAGGCCGATGAAGACAGGTTGAATACCGACCACGAGAATCGACACCGCTGCAATGAAGATGGCGGCGGCGCGCATGGCCGGGTCGGCAGCGACCTTGCCGGGGAGTTGACTGCAAGACATGGGAAGCTCCATCGGTTTTATTGTTGTCGTGGAAGAACCAAACATTGCCGGGAGCCATAGCGGCACCCCTACAACCAGCCGTCAGCCGAACAAAATAGTTAATCGAGTTAACTTTAAGTTCGTAACGGCTACCACCTGTCCGCCCTGCGAACAAGCTCATCCAATCAGATCAAGACATTTCCTCATTCAGCGGCTCGGCGGCCTCGGCCCTGGCTCATTACGCGCAGGCCGTGTCCAGCAGGCGTAACGCTTCGTCGTCGAGGTGCAAGGCACAGGCTTGCAGCAAGCGCTGCAACTGCTCACGGCTGGTGGCGCTGACCACCGGTGCCGTCAGTCCTCGCTGCTGCATCAGCCAGGCCAGGGCCACGCTGGCCGGCTCGACCTGATGCTGCCCGGCGACTTCACGCAAGGCCGCGAGAATGCGCATGCCGCGTGGGGTGAAGAAGCGCTGCAGATCCTCGGCACGCGCATGCCCCTGGATATCGGCCAGGCTGGCGTACTTGCCGGTGAGAAAGCCGGACGCCAGGCTGAAATAACTCAGCACGCCCAGCCCCCGGTCGTGGGCAAAGGCCTGCAGGTTCTGCTCGTAGTCGGCACGGTCATGCAGGTTGTACTCCAGTTGCAGCACCGTGTAATGCGGCAAGCCCTGCTCTGCACAGGCTTCGGCGTCCTGCAGTTGCGCACGGGTGAAGTTGGAGGCGCCGATGGCCCTGATCTTGCCGGCCTCCAGCAGGGCCTGATAGGCACCGAGGGTTTCCTCGTGCGGGGTGTGCGGGTCGGGGTAGTGTGAGAAATACAGGTCGATGTAATCGGTATTGAGGCGGCGCAGCGAGTCCTCCACCGCCTTGATGATCCAGGCGCGCGACAGGCCGCCTGTACCCGGGCCCAGTTCGGCGCCCACCTTGGTCATCAAGGTCAGGCCAGCGCGCAGGCCGGGGTTGCGCGCCAGCCAGGCGCCGATGATGCGCTCGGACTCGCCGCCGCGGTGCCCCGCGACCCAGACCGAATACATGTCGGCCGTGTCGATACTGGTGATGCCCGCCTCGTAGGCGGCGCTGAGCAGATACAGCGAATCGCGCTCAGCGAGTGTCCAACCGAACACGTTGCCCCCCAGTACCAGCGGCGACACCTCGAGCCCGCTATCGCCCAACGCTATGGATCGCTTCATCACGCCCTCCTCGTCGTTCGTAGTACAGGCACCCGCAGCATGACTACGGGTGCCCGCCGGCTCACTTGCCGGTGCGGATGCTGTTCCAGGTACGCATGCGGATACGCTCGGCCTTCAATGGCAGGGCCTTGAGTGCGTACAGCGAGCCCATCCTGTCAGCCGGAATGTACATGTTGGGATTGTTGCGCACCTCGGGATCGACGAAGGCGGTGGCATCCGTGTTGGGGTTGGGATAGCCGATGGCGTTACTGGCCTTGGCGATCACTTCCGGGCGCAGCAGGTAGTTGATGAAGGCATGGGCTTCTTCGACATTCTGTGCGCCCTTGGGAATCACCATCACATCGGACCACAGCGGTGCACCCTCCTTGGGCAGGAACATGTCGATCTTCACCCCCTTGCCGGCTGCATTGGCCATCTTGCGCGCCAGCTCGATGCCACCGGACCAGCCCACGGCCACGCAGATCTCGCCATTGGCCAGGTCGTAGCCGTAGCGCGAGGAATTGAAGTAGGTGATGTAGGGGCGAATCTTCATCATCAGATCCTGCGCCTTGCGGTAATCCTCGGCCTTCTCCGAGTTCGGCGGCAAGCCCAGATAGTCCAGGGCGATCGGCAGGATATCCCCCGGCGAGTCGAGGAAGCCAACCCCGCACGAGGCCAGCTTGGAGAGGTTCTCCGGCTTGAAGATCACGTCCCAGCTATCCAGCTTCACGTCCGGGCCCAGCGCCTCGCGCACCTTGTCGATGTTGTAGCCGATCAGGTTGGTGCCCCACATGTAGGGCACCGCGTACTGGTTGCCGGGGTCGCCGCTCTTGGCCAGTTCGGCCATGAAGGTTTCATCCAGGCGGTTCCAGTTGGGCAGCTTGCTGCGATCCAGCTTCTCGAAGGTGCCGGCGCCGATGAAGGTGCCCAGCGACGCGCTGCCCGGAAAGGCCACGTCATAACCGGAGTTGCCGGTGAGCAGCTTGGACTGCAGGGTCTCGGCGCTGTCGAACACGTCGTACACCGGACGGATGCCGGTTTCGGCCTCGAAGCCCTTGAGGATCTCAGGCGGCATGTACTCGATCCAGTTGTAGACCCTTACGGTACGTTGCTCGGCCTGAACGCCACTGGCGCTGGCCAGTGCCAGGGTCAAGGCAGCCGCGATACGCATTGCTTTCATCTCGATGTCTCCTGGCGGGCTCAGTAACGGTAGGTGAAGTAGAGTTCGAGCGCGGTGAAGCGGTCGTCGTCACCGAACACCTGCTTGGCCGCCGACTTGGCGTCTACCCAGTTGTAGGCCAGCGAGGTGTACAGACGCTCGGTGGGGGTCCAGTCGAGGTAGATCACGTTCTCGTTGGCGAAGCGCCGGTCGTCGACGGCGATACCCTGGTAGTTGTTCTTGTCCAGCCAGAACTGGTAGTGGATGGCGCCCAGGGTCAGGGTCTCGCTCAGGCGGGTCTTGATGGAGAACTGCTGCACGCGCTGGTTGGTGTTGAACAGCACGTAGTTGCCCATCACGTCGCCGACCAGCCAGGTGCTCCAGTCGGTGAAGCCCTTGCTCAGCGGATCCCAGGACTGCTGGGTGTTGTCGGCCAGGTTGTCGTCACCGGAGAACAGCGCGTAGCGATAACCCAGCACCGGAGTCAGCGGCAGCGACTCGAAGCTGTAGTCAGCCTGGGCATACCAGGCCTTGGCATCGTACTTGACGCCGTCACCGCTGCCACGCTGCACCGCGTATTCGCCGTTGAAGGTCAGCGCGTCTAGGCCCGGCAGCCTGCCGCGCAGGGCGCGGAAGTTGTAGACCTGCATGCCGTCGCGGCGCAGCGGCGTGGCGAAGGTGTTGGTCTGCGAGTCCACCTTCATGGCCATGGCGCCCAGGGTCACCTGTTCGGCCAGGTCGTAGTCCAGGTTGGCACCATTGAGGCGGAAGTCGCCCAGGTGCGAATCGGTGCGCAGGCTGAAGGCCTGCGCACGCAGCGCGCCATGATCCCAGGCGAGGATGCCCGAGTCGCGGAAGGCGGTACGCGGCCCCAGCCAGTAGGCGCCGTCGCCACGGGAGTCGAGGTTGCCGTCCATGACGATGAAGCCGTTGCCTACCAGGTAGTTCTGCCGCCCGGCGGTGAAGGTCCACTCCCCCGCACGGAAGCCCGCATAGGCCTCTTCCATCGCGGTGTAGCCGTCCGAACTGCGGCTGAAACCACCGGCATCGCCGTCACCGAGGGTCTTGGCCGACACCGCCGAGCCACCGGCGATCAGATCGAAGTCGGGGTCGACGGCATATTTGAGGGTAACGCCCGGCTTGAGATAGAACTCCTGCCAATCGACACGGGTGCCGATGTTGCGGCCATTGCGCTGATCGACGCCGCCAGCGCCGAAGTTGACGTTACGTGTGGAGACGGTCGCACCACCTACGGTCAGGTTGGCTTCGCCGGAGAGCTTGCCCTCCTCGAAGGTGTAGCCAGCCATGGCCTCGGCACTGCTCAGTACGGCCACGGCCAGTAGCGCGGGAGTGAATGGGACACGGGTCATGAAATGCTCCTGGGTAAGTTGTTTTTGTGTCACAGGGCAGTTGCAAAGCAGCTCGGGTTCAATACGCACCGGGCTGCGAATCGGCAGACCCACCTGTGGTGAGCCGCCCGATATTTCTTGTCTCTTTGAGCTGAATCAGGCTTTCAGATGCGCGGCAATGGCACGCAACGCTCGTACGTTGTCTGCATCGAAGATGCCCACCGCCGCCGGCAGCGAGGACTGCTTGACGATGACCACATCCGACTCGAAGTCGACGAACAGGTATTGGCCATGAATGCCGCCGGCTACGATGGCGCGGCTATGGTCGTTGATCACGTACCACTGGCTGCGGTACGAAGCACCGGGAATCCAGTGACTGAAATCCTCGTCCTGGGCATAGATGGCCGGGTCGGCACCCGCCGCGATGGCTGCGATGGCTTCGGGCGCAACGAGGCTCTGGCCTTGATGCTGGCCACCATTGGCCAGCAGCAGACCAAAACGCGCCATATCGCGCAGGGTGCCGCTGAAACCGGCGCCGGCCACGCCACGGCCCCAGGGATCAGCCATGAAGTAGCCGTCGCGCTGGCAACCGATCACCTTCCAGATCCGGGTCAGGAGCTCATGGCAGGCTTCGCCACAGGCGCGTTCCATCACCCAGGCCAGGGCCTCGGTGGTAGCGGTGACGTAATGGAACAGGCCGCCATGCTCGCCGCGCTTACGCAGCGTCGGCAGGTACTGATACAGCGATGCGTATTGGGCGAATTCGGCCGGCGCCGGCTGGAAGCCACAGGCATAACCAAACTGCGAACTTTCCGATGCCGGGTCGTCGTACTGCTCGGTGTAGGAAATGCCCACCGCCATATCCAGCAACTGGCGCACGGTGGCATCGGCGTAAGCACTACCGGCGAACTCCGCTACGTAATCGCCGGCCAGTCGTTCGGGGTCAAGCTTGCCTTCGTGAATCAGTTGTTCGGCCAGGGTGCCGATCAGCGACTTGGTCACCGAGAACATGATGTGGCGATCATTGGCGGTGTGGCCGTTGAAGTAGCGCTCGTACACCACCTTGCCGGCCTTGAGCACAATGAAACCGTCGGCATGGCTGGCCAGCAGGTGTTCGTCCAGACGTACGTTCAACCCACACTCACTGGCGAAGCTAAGTCCGTCGAGATCCTGCAGCGCTTCTGCCAGTGGCTGCTCACCCCGACCGCAGGACACCGTGATGCTCGGGCGCAGGCGCACCAGGTTGCGAAAGCCCCATTTGTTGAACGGCGGGCTCATCCAGTTGTGCCAGGTCACCAGTTGCTCGGGCGCTGGGGGAAAGCCGTTCATGAAGGCCTGTGGCGCTTGAGCCTGACGCAGCGCCTCGTGTGCATCGGCGTAATGACGAGCCAATTGGTTGGGTGCCTGAGTGTTTACGGAGGTAGTCATGAAACCTCTGTCCTTTCTTGTAAGAAGCTCTGCACGCGGCAGATGTGACAGAATAATTGCCCGAATAAAAAGTTTTAGTCAATAAAATATTTACGCATGAAAACCTACTTCCGTTATGCTCGCCACCTGCGACCCGGATAAGGAGAGGGAAAGTGAGCGGTCTGCGCGAACGTCAGAAAGCCATGCGCCGCAAGGCCATCAGTGAAGCGGGGGTGGCTCTGTTCGAGCGCCAGGGGTTCGCCAACACCACCATCGAGCAGATCGCTCGGGAAGCAGGCGTCTCGGCGCCCACGGTGTTCAAGTACTTCAGCTCCAAGCAGGAAATTCTCCTGGAGATGCTGCAGAAGGCCGACCAGAGCGCCTTGCAGGACGCGCGTCTGCACATGGCCGAACTGGACGACCCGCTCGATGCACTGTGCTACCTGGAACAAGTGCTGGTCGATCACGCCCTCGACATGCTTCCAGCGCCGATCTGGCGCGAGTTACTGCCGCACGTGCTGGGTGGTGACCGCAGCGACCTGCCGGAGAACTACAAGCGTCTCAACGAGAGCCTGCAGCATGAAATCGCCGGCCTGCTGCGCGACCTGCAGGAGCGTGGCAAGCTGCGCGCCGACCTGGACGTGGAACTGGCCGCCTTCCTGCTCAACGATTACTCGCACCTGCAACTGCTGCGCCTGACCAGCAGCGAGACAATGGATCTGGAAGCGCACCGCCGCCAGGTACGCCTGACCAGCGGCCTGATCCTGCAGGGCATGATCGCCCGCTGAGCGCAGGTCTGAGCCACTGAAGGACGAACTGGTTCTTTGCGGGATATCGGCAAGTCAGTCTGGATACCGGACTGGCAAGTTTGTGTGGTTTTCGGTGTTCAAGCTGCTTATTGGCGTTTCGCTGATAGCTTCTGTTTCGCCCTCCCGGGCGAGTCACTTTTGCGGGCAAAAGTAACCAAAACCCTGCGCCCGGTCATCCGGCCCTCGCTACGCGAGGGTTCGCTCACTCCATCGCCGTTCCAGAGGCCCGACCGGATGCGGCCCACCGACGGTGGGCCATCCATGGCCCATCGCGGCTCTTGCGACATCCATGTCGCTCAACCTCTTCCACGACGATTCCGCTCACCCTCCTGGGCGGGCTCTGCACGCGCCTGAACCCGAGGTAACCCAGAAGTAGCACGGAGTGGTTGCACATGAGGTCAGCCTTAGGGCTGACCAGAATGCCGGCTGAAGGCCGGCAAGCTATTCAAGCGAATGAAACTACGCGAATGAAAGTATTGGTTTAACCCGGCGACCACGTCATGGATCCACTATTACCAGAGCACGCCGGGCATGCCCGGAACCGATGTACGTTCAGGCGCGCTAACTCCCCCTTCAGGAGGCCGAACGTAGGCATTGCGCAGGGGGCGAGCGGCATGGATGCCGCGAGATACCGATGGCGGCCCCGCTTAAAGGGCCAGGGATGGCCCTTGTAAGCCGACCACGGAGCGATGCCGGAGTGAGGGAAGTCGAGCGAAGCATAACGGGGACGCCTAGTTCCGGATGGCGGGGGTGCGTTTCTTTTGCTTACTTTTCTTTGCGCTGGGCGGCAATCCGAGTTCAAAGAAAAGTGAGTCGCCCGAGGGGGCGAAACCCGGAATATCTGAAAACACCCAAAGCGGCGTCAAGAACACCAAACAAACACACAAACTTGCCAGTCCGGTATCAACACCCAACCTCCCGCATCCCTACAGCCGCCGCTTAGGTCTTTAGAGATGCCCTAAACGCCCCAGCGCCTACTCACGGTTTCGGCGCCAGCGCGAAGCAGCGAATCTGCACCCGATCCGCCGTGGGGTAATGCACCAGGCCAGTGAAGGTCTGCTGGGTCAGCCAGCCCAGCTCACCTTCGGCGACCTGAAAGCGTGGCGTGCAGGTGCACAGGTATTCGCTTTCGGGAATGGGCCAGATATCACGTGCCTCCATGGCCTTGCCCGCCTCAGTCAGCCGCAACAACCCGAGGTTGTGCACGTTGATCAGACTGCCGTCTTCGCACATCAGGCTGTAGCGCGCATCCAGCTCGCCGATGCCATCGGGCCTGAGCCGATAGGTGTCGGCACCACCAGGCAGCACATGGCCCTTCGCTTCACGACACTCGAAGGTGCCACCGATGATCGGGTAGTTAACGCGCAAGCCATCGGCGCAATGCCCCACCACCTCACCCTCGGCGATCAGCACGTTGAGGCTCATGACCCACTCGAGCACTACACCCGATGCATTGTTGAGCATGTTCATTCAGCACTCCCCTGATGGCTTTGCATGTTGCGCCAGACCCTCGCTCTGATCCGCTCGACGGACTCCGGAACAGGCGTGATGGTGAAGAATCGCTGCTGCTCGGCGGCCTGCATTAGCTGCCCGCGTGGATCATCGGCAGTCGACTTGTGCGGTGGCATGACACTGGGTGCGGGATAGCCAAGCTGCAGGCTGATGCGAGCAATGACATCGGGGCGCAGGATGTAGTTGATGAAGGCATGGGCCTCTGCCGGATTCGGCGCCTTGCTGGGCACCACCATGACATCCGACCAGTAAGGTGATCCCTCCTTTGGCACCACCATATTCAAGCGCACCTTGCGCCCGGCACTCGCGGCCATCTGCCGGGCCTGCACGAAACCACCGGACCAACCGACGCCGAAACAGATCGTGCCGTTGGCCAGGTCAGCCCCATAGCGCTCCGAATCGAAGTAGCGCACGGCTGGCCTGAGCCTCTGCATGAGCTGTTGCGCGGCCCGGTAGTCGCTACGTTCATGGCCGTTGGGATCCAGCCCGAGGTAGTTAAGGGCAATCGGCAGGATCTCATCCGGGGCATCGATGATGCCGATGCCACAACCCGCCAGCTTGCGCGCATTCTCCGGTTTGAACAGCAGATCCCAGGAAGCCGGAACGTTACCGGCGAAGAGCGCATCGAGCTTGTCGGCGTCATAACCGAACAGGGTTGCGCCCCAGAGATAAGGCACGGCATAGCGGTTGCGCGGGTCGCCGGACTCCTCGAGGCTCTTCATGAAAGCCCCATCGAGATACTGCCAGTTGCTCAGAGCGTCGCGCCGCAGCGGTTGCACGGCATTGGCGATGATCAGCTTGCGCAGGCTGGTGCTGCCAGGAAATGCCACGTCGTAGCCGGAGTTACCGGTCAGCAGCTTGTTCTCCATGGCCAGTCTGGACTCGAACTCGACGTAGCGCGGACGGATGCCGGTTTCACGCTGAAAATCCTCAAGAATTTCCTTGGGCAGGTATTGCAGCCAGTTGTAGATCTGCACCTCGCTGGCCCAGGCCTGTGTAGCCGTAAGCATCCAGCTCACTAGCAGGAAGAGCATCGAGCCGTAGCCGAACCGATAGCCTGTAGCAGCCATCCCACCCTCCCCATTCATCTTTATTAGAGTTAGCCCGGCTTGAGGACTTGGCCGTCGCATAGCGACCAAATAACGACAGGCGATTAAATATTTAATTTAATTAAAATATTAAGTCAATAATATAATCATCTGTCCGCTACGCAGCTTCCCTTGCGCCAGTCAGCGACATGCGTTCAGACCGTCATCGTGGCAGGCCCATAAACACGAAGAGGCCCTTGCGGGCCTCTTGTTTGCAGTGCTGCAACAGGTCACTGCGTGCCGGTACGCCTCAGATTGGCAGGCGTCCAGTAGCTGGCCGGTGGCGGCGTCAGCTGGAACTCGCGCGGCGCCTTCTCGTTGTTGCGCAGGCCGATCACCGTGTAGCTGTGGGCGATCAGGTCGTGATAGACGATGTTCACCGGGGTGATGGTCGGGACGTCATAGGCATTCTTGGTGAAGGCCAGGTTGACGTGCCACAGCTCGCCACGGGCGTCGCTGTTTTCCACCATCAGGGCGTACCAACTGTCCTCGTCCAGATAGAAGCGGCGCTTGGCATGCACATGGCGCTGGCCCGGCCGCAGCGTCGCTTCCACTACCCATACGCGGTGCATTTCCCAACGGGTGAAATCGGGGTTGAGGTGCCCGGGCTTGACCAGCTTTTCCAGCGCCAGCCCCGGCTGCTCCATGACGTAGTTGTGGTAGGGCACCAGCAGAGCCTGCTTGCCCAGCAGCTTCCAGTCGTAGCGGTCGGTGGCCCCGTTGAACATGTCGGTGTCGTCGGCCAGGATGCCATCGCTGGGAGTGTCGTAGGCCAGCGTCGGAGCACGTCGCACACGCCGTTGCCCTGGGCTGTAGACCCAGGCCGAACGCGGCTCCGCCACCTGGTCGATGGTTTCGCGCACCAACAGCTTGCGCCCCGCCTCACGCGAGGGCGGCAGCAACTCGCTGTCGAAGAAATACAGCAGGTTGTTCAGGCTGCTGGCGTCCTTGCTCGGGTCGTAGTAGTTCGACAGCAGGCGTATGCGTTCACGGATGATGGAGAAGCCGCCCTGGGTATCCACTTGCGCGGTGGTGGCGACCTCATTGATGTAATCCCCCTGCCAACGTGCGATGTGGTTCCAGATCGCCTCACGGCCATCGGCCGGAATCGGAAAAGGGATGCCGCCATAGGCATTGGCCAGGCCATTGCCGCCTTCGGCCAGGGTGGCCTGCAGAGCGTTCTTGCGGGTGTTCGCGTAGACTCGCTCAGGCGCACCAGCCGTGCGGTGGCTGGGATAGACCGGCACCTTGAAGGTCTGCGGGTAGGCCTTGAGCAGCGCCTGAACGCCCGGGCTCAGGTGTTCGGCATCGGCGACCATGTTCTGCGCATCGATCACGCGCAGGGGCTTCTCCCCGGCGAAGGGGTCGACGTGAAAACTGCCCGGCCCGGCATAACCGGCCGGCGCGGCGAGCTTGCCGCTCCACTCGGGAATGCCCTGCGCGGCATCGCCCTTGGGGTCGGCCCCGAAGGGGGTGAGCTGGTTGCCAAGCTGAGCGGCCTGTTCGGTCGTCACCTTGGCCTGAACCTGCAAGGGCAACAGCACGCTGCAAGCGAGCACCAGGCTGCCTACACGGAAAGCATGTTTGTTCATGGCGAATACCACTGGTTAGAAGGAGTAGGAAAGATTCAGTGCGACATGGTCACGGTCGATCAGCGGGTTTTCCTTGCGCGCGCCCCAGAACGAGGTGTAACTCAGCTTGGCGCCAAGGGTCTGGCCATACAGGGCGGCCAACTCCAGGGTGGCGGACTTGCGCCCCTCGATGAAGTTCTCGTTGAGCGCCGGCGAGGTGCCGGACACGTCCTGGCGGAAGGTCAGGCCCGGGCGCAGGTTGAGGTTGGGCCGCACATTGCGCCACAGGCCGCTGAAGTTCACCGTGTAGCCCCAGGCGAACGAGTCCAGGTAGGCGTAGTTGGGCGAATCCAGCAGACTGCCCGGCACATGGTTGAAGGCGACTTCACCGAGCAGGGTGAGGTCATCCAGGCCCAGGCCCGGGCCGAAGCTGTGGATGGTGGAAATCGAGCCGGTATAAAGCTCGTGACGCTTGTAGAGGTCGATGCTGCGGCGCGAATCATTGGCCGAGCCATCGCCGAACTCGCCCAGGTCGATGCTGGCGCCACTGGCGCCGCCCGCCGTCAGCGCGCCATTGGCCAACAGCCCCAGCTCGTAGGTCATCGACGGTTCCAGCGGCGCATTGGGCCGATAGGCCAGCTCACCGGCAACGCTGGTATCACCGATGGTGCCCGAGACGCTGAAGCCGAACAGGCGAATGTCCTCGGGATAGATGAAGTCGTAGCGCGTGGTATCCAGATATGCCAGGCCATCGACCAATGGCACCGAGCTGGGATCGACGAGCTGGGTCAGGTCGCACAGGTCACTGAAACGTCCACCGCCCCCCCCGCCACTGCAGGCGAATGACTGCCCCTTCTGCACACGCAGGAACGGCACCTTGCTGTGGTAATTGAGGTAGTAGAGGCTGAACTCGGTACTGTTCCAGTCCTCGACGATATAACGCAGGGCCAGGCCGAACTGGCCATCGTCACGCGCCTCGTGCTCGCGGCCATAGCGTGCCCCGGCCACCACGCCGTCGACGCCATTGAGGCCGGGCACCAGCTCCGCCGGCACTCCTTGCGCCTGCAGGGCGTCACGCAGATCCAGCAGCACGCCATTGCTGCCCTTGCCGAAGTAGTCCTGATCGTTGAGGAAGGCCCCGGTCGGGATCATCTCATGGCCCTTCCATTCCAGGCCGTAGAAGCCCTCCACGCTCAGCGAGTCGGTGAGGCCGAGCTGCGCCGAGATCATGTTGGTGGGCAGCAGCGCTTCCTTGAGGCTGGCGTTGGGCAGCACGATGCGGCCGATATCCACCGGGTTGATGACGTTGATGCCGTCGGAATAGAAGATACCCTCCCCCCAGTTGATCACCTGGCGCCCCAGGCGCAGGCTCAGCGGCATGTCGCCGAGGGAGCGATTGGTGTAGACGTAGGCATCGAGCAGGCGTGCCCGGTGCCCGGCACGATTGCGCAAATCCGAGGGAAAGCGCTCGCCGCTATCACCGTTGTGCGTGTCGAAGTCATCGCCACTGGGGTCGTTGTCCATGATCTGCGTGTCGTACCAGGCCGTGCCGCGCAGCAGCAGGCCATCCTGATCGGTACGCACATGCAGCTCCGAGGTCAGCTTGACCTCGTTGGAGACGAAGCCCTTGTAGTACTCGCTGCCATCGTTCTCGTTGATGAAGAGATTCTGGCCGTCACGCTGGATGCGTTCGGGCGACTCCGTGCGATACACCGAGCTGAACTCCACGACGCTTTCCAGCGTGGTGGTGACATCCGGCCCGGTATCGATCTCGAATGCCGGGGCCTGGATACTCCAGAGCCCCATACCGACTGCTATGACTTTGTTCTTCTTATTGCGCAACATACAGCCCCCTAGCGGTTATGAGGTCATTGCACTTATTGGGTACAACAATCCGAGGCCCTGGCCATGGGCAGGGCAGGACCTCTGGAATCAGGATTCGCGCTTGTCGAACGCCGCCTGCGTGGCGCTGTAGATGAAGTGCAGGCTGCGCTTGAGCTGCCTGATCCGGGCCGGGCGCTGCTCCGGCGCCAGGGTCAGGATCAGCTTGGTCACCGAGCTCGCCCCCTCGCACAGCACCATGGCCAGGCCTTCGGCCTGCTCGATGTCGATGGCCGGATTGGCGCTGCGAATCGCCGTGGCCATCATCTCCACCGAGCGCAGGGTGTCGGCCAGGTTCAGTTCGCGCAGTTCGGGCGCGGCGGCGACGCAACCCCAGACCTCGATGAAGCCCGGGTGGCTGGTCTGGATATCCAGCATCAGGTCGATCAAGCGCTCGATCAGCAGTCCGGCGTCGGCCTGGTTGGCAGGGTCGACGATCTTCTGCAGATCACGCTCCAGTGACTCGCTGACGCGGCTGGTGTAGCGCTGCCAGACCTCTTTGACGATCGACAGCTTGGTCGGGAAGTACATGTACAGCGACGCGATCGGCAGCCCGGCCTCGCGGGCAATCTCACGCATCGACACCCCCTCGTAGCCATTGGCGGCAATCAGATCCAACGCCACTTTCAGAATCGCCTCGAAGCGCTCCTGGCTGCGTTGCTGCTTGGGTTCGCGGGGTCGCCTTACCTTTTCGGTGGTGCTTGACAAAGATTTATCCATCGCTTCATCCTCTAAAACACGAGCAATGCTTATGTTTTAACTCGACTGTCACGAAATGGGAAGAGGCAAATGAAAAAGAGGCGGCCACGGTGACTCACGACACGCGATTGGTCTTGGCGGTAGACCTCGGCAGCTCAGGCTGCAAGACCGCACTGGTGGGCCTCGATGGCCGCGTCAGGGCCTTTGCCTTTCGCCCGGTACAGACCCATGTGCTGGCCGGCTCAGGCGTCGAACAATGCCCGGAAGACTGGTGGCAGGCGCTGCTCGACAGCGCCGCCGAAGTGCTCGACAGCACCTCGGCGCACAAGGCCGTGGTCGCCATCTGCTGCTCCTGCCAGGGTGAAGGCACGGTGCCGGTGGATCGCGATGGCCAGCCCCTGGCCCGCGCCCTGCTGTACATGGACATGCGCGGCCAGGACGCGGTCAGGCGCCAGGTCGGCGGTATCCTGCCGCGCGTGGCCGGCTACGACCCCATCAAGCTGTGGCACTGGCTGCGTCTGACCGGCGGCGCACCGGCCCTTTCCGGCAAGGATCCGTTCGGCCATATCGCCTTCATCCGCGATGCCATGCCCGAGCTGTATGCGCGCACCGACAAGTTCCTCAACGTCCTCGACTTCATCAACCTGCGCCTGAGCGGGCGCATCGCCTCCACCGTCGATTCGGCGCTGACCACCTGGGTCACCGACAACCGCGACCCCGGCAACATCCGCTACCACGACGGTCTGCTGCGCATGGCCGGCCTGCAACGCTCGCAGCTTCCCGAGCTGGTGCGCTGTTGCGAGGTGCTCGGCGAGCTGCGCAAACCGGTGGCCGAACGCCTCGGGCTGGGCGTCGGCCTGCCGGTGGTGGCCGGCGCCGTGGACACCACCGCATCGGCCATGGGCTCTGGCGCCGTACGCGACAACGCCCTGCATCTGTACATCGGCACTTCGTCCTGGATCGGCGCCCACGTACAGAAGAAGAAAACCGACGTCCTGCGGCAGATCGCGGCCCTGCCCTGCGCCCTGCCGGATCGCTACATGATGATCGCCATGCAGTCGGCAGCCGGCGCCAACCTCAGCTTCCTGCGCGACCGCATCCTCTACGCCAAGGACGCGCTGCTGCAGAACGAAGCCGGCCCGGACGTCTACCGCATCCTCGACGAAGTGGCCGCCAGCGTCCCGGCTGGCGCCCGTGGCCTGCTCTACCTGCCCTGGCTGATGGGCGAGCGCAGCCCGGTGGACGACGGCAACCTGCGCGCCGGCCTGGTCAACATGACCCTGGAACACGCCCGCGAGGACATGGTGCGTGCCTTCCTCGAAGGCGTTGCCCTAAACACCCGCTGGATGATGGAGGCGGTGGACGGCTTCATCGGCCAGCCATCCGAGGAAATCACCCTGGTCGGCGGCGGTGGCCAGTCCGAGGTCTGGTGCAGGATCTTCGCCGACGTGCTCGGGGTCACGGTGCACCTGCCGCAACACCCCATTCAGGCCAATGCCCGCGGCGCGGCCTTCATCGCCGGCATCGGCATCGATGCCATGGCCGTCGGCGACATTCCCGAACGGGTCGAGATCCGTCGCTCGTTCCAGCCCGACCGCCTCAACGCCGAGCGCTACGCCAGCAGCTACGCCAATTTCCGCGCCGCGCACAAGGCGCTGGCGCCCTTCTACGCACACCTGCATCGAGGTACTCATGACGCTTGAACAACGGGCCAGGGAGGTCATCGTACGCACGGCCGTGACCCTGGCCGACCAGGGTTTTCTCGCCGGCATCGGCGGCAACCTGGCCTTGCGCATCGACGCCGAGCGCTTCGCCGTCACCCCTTCGGCGAGCGACTACTACAGCATGCGCCCAGCCGACATCTGCATCCTGCGCCTGGACAGCCTCGAGCAACTTTCCGGCGAGGGCTCGCCCTCGGTGGAAAGCGGCCTGCACGCCAGGATGTTCAAGGCCCGGCCCGACTGCCAGGCCAGCGTGCACACGCACCAGCCCATCGCCAGCGCCTTCACCCTGCTCGGCCGCCCACTGCCGATCAGCGGCCAGCAGGCGCGCCAGGTCATCGGCCCGCAAGCGCCGATGTGCGCCTACGGCCCGTCCGGCTCCGGCCTGCTGTCCTGGCTGGTGAGCCGCCGTGTGCGCCCGCATCTCAACGCCTACCTGATGCGCAACCACGGCGCCATTGGTGTGGGCATCACCATGGATCAGGCCTGCCAGGTCATGCGCCTGCTCGAAGAGGAAGCGCACGCCTGGTTCTGCCGCGCCCTGCGCGCCAACCCCCAGCACTCCGCCAGTCAGTTCGCACTGGCCACTCTGACCGATTGACCGAGGATAATCCCCATGAACGCTTCCACCCCGATTCCGCAGACCGCCTCCGGCATCTCCCAATGGCCGGACACCGATGCCGTCGACGCTCGCCTCAAGGCGCTGATCAAGCAGCCAATCCGGCCGATCCGCCGCGAGCATATGGACAAGGTGCACGACTATTTCAACAGCAAATGCGCTACCTCCAAGGCGCTGGCCAGCGCTGCCGGCCAGTTCATCCCTGGCGGCATCCAGCACAACCTGGCCTTCAACTACCCCTTCCCGCTGGCCATGAAGAGCGCCCAGGGCGCACATCTGGAAGATGTCGACGGTAACCGTTACATCGACTTTCTCCAGGCCGGCGGGCCGACCCTGCTCGGCAGCAACGACCCGGTGGTGCAGGAAAAGGTCATCGAGACCCTGCGCGAATGCGGCCCCTCCACCGGCCTGCTGCACGAGTACGAGGTCAAGCTGGCGGAGCTGGTCTGCCGCCACATGCCCTCGGTGGAGATGTTCCGCATGCTCGCCTCCGGCACCGAGTCGGTAATGGGCGCGATCCGCCTGGCGCGGGCCTATACCGGCAAGAAATGGGTGATCAAGATCGGCGGCGCCTACCACGGCTGGAGCGACCAGATGGTCTACGGCATGCGCATCCCCGGCACTGGCCGGCGCGAGGCCGTGGGCATCCCTGGTGGCGCGACGCACTACACCCAGGAAAGCTTCCCCAACGACCTCGCCGCCATCCGCCGTCGCCTCTGGATCAACCGCCTGCGCGGCGGCACCGCGGCCATCATCGTCGAGCCGCTCGGCCCGGAAAGCGGCACCCGCCCGGCACGCAAGGACTTCAACGCCAACCTGCGCAAGCTGTGCGACGAGTTCGGCACCCTGCTGATCTTCGACGAGGTGGTCAGCGGCTTCCGCGTCGGCATGGGCGGGGCCCAGGGGTATTTCGGCGTCATGCCGGATCTGACCATCTTCGGCAAATGCCTGACCGGCGGTTACCCCATGGCCGGCGGCATCGGCGGCCGCCGCGAGGTGATGATGCTGTTGGCCGGCGGTATCGGCGGCAAGCAGACCAAACGCGCCTTCGTCGGCGGCACCCTGACCGCCAACCCGCTGTCCTGCGTGGCCGGTTACCACAGCCTGGTGGAGATGGAAAAACGCAACGCCCCGGCCGTGGCCGGGCGCGCCGGTGACCGCATGACCGCCGGCCTGAACGAGATCGTAAACCGCCTCGGCCTGCCCTATGTGGTCTACAACCAGGGCTCGGTGGTGCACCTGCAGACTTCCGGCGTGTTGCTGCTCAACGTGCGTAACCCGATCCAACTGATGCGCGAAGTCAACCCGCGCAAGCACATGATGGAAGAAATGGGCGCCGCCTACATGGCCCACGGCCTGGTGACCCTGGCCGGCAGCCGGCTGTACACCAGCGCGGCGGATACCGATGACATCGTCGACGAGGCGCTTAACCGCTTCGAGGACGTCTTCAAACTGGTGGTGTGAGCATGCAAGAAGAAATCATCCAGGCCGCCTCACGCTTGAGCGGCAAGGGCCTGCTCAACCGCAGTGGGGATGCGCTGTCGCTGCGCATTCCCGGCCAGGGGCAGATGCTCTTCGTCGAACCTGGCGAGCTGCCTCGCACGCTGGAGCTGGCCAACCCAGGCAATGGCACCGCCGCCCTGCACGCCCAGGCCTATCGCCTGCGCCAGGATGCCGGGGTCATCGCCTCCCTGAGCCCACGCTGGAGCCTGCAGTTGCAAGGCCTGGGCGAAGCCATGCCAGGCATCTTCGACGAACAGGCACGGCACCTCGGACACTGCTGGCAACCCACCCGTGCCGAGCACCTGCAGGCGGCCCTGGCCAAGGGCGGCAACGGCGGCCTGGTGGACGGACGCCTGCTGATCCTCGGCGTGACCCGCAACCGCATGCTGTTCAATGCCGAGCTGTTCGAGAAATGCGCCATGGCCTACGTGCTGGCGCGACTCGGCGGTGGCCAGGTGCGGAAGCTGCCGTGGATCGTGCGCTACGTGGCTGGCAACCGCCTGCTCAAGGACGAGGCCCGAGCTGCGCTCAGCCACAGCCTGGGCCAACGCAGCGCCGAGCCCAGCGGTTATTGAGGCACAGCCACGACGGCCGCTCAGTGGGTGACGCGGTCGTTGTGGCCCAGATCACGGCCTGGGTCGATCAGGTCGCGCACGCGCTGCTTGAGCACCTTGGCCTCGGGGAAGCCGCCGTCGGCCTTGCGCTCCCAGATCTGCACGCCATTGCAGAGGATGCGAAAGGTGCCACCGCTGCTCGGCTCCAGGCTGACTCGGCCCAGCTCCTCGGCGAAGGTGCTGAGCAACTCCTGAGCCAGCCAGGCGGCACGCAGCAGCCACTGGCACTGGGTGCAATAGGTAATGACGATTTCCGGCTTGTGATCGGACATGGGCGGGCTCGGTATGGCGAAGCGGATGCCTATAATAGCCGCCTTTGCGTTCGCCTCATCCGGTATTCGTCATGTCTCGTCTGCTTGCCCTGTTGCTCACCCTCTCCACACTGCTCGGCCTGCCAGCCATGGCCGAGGAACGCGTCGGCCTGGTGCTCTCCGGTGGCGCCGCCCGTGGCCTGGCGCACATCGGCGTGCTCAAGTCGCTGGAGCGTCAGGGCATTCGCATCGATGCCGTGGCCGGCACCAGCATGGGCGCCATCATAGGCGGCCTGTACGCCTCGGGTTACAGCGTCGAGGAGCTGCAGCGCCTGGCCCTGGAGCTGGACTGGCAGCAGGCGCTGTCCGACTCGCCGCCACGGGAGGACGTGCCCTTCCGCCGCAAGCAGGACGACCGCGACTTCCTCATCAAGCAGAAACTCAGCTTCCGCGACGACGGTAGCCTCGGCCTGCCGCTGGGCATGATCCAGGGGCAGAACCTGGCCATGCTCCTGGAGAGCCTGCTGGTGCATCGCAGCGACACCCGCGACTTCGACCGCCTGCCCATACCCTTCCGCGCCGTGGCCACCGACATCGCCACCGGCGAGCAGGTGATCCTACGCAGCGGCCACCTGCCCCAGGCGATGCGCGCCAGCATGTCGATCCCGGCGGTGTTCGCCCCGGTGGAGCTGGACGGCCACCTGCTGGTGGACGGCGGCATGGTCAACAACATCCCCATCGACGTGGCGCGGCAGATGGGCGTCGACCGGGTCATAGTGGTGGATCTCGGCACGCCCCTGCGCCCGGTGAAGGAGCTGGTCACCGTGGTCGACGTGATGAACCAGTCGATCACCCTGATGACCCGCAAGAACTCCGAAGAGCAGCTCAAGACCCTGACCACCAACGACCTGCTGATCACCCCGCCCCTGGCCGGTTTCGGCGTGGCCGACTTCGACCGCGCCGAGCAGATGATCGATGCCGGCTACCGCGCCACCGAGGCCCTGGCCGAACCCCTGGCGCGCTTCGCCCGCCCGGGAGGTGGCAACCCAGCGCTGGCCGTGGCCCGTTCGCGCGAGCAACGCAACCCGCTGATCCGCGAAATCCGCGTGGTCAACGATTCCAAGGTGGGTGACGCGGTGATCCTCAGCCACATTCGCCAGCCGCTGAACCAGCCGCTGGATCTCGAACGCCTGCAGAAGGACATGGGCACGCTCTACGGCCTGGACTACTTCGAGCGCGTGCAATACCGCATCACCCCGCTCAAGGATCGCGGCAGCGCACTGGTGATCGACGCCCGCGGCCGGCGCACCGGCACCGACTACCTGCGTCTGGGCCTGAACCTGGCCGACGACATGCGCGGCGACAGCGTCTTCAACATCGGCGCCAGCTACCGCATCAACGGCATCAACGAACTGGGCGCCGAGTGGCTGACCCGGGTGCAACTGGGGGATCGCCAGGAGCTCTACAGCGAGTTCTACCAACCACTGGATTCCGGCTCGCGCTACTTCGTCGCGCCTTATCTGTCCGCCGAGGCGCGCAACATCGAATCCATCCTGGATAACGACCCCATCGCCGAGTACCGTCTGGAACGTTACGGCTATGGCCTGAATCTGGGCCGGCAGATCGCCAACAACGGCGAGATCCGCTTCGGCATCGGCCAGGCCTGGGGCGAAGCGGACGTGCGGGTTGGTGAGCGCGATCTGCCCAGCTTCAGCTTCAGCGAGGGCTACTACGAACTCAAGTACTCCTTCGACACCCTGGACAACGTCGACTTCCCCCGCCAGGGTGAGGAGATCGGCCTGCTGCTGCGCCAGTACGACAAGAGCCTGGACTCCGATCAGGACTACCGCCAGTGGGAGCTGGAGCTGAACAAAGCCTTCAGCCACGAGCGCAACACCTGGATCTTCGGCGGCCGCTATGGACGCACCCTGGACGAAGCCGACGTGGTCACCTCCGGCTTCGTCCTCGGTGGTGCCCAGGAGCTGTCGGGCTTCCGCCAGGATGCCCTGAGCGGGCAGAACGTGGCGCTGGCGCGCCTGGTCTACTACCGCCGCCTGACCCAGCACTCGTTGCTGCCATTGGACTTCCCGCTGTACCTGGGTCTGTCGCTGGAGCGTGGCCGCGCCTGGAACAACGACAATGCCTTCGACAGCGGCTACATCAACGCCGCCAGCGTCTTCCTCGGCCTCGACACGCCACTCGGCCCGCTGAATTTCAGTTATGGGTTCAACGATGAGCGGGAAAAGGCGTTGTATCTGAATCTGGGTAAGAGTTTTTGATGCCAGAGGGTTGAGGGTTCTGATACTGGACTGGGGAGTTTCTGGTTGCTCGGTGTTTTGGACGCCGCTGCGGTGTATTCAGAGATTCCGGGTTTCGCCCCCTCGGGCGACTCACTTTTCTTTGAAATCGGAATGCCGCCCAGCGCAAAGAAAAGTAAGCAAAAGAAACGCACCCCCGCCATCCGGAACTAGGCGTCCCCGTCATGCTTCGCTCGACTTCCCTCACTCCGGCACTGCTCCGGGGTCGGCGTACATGGGCCATCCCTGGCCCATTACGCCTCTCGCGGCATCCATGCCGCTCGCCCCCTGCGCAATGCCTACGTTCGGCCTCCTGAAGGGGGAATTTGCGCGCCTGAACGAACTGGCATGCCAGGTGTTGCACGCAGTGTTCTGGTGAAGTCGCGATGGGGCGTCGAGTTAAACCAAAACTTTCATTCATGTAGTTTCATTCGCCTGGATAGCTTGCCGGCTTTCAGCCGGCATTCTGGTCAGCCCTAAGGCTGACCCATGTTCAAGCACTCCACGCCAATTCTGGGTTACCTAGGGTTCAGACGCGTGCAGAGCCCGCCCAGGAGGGCGAACGGAGTCGCCGTGGAAGAGGTTGAGCGACATGGATGTCGCGAGAGCCGCGATGGGCCAGGGATGGCCCACCGTCGGTGGGCCGCATCCGGTCGGGCCTCTGGAGCGGCGATGGAGTGAGCGAACCCTCGCGCAGCGAGGGCCGGATGAAAGGGCGGAGGTTTTGGTTACTTTTGCCCCAAAAGTGACTCGCCCGGGAGGGCGAAACAGGAAACATCAGCAGAACGCCAATAAGCAGCCTGAACACCGAAAATCACCGAGCACTCACACAAACTTCCCAGTCCAGTATCACGCCCCACCCAATACACCGCCCAATAAGAAAACCCGATGCCAGAACCTGCATCGGGTTTTCTAGAGAGCCCTCGAGGAACTCAGACGTTCAGGTCAGGCGCCCCCCGAACAGCGGGAGTCAGGCGATCTCAGCGAGTAGCTGGCGCGCGGCCTGCTTTTCCTGCTCGTCCCCCTCGTCGATCACCTCGTTGAGGATGTCGCAGGCCTGCTCGATATCGCCCTGCTTGATGTAAGCCAGCGCCTGGTTGAGCTTAGTCATGTGTTCGGGATCACCGGCCAGCTCTTCGATATCCATGCCATGCAGCGGCGGCTCTTCGCCCTCATCGAAGGCGTCGAGGAACTGCTCGTCGAGCACGTATTCGTCCACCGGGGCAGCCTCGGCTGCGGCGTGTTCTTCGTCCATCTCGAAGACCTGGGGCAACTCCTGCAGGTTGCTGGAGAAATGCTCATCGACTTCGGCTTCCTGAGCCTCCTGCTGCGCTTTCTTCTTCAGCCGTTCAGGGGTTTCGGCCTTGAACGGGCTGACCAGATCCCAGTCGGCATCCAGCGAGAAGTCATCGAGGTTGAGCTGGTAATCGCCGTCGACCAGCGGCTCCGGCGCGACTGCCTGATGGCTCGCGGCAGCCACGGCAGAAGCGGATGCGACGGCAGAGTTGGAGAAGTAACGCGCCCGGATCGGTTCGATTTGCGCAGCCGGAACCCCCAACTCGAGCAGCGCCTTTTGCTGATCAAGGAAAGCCGGCTCATCGGCCAGCTCACCGTACACCTCGCACAGGCGCAGACGCAGATCGGTACGCTGCGGATGCTGTTCGATGGAACGGCGCAGAGCACTGGCGGCCTCGGCGAAACGGCCATAGGCGATGTAGACATTGGCCCCCTCCAGCGGATCGGGCTCAGCCACCGGCTGAGCGGCCACCGCGCGGCTGACCGGCGCGGGTACAGGTTCGGCAACGGCAGCCGCAGGTGTCTCCTTGACCGGTTCCGAAGGCTGTTCTTCGGCCTTGCGCCGATAGGCCACCAGCAAGCCGAACAGAGCCAGACCAAGCAGTGGCAAACCAGCCACCAGCCAGAAACTCCAGCCTAGGGTCGAGCTGTTGGCAGCGGCGTCGGTTTCTGCCTGCGTCGCAGCCTCGGCTGGCGGGCGCTGCGCCACCTCCTGGGAGATCGCCTGCAACTGGCGATCCTTTTCCGCCATCTGCTGGCGTAGCTCTTCCAACTGGCTCTGCATCTGCGCCAGTGCCGACTGCAACTGGGCGTTCTGCTCGGATACTTCCTGCAATTGCTCGTTGACCTGGGCCACCGCCTCGCTGGGCATGGCCGGCGCCACACCGGGAACGACCTCGGCAGACGGGGCTCCCACCACCTGTTCGGCAGGGCTGTCCTGCACGGCATTGGTGGTATCTGCGGCAGGTGCTTCGGGCGTCACGGTAGCCGACGCAGGGGCCTGCACCGCTGGTTCTGTGGCAGATGATGTAGCTGGCTGCGTGACTGGCGCCTGCACCGCTGGAGCCGTGGCAGAGGGTGTAGTGGGCTGCGCGACTGGAGCCTGCCCCACTGGCGCAGCGGCAGGTGCGGCAGAATCCGGCAACAGCAGGTTCTGATCGACCCGCAGGCGATTTCGATTGCCCCCGACGAAAGCGCTCTGGTTGAGAGCGAAGATATCCTCCATCAGCGCTTCGCGGCTGGCCGGGCTGCCGGCCTTGACCAGACTGGAGGCGATGCGCCAGAGGCTGTCGCCACGCTGCACGCGGTAACGCTGGCCCAGAATGGCTGGCGGCATTCTGCTCGGCATGGGGGTCTTGTTCGTCGTGGCCACGGCGACAGCCTTGGGCGCGGACGCCTGCGGCACCGCAGCGATGCTGGCTGCGCTGCTGCTGTAGGCCGTCGAACCGGGCGGGTCGAGCAGTACGGTGTACTCGCGATAGAGCTGGCCGTTGGGGCGCGCCACCTCGACGATGAAGTTCAGGTATGGCTCGCGTACCGGCTTGCTGGACACCACCCGAATGACATTGCGCGAACCATCGAGAATCGGCGTGAAACGCAGGTCGTTGAGGAAATAGAAACGCTCGACCCCAGAACGCGTGAAGACATCGGCAGGCGCCAAGCGCACCTTCATGTCCGAGGTGCTCAGGTCACCGACCTGCAGCAACTCGATCTCGGCATCCAGCGGCTGACTCAGCGCAGAGTGCAGGGTGATCTCGCCCAACCCTAATGCCGGCACCATACCGGAATAGAGAGCGGAGCCCGAGGCCACTCCCAAAACCAACTGACGCATCCGAGCCATTTGACCTCCACGGTTTACACTTCGCACAGCACCTTCGGACTTCCTGTCATGGCTTTCCCTTGCCAGAAGAGTAGCTTACGAAACGATAGGACAGCACTTCAGGAGCGCAGAAGCCTGTTGGCCTCGCCTCACTCCAGTGACGACTGCTTCACAAAACAGCACAATGCCACCAGTTTGCCGACGAAAGCCAGGCACCATCAAGCGCTTTATGTCAAAAAATGGACACCAAAACCACCGGCCTGCCGAATGGTTGTGCTTACTCTTTGGTTTGGCGAGCAATTGCTCAGTTACGACGAGCCGCCCATTCACGACTTCTGCAGGTTGGCCAGAACCCGGGCATGCACCTGCTGGCAACGACGCAGATCCTCTTCGTCAATACCAGCAAAGACCTCCTGACGTAGCTGGGTGGAAATCGCCTCGATCTTCTCGATCAACGGCTGCGCCTTGGGCTGCAATGCCACCTTCTTCGCTCGGCGATCTTCGGGTACCGCCACGCGGCTCACCAGCCCCTGCGCTTCCAGGCTGTCGAGCAGGCGCGCCAGGGTCGGCCCCTCGACGCAGACGCTCTGCGCCAACTCTCGCTGGGTGGGCATTTCCGCGAAACGTGCCAGGTGCAACAGCACCAGCCAGCGTGCCTGGGACAGGCCAAGGCCAACCAAACGGCGGTCGAGTTCGGAGCGCCAGGCGCGTGACAGTTGAGCGACTTGCATGGCGAAACGATGTTGATCAGGGTAGGACATGAGTGAATCGGCTCTTACAAAGGTCAAAAACTAATTATTAGCCAGCTAGCCATAACCTCGGCTTCAGAGCAAGCCTGCCTTTTGTCGCGGCGCGTTTCAGATGCTGCGGATCAGCTCGCTACCCGGTCACGACCGAAGGCCTTGGCCTCGTAGAGGGCACGGTCAGCATGGGCATACAGGTGACTGAGTTCCTGGCCGCTGCCCGGGGTGATGGCCGCGACGCCGATGGACAGGCTCAGCACCTGGGCGGTATCCGAAGCCAGGTGCTCGATGGCCGCCTCGGTAACGGACTGGCGCAAGGACTCGGCGCGCAGCAGGGCTTCCTCGGCGTTGATGTCGAACAGCAACAGGCCGAACTCCTCGCCCCCCAGGCGTACCGCCATATCCAGTGGCCTGCGGGCAGCCTGCTCGATCAGGGCGCCAACCTGCTGCAAGGCGCGATCGCCGGCCTGATGGCCATAGCGGTCGTTGTAGGCCTTGAAATGGTCGATATCGCAGAGCAGCAGGGCCAGGGACTGGCCATTGCGCTGCGCTTGCCGCCAAATGCGCTCGAAATGGCGGTTGAAGCTGCGCCGATTGTGCAAGCCGGTGAGGCTGTCGTGATCGGCCAGCAACTGCAGCAGGTTGCTGACCAGAAAATGCTCGCGCGACTTGTATTCCAGCAGATAGCAGCCGACCGCCCCCATCAGGTTGCCGACCACCAGCAGCAACAGGTTGTTGAGCAGACGCGCTGGTGGCAAGCCAGCCCAGATCTCGACCAGGACGTACACCAGCAGCACCAGCGATGCGCAGATCACCGCCTCGGTGAGGCGCAACCCCACCAGGAAGTAGGCGGCCATGCTCACCAGAAACAGGCCTTCATAGGGGTAATGCGGGTCGACCCGGTGTGCGATGCCGATGTCCAGCGCAGTGCCGATGCCCAGCGCCAGGATGCACAGCAGGCTGAGCGGCTGCAGCAGATGGAAATGTCGGCGCTGCAGGATCAGCGCGCCACAGACCAGCAGGATGATCAGCACCAGCAGACGCACAGCGAGCATCCACCACAGGTGCACACCCTGGATCATGAAGCTGTCCAGCACCGCCAGTACCACCCAGATGAGCACCCCCATGCTCAGGGCGATACGCTTGAGCTCGAAAAGCTCTTCCAGCAGATGGGTTCGATATTCGGCCTCCAGCCCACGGACGAAACGCAGGCCACGGAAACCCATGTTCAACTGATCGGCATAGGGACTGGGGCGGATGTCGTTGAGCCAAGCGCGATAGGTCGGCACAGGTATCTCACTCTACGGGAGCTTCAGCATACCTTAGCAGGGTACGGGCAATGACAGAACGTCAGCCCTCGAATTCCGCCTGCAAGGCGGCCCGCACGCAATGCAGAACGGCCTCCGGCACCTGCCCGGCGAACAGCGGCGCGATGGCGCTGACCGGGGGCAGTTCGCCCTCGCCGTCGAGGAAGGCGTCCTGGATCTCGCCGAGCAGTTCCTCGGGCAGATCCAGCGCCTGCTCCAGGCTCAGTTGCTGCTCGCCGATGGCTTCGGCCAGCAGGCTGTAGACGTTGCGCTCGCTGCAGTTCAGCTGACTGGCGATCTGCGCCGGGGTCATGCCGGCACGGGCCAGGCTGACCAGTTCATGACGCAGATCGGCGACCGGCGCGGGCGCAGGCGCTTCTTCGCTGCCGTTGAGCACATCGAGAAAGGCCTGGCCGTAGCGCTCCAGCTTGCGCGCACCGACACCGCTGACCTCGGCCATTTCGCTCAGCGAGCCAGGCTGGCTGCGCAGCATCTCCAGCAGCGTGGCATCGGGGAAGATCACGTAGGGCGGCACGCTGTGCTCCTCGGCCAGCTTGCGTCGCAGGCTGCGCAGCGCCTCCCACATCTCGCGTTCATGGCTGCGCACCAGTTGGCTGGCAGCACTACCGGAGGACGAGGCCTTGGCGCTCTGCGCCGGCTTGGGATCGTGACGCAGTTGCAGGCTCACCTCGCCACGCAGCAAGGGCCGGCAGGCCTCGGTCAGGCGCAGGCCGCCGAAGCCTTCCAGGTCGACGTCGGCCAGGCCGCGCGCCACCAGTTGGCGGAACAGGGTGCGCCATTCGCTCTCGCTGCGTGCCTTGCCCATGCCGAACACCGCCAGGTGCTGATGACCGGCGCTGCGAATCTTTTCGTTGTCACGCCCGAGGAGGATGTCCACCAGATGGCCGACGCCATAGCGCTGGCCACTGCGGTAGATGGCCGACAAGGCCTGGCGCGCGGCCTCGGTGGCATCCCAGGTCTGTACGTCATCGATGCAGTTGTCGCAGTGCCCACAAGGCTGGGGCAGTTCCTCGTCGAAATAGGCCAGCAACGCCTGACGCCGACAGCGTGGCTCCTCGCACAGCGCCAGCATGGCGTCGAGCTTGTGCTGCTCGATGCGCTTGTGGCGCTCGTCACCCTCGGAATTGGCCAGCATCTGCTTGAGAAAGATCACGTCCTGCAGGCCGTAGGCCATCCAGGCGTCGGCCGGCAGCCCATCACGGCCAGCGCGGCCGGTTTCCTGGTAGTAGGCCTCCAGCGACTTGGGCAGATCGAGATGGCAGACGAAGCGCACGTTGGGCTTGTCGATGCCCATGCCGAAGGCGATGGTGGCCACCATGATCAGCCCTTCCTCGTTGAGGAAGCGCTTCTGGTGATAGGCACGCAGGTCATTGGCCAGCCCGGCGTGATAAGGCAACGCCGGGTAGCCCTGGGCACTGAGGAATTCAGCCACCTCCTCCACCTTCTTGCGCGACAGGCAGTAGACGATGCCGGCATCGCCTTTGCGCGGGGCGAGGAAGGTCAGCAACTGCTTGCGCGGATTGTCCTTGGGTTGGATGCGATAGAAGATGTTCGGCCGGTCGAAGCTGGAAAGGAAGCGCTCGGCGTCGTTCAGGTGCAGACGCTGGACGATCTCCTCGCGGGTGCGCTTGTCCGCCGTGGCGGTCAGGGCGATACGCGGCACCTGCGGGAACAGCTCGGCAAGCTGGCCGAGCTGCAGGTATTCCGGGCGGAAATCGTGGCCCCATTGCGACACACAATGGGCCTCGTCGATGGCGAACAGGGCGATTTGCAGATACTGCAGGAAGCTCAGCATGCGCGGCTGCACCAGGCGCTCGGGGGCCAGGTAGAGCATCTTGATCTCGCCGCGGCGGATGCGCTCGGCTATCTCGCGCTGCTCCTCTGCGCTCAGGGTGGAGTTCAGCGCCACAGCGGCCACACCCAGCTCGTCGAGGGTGGCGACCTGATCGTCCATCAGCGCGATCAAGGGCGACACCACCACCGCCAGGCCCTCGCGCATCAGCGCCGGCACCTGGAAGCATAGCGACTTGCCACCGCCGGTGGGCATCAGCACCAGGGCATCGCCGCCAGCGGCCACACGCTCGATGATCGCGGCCTGGTTGCCACGAAAGGCGTCGTAGCCGAAAACGTCTTTGAGAATGCGCATGGCGTGGTCGAGCATGAAGGCCTCCGAAATCCAGCCGCGCATTATGCCGTACTCTGGCCCCGTGCAGGGCAACGCCCTGCCCGATGGCCTCGACATCGCGGCGTAGGTAGTTTTCCTTCAGCCTGATAGAATCCAGCCTCGCATTCAGCCTCAAGGTAACGCCACGATGTCCTTCGCCGAGCAACTGTCCCGCCTGCAAGCCTTCCTCGATGCCGACGAACTGCATGAAGAAGCGCTGGACTACGTGGCCGCCCATGGCTATCTGACGGCCCTGGCCATCTGCCCCGAGCAGGTGCCCGAGCGCGAGTGGATCGATGCGCTGTTCGCCGAACCGCCGCACTATCGCAGCGATGTCGAGCGTGAAGAGATCGAAAACACGCTGGTGCACCTCAAGGCCCATATCGCCCGCCAACTGGCCGGCGAAGAGGAGCCGGAGCTGCCTTGCGACCTCGACCTCGGCGACGAGCCGGACGACTCCGACCTGCGTGGCTGGTGCATCGGCTTCATGGAAGGGGTGTTCCTGCGTGAAGCGGTTTGGTTCGAGGATGCCGAAGACGAGGTCAGCGAGCTGCTGCTGCCGATCATGGTCGGCTCCGGCCTGTTCGACGAGCAGCAGGAATTCGCCGAAATCGCCCGTGACCACGATCTGGTGGACAGCATGGTCGAGCAGATTCCCGAACTGCTCACCGCCCTCTTCCTGCTGTGCCAGGCCCCGGAAGAAAAACCCGCCCTGCTCAAGCCGCGCCACTGATCCCTCCCGCTCGGCCATGCCTCGCGAAGTGCGCGAAAGCCGTCACCGCAGCGTGCGTTACGCGCTGCTGGCGGTCGGCTGGCTGAGTGTCGCCCTGGGGGTCATCGGCATCTTCCTGCCGGTGATGCCGACCACCCCCTTCCTGCTGCTGGCCGCTGCCTGCTTCATGCGCAGCTCACGGCGCTTCTACCTGTGGCTGGTGCTACACCCGAAGCTTGGCCCGTGGATCCGCGACTACCTCGCTGGCGAGGGCATTCCACTCAAGGCCAAGGTCTACAGCCTGGTGCTGATGTGGTCGAGCATCGCCCTGTCCAGCTATCTGGTGCCGCACTTCTGGGCCCGTACCTTCATGCTCACCAGCGCTATCTGTGTGAGCATCTACATCTTGCGCCAGAAGACCCTGACCAGCCCGCGCGGCGAGCGCTAAGCCGCTTGGCCATGGGTTTGCCTCAATCTTCGCGGCAGCGGTGAAGCCCTTATCTGGCAGGCATCGGGGCCCGGCCTATTTTCCTGGATTGCATCCAGGCTACGGTTCTGCTTGAACAAACTCCGTAGGAGCGAGCTCTGCTCGCGAACGCTTTTTCGCGAGCAGAACTCGCCCCTACAGGATTACCGGGGGCTCGCGCTCGGCCAAAGCCTTATCTGAGCCTATGGCTCGATGCCATAGGCCTTGAGCTGGTCGAGGAACTGCGCCTCGTCCAGCACCTTCACCCCCAGCTCGCTAGCCTTGGCCAGCTTCGAGCCGGCGCCAGGGCCTGCCACCACACAGTGGGTCTTGGCCGATACCGAACCGGCCACCTTGGCCCCCAGGCTTTCCAGCTTACCCTTGGCCACGTCGCGGCTCATGACCTCCAGGGTGCCGGTCAACACCCAGGTCTGACCGGCCAGGGGCAGGCCTTCGGCGACCTTCTTCTCGCTTTGCCAGTGCATGCCGAAGTCGCGCAACTGCTGCTCGATGGCGCGGGCACGCTGAGCGTTCTCGACGTTGTCGAAGAATTCCCGCACGGCCTTGGCCTGCCGCTCCGGCAGAGCCTGGCGCATGTCCAGCCAGTCGCCCTCGAGCACACCTTCCAGGCTACCGAAACGCTCGGCCAGCTTTTGCGCCGCACCCGGGCCAACGGTGGGAATGTTCAGCTTGTCGAGCAGGCCGCCCAGGGTGGCGACGGCGCTGAATTCGGCACCCAGCTCGCCCTCTTCCTGCAGTTGCAGGCCACACTCGCCCAGCAACGCCTCGATCACCTGCCGGTTGTGCCCATCCTCGAAGAAGCTGTGAATCTCGTGCGCCACCTCCAGGCCGATATCCGGCAGGTAGGTGAGCACTTCGGGCAGAGCCTGCTGGATACGCGCCAGCGAACCCAGGGAACGAGCCAGCACCTTGGCGGTTTCCTCACCGACATCGGGAATGCCGAGGGCGTAGATGAAACGCGCCAGGGTCGGCCGCTTGCTGTCCGCGATGGCCGCCAGCAGTTTGTTGCTGGACACCTCGGCGAAGCCTTCCAGACCGATGATCTGCTCGAAGCTCAGCTTGAACAGGTCGGCTGGCGAGGCGATCAGCTTCTCGTCCACCAGTTGCTCGATGGTCTTGTCGCCAAGGCCTTCGATATCCATGGCGCGGCGCGAAACGAAGTGGATGATGGCCTGCTTGAGCTGCGCCTGGCAGCTCAGACGGCCGACGCAGCGATACACCGAACCCTCGCTGACCGACTCCTTGCCCTTGCTGCGCTTGATCAGTTGCGTGCGTTCCACCGCCGAGCCGCACACCGGGCACTGCTCGGGGATATGCACGGGCCGCGCATCCTCCGGGCGGCGCTCGGGCACCACGGCCATCACCTGCGGGATCACGTCGCCGGCGCGGCGAATGATCACCGTGTCGCCGATCATCACCCCCAGGCGCGCCACCTCGTCCATGTTGTGCAGGGTGGCGTTGGCCACCATCACCCCGGCCACTTTGACCGGTTTGAGGCGCGCCACGGGGGTCACCGCGCCGGTGCGGCCGACCTGGAACTCCACGTCGAGCAGTTCGGTCAGTTCTTCCTGCGCCGGGAACTTGTGCGCGATGGCCCAATGCGGCGTGCGCGCACGGTAGCCCAGTTGCTGCTGGTCTTCGATGTTGTTGACCTTGAACACCACACCGTCGATGTCGTATTCCAGACTCATGCGCCTGTCGCCGATATCGCGGTAGTAGTCCAGGCAGGCTGCCACCCCCTTGGCCAACTTCAGCTCGCGGCTGATGGGAATGCCCCAGGCCCTGAGCTGTTGCAGCATGGCCACCTGGGTGCCGGGCAGTTCGCCGCTGACCTGGCCGACGCCATAGCAGCAGAACTCCAGCGGGCGGCTGGCGGTGATCTTCGGGTCGAGCTGGCGCAGGCTGCCGGCGGCGGCGTTGCGCGGGTTGGCGAAGGTCTTGCCGCCGCTTTCGGCCTGGCGTGCGTTGAGCGCCTCGAAACCACTCTTGGGCATGAACACCTCGCCGCGCACCTCCAGCACCTGCGGCCAGCCCTCGCCCTGCAGCTTGAGCGGCACATTGCGAATGGTGCGCACGTTGGCACTGATGTCCTCGCCCGTGGTGCCATCGCCACGGGTGGCGCCCCGCACCAGTTGGCCGTTCTCGTACAGCAGGCTCACCGCCAAGCCATCGAGCTTGGGCTCGCAGGTGTACTCCACCTCGGCACCACCACTGAACAGGTCAGCGCCGGAGAGGCCAAGGCCGCTCTGCACGCTGCGATCGAAGGCGAGCAGGTCATTCTCCTCGAAGGCGTTGCCCAGGCTGAGCATGGGCACCTCATGGCGCACCTCGCCGAAGGCGCTGATGGCCTCGCCACCGACGCGCTGAGTCGGCGAGTCCGGTGTCACCAGCTCCGGGTGCTCGGCCTCCAGGGCCTGCAACTCACGGAACAGACGGTCGTACTCGGCATCGGGAATGCTCGGTTCGTCCAGCACGTAATAGCGGTAGTTGTGCGTGTCCAGCTCCTGGCGCAGGGCGGAAATACGTTGGGCGGCGTCGGTCATCACATAAGCCTCAAGCGACAAGCTTCCAGCGGCAAGAACGAAAAAGCCCCAAGCCAAGCGCTCGGCTTGCAACTTGGGGCTTGCAGCTTGCCGCTGCTCTTCAGCGTTTCTGGGTCAACTGCCGACGCTCGAATTCGACGATGCGCTGGCGGTAATGTTCGATGGTCTGCGCGGTCATCACGCTGCGTTGGTCGTCCTTCAGCTCGCCGCCCAGTTCGTGGGCCAGCTTGCGTGCGGCGGCGACCATCACGTCGAAGGCCTGCTTGGGATGACGCGGGCCGGGCAGGCTGAGGAAGAAGCTCACCGCACGGGTGCTGAAACCTTCGATGTCGTCCAGGTCGAAGGTGCCGGGTTTGAGGGCATTGGCCATGGAAAACAGCACTTCGCCATTACCGGCCATGCTCTCGTGGCGATGGAAGATGTCCATTTCGCCGAAACGCAGGCCGCTTTCCAGAATATTCTGCAGCAGTGCCGGGCCCTTGAAGCCGAAGTCGTCGCGGGCCACCACGTTGATCACCAGCACCTCTTCCACCGGTGCAGCCTCGGCAGCCGGCTTGGCGGCTTTCTTCGGTTCCTTGGGTTCGTCGTCGACCGGGTTGAGCAGGGTTGGCACCGGCTCGTCGACGGCCAGATTGAGGTCGCCCTGCTGCGGCTCGTTGCGCGGGCGGCGCGGCAAGTCCCTGGCGCTCATCGACGGCAGGTCGTCTTCGTCCAGTTGCGGCTCGTGATCGCGCTGCACCACACGCGGCGGACTGAGCAGATCCGGGTCGCTGTCGTCATCGGGCATATTGGCGAAGCTGCGATCGAGTTTGAACTTGAGCTTGCCCTTGCCACCGCGCATGCGGCGCCAGCCGTCGAAGAGAATGCCAGCGATGACGATGATGCCAATAACGATCAGCCACTCGCGCAGACCGAATTCCATGTAATACCTGACCCTTGATAATTCTGGTGAAAAAAAGATCCCGACAATCGGATCACAACTCGACTATAAAACGCGGTGCCAACTCCATGTTCTGCCTGACGTTTTCCGCGTGTAACAAAAGTGGGCAATAAACTAGCACGACGAACGGCAACTTTACACAGGCAGACGCATCAACTCTCCACCATGGCCAAGGCCTCTTCGACATCCACTGCCACCAGACGCGAGCAGCCCGGCTCGTGCATGGTGACCCCCATCAGTTGATCGGCCATTTCCATGGCGATCTTGTTGTGAGTGATGTAGATGAACTGCACCGTTGCCGACATTTCCTTGACCAGCCGCGCATAGCGACCGACGTTGGCGTCATCCAGCGGCGCATCCACTTCGTCCAGCATGCAGAACGGCGCCGGATTGAGCTGGAAGATGGAAAACACCAGAGCCAACGCAGTCAGCGCTTTCTCTCCACCGGAGAGCAAATGGATGGTGCTGTTCTTCTTGCCCGGGGGCCGCGCCATGATGGTCACCCCCGTATCGAGTAAATCTTCGCCGGTGAGTTCCAAATAAGCGTTGCCGCCACCGAAAACTTTTGGAAAGAGTGCCTGCAAACCGCCATTGATCTGATCGAAGGTGTCCTTGAAACGGTTGCGCGTTTCCTTGTCGATCTTGCGGATGACGTTTTCCAGGGTTTCCAGCGCTTCCACCAGATCGGCGTCCTGCGCGTCCAGATAACGCTTGCGTTCGGATTGCTGCTGATATTCGTCGATGGCCGCCAGGTTGATCGGCCCGAGCCGAGCGATGCGCGCGGCCATGCGCTCCAGTTCTTCTTCCCAGGCGCTCTCCGTGGCCTCGGCCGGCAACATGGCGATCACCCCGTGCAGGTCGTAGTTGTCCTCGGCGAGCTGATCGGCCAGGGCCTTGCGCCGTACGTTGAGCGACTGCCAATCCATGCGCTGCTGTTCCAGTTGGCTGCGCAGCAGTTGCGCCTGCTGCTCGGCCTGGGTGCGGCGCTTCTCGGCGTCGCGCAGTTCACGGTCGGCGTCTTCCAGGGCCAGGCGCGCCTGGCGCAGCTCCTCGTCCACCGCCATACGCCGTTCGAGCAGCTCTTCGAGCTTGATGCGCAGCTCTTCCAGTGGCGCCTCGCCCTCTTCCAGGTTCAGCGACAGTTGCTCGCGCCGCTCGTGCAGGCGCTCGGCCTGCAGTTGCAGGCGTTCCAGAGCCTGGCGGGTGGAGTCGTGCTGGGCCTTGAGCGAACCGACGCGCACCGCCAGTTGATGGGCGTGATCCTTGTGCTGACGGGCTTCCTGGCGCACGCGGTCGAGGCGCTCGCGCAGGCTGTCGCGGCTGGCCAGCAGGCTTTCGCGCTGCTCGTTATCCAGAGCCATGGCGTCCAGCGCGTCCTGCAGTTGCAGGCGCGCCTCGCCCAGTTGTTCCTGTTCGATCTCGCGCTGCTCGGCCGCTTCCTGCAACTCGTCCTGCAGCCGGCGGCGGCGCAGGCCCAGTTGCTCGGCCTTGGCCTGGCTGGCGGAGAGTTTTGCCTTCAACTCACTCAGTTGCCGCGCCAACTCCTGGCCTTGGCGACGCTGCTGCTCACGCTGTTCTTCCTGGAGACGTTGTTCGTCACGCAGCCCCAGCAGACGCTCATCCAGTTGCGCCAACGCGGCTTCGCGTTCCTCGCGCTCAAGCTGCAGACGCTCCAGCTCCTGACCACGGGCCAGCACGCCACTGTCCGCCTCGGCGGCGCGGCGCACCCGCAGGAAATGCCGGCCGACCCAGTAACCGTCACGGCTGATCAGGCTTTCGCCCTCGGCCAGTTGGGCACGGGCGGCCAGGGCCTGCTCCAGCGACTCCACCGGGCGCACGCTGGCCAACCAAGGCGCCAGGTCGTGATTCGATTCCACCTTGTCCAGCAGGCTGCCGGCACGGCGCGTACCGCCCGTGGCAGGGCTGGCCAGGCGCAGTTCGCCCTGCTCCAACGTGGAGAACTCCAGGCCGGCGAAATCATCCAGCAGCACGGCCTGCAGGTCGGCGCCCAGCACGGTTTCCACCGCCAGCTCCCAGCCGGACTCGACGCGCAGCCCTTCGGCCAGGCGCGGGCGCTGTTGCAGGCCCTGCTCGCGCAACCACTCGCCGGCACCCTGCCCCGGATCGAGCGCCGCCTGTTGCAGCGCTTCCAACGAAGCCAGGCGGCCGTTCAGCCGTTGCAGTTCGCCTTGCGCCTGTTGCTGGGCCTGACCGGCCTGCTGCAGTTCCTCGCGCAATTGCTGCAAGCGCTCGGCCTGCTGCTCTTCGGCCAGTTGCAGGGCTTCCTGCTCCAGCTCGCCAGCGGCAAGCTGCTCGTTCAGTTCGAGAATGGCAGCGTCTTCCGGGTCGGCCGCCAGTTGCTGCAGCTCTTCGTTCAGCCGGCGCTGGCGCTCACTCAGACGCTCCAGGCTCTGTTCCAACTGGGCGATGCGCGACTGCTGCACCTCGGCCTGGCGGCGTGGCTCGGCGCTGCGCTGGTTGAAGCCGTCCCACTGCTCCTGCCAGCCATGCATGGCGGCCTCGGCCTCTTCCAGGCTGGCGGCGGATTCCTCGGCGGCGGCGGCGGTCATCTCCTGCTCGGGCAGGAGCATTTCCAGCTCTTCGCCCAGGGTGGCCAGCAGGGTGCGGTCGTGGCCCAGGTGCGATTCGGTTTCCAGGCGCGCCTTTTCCGCCTCGCGCAGATCGTCCTGCAACTGACGCAGGCGCTGCTGGCCGTGCTGGATGCTCTGCTCGACGCGGGCGATATCGCCCCCCACCGAATAGAAGCGACCCTGCACCAGGTTGAAACGCTCGGAGAGTTCGTGATGGCCGTCGCGCAGGCGCTCGATGCTGGCATCGGCGCTGCGCTGCTCGGCCACCAGGGCCTCGAAGGCCACCTCCTGGTCGCCGATCACCTGCTCGCGGCTGCCCACCTGCTGGTTCAGGCCCTGCCAGCGCAGGGCCAGCAGTTGCGCCTTGAGCTGACGCTCCTCGGCCTTGTATTCCTGATATTTCTCCGCTGCCTGGGCCTGACGGTGCAGGCGTTCGAGCTGGCGTTCCAGCTCCTCGCGCAGGTCGGTCAGGCGCGCCAGGTTCTCCTGGGTGCGGCGGATGCGATTCTCGGTTTCGCGGCGGCGTTCCTTGTACTTGGAGATGCCGGCGGCTTCCTCGATGAAGTTGCGCAGCTCCTCGGGCTTGGCCTCGATCAGCTTGCTGATCATGCCCTGCTCGATGATCGAATAGCTGCGCGGCCCCAGGCCGGTGCCGAGGAAGATGTCGGTGATGTCGCGGCGGCGGCACTTGGTGCCATTGAGGAAATAGGTGTTCTGCCCGTCGCGGGTGACCCGACGGCGGATGGAGATTTCCGCGAAGGCAGCGTATTCGCCCACCAGCGAGTTGTCGCTGTTATCGAAGATCAGTTCGATGGAGGCCTGGGTCACCGGCTTACGCGTGTTGGAACCGTTGAAGATGACGTCGGTCATCGACTCGCCGCGCAGGTTCTTCGCCGAGCTTTCGCCCATCACCCAGCGCACGGCATCGATGATGTTGGACTTGCCGCAGCCGTTGGGCCCGACTACCGCCGCCATGTTGCTGGGAAAGCTCACCGTCGTCGGGTCGACGAAGGACTTGAAGCCGGCCAGCTTGATGCTCTTGAGGCGCATCTGGGCTCAACGCTCGGCCAGGGCGGCCAGCACCAGCCGGCAATTATGCTCGCCATAGGCGCGCAGCACCTGGCAGGCGCGCACCTCGTCACGAGCGATGATCGCTTGCAGCAGGCTGGCGAAGGTACCCATGAACTGGCCCATTTCGCCTTTGCGCCGCTCCAGCGCCAGGTGGTAGGTGCGGCTGATGGCCGGCAACAGGTTTTCCAGAATCTCCTGCAGGTAAGGGTTGTCGGCGAAGGGGAACGCCGCACGCATGACGTCGAAGCTGCCCGCGACGAAGGCGTCGATATCGCCGCCCTGCAGGCTTTCCAGCAAACGCTGCTGGATCTGCAGGAAGGGCGCCAGGTCGCTGTCCGTCTGCCAGCGCTCGATCACCGCGCGGGCCAGCAGGATGTACAGCTCGATCATCAGCGCGTAGAGGCTCTGCACCTTGTGCGGGGTAAGTTCGGTCACCTGGGCGCCACGGCGCGGCAGGATCACGATCAGATGGCGACGCTCGAGGATCAGCAGCGCTTCACGCACCGACCCCCGGCTGACGTTCAACGCCTGGGTGACCTTCTGCTCCTGGATGCGCTCACGCTCCTTGAGTTCACCGCGAATGATGCGTTCGGCCAGGTGATGGGCAATTTGCTCGGCGAGGCTGTCCGGGGCCTTGAACGTCATGACATTCCTTATTTACGTCGATTCAGGGGGCAGTCGTTCGAGTCTGGGAGCGCTGTCACGGCTGGGCGAACGCGCACAACGCCGGGTACGTTGCTTGGCGCTGCCTGCGGCGGCCCACAGGTTGGCCGCCAGGGTTGGCGGGCCAGAAAAAGCTGGCGGCGAGTGTAGCACAGGGCGGTAACGGGCCAAGCCTCGCGACACCGCTATCACCCTCCTAAAGGTCGGGCCTGCAGAGGTAGTCACGGAAAATCGTTGTCCTACAATCCTACAAAGCCACAACAAAAACCTGACAGCAAGGAAACGACCATGTTCGAGCGCCTGCCCTCGCATTGGATGATCACTCTGAAGAAGATCGGCTACTGGTTCTGGCTGATCCCGGTTCTGGGCATCCCCTTCAGCTACTACTGTTCGCTCGGCAGCGCGCATGCCGATGCCTGGGCCTGGATGGTGATCAGCCTGGTGTTCGGCGTGATTCCGCTGCTGGACTTCATCGTCGGCCGCGACCCGGCGAACCCCGAAGAAGGTAGCGAAGTGCCCGCCCTGGAGGCGCAACGCTACTACCGTCTACTGACTCTGGCTTGCGTCCCTCTGTTACTGGGCATGCTGGCCTGGAGTGCCTGGGTGTTCGTCAACTATGAGGCCTGGAGCTGGGTCGGCCGGCTTGGCTGGATCATGTCGGTGGGCACGGTAATGGGTGCCATCGGTATCACCGTATCGCACGAGCTGATCCACAAGGATCCGGCGCTGGAACAAAACGCCGGCGGCCTGTTGCTGGCCGCGGTGTGCTACGCCGGCTTCAAGGTCGAGCACGTGCGCGGGCACCACGTACACGTCTCGACACCGGAAGACGCCTCGTCATCGCGTTACGACCAGAGCCTGTACGCCTTCCTGCCACACGCCTACAAGCACAACTTCCTCAACGCCTGGAAGCTGGAGGCCGAGCGCCTGCGCCGGCGCGGCTTGCCTGCCCTGCACTGGCGCAACGAGCTGATCTGGTGGTACGCGCTCAGTGCGCTGATGCTGCTCGGCTTCACCCTGGCCCTGGGCTGGCTGGGCGCGCTGTTCTTCCTCGGCCAGGCGGCGATGGCCTTCACCCTGCTGGAGATCGTCAACTACGTCGAACATTACGGCCTGCACCGGCGCAAACTGGACAACGGTCGCTACGAGCGCACCAATGTGCGTCACTCGTGGAACAGCAACTTCCTGCTGACCAATCTGTTTCTCTTTCACCTGCAGCGTCACTCCGACCACCATGCCTACGCCAAGCGTCGCTATCAGGTGCTGCGCCATTTCGACGACAGCCCGCAGTTGCCCAACGGCTATGCCGGGATGGTGGTACTGGCGGTGATCCCACCGCTCTGGCGCGCGGTGATGAACCCACGGGTGCGGGCTTACTATGCGGGGGAAGAGCATCAGTTGAGCGAGTCGCAACTGAGCCATTCCTGAAACATTCTCCTCCTTCAGAAACTCCGACCGCGTTTGCGGTCGGGGTTTTCACGGGGGCTTGTTGATAGCGGACTGACAAGTTTTTGTGTTGGTTGCTCGGGTGTTTGTTCCGAATTGCCGCGTTTTTGTTGAGGTTTTTTGTTTCGCCCTCCCGGGCGAGTCACTTTTGTAGGGCAAAAGTAACCAAAACCCTCCGCCCGATCATCCGGCCCTCGCTGCGCGAGGGTTCGCTCACTCCATCGCCGCTCCAGAGGCCCGACCGGATGCGGCCCACCGACGGTGGGCCATCCCTGGCCCATCGCGGCTCTCGCGACATCCATGTCGCTCGACCTCTTCCACGACGATTCCGCTCGCCCTCCTGGGCGGGCTCTGCACGCGCCTGAACCTGCGGTTACTCCATGGGACTCTTACGCGCTTTATGGGAGCAGCCGTAGGGCGGACTCAGGAGCGCCAGCGAACAGTCCGCCGGGCCATGCCCAGTTCGGCGCCACGGCTCACGTCCAATACTCCCACAAACGGCGTACTGCTCCGCGAGTACGCCCTTGTATCTCGACCAAAGCCTTTCAGTGAGGCTATGGTTCCCGACTGATCATCGGGGGAGGAGTTGCAAGCCGAGTACGCCCTGAAGCCTTGAGCCTGTAACGTAGATTGCGCTGCGCTCCTCCGCACTCATCCAGTAAGTCCGAACGGTATCCAGAGCCTCGAGCTCGCATAAACAAGGTTGGACGGATGCAGTGACGATCAGCTACCCAAAGGAGGAGGAGATGAGCACAGTTGTGGGTATCGACATCGCCAAGCACACCTTCGACATCGCGACCCTTCAGGCCAATGGCAAGCATCGCACCAAGGCCAAGCTGAGCAACGACCCGAAGGGCTTTAAAGTTCTGCTGCAATGGTTGGGCAAGCATGCTGAACCGCAGGCTTGGATCGTGATGGAGGCGACCGGCATCTATCACGAAGCGCTGGCTGAATGGTTGTACGAGCATGACTATAAGATCTGCGTATTGAATCCGACGCAGATTGCGCTTTATGCCCGCAGCCAGTTGCAGCGCGTGAAGACCGACAAGGTGGACGCCAAGCTGATTGCCGATTATGGCCATCTGCATCAGCATAAGTTGCGTGCCTGGAAGCCCGAGCAACCGGAGATCAAGCGCCTCAAAGCCCTGAATCATCGTCTGAAGGATCTTCAGGAGTTGGAGCGCATGGAACAGAACCGTCTGGACGTGACCAGCGATGTCAAAGTCGCTGCGTCGATTCGGTCGGTACTTGAGCATATTCGCCAGCAGATCGCTGAGACGCTGAAAGCGATCAAGCAGCACTTCGATGACAACGATGACCTACGAGGCCAGCGCGACTTGCTTAAAAGCATCGATGGCATTGCCGACAGAACCGCTACGTTGCTGCTGGCAGAGCTGGGCGACATGCAACGTTTCGGTGACAGTCGCGATGTTACGGCTTTTGCAGGTTTGAACCCTAAGCTGCAGGACTCGGGGAAGCACAAAGGGCATGTGCGCATATCGCGGATGGGCTCTTCAGTGTTACGTGCAGGGCTTTACCTGCCAGCAGTAGTCTCCCTGACCCACAACGCCGCGATCCGAGCGATGGCCAAGCGGCTAAAGGCACGAGGCAAGGCCGGCAAACAGATCGTCTGCGCGGCCATGCGCAAGCTGCTTTGCATCGCTTACGGCGTACTCAAATCCGGCAAACCCTTTGACCCGCAGCTAGCCATTGCGAGATGACGGGTAAGACGGTATCTACGCGAATGAAACTATTGGTTTAACTCGACGACCCAATCGCGATTTCATAACCACAAGAACACGCCGAGCAACCTATGGAGTGCCCGTTGTTCAGGCGCGCGAGTGGCCCCTTCAGGAGGGTGAGTGGAATCGTTGTGTAGAGGGTTGAGCGGCATGGATGCCGCGAGAGCCGCGATTGGCCAGGGATGGCCCTTCGCGGCGGGCCCTCGGAGCAGCGATGGAACGAACGAACCCCGGCGCAGCAGGGCGGGGGCGCCTAGCTCGGATGGCGGGGCCAAGCCTTTTTGCCTTCTTTTGTGGCGTTTGACAAAAGAAGGTCGCCGGGGGGGCGAAACGGGAGCCATCAGCAGAGCACGATAAGCAGCTTTACACCGAAAACAAAAGCATACTCACACAAACTTGCCAGTCCAGTCCCAAATACCCACCACGCCTGACCTTTCCATTTACATCCACACACCACCACCCCGGCACGAAAGCCGCTAGCATTCCTGCAATCGAATCGCCGCCGCAGAGCTGACCTGAAAGTCAAAAAATATTGACCAAAAAGTCAGAAAACCCTAGATTGCCGCAAGGTCAACCAGTCGGGCCTTGCCGCGTGCTCGCCATCTGCAAACCGATGACCGAGAAGAATAAAACGCCTGGAGGTCACCTTGATCCAGTTTCTACTGAACCGGGAGCTGCGCACCGAGCACGCTCTGGACCCCAACCTCACCGTGCTCGAGTACCTGCGCCAGCACCTGCGCAAGACCGGCACCAAGGAAGGCTGCGCCTCCGGTGACTGCGGCGCCTGCACCGTGGTGGTCGGCGAGGTGGTCGATGAGCGCCTGCGCTATCGCACCCTCAATTCCTGCCTCACCTTCGTCGCCAGCCTGCACGGCAAGCAATTGATCACCGTGGAAGACCTCAAGCACCAGGGCAAGCTGCACGACGTGCAGCAGGCGATGGTCGACTGCCATGGCTCGCAGTGCGGTTTCTGCACCCCCGGCTTCGTCATGTCGTTGTTCGCCCTGCAGAAGAACGGCAGCAGCTACGACAAGCACGCCACGCTGGAGGCACTGGCGGGCAACCTCTGCCGCTGCACCGGCTACCGGCCGATCATCGATGCCGCCGAGCAGGCCTGCAGCCAGCGCCGCCCGGACCAGTTCGATGCCAGCGAAGCCGACACCCTGGCCCGTCTCAAGGCCATCGCCCCACGAGAAACCACCGAACTGGCCAGCGCCGACAAGCGCTGCCTGCTGCCATTGACCGTGAGCGACCTGGCCGAACTCTACGCCGCCAATCCGCAGGCCCGTCTGCTGGCCGGCGGCACAGACCTGGCTCTGGAGGTCACCCAGCTCCACCGCCCGCTGCCGGTGATGATCCATGTCGGCCACATAGAAGAAATGAAGCGCATCGAGGTGAAGGACGACGCCATCGAGATCGGCGCCGCCGCCGCCCTCTCCGATTGCCATGGGGTATTGGCCGAGGAATACCCGGACTTCGGCGAGCTGCTGCAGCGTTTCGCTTCCCTGCAGATCCGCAACCAGGGCACCCTGGGCGGCAATATCGGCAACGCCTCGCCCATCGGCGACGCCCCGCCGCTGCTGATCGCCCTGGGGGCGCAGATCGTCCTCAACCGCAACGGCCAGCGGCGCACCCTGGAGCTGCAGGACTACTTCCTCGACTACAAGGTCACCGCGCGCCAGGAGGCCGAATTCATCGAGACGATCATCGTGCCGCGCGCACGGCCGAACCAGACCCTGCGCGCCTACAAGGTCTCCAAGCGCCTGGACGACGATATCTCCGCCGTCTGCGCCGCCTTCAACCTGACCCTCGAAGACGGCGTGGTGCGCCAGGCGCGCATCGCCTTCGGTGGCATGGCGGCCATTCCCAAACGCGCCAGCGCCTGCGAGGAAGCGTTGCAGGGCGCCCGCTTCGACCAGGCCCTGATCGAACGCGCCTGCGCCGCACTGGGGGAAGACTTCACCCCGCTCTCGGACTTTCGCGCCAGCCGCGAATACCGCCTGCTCACGGCGCAGAACCTGCTGCGCAAGTGCTTCCTCGAACTGAGCGCCCCCACCATTGCCACCCGAGTGACCGCCCATGTCTAAGCACGCCGCCGAAAAGCCCCAGGACGAACTGGCCGAGCTGTTCCGCGCCGGCATGACCAGCGGCGTGGGCCGCAGCGTCAAGCACGAGAGCGCGGACAAGCACGTCTGCGGCGAGGCGCTGTACGTCGACGACCGCCTGGAGTTCCCCAACCAGTTGCACGTCTATGCACGCCAGTCCGAACGCGCCCATGCACGCATCCAGCGCATCGACACCCGCCCCTGCTACGAGATTCCCGGCGTGGCCATCGCCATCACCAAGGATGACGTACCGGGGCAACTGGACATCGGCCCGGTGTTAGCCGGTGACCCGCTACTGGCCGACGGCAAGGTGGAGTACGTCGGCCAGGTGGTGCTGGCGGTGGCCGCCAATAGCCTGGAGGCGGCGCGTCAGGCAGCCATGGCTGCCATAGTCGAATACGAGGATCTGGAGCCGGTGCTCGACGTGGTCGAAGCCCTGCGCAAGCAGCACTTCGTGCTCGCCAGCCACACCCACCGCATCGGCGACTCGGCCCGCGAACTGGCCGGAGCAAAGCATCGCCTCAAGGGCAGCCTGCATATCGGCGGCCAGGAGCACTTCTACCTGGAAACCCAGGTGGCCTCGGTGATGCCCAGCGAAGACGGCGGCATGCTGGTGTACAGCTCGACGCAGAACCCCACCGAGGTGCAGAAACTGGTGGCCGAGGTGCTCGGCGTGCCGATGAACAAGGTGGTCATCGACATGCGCCGCATGGGTGGTGGCTTCGGCGGCAAAGAAACCCAGGCCGCCGGCCCGGCCTGCCTCTGTGCGGTGATCGCGCACCTCACCGGGCGGCCGACCAAGATGCGCCTGCCGCGCATGGAAGACATGAGCATGACCGGCAAGCGTCACCCCTTCTACGTCGAATACGACGTCGGCTTCGACGACGACGGCCTGCTACACGGCATCGAGATGGATCTGGCCGGCAACTGCGGCTATTCGCCGGATCTGTCCGGCGCCATCGTCGACCGCGCCATGTTCCATGCCGACAACGCCTACTTCCTCGGCAATGCCACCATCAATGGCCACCGCTGCAAGACCAACACCGCCTCCAACACCGCCTACCGCGGCTTCGGCGGCCCGCAGGGCATGCTCGCCATCGAGGAAGTGATGGATGCCGTGGCTCGCCACCTGGGCAAGGATCCGCTGGAGGTGCGCAAACTCAACTACTACGGCAAGACCGAGCGCAACCTCACCCACTACCACCAGACGGTCGAGCACAACGTCATCCACGAGATGACCGCCGAGCTGGAGCAGAGTTGTGACTACGCCGCGCGGCGCGAAGCCATCCGCGCCTTCAATGCCGCCAACCCGGTGCTGAAGAAGGGCCTGGCCCTGACCCCGGTGAAGTTCGGCATCAGCTTCACCTCCAGCTTTCTCAACCAGGCCGGCGCGCTGATCCACGTCTACACCGACGGTTCGATCCACCTCAACCACGGCGGCACCGAGATGGGCCAGGGGCTCAACACCAAGGTGGCGCAGATCGTCGCCGAGGTGTTCCAGGTGGACATCGCGCGCATCCAGATCACCGCCACCAACACCGACAAGGTGCCCAATACCTCGCCCACGGCTGCGTCCAGCGGCACCGACCTCAACGGCATGGCGGCGAAGAACGCCGCCGAGACCATCAAGCAGCGCCTGGTGGAGTTCCTCCAGCGCGAGTACCGGGTGTATGCCGAGGACGTGGAGTTCAAGGGTGGCCAGGTGCGCGTGCGCGACCGCTACCTGTCGTTCGAGCAGGTGATCCAGCAGGCCTATGTCGGCCAGGTGTCGCTGTCCTCCACCGGCTTCTACCGCACGCCGAAGATCTTCTACGACCGCGACAAGGCCGCCGGCCGCCCCTTCTACTACTACGCCTACGGCGTGGCCTGCGTGGAAGTGCTGATCGACACCCTGACCGGCGAATACCGCATGCTGCGCGCCGACATCCTGCACGACGTTGGCGACTCGCTGAACCCGGCCATCGACATCGGCCAGGTGGAAGGTGCCTTCGTCCAGGGCATGGGCTGGCTGACCACAGAAGAACTGGTGTGGAACGACAAGGGCAAGCTGCTGACCAATGGCCCGGCCAGCTACAAGATTCCGGCCATCGCCGACATGCCCCTCGACCTGCGGGTGAAGCTGGTGGAGAACCGCAAGAATCCCGAGGACACCGTGTTCCACTCCAAGGCCGTCGGCGAGCCGCCGTTCATGCTCGGCATCGCCGCCTGGTGCGCGATCAAGGATGCCGTGGCCAGCCTGGCCGATTACCGGGTGCAACCGCGGATCGACGCCCCGGCCACGCCTGAGCGTGTGCTATGGGGCGTGCAGCAGCTGCAAGCGGCAAGCCTCAAGCCGCAAGTTCAAGAAAGCAGCGAGGTGAGTGCATGAATCAAGTGTGCTTGCAACCTGAGGCTTGCCGCTCATGAGCTGGATCAGCGCCCTCGCCGAGCTGCAGGACAAGGGCGAGCCCTGCGTGCTGGTGACCATAATCGAAGAGCACGGCTCGACGCCGCGCAATGCCGGCTCGAAGATGATCGTCACCGCCGAGCGCATCTTTGAAACCATCGGCGGCGGCCATCTGGAATACAAGGCCATGGCCATGGCTCGCGAGATGCTCGCCAGCCGCACCCAGGACACCCGCCTGGAGCGCTTCGCCCTCGGCGCCAGCCTCGGCCAGTGCTGTGGCGGCGCCACCGTGCTGCTGTTCGAGCCCATGGGCCAGCCGCAGGCGCAGATCGCCGTGTTCGGCGCCGGCCATGTCGGCCGTGCGCTGGTGCCGCTGCTGGCCAGCCTGCCGTGTAAAGTGCGCTGGATCGACGCGCGCGAGCAGGAATTTCCCGAGCAGATTCCACCCGGCGTACAGAAGATCGTCGACGACGAAGTGGTCGATGAAGTGGCGAGCATGCCCCCTGGCAGCTACTTCATCGTCATGACCCATGATCACCAACTCGATCTGGAGCTGACAGCGGCGATCCTCAAACGCGGCGACTTCGCCTACTTCGGCCTGATCGGCTCGAAGACCAAGCGCGTCAAGTTCGAGCACCGCCTGCGTCAACGCGGCCTGGACGAGGCCACGCTGGCGCGCATGCGTTGCCCCATGGGCCTGCCCGAAGTGAAGGGCAAGCTGCCCATGGAGATCGCCGTGTCCATCGCCGGCGAAGTGATCGCCAGCTACAACGCCACCTTCGGCCAGGATGTGAAGAAGGGCGAATCCAGCGTCGCCAGGTTGCTGCCGGCCTCACGCCGCTCCTGATCGACTCGCAACCCGTAGGGTGCGCCGTGCGCACCATCACCCAATTCTTCGGTGCGCGCAGCGCACCATCACCCAATTCTTCGGTGCGCGCAGCGCACCCTACGCATGAGATTTGAACCATGAGTGACACCCGCAAAGCCTACCGCGCAGCCATCCTGCACAGCCTCGCCGACCCGGCGCAGGTCGGCGTCGAGCGCTCCTACCAGTACTTCGAGGACGGCATCCTGCTGATCGAGGATGGCCAGGTCGCCCAGGTTGGCGCGGCGGCCGAACTGTTGCCGAAGCTGACCGGCGTGGAAATCCAGCACTACCAGGACGCGCTGATCACCCCCGGCTTCATCGACACCCATATCCATTACCCGCAGACCGGCATGATCGCCTCCTACGGCGAACAACTGCTGGACTGGCTCAACACCTACACCTTCCCCACCGAGCGCCAGTTCGCCGACAAGGCCCATGCCAGCGAAGTGGCGGCGATCTTCCTCCAGGAGCTGCTGCGCAACGGCACCACCACTGCCCTGGTGTTCGGCACCGTGCACCCGCAGTCGGTGGACGCCTTCTTCGAGCAGGCCGAAAAGCTCGACCTGCGCATGATCGCCGGCAAGGTGCTGATGGATCGCAACGCCCCGGACTACCTGTGCGACACGGCAGAAAGCGGCTATGCCGAGAGCAAGGCGCTGATCGAACGCTGGCACGGCAAGGGCCGCCTGCACTACGCCGTCACCCCGCGCTTCGCCCCCACCAGCACGCCCGAGCAACTGGAGCTGGCCGGCAAGCTGCTGAGCGAGTACCCGGATCTGTACATGCACACCCATCTGTCGGAGAACCGCCAGGAGATCGAGTGGGTGAAAGCGCTGTTCCCCGAGCGCCAGGGCTACCTGGACGTCTACCACCACCACCGCCTGACCGGCCCGCGCGCGGTGTTCGCCCATGGCGTGCACCTGTGCGACGAGGAGTGCCAGCGCCTGGCCGAGACCGGCTCGGCGGTGGCCTTCTGCCCCACCTCCAACCTGTTCCTGGGCAGCGGTCTGTTCGACCTGAACAAGCTGGAACGCCATGGCGTGCGCGTCGGCCTGGGCACCGACGTGGGCGCCGGCACCAGCTTCAGCCAGTTGCAGTCACTCAACGAGGCCTACAAGGTGATGCAACTACAGGGCAAGAAACTCGATCCGTTCAAATCGCTGTACCTGGCCACCCTGGGCGGTGCCCATGCGCTGTATCTGGACGAGCGACTGGGCAACTTCCTGCCGGGCAAGGATGCCGACTTCATCGTCCTCGACTACCACGCCACGCCGCTGCTGCGTTACCGCATGCAGCAGGCCAGGAGCCTGGAGGAACGCCTGTTCGCGCTGACCATGCTCGGCGATGACCGCGCGGTACGGGAAACCTTCGCTGCGGGGGTATCCGTGCACCAACGCGACTAAGGCGCCGGAATGCGTGCCAGCGGCTGGGCGCGCGGACTTAGCGGCAAGGGGAGAATCAGCCCTTCGCCGGAGGCGGGAAAGATCCCCGTCAGGGCGGTGATGTTGACCTGATGGGACACCAGCACCAGAGGCGCACCGACCGGCAATTGATTGATCGTGCGGATCAGCTCGGCGGTCTGCTCAGCACCGTCGCTACGCTGCTGAAAGAAGGAATCCAGTGCCGCCAGCGGCTGCACCGGGCCAAGCTGCAGGCCGCTGGCGGTATCCCGCGCGCGGCACCAGCGACTACTGAGGATGCGCGGCCGTTCGATGCCCTGACGCGCCAGCAGTTCGCCCCAGCGCCGTGCTTCGGCGCGCCCCTGGGCATCGAGGTTGCGTTGGGTGGCACACTGATCCAGGCGAAAGTTCGCCGGGTCCCCGGTGCCCGGCGCCGTGGCATGACGCATGAGCAACAGCGCGCGGCCTTCGCGCAGGGCCTGCCAGGCGTCGTCCGCCCCTGCTGCGGCGCTGCCGAGCGGTAACAGCAACGCCAGCAGCCACAGGCACCTCATAGCCGCACGTTACCTCGCGGCCCGGCCAGTGCCCAGATGATCAGGCCCAGCACCGGCAGGAGGAGGATCAGCAGCACCCAGAGAATCTTGATGCCGGTTTCGGCGCTGCTTTTCAGCACGTTGATGATGGCCCAGATATCCAGGGCGAAGATGGCCAGGCCGATCAGGCTGCTGAGGGTAGAGCCCATGAGAACACTCCTGTGTGAAGGCTTGCCCTCTTAGGATAGCCGGCGCCCGACCCGGGTTCCCCCTCAATCCCCCAGCCGCGGGAAACGGCTGGCGATTTCCTCGCCCGTCAGCGCGGGCGCCTCGTCGCTGGCGCTCAGGCGCAGCACCAGGGCATGCGGCTCCTCACCCAGGTCGAACCAGTGGCGGGTGCCGGCCGGCAAGGTCAGCAGATCGCCACGCTCGCCCTGCAGCACGTACACATGGCCATCCAGGTGCAAGCTGAGCTGGGCGAAGCCGGCGAGGAACAACCAGGCGCTGGTCGCGCCCTGCACCTGCTCGTCCAGATGACGGGCGCGCAGCTCCAGCTTCTGCGGGTGGTTGCGCTGCAGGTTGAACAACTCCTGCCACACATAGCCCTGCTCACCCATCAAGGCCTGCAGCCACAGGCCATAGGCCGCGTCGAACTCGGCCTGCTCGCAGCCGGGGCGCAGCGCGGCCGGCAGCTCCAGTTGGCGATAGTCGATGCCCACCGCCGCCAGGGTGCTGGCGATGTCATCGGCGTGGTTCAGTACCTTGTTCGGCAGTTGCGGGGAAGTATGCAGGTGGACGGCGAGGCTGCTCATGAAGGGGTCACTCGGTTCAGGGCCGCTCGGGCGGCAGACGGGTGGCGATGATGATGGCTGCGAGCAAGGCTACCAGACTGGCGATGGCGAAGGTCCAGGCCGGGCCCAGGCCCTTCCAGCTATAACCAGCGTACAGCGCGCCGAGGGCGCCGCCGATCCCGGCCAGGCTGACATAGAGCGCCTGAGCCTGGCCCTGCTGGCGGTCGGCGAAACTGCGCTGCACGAAGTGAATGCAGGCAGCATGGAAGGCGCCGAAAGTGGCAGCGTGCATGCACTGCGCCAACAACAGCAGCGGCAGGTACTGGGCCAGGTTGCCCAGCAACAGCCAGCGCACGGCGGTGATGAGGAAACTGGCCAGCAATACGCTGCGCAGCGAATAGCGCTGCAGCAGGCGCGCCATCAGCAGGAACAGGACGATCTCCGCCACCACCCCCAGCGCCCAGAACAGGCCGATGGCACCCCGGCTGTAGCCGACGCCCTCCAGGTGCAGGGTCAGGAAAGTGTAGTACGGGCCGTTGCTCAACTGCATCAAGCCGACGCAGAGGTAGAACGCGGCAATCCCCGGACGCCGCAACTGACGCAGGAAGCCGCCCTGCTCAGGCGTATTCGGCCGCTGCAAGGGCTGCGCATTGGGCACCCAGAAACTGCTGATGACGATACCGGCCATGATCACCAGCAGCGCCGCCGGGTAGGCATCCAGGCTGAGCCACTCGAACAACAGGCCGAGGCCGACCACGGCGACGATGAAGCCGATGCTGCCCCACAGGCGGATCTGGCTGTAGCGCGCGGCCTGCTCGCGCAGGTGGGCCAGGGTGATCACCTCGAACTGCGGCAGCACCGCGTGCCAGAAGAAGGCGTGAGTGGCCATGATCAGCGCCAGCCAGGCGTAGCTCTGATCGAAGAAGATACCGGCGAAGCAGACCAGGGTGCACAGCGCGCCAAAACGCACGATCAACAGGCGCTGGCCGCTACGGTCGCCCAGCCAGCCCCACAGATTCGGCGCCAGGCAGCGCATCAGCATGGGAATGGCGATCAGCTCGCCGATGCGCGCCGGGGAAAAACCCAGGTGGTCGAAGTACAGCGCCAGGAACGGCGCCGTCCCCCCGAGCAGGGCGAAGTAGAAGAAATAAAAGCCGGACAGGCGCCAATACGGCAGAGAAGCAGTCATAAGCGACAAGCTTCAAGCGGCAAGCAGAAGCATCGGCACCGCCGTTGGTAACTTGCAGCTTGTGGCTTGCAGCTTGCTGCTCATAGCTGGCCCAGTACTGGCGTGGTCACGCGCACGTCGGCGTTCTGCGCGCGGTGCCGCAGCAAATGATCCATCAGCACGATGGCCATCATCGCCTCGGCGATCGGCGTGGCACGAATGCCCACGCAGGGGTCGTGACGGCCCTTGGTGATCACATCCACCGGGTTGCCATCAACGTCGATGGAGCGTCCTGGGGTGGTGATGCTGGAGGTCGGCTTGAGCGCCAGGTGGGCGACGATCGGCTGGCCGCTGGAGATGCCGCCGAGAATGCCGCCGGCGTTGTTGGAGAGGAAACCCTCCGGGGTCAGCTCGTCGCGGTGCTCGGTGCCGCGCTGGGCGACGCTGGCGAAACCGGCACCGATCTCCACGCCCTTGACCGCGTTGATGCTCATGAGCGCGTGAGCCAGCTCGGCGTCCAGGCGGTCGAAGATCGGCTCGCCGAGGCCCGGCATCACCCCTTCGGCCACCACGGTGATCTTCGCGCCGACCGAATCCTGGTCGCGACGCAGTTGATCCATGTAGGCCTCCAGCTCCGGCACCTTGGCCGGATCAGGGCTGAAGAAGGCGTTGTCCTCGACGCTGTCCCAGGTCTTGAACGGGATCTCGATGGGGCCGAGCTGGCTCATGTAGCCACGCACGACGATGCCCTGGGTGGCCAGGTACTTCTTGGCGATGGCGCCGGCCGCCACGCGCATGGCGGTTTCCCGCGCCGAGCTGCGGCCGCCACCACGGTAGTCGCGGATACCGTACTTGTGGTGGTAGGTATAGTCGGCGTGGGCCGGGCGGAACAGGTCCTTGATCGCCGAATAGTCCTTGGACTTCTGGTCGGTGTTGCGGATCAGCAAGCCGATGGCGCAGCCGGTGGTCTTGCCCTCGAACACCCCGGAGAGGATTTCCACCTCGTCGGCTTCCTGGCGCTGCGTGGTATGGCGGCTGGTGCCCGGCTTGCGCCGGTCGAGGTCGCGCTGCATGTCCTCCAGCGTCAGCTCCAGGCCCGGCGGGCAACCGTCGACGATGGCGACCAGGGCCGGGCCATGGCTTTCGCCAGCGGTGGTGACGGTGAACAGCTTGCCGTAGGTATTGCCGGACATGGGAAGACGCTCCGCGAAATTCAGCATCGGCCTGCCACTGCGCAGGCCCGATTCACAAGGTGGGCGAGTATACCTGCCACCTTCTTGCAGTTCATCCCGAACCTTGGCCGTTCGGATACGTCCAATGCCAGTCTGCCACTACAGCCACCTCATCATGCTACGAGCCCTGCTCTTGACCCTCACCCTGATCACCGGCCTGGCCCAGGCCAGCACCACCCGGCAATTGCCCATCAGCCTCGACACCGACCAGGGCACCCTGTACGGCAGCCTGCTGTTGCCACAGAGCGACAAGCCGGTGCCGGTGGCGCTGCTGATCGCTGGCTCCGGCCCCACCGACCGCAACGGCAACAACCCCGAAGGCGGCCATAACGACGCACTGGAGAAGCTGGCCCAGGTGTTGGCGCGCAATGGCATCGCCAGCCTGCGCTACGACAAGCGCGGTGTAGCCGCCAGCCGTGCCGCCACCCCGGACGAGCGCGACCTCAGCGTCGAGCGCTACGTGGCCGATGCCCAGGGCTGGGCCAGGCAGCTCAAGAGCGACCCGCGCTTCGACCGGCTCATCCTCATCGGCCACAGTGAAGGCGCGCTGATCGCCAGCCTGGCGGCGCAGGATGGCCAGGCCGATGCCCTGGTGTCCATCGCCGGCCCTGCCCTGCCCATCGGCCAGGTGCTGGACATGCAACTGGCCATGCGTCTGCCACCGCCCTTGCTGGACGAGAGCCGGCACATCCTCGCCAATCTGATTCGCGGCAAACTGCAGCCGCAGGTGCCCAAAGAGCTGCAAGCGATCTATCGCCCCAGCGTGCAGCCCTATCTGATCAGCCTGCTGCGCCAGGATCCGGCGGCGAACTTCGCCGCCCTGCACATCCCCGCGCTGATCGTGCAGGGCACCCACGACGCCCAGGTCAGCCCAGAAAACGCCGAACTGCTCAAGCAGGCCAAACCCGATGCCGAGCTGGCACTGATCCCCGGCATGAACCACGTCATGCGCATCACCCCGGCGCCCTGGAAGGAACAACTGGCATCCTACGACGATCCGCAGCTACCCTTGGCCCGTGCGCTGGGTGAACGCATCGTCACCTTCATTCGCTCCAGCGCGGAGGAAAACGGCCGATAACCCGCTGAACGCATTGATCACACGCAGGACGCCCATGAGCGAAAACCCAGCCCCAGAGGCCGAACCCACGCCTGCTGAAGAAGCCGCCAGCGAAGCGCCCAGCACTCATCCCTGGGCCAATCTGCCGGCCGAGCACTTCAAGCTGCTGCGCCTGGCGCCCCTGCCGGTGGATCGCGAAACCGGCGCCCGCCCTCTGCGCTTCGTCCAGCTTGGCCGGGTCGAGCGCCATTCACGCAGCATCAGCCTGCTGCGTCTGACCCTGCAGGTGCCGGGGCAACGCCTGCACGGCGAACAGAATCTGCTGGAAGTCTGGGCCGACCACCAGCTCAAGGAAGTGCGCTTCGGCCCGGACAAGGGCCTTAACGTCGAGCCGGCCAACCGAGGCCTGGGACGCTTCATGCTGGCTCAGGGCATCACCTGGGCGCGCAAGCGTTTCGCCCACTACAGCGTCGAAGGCGGCGCCCTGCCAACCAAGGACAACTTCAACGCAGCCGCCATCGCCCGCCGCGATCACGCACTGAAGGCGCAGGGTTTCACCATCGAGTACAGCGATGCGCTGCAGCTCAAGCCTTTCTACAGCGCGCAGCGGGTCAGCTCGCTGCACGGCGACTGGCACACCGAGAAGGTGCAGATCGTCGAACCATTGGACGCGGCGGCCATGCTCCAGCAGGCCGACCAGAACCTGCAGGAGCAGGACAAAGCGCTGCGCAAGCTGCAGGCACACGTGGATCGTCTCAAACGTGAAGACAGCAGCCTGCGCTTCACCATCACCTGCCTGGTGGCCTTCAGCCTGTTTCAGGCCGGGCTGCTGATCTGGATTGCCACGCGTTAGAGATTCGTGGTGCGCACAGCGCACCCTACGTCATCCGCAACGCCCGTAGGGTGCGCCACGCGCACCAAGTACCGTAGGGTGGATCGCGCTTTATCGATCCACCGTTTTGGTGGATGTGAAAAGCGACATCCACCCTACGCTCTGTGTTCGCTCTACCGTAGGGTGCGCCGTGCGCACCGGGGAATCAGCCTGCGAGGCGCGAACGGAACAGCGCCTGATGCTCGCGGCACTGCTTGGCCGCCAGCAGGAACACGCCATGGCCACCGCGCTGGAAGTCCAGCCAGGTGAAGTCCACCTCCGGGTACAGCGCTTCGACATGCACCTGGCTGTTGCCCACCTCGACGATCAGTACACCACGTTCGGTCAGATGATCGGCCGCCTCGGCCAGCATGCGCCGTACCAGATCCAGGCCATCATCGCCGCAGGCCAGGCCCATGGCCGGCTCGTGCTGGTATTCGGCGGGCATGTCGGCGAAATCCTCGGCGTCGACATAAGGCGGGTTGGAGACGATCAGGTCGAAACGCTGCCCCGGCAGCCCGGCGAAACCGTCGCCCTGCACGCAATAGACGCGCTCTTGCAGGCCATGATGCTCGATGTTCTGGTTGGCCACCTCCAGCGCGTCGAACGACAGGTCGGCCAGCACCACTTCCGCCTCGGGGAACTCGTAGGCGCAAGCGATGCCGATGCAACCGGAACCCGTGCACAGGTCGAGCACCCGCGCCGGCTCGGTGGGCAGCCAGGGGGCGAAATGCCGGTCGATCAGTTCGGCAATGGGCGAACGCGGCACCAGCACGCGCTCGTCGACGATGAATGGCAAGCCGCAGAACCAGGCCTCGCCCAGCAGGTAAGCGGTGGGCACACGTTCCTCGATACGACGTTTGAGCAAGGCCTGCAGATGGGCATGCTCGTCATCCTCGAGCCGGCAGTCGAGGTAGGCATCGTTGATTTCCCAGGGTAGATGCAGGGCACCGAGCACCAGTTGACGCGCCTCGTCCCAGGCATTGTCGGTGCCATGGCCGAAGAACAACTGATTGGCCTGGAAGCGGCTGACAGCCCAGCGGATATAGTCGCGCAGGGTGCGTAAACGGGTGTTGGGAGCGGTCATGGGCAGCCTCCGGGTGAAAAAATCACGCAGTCTAGCCCAACCGGATCACACTGTGCCCGCTTACTCGCGCTCGGAAGACGAACGTCGCTCCTGCGACGGGCGCCGCAACTCACGCAGCACCGCGATGGACACCGCCAGCGAGAACAGCAGCCAGAGATAGGGGGATAGATGAGAGATGAAGGACATGAGCAACTCCTTTTGCCTGTGACCACCTGCTTTCCTGGCAGGTTCCGAACCACCCTTGCTCTTTACCTCAGCAAGTAATGCCGCGCAAGAGGTTCACATCCCGCGCTGGCAAGCGGACAATGGCACATCATCACCATCGACCAGGAGCCCGAGATGTCCCGTCCGCAAACCATGTTCCAGCTCACCGGCCGTGGCCATGCAGCGGCCAGCCTGAGCAATGCGACCCTGGTGATCATCGATGCTCAAGAAGAATATCGCAGCGGCGTGCTCGCCCTGCCGGGCCTGGATGCCGCCCTGGAGGAGATCGCCACGCTGCTGGCCGCCGCGCGCAGTGCCGGCACGCCCATCGTCCACGTCAAGCACCTGGGCATTCCCGGCGGCCTGCTCGACCCCAGCGGCCCACGCGGCCGCCATCTGCCGGAAGCCGAGCCGCTACCCGGCGAGATCGTGGTGGAAAAACGCCTACCCAACGCCTTTGCCGGTACCGAGCTGCATGACCGCCTGCAGAGCCTCGGCCATCTGAACCTCATCGTCTGCGGTTTCATGACCCATTCGAGCATCAGCACCACGGTGCGCGCTGCCAAGGACTATGGTTATCGCTGTACCCTGGTCGATGCCGCCTGCGCCACCCGTGATCTGCCGGCACCGGACGGCAGCGTGATCGCCGCTGACGAAGTGCACCGGATCGAGATGATCGCCCTGGGTGACAACTTCGCCACCCTGGTGCCAAACGCCAAGTCGCTGGTCTGAGCTGCAGGCCCACCAGGGCACCTCTAAAAACGTAGGCGAGGCAGTCAGCGCAATACCGATGGCGGCCCCGCAAAAAACAGGCGAAGAAAGCACTGGGCCCGCATTCGGGTTTACGTGTTGTAAATGAGCATTTGACCGCCGGGCTGGCGTTCCAGCCTGTTTTTAACGCCGCGATGGCAACGCAGGTAGTTTTTAGAGGTGCCCACCAGTGCGGAACCCCGGTAAGGCCTGTGGGGTCTTACCGCCGACAGTCTGCGAGGAAGGCCGCAATGAAACTGTCCGACGATTTCGATGCAAGCCGGCTGCGCCCGCGCCATGCCAAGCCTTGGCGCTTGCGTATCGGCGCAGCCCTGGGCGCGCTGTTCGCCGCGCTCGGCACGCTCCTGGCGATGGCCGGCGTCGCCTCCCTGGCCGGGCGCGCTCCGCGCCTTGGCTCGCTCAACGACACCGTTGGCGAAGCACTGGTGGTTCTGGGGCTTGGTCTGCTGTTGTTCTGGGCCGGGATCGCCTTCTGGCGCCGTTGCCGGCGCCGCCTACGCCGGCCGGGTGGGCTGGACATGTCTCCTCACTTGCTGAAGAAGCGTGACTGAAAGGCAAGACATTGCCTGAATTGTTTTGGGCTCATTCGTGGAATGCCTGGGTACCGGACTGGCAAGTTTGTGTGCCGGCTTGTGTTGGTGTTTTGGACGCCGCTGCGGTGTGTGCAGAAACTCCCTGTTTCGCCCCCTCGGGCGACTCACTTTTCTTTGAACTGCGCAAAGAAAAGTAAGCAAAAGAAACGCACCCCCGCCATCCGGCCCCGGCTGCGCCGGGGTTCGTTCGCTCCATCGCTGCTCCGAGGGTCGGCTTACAAGGGCCATCCCTGGCCCTTTAAGCCTCTCGCGGCATCCATGCCGCTCGCCCCTCTACGCAACGATTCCACTCACCCTCCTGAAGGGGGCAATTCGCGCGCCTGAACGTACAGGCATGCCATGGGCTACTCGGCGTGTTCTAGTGGCTGTGAAATCGCCACTGAGTCGTCGAGTTAAACCAAAACTTTCATTCGCGTAGTTTCAGTTTGCCGGCCTTCAGCCGGCATCTCGGTCAGCCCTAAGGCTGACCCATGTTCAAGCACTCCACGCTAATTCTGGGTTACCTCGGGTTCAGGCGCGTGCAGAGCCCGCCCAGGAGGGTGAGCGGAATCGTCGTGGAAGAGGTTGAGCGACATGGATGTCGCGAGAGCCGCGATGGGCCATGGATGGCCCACCGCGGCGGGCCTCTGGAGCGGCGATGGAGCGAACGAACCCTGGCGAAGCCAGGGCCGGATGACCGGGCGGAGGGTTTTGGTTACTTTTGCCCTACAAAAGTGACTCGCCCGGGAGGGCGAAACCAAAAATATCAGCAAAAACGCGGCAATCCGGAACAAACACCCAAGCAACCAACAACCAACCAAGACACAAACTTGCCAGTCCAGTATCAAGCCCACCCCAACCCCCTCAGACTGGCCGCCAGGAGCGGCAGGCCATAAAATGGCCGCCTGATTCGCGGAGCCCTTCCATGCAAGACGACGATCTTTCCCTCTTCCAGGCCGAACTGCGTGGCGTCAAGCCCATCAAGTACGACCGCGCCGACACCGGCAAGCCCAGGGCCGACCGCAAGCAACTGGGCGCCTTGCGCCAGGCGGCGACCATCAGCCAGGGCGAGATCAAGGTGGACGGCCTGTCCGATCAGTTCGTCATCGACGTCGGCGCCGAGGACGCCCTGTACTGGGCCACCAACGGCATGCAGGAAGGCCAGATGCGTAAACTCAAGCTCGGCCAGATTCCCTTCGACGGCAGCCTCGACCTGCACGGCATGAGCGTGGAGAAAGCGCGAGACACCCTCTGGGAGTTCATCGCCGAGGCCACCAAGCTGGAAGTGCGCTGCGTACGCGTGACCCACGGCAAGGCCGCGCGCATGGACGGGCGCAAACCGCTGATCAAGAGCCACGTCAACACCTGGCTGCGCCAGCATCCACAGGTGCTCGGTTTCACCTCCTGCCAGGCCAAACACGGCGGCACTGGCGCGGTGTACGTGATCCTCAAGCGCACCATGATGGATGGCCGCGACGAATACTGATCGCCCTTGCCAGGCACGCAGCGGCACCCTACCCTGCGCCCTTCGTTACTCAACAGGAAGCGCCATGTCCCTGGAAAACCACTACACCGCCATCCTCGGCCAGCTCGGCGAGGACGTCTCCCGCGAGGGTCTGCTGGACACGCCAAAGCGTGCCGCCAAAGCCATGCAGTACCTCTGCCGCGGCTACCAGCAGACGCTGGAGGAAGTCACCAACGGCGCCCTGTTCAGTTCTGACAACAGCGAGATGGTGCTGGTCAAGAACATCGAGCTGTATTCCCTGTGCGAGCATCACATGCTGCCGTTCATCGGCAAGGCTCATGTCGCCTACCTGCCCAACGGCAAGGTGCTCGGCCTGTCCAAGGTGGCCCGTATCGTCGACATGTACGCCCGCCGCCTGCAGATCCAGGAAAATCTCAGCCGGCAGATCGCCGAGGCGATCGAGCAGGTCACCGGCGCCCTGGGTGTGGCGGTGGTCATCGAAGCCCAGCACATGTGCATGATGATGCGCGGCGTGGAGAAGCAGAACTCCTCCATGGTCACCTCGGTGATGCTCGGCGAGTTCCGCAGCAACCCGGCGACCCGCGGCGAATTCCTCAATCTGGTTCGCTGAGCCCTTCCCCGGCCGCTCGCCCTGCGCGCGGCCGTTCGCATTTCAGGAGTCCGAACATGTTGCTCAAGGCCCTTCGCAATGGCCTGGGTCAGTTGGTGATCTTCGCCGACTGGATCAGCCGCCCGCGCAAGCTCAAACGCAGTGCCGAGGCCCAGGCCGAGGTGCAACGCGCCACGGCCGACCTGGCGCTGTATCAATTCCGCGCCTGCCCCTTCTGCGTCAAGGTACGGCGCACCCTGCACCGCCTCGACCTGCCGGTGGAGCTGCGCGATGCCAAGCACGACGCCCAGCATCGCCAGGCGCTGGAACAGCAAGGCGGTCGCATCAAGGTGCCTTGCCTGCGCATCGAGGAAAACGGCCAGAGCACCTGGCTGTACGAGTCCAAGGCGATCATCGCCTATCTGGAGCAGCGCTTCGCCGCCTGAGCGCCAGGCTCAGTCCCTGACGTGATTACGTCTGTAGGTCTGCTCGCCCATGGCCGCGATCTGCCCTTCGATCAGGGCATCGAAGGGCCGTAGCAGCGCCTGGAAGCAGCTCGGCGCTTCGAGCGTCTCCAGCGCGCTGACGATGGCTTCGATGGTCGACAACGCGTCCGCCTGCGGTGCCTTGCGCAAGCGGTAGCGCGATGTCGGCGCATTGCTCAGGCTGACACGCGGCAAGGCCGCCAGCAGCGGATTGAGATGCAAGAGCTTGCGCGCCTTGCGCCAGGTGCCGTCCGGCACCACCAACAGCAACGGCAATTGCCCTGCTTGGCGTGGCGCCAGCGGCGCGGCGTGCTCGCCTGGAAACAACAGACAGGCCTGATACCCCGGCCGCGCCAGCCACTGCGGCAGTTCGTCGAATACCTCGCCCACCCTGAACTCGGCATTGCGCAGGCCCAGCGCCGCCAGGCGCGCCGTATTGAGGGCGTGCGCAGCCTCGCTCGGGTGCTGCAGGATCAGCAACCGGGTCTGGCTATCGAGATCGGGAATCAGCGGGCACAGGCAACGGCTGAGCGGGCGCTGGCAGCGGCAACAGGTCGGACGAGGCATGCCGCGCAGTGTGCCACGAACGCCGGCCGCAGGCGTAGCCCGGATGCAATCCGGGAGCCTTGCCCGAATTGCATCCGCCAGTGCCGTCAGCGGTTGAAACGCTCCGCCAGACTGTGCAGATAGTCGGCCATCTCTTCCAGCTCACGGCTGATGGCCGCGCCCTGATGGGCCTGCGACGCGCTGTTTTCCGAGAGCTGGGCGATGCGGGTGATCTGCCGGCTGATGTCCTCGGCCACGTGGCTCTGCTCCTCGGAAGCGGATGCCATCTGCTGGCTCATGCCGGAAATGCGGCTCACCGCTTCGCTGATGCCCTCCAGCGCATTCTTCACCGACTCCACGCTGTCCACGCTGCCCCGGGAGATCTCCTCGCCACGCGAAGCGGTGGCCACGGCGCGATCGGCCCCCGCGCGCAGAGCGGAAATGATCTGGTGGATCTGCTCGGTGGATTCACGGGTACGCGAGGCCAGGGAACGCACCTCATCGGCCACCACGGCGAAGCCCCGGCCCTGCTCACCGGCACGGGCCGCCTCGATGGCCGCATTGAGCGCCAGCAGGTTGGTCTGTTCGGCAATCGAAGTGATCACATCCGCCACGCTGCCGATGGACTGGGTGGAATTGGCCAGCTCGTTGACCGCCTGACCGATATCGGTGACCGCCTGGGCCATCTGCCGCATGGAGTCCAGGCTACCGTTGGCCAGGTCGCGCCCCTCCTGGGCCAAACGATCCGCCTCGCTGGCGGCATTCGAGGTGTTCTGCACGTTTTGCGACACTTCCTGAATGGTGGCGGCCATTTCATTGATGGCGGTGGCCGATTGATCCGTCTCGGCACGCTGCTGATCGAGCAGGCCGGCCCCGGCACTGGCCAGTTCGGAAGCCTGCGTCGCCCGCCGTTTGACGTTCTCGCCGGCATCTTCCAGACGGGTCAGCGCGGTCTGCAGACGCGCCTCCTCACTGATCATGGCCAGATCGAGCAGTGCCTGAGCGCCCCGGTTATCGGTGTAGGTCAGGGCCACCAGTTCACTGGTGAAGGCCTTGGGGTGCTCGTCGAGGGTACGCATGATCAGCGCCCGGGTACGGTGCAACTGGTAGGCGCCCAGAGCGACCATCATGGCGAAGGTGAAGCCGACCAGCAGCCAATCCGTCATGACGGTTTCGGCTGCCAGGATGACCGCCGCTGCCAGGATCAAAGGCCAGGAGCGCACCAGGCTGTAGGTCCAGCGCTCGAAGGCCGGCACGGCAGGTTTGCCTTCACGCAGGCGGGCGTAGAGTGCTTCCGCTCTGCGCTTCTGCGCCTCGGTGGGCAGCGAGCGCACCGACTCGTAACCGACCATGCGTCCCCCCTCGTAGACCGGCGTGACATAGGCGCTGACCCAATAGAAATCGCCATTCTTCGCCCGGTTCTTGACGATACCCATCCAGGGCTTGCCCTGTTTGATGGTGTCCCACATATGGCCGAACACCGAGGGCGGCATGTCCGGATGGCGTACGAGGTTGTGCGGTTGACCGATCAGTTCTTCGCGGGTGAAACCGCTGATTGCGACGAATGCGTCATTGCAGTAGGTGATCCGGCTATCCATGTCGGTGGTGGAGATGAGGCGTTCATCGGCAGCAAAGGTGCGTTCACGCTGGGTCACAGGCAAATTCTGGCGCATGGGCGATCTCGGTGGGGTCAGAATTACAACTTTTTAAGTAGTAGCACAGCGCCAGAGGATCGCTAATCGTCGATTAGTCGTAACCCCTGATGAACAGTGGCTTCCAGGCTTTCGACCGATAGCCAGAGGACTTTAACGATCGCCCGGATTGAGCTGCGCCTTGAGCAGATCGCGAAAGGTCTGGATCAGCGGTTCACGCGCGCGGCCGCGCCGCAGGATCAACGAGAACGGTGCCTGATAGCCGAAGGTCGCAGGCGACAGCACACGCAGCCGTCCCAGATCCACCCAGTGCTGGGCGTAGTGTTCCGGCAGGTAGCCGATGTAGGCGCCGGACAGCACCAGAATCAGTTGCGCCTCCATCGACTCCACCGTCGCCGCACTGTGCTTGAAGCCATGGCGAGCCAGCTCAGCCTGGCTCCAGTAGCCGCGGCCGACCATGCGCTGCTGGGTGATCAGCTCTGCCGGGATGCGCCGCTGGGCGAACAGCGCGTGCCGCTCGCTGCAGTACAGCCAGTGCTGCTCGCGGTACAGCGGCTGGTAGAGCAGGCCGTTCATACGCGTGGAGAAGGCACCGATGGCCAGATCCAGGCGGTTGTCCAGCACCGCCAGTTGCAACTCGTAAGGGCTCATCACCGACAGGTGCAGGTGCACGCCGGGATGCTCCTGGCTGTAGGCGCCGATCACCTCGGCCAAGGGCAGGGCCGGATCGCTGACGGTGGAGTCCAGCACACCGAGGTTGAGGGTGCCGCGCAACTCGCCCTTGAGCGCCGCCGAGTAGCGCTCGAAACCTTCCAGCTCGCCGAGCAGGCGCAAGGTTTCTTGATGGAACAGCTCACCCTTGCTGGTCAGGCTGAAGCCACCACGGCCGCGATGACAGAGCACGATGCCGAGCTGGCTTTCCAGTTGGCTCATGTAGGTGCTGATAGCCGAGGTGGACAGGTTCAGCTCCTGCTGTGCGGCAGCGAAGCCCTGATGGCGCACCACGGCGACGAAGATCTTCAGCAGTTTCAGATCAGGCAATTGGCTGGTCATGGGGCTCTTGTCGGCTAGTGCAGAAATCGATGGTGCGCACGGCGCACCCTACGGCGAGCCGTCGAGGTCACGTAGGGCGCGCCGTGCGCACCAAGGTGATCAGCCCACTGTAAAGCAGAGCCGCTTAGTTTAGAAATCTCTGAACTAAGTTTTTGCCATCAGCGATTCTTCCCGCTGCACCGCTGACGAAGAATCCGGCCCAACGATTCCTACAACCACAACAACCGTGAGGCCTTCCCATGGAAAAGGTTTTTCATCAGCCCCTGGGTGGCAACGAAATGCCCCGTTTCGGCGGCATCGCCACCATGATGCGCCTGCCCCATATCCAGAGCCCCGAGGAAAAACGCCAGCTCGATGCCGCCTTCGTCGGCGTGCCACTGGATATCGGCACCTCGCTGCGCTCCGGCACCCGCTTCGGCCCGCGCGAGATCCGCGCCCAGTCGGTGATGATCCGCCCCTACAACATGGCCACCGGTGCCGCCCCCTTCGACTCGCTGAACGTGGCCGATATCGGTGACGTGGCGATCAATACCTTCAACCTGCTCGACGCCGTGCGCATCATCGAAGAGGCTTACGACGAGATCGTCGAACTCGGCATCAAGCCGCTGACCCTGGGCGGCGACCACACCATCACCCTGCCGATCCTGCGCGCCCTGCACAAGAAGTACGGCAAGATCGGCCTGGTGCACGTCGATGCCCACGCCGATGTGAACGACCACATGTTCGGCGAGAAGATCGCCCACGGCACCACCTTCCGCCGCGCCCAGGAAGAAGGCCTGCTCGACAGCCAGCGCGTGGTGCAGATCGGCCTACGCGCCCAGGGTTATACCGCCGAGGACTTCAACTGGAGCCGCAAACAGGGTTTCCGTGTGGTGCAGGCCGAAGAATGTTGGCACCAGTCGCTGGCGCCGCTGATGGCCGAGGTGCGCGAGAAGGTCGGCGGCGGCCCGGTGTACCTGTCCTTCGACATCGATGGCATCGACCCGGCCTGGGCGCCCGGCACCGGCACCCCGGAAATCGGCGGCCTGACCACCATCCAGGCCATGGAGATCATCCGCGGCTGCCAGGGCCTGGATCTGATTGGCGGCGATCTGGTGGAGGTTTCACCGCCCTACGACACCACCGGCAACACCTCGTTGCTCGGCGCCAACCTGCTCTACGAAATGCTCTGCGTGCTGCCTGGGGTTCAGCGCCGCTAAGACGACACACCCCAGCCCACCCGGCGCCCCGCCTGAGCGCCGGGTAAATCCTTGCTGCTCAGGCCACAACAACTACAAGAACTGGAGAGCCACATGGCCCTTGATCTATTCGTCGTTCTACTCTACGTCGCCGCCATGCTCGCGCTTGGCTGGTACGGCATGCGCCGTGCCAAGACCCGTGAAGATTATCTGGTCGCCGGGCGCAACCTCGGCCCTGGCTTCTACCTCGGCACCATGGCCGCCACCGTGCTCGGCGGCGCCTCCACCATCGGTACCGTGCGCCTGGGTTACGTGCACGGTATTTCCGGCTTCTGGCTGTGTGCCGCGCTGGGCCTGGGTATCGTCGGCATTAGCCTGCTGTTAGCCAAACCGCTGCTGAAACTGAAGATCTACACCGTCACCCAGGTGCTGGAGCGCCGCTACACCCCGACCGCGCGCCACGCCAGCGCCGTGATCATGCTGGTTTACGCACTGACGCTCGCGGCCACCTCGACCATCGCCATTGGTACCGTCATGCAGGTGCTGTTCGGCATGCCGTTCTGGGTCGCCATCCTGCTCGGCGGCGGTATCACGGTGACCTACTCCACCATCGGTGGCATGTGGTCGCTGACGCTTACCGATATCGTTCAGTTCCTGATCATGACCATCGGCCTGGTGTTCATTCTCATGCCGATATCGATCAGCGATGCCGGCGGCTGGGATGCACTGGTCGCCACCCTGCCGGCCAGCTACTTCTCCTTCACCAGCATCGGCTGGGACACCATCGTCACCTACTTCCTGATCTACTTCCTCGGCATCTTCATCGGCCAGGACATCTGGCAGCGCGTATTCACCGCGCGCAGCGAGGGCGTGGCCCGCGTCGCCGGCACCGCAGCCGGTCTGTATTGCGTGCTGTACGGCCTGGCCGCCGCGCTGATCGGTATGGCCGCCAAGGTGCTGCTGCCGGATCTGGACAACGCCAACAACGCCTTTGCCAGCATCGTTCAGCACAGCCTGCCGGACGGCATCCGTGGTCTGGTCATCGCCGCCGCCCTGGCTGCGCTGATGTCCACCGCCAGCGCCGGCCTGCTGGCCGCCTCGACCACCGCCGCGCAGGATCTGTGGCCGCTGCTCGGTGGCAAGGACGAGGATGGCGACGCGCACAAGAACCGCGTGTTTACCCTCCTGCTCGGTGTCATCGTGCTGGCCATCGCGCTGGTCGTCAGTGACGTGATCAGTGCCCTGACCCTGGCCTACAACCTGCTGGTCGGCGGCATGCTGGTGCCCCTGCTGGGCGCGATCTACTTCAAGCGCGCGACCACCTTCGCCGCCATCCTCAGCATGCTGTGCGGCAGCCTCACCGCGTCGCTGTTCATGTTCCTCGACGGTCTGGATGCCAATACGCCGATCTACTACAGCCTGACCGTAGCGACCCTGACCTTCATCGTCGCCAGCCTGGTATCGCGTCGTAGCGCTACGGTCAGCCATGCGCTCTGATACGGCTCCGGCAATACCCGCCCCCCGGGGCGGGACTTGGCGAAGGTGCTGCGCCCCGCACACCTTCGCCCTTTAAATTCCCCGGTTTGGAAGGAAGCAGCCCATGACCACCTGCGGTGAATTTCTCGTCAAGCAACTCGAGGCCTGGGGTGTCGACACCGTATTCGGCATTCCCGGCGTGCACACCATCGAGCTGTACCGCGGCCTGCCGGCTAGCGGCATCCGCCATATCACCCCGCGCCACGAACAGGGCGCCGGCTTCATGGCCGACGGCTATGCCCGCGTGTCCGGCAAGCCCGGCGTGTGTTTCATCATCACCGGGCCGGGGATGACAAATATTCTCACCGCCATGGGCCAGGCCTATGCCGACTCGATCCCGATGCTGGTGATCTCCAGCGTCAACGAACGAGCCCGTCTCGGCCTGGGCAAGGGCTATCTGCACGAGCTGCCCAACCAGCGTGCCATGGTGGCCGGCGTGAGTGCCTTCAGCCATACCCTGATGAGTGTCGAGGAGCTGCCTGGCGTACTGGCCCGCGCCTTCGCCGTGTTCGAGGGCGAACGACCACGCCCGGTGCATATCGAGCTGCCGCTGGACATCATCACCGCCGACGCTCGCCATATGGCCCTGGCGCCACGGCCGAGGCTGCACCGCCCGGCACCGAACCGCACGCTGATTCGCGAGGCGGCCGGGCTGCTCAAACTGGCCGAGCGCCCCTTGCTGCTGCTCGGTGGCGGCTGTGTTGCCGCCGAGGCCGAAGCGCGCGCCCTGGCCGCCGCGCTGGACGCCCCCACCACCCTGACCATCAATGCCAAGGGCCTGCTGCCAGCCGGCCATCCGCTGCTGCTGGGCAGCAACCAGTCGCTGCGCCCGGTGCGCGACCTGGCACTGGAAGCCGATGTGGTGCTGGCCATCGGCACCGAGCTGGGTGAAACCGACTACGACGTGGTGTTCGACGGCGACTTCCGCCTGCCTGGCCGACTGATCCGCATCGACATCGATGCCCAGCAACTGCAACGCAACTTCACCCCACACCTGGCGATCCAGGGCGATGCGCGCGTGGCCATGCGCATGCTGCTGGCCGAGTTCGACCCGCGCGAGGCCAGCGCAGACAGCCCCGGTGCACAGCGCACTGCCGCCGTACAGGCGCGCCTGGTCGAGGATTTCGCCGGCTGGGCGCATTACCGCCAGTTGTTCGGCTGCATGCTCGAGGCCCTGCCCGACGCCCGCTTCGTCGGCGACTCGACGCAGACGGTGTATAGCGGCAATCACCTGGTGGAACTGGACGGCGCGCGGCGCTGGTTCAATGCTTCCACCGGCTACGGCACCCTCGGTTACGGCCTGCCGGCGGCCATCGGCGCCAGGCTGGCCGAGCCGACGCGGCCGGTGATCAGCCTGATGGGCGATGGCGGCATCCAGTTCACCCTGCCCGAGCTGGCCAGCGCGGTGGAGGCGCGGGTCGGCATCATCGTGCTGCTGTGGAACAACGCCGGCTATGGCGAGATCAAGCGCTACATGCAGCGCCGCGACATCGAGCCCATCGGCGTCGACATCTACACCCCGGATCTGCTGGCCATCGCCCGAGGATTCGGCTGCGCCGCCGAGCGTGCACGCGACCATGCACATCTGGCCGAGCTGCTACGCAGCGCGCCCGAAGACCGCCCCCTGATCATCGAAGTGCAGGAGGCCGCGCCCTTTCATCCCTGACTGGATCGATCGCGGCTAAAGCCCCTCCCACAGGGAGTCTCCGTTTTGTGGGAGGGGCTTTAGCTGCGAAATCCCTGCCCCGGATTGCATCCGAGCCACGACCATAACCACAAGATTTAGCTGCATCCCTGACTGCCGTTCTACCAAGACCAACAATCAAGCATCGGAGAGTCGCACCATGTTCAAGAATCTCAGCCAGTATTTCGGCCAGGACGGACTGGCCCCTACCGACAAGGCGCATCGCAGCCTCGGCCTGGGTGGCACCATCGCCCTGTGGCTGGGCGCCAACGTGGTGGTCACCACCATCCTCACCGGCATGCTGCTGGTGCCGGATTTGAAATTCACCCAGGCCATGCTCATCGTGCTGATCGGCTCCGGTATCGGCATCCTGCCGCTGGTGCTGGTCGGCCTGATGGGCCAACGCTCTGGCCTCACCACCATGGTGCTGGCGCGTGGCAGCTACGGCTCGCGCGGCGCCAAGCTGCCGTCGCTGGTCAATCTGCTGACCCTGCTGGCCTGGAGCTGGATCCAGGCGCTGCTGGCCGGCATGAGCCTGAACTACGCGGTGCAGCACCTGACCGGTTACTCCAACCTGCCGCTGTTCACCATCCTCTGCGAGACACTGGTGCTACTGATCGCCCTGCGCGGCCACCTGGGCATCGAGCGGGTCGAGCGCTGGGCTGCCATCGGCATGCTTCTGCTGGCCGCTGCGGTGTTCTATGTGATGGGACAGAAGTTCGAGTTCGGAAGTCTCTTGGCCATGCCCACCGAACCGCGCAACACCATCACCCCCGGCATCGCCTTCGATATCGTCATCGCCACCGCCTTCTCCTGGATTCCGCTGGCCGCCGATTACAACCGCAACTGCCGCAGCCAGGGCGTGGCGGCGGTCGGCACCTGGGTCGGTTATGTCGTCGCCACGCTGCTGGCTATGGGCCTGGGCGCTACCGTCTCGGGCTTCTCGGTACTGACCGGCATGGAGCAGACCTATGACCCGGCCGTTCTGTTGGCTGGTTTCGGCTTCGGCCTGCCGGCGGCCATCGTGGTGTTCCTCTCGGTGATGACCACCAACGTCATGTGCGTCTACAGCGCTTCGCTGTCGTACCTCAACATCAGCCCGAAAACCCCGTTCTGGAAGCCGGCACTTGGCATCGGCGTGCTGTCGATCCTCGGCTCGCAGATCCCCGGCATCCTCGACAACTTCCAGAGTTTCCTGCTGGTGATCGGCAGCGTGTTCATCCCTGCCTTCGCCGTGCTGATCGCCGACTACTTCCTGATTCACAAGGGTCAGTATGCGGTGGACGAGTTGCTCAGCGAGGATGGCGGTCGCTATCGCTACCTGAACGGCTTCAACCCGGCCGCCTTCGTCGCCTACGGCCTGGGCGCGGTGCTGGCCTACTACTGGGGCTGGGTCGCGCCGCTGGCCTGGGGCGCCTCGCTGCCGGTGTTCCTGATCACCGCCGCCAGCTACGCGGTACTGCGCCGCTGGGTGCTGCTGCCACAGACGCAGCTAGCGTAGCGTGATGTGCGGTGCGCGCAGCGCACCCTACGGCTGGTGATCACCAATCAGCACCTGCAAGCTCTCCAAATACAACCACGAGGTGGGCCATGAAAATCGTCAGCCGTGACCGCTGGTTCGAGGTGGAGCATCGCCACGATGGTATCTGCCTGATCCACGAGCCCTACGTGCGCCCCTTCTACCGCTGCAACATGTGGCATGTGCAGGGACGCGAGCATGACGTGCTGATCGATTCCGGCTCCGGCCTGGTCAGCCTGCGCGAACAACTGCCCTGGCTGAGCGACAGGCCGCTGCTGGCGGTGGCCAGCCATTGCCACTTCGACCATATCGCCGGACATCACGAATTTGCCGAACGCCTGGTGCATCCGGCCGAGGCCGATATCCTCGCGGCGCCGGACGGCGCCAATACCCTGGCCACGGATTTCGTCGGCGACGAGATGTTCGAGGCACACCCGGACTGCCCGCTGTGCTACGCCGAATATCGCGTGCGAGCGGCACCGGCCACGCGCCTGATCGAAGATGGCGACGTGCTGGATCTGGGGGATCGAGTATTGCAGGTGCTGCACACACCCGGTCATTCACCGGGTGGCATCAGCCTGTGGGAAGCGAGTACGCAAACGCTGTTTTCCGGCGACATCCTCTACGACGGGCCGTTGATCGAGGACGCCTACCACTCGAACCTGGAGGATTACGCGCACAGCCTGGCACGCCTGCGCGAGCTGCCCGTACGCACCGTGCACGGCGGGCATTTCGCCAGTTTTTCGGGGCAGCGGATGCGTGGGCTGATAGACGCCTGGTTCGACGTCCATCGGCTTAGCTGAGGCGTTTCAGCGGTGCTGCTGCGCTTCGCGGCGCAGACGCGCCTGCTCGGCCTCGCTGATACGAATGGGCTGGGGTTGCGGGACGAGGCCGAGGGCCTGCAGCAGGGCTTGCAGTTGTTCTTGCAGCTTGGCGAGCATGGGTACGACCTCCTGCCAAGTAGATGGAAGAGCCAGGGAGCTCACCTATCAGATTAGGTCTGCCGGGGCGGATTTCAACCTGGCCGGGTCAAATCACCGGGCTCTTGCGCCGATAGGGGAACACGTCGATCACCTTGCCTGCGCGAATCGCCTCCTGCAATTGCTTCCAGTAATTGGCGTCATAGAGATTGCCATGCAGCTTGCTGAATAGCTGGCGCTGCTTGATATCGGCGAACAGAAAAGGCGGGAACTCCTCGGGGAACACGTCCATCGGCCCCACCGAATACCAGGGCTCGGAACTCATCTCGTCCTCGGGGAAGCGCGGCGGCGGAATGCGGCGGAAGTTCACCTCGGTGAGAAAGCAAATCTCGTCGTAGTCGTAGAACACCACACGGCCATGGCGGGTGACGCCGAAATTCTTCAGCAGCATGTCGCCAGGGAAGATATTGGCCGCCGCCAGTTGCTTGATGGCCAGGCCGTAGTCGTCCAGCGCCTCGCGCACCTGGGCATCGCTGGCACCTTCCAGATAAAGATTCAGAGGCGTCATGCGCCGCTCGGTCCAGCAATGCCGCACCAGCACGCTGTCACCCTCCAGCACCACGGTGGACGGCGCCACCTCGAGAAGCTCGGCCAGGCACTGCGGCTCGAACTTGGCCTTGGGAAAACGAAAGTCGGAAAACTCCTGGGTATCGGCCATGCGCCCCACCCGGTCGACGCTTTTGACCAGTCGATACTTCTCGATCACCGTGTTGCGATCCACCGTCTTGGCGTGGGCGAAACGATCCTTGATGATCTTGAACACAGTATTGAAGCCCGGCAGGGTGAATACGCTCATGACCATGCCACGTACCCCCGGCGCCATGATGAAGCGGTCCTCGGTGCTGGCCAGGTGGCCGATCAGGGCGCGGTAGAACTCGGACTTACCGTGCTTGTAGAAGCCGATCGAGGTGTACAGCTCGGCGATGTGCTTGCCCGGCAGGATGCGTTTGAGAAAGCCGATGAACTCGGCGGGGATGGCCACCTCCACCATGAAATAACTGCGGGTGAAGGAGAAGATGATCGACACCTCCGCCTCGTCGGTGATCGCCGCATCGGCCTGGATGCCCTGCCCCTCCAGATGCAGCAGGGGAATCGCCAGCGGCCATTGCTCGTCGCGGGTATAGATACGGCCGATCAGGTAGGCGCCCTTGTTGCGGTAGAGCACCGAGGAGAACAGCTCGATGCACAGTTCCGGATCCTTGCAGATCCAGTCCGGCAGGCTGGCACGCAGTTGCTCTTCCAGGCGCTGTAGGTCACGCGGCAGATCCTCATAGGGCACATCGAAGCGATAGTCGTGGAAAATGGCCTGCAACGCTTCGCCCAGCTCCCCTCGCGGCCAATATCTGCGCGTCTGCGCCACAGCATTCTGGCTGCGCTGCGATGGCCGGGTGGTGTGGATGAACATGCAGTCATCGTTGATCTGGTCGTGACTGAACAGGCTGCAGAAGATCGAGTTGAACCAGGTTTCCGCCAGCTCGTCGTCGCAGCGCCGATCGATCAGGCTGATGTAGGCGCTTTTCACCAGCGGCCACTGTTGCGCCTCCAGCGAACCAGGCTCGAAGTCCAGCAGCAGGCGTTCGCGGGTCTGCGCGACCTTCTCCTCGTACAGGTTGATGCGCGCCGCGGAAGCCTGCTGCGCCGCCTGCCACTGCGCCTGCTCGAAACGGGTACGCGCACCATCGGTGATCTGGCGAAAATCCTCGCGGTAGTCGTCGAAACCCTCAAGGATCAACCGCGCGATCTCGCCGGCCGGCCGTTGTTGTCCCATGGAGGCACCTCGCTATGCACTGGGTGAACCGAGTGTAGCGACAAAGCGTAGCCCGGATGCAATCCGCGAGCGGAATCCACCCAGAGCCAGCGACAGGGCTTTGAAAGCGCAATGCGGATTGCCAGAAGCTCGCCCAGGGGCAACACTCGCGCCCTCAATCTGCCGGATGCCTCACCTTGCGCAGCACTGATCTCTTTCGCCTGCTACTACTCGCCGCCATCTGGGGCGCCAGTTTCCTCTTCATGCGCATTGCCGCGCCGGTACTGGGCAGCATGCCGACCGCCTTCTTCCGCGCCAGTATCGGCGCACTGGGGTTGTTCGCCGTGCTCCTGATGCTGCGCACGCCCTGGGACTTTCGCGGCAAATTGCGCATCTGCCTGGTGCTCGGGGTGATCAATGCCGGCCTGCCCTCGGCCATGTATTGCCTGGCGGCACTGATCCTGCCGGCGGGCTATTCGGCGATCTTCAACGCCACCACCCCGCTAATGGGCGTACTGATCGGCGCGCTGTTCTTTCATGAAGGCATTACCCCGAGCAAGGCGCTAGGTGTATTCCTCGGTCTGCTCGGCGTCGCCGTGCTGACCCGTACCGGCCCGGTCGCCTTCGACCTGCAGTTGCTGCTGGGTGCCGGCGCCTGCCTGGTGGCCACCACCTGCTACGGCTTTGCCGGTTTCCTCACCCGCCGCTGGATCGGCCAGCAAGGCGGCCTGGACAATCGCCTGACCGCCTTCGCCAGCCTGCTCGGCGCCAGCCTGTTCCTGCTGCCGCTGCTGGCCGGCAGCCTGGCGCTGCAACCACCGGCGAGCTGGGGCGGCATCGAGGTGTGGCTGTCACTGGCTGGCCTCGGCCTGCTCTGCACAGCGTTCGCCTACGTGCTGTATTTCCGTCTGCTGGCCGATATCGGGCCGATCAAGGCCAGCACCACCACCTTTCTCATTCCGCCGTTCGGCGTGCTGTGGGGCGCGTTGCTACTGGGCGAACCGCTGAGCTGGGACTACCTGCCTGGCTGCCTGCTGATCGCCCTGGCCCTATGGCTGGTGGTGCGCCCGAGTGTCGCTCGAGCGTAGGGTGCGCTGTGCGCACCAGGGCCCACCGCGAAATCGCCCCGGTGCGCAAGGCGCACCCTACGAAAAAGCGCCGCTCGAACAGACCTGTGTGAAAACCTAGCCCGGTTGAAATCCGGGGCACAGTCCTGCAACTGGTTGTACGCCCGAGCGTGGCCAGGACGTAGGGTGCGCTGCGCGCACCAAGGCCACCGCAAACCGCCCCGGTGCGCAAGGCGCACCCTACGAAAAAGCGCCGCTCGAACCACCTGTGTGAAACCTGACCCGAATGCAACCCGGGAGCGGAGGCGTCGAAACTTCCCGGATTGCATCCGGGCTACGGACTGGCTCCGCTTGAAGCTTGAAGCTTGAAGCTGCTTTACTGGTTCAACTCCTGCTCGGTAAACAGGCCGTCGAAGAGCATGCTCGACAGGTAGCGCTCACCGGAGTCCGGCAGGATCACCACGATGGTCTTGCCCTGCATTTCCGGCTTCTCCGCCAGGCGCACAGCCGCCGCCATCGCCGCACCACAGGAGATGCCGCAGAGAATGCCTTCCTCACGCATCAGGCGCAGGGCCATGGCCTTGGCATCGTCGTCGGTGACCTGCTCGACCCGGTCGACCATCGCCAGGTCGAGGTTCTTCGGCACGAAGCCGGCGCCGATACCCTGGATCTTGTGCGGTGCCGGCTTGACCTCGGCACCGGCCAGGGTCTGGCTGATCACCGGCGAACCCACCGGTTCCACCGCCACCGAGAGGATCGGCTTGCCCTGGGTCTGTTTGATGTAACGCGACACGCCGGTGATGGTGCCACCGGTACCGACGCCGGCCACCAGCACGTCGATGGCGCCCTCGGTGTCACGCCAGATTTCCGGGCCGGTGGTCTTTTCGTGGATGGCCGGATTGGCCGGGTTCTCGAACTGCTGCGGCAAGTAATAGTCAGGATTGGCAGCCACCAGCTCGTTGGCCTTCTCGATGGCGCCCTTCATGCCCTTGGCCGGCTCGGTCAGCACCAGTTCGGCACCCAGGGCCTTGAGCACCTTGCGCCGCTCCAGGCTCATCGAGGCCGGCATGGTCAGCACAAGCTTGTAACCGCGCGCTGCAGCGACGAAGGCCAGGCCGATGCCGGTATTGCCGGAGGTCGGCTCGACGATGGTCATGCCCGGCTTGAGCACGCCGCGCTCCTCGGCATCCCAGATCATGCTGGCACCGATTCGGCACTTGACCGAATACGCCGGGTTGCGGCCTTCGATCTTGGCGAGAATGGTCACGCCCTTGGGCCCCAGGCGGTTGATCATCACCAGCGGCGTGTTGCCGATGGCCTGGGCGTTGTCTGCGAAGATACGGCTCATGATCCTTTCCTTGACGGGTGAACGAGGGAAAACCATCAGCCTATGCTCAGGTGCAACGGCAGTCCAGTCGAACAGATCCGCAGCGACGCAGTCCATCGAAGACAGGCGACATGACGGACGCTCTCGATGAAACGACGCTACGGCTGGCCGCTCAAGGCCCTGCTCCTGCTCGTTGTACTGCTGACGGCAGTGCAACTGACGCTGCCCTGGCTGATCCGCGACTACCTCAATGACAAGCTCGCCGACATGGGCGATTACCGCGGCCATATCGAGGACATCGACCTGGCCTGGTGGCGCGGCGCCTATCGCATCAACGGCCTGAACATCGTCAAGACCACAGGCAAGGTACCGGTGCCGTTTCTCGAGGCCCCGCTGATCGACCTGTCGGTGAGCTGGCCGGCACTCTGGTACAGACGAGCAGTGGTGGCCGAAGTGTTCTTCGAGCGGCCGCAACTGAACTTCGTCGATGCCGGCGACGATCGCCAGGCCAGCCAGACCGGTGCCGGCACCGACTGGCGCGAGCAGTTGAACAAGCTCTTGCCCATCACCCTCAACGAGCTGCGGGTGCGCGACGGGCGCATCGCCTTCCACAACTTCAGCACCGAGCCCCAGGTGGAACTGAGTGCGGACGCGGTGAACGCCAGCCTCTACAACCTCACCAATGTCGGCGACGAACCGGGCGACCGGGTGGCGCACTTCGAGGGCCAGGCGCGCCTGCTCGGCCAAGCCCCCCTGGAAAGCCAGGCGACGTTCGACCCCTTCGAGCAGTTCGAGGATTTCGAGCTGCGCCTGCGTGCACGCGACATCGACCTGACCCGCTTCAACGACTTCGCCCGCGCCTACGGCAACTTCGACTTCAAGCAGGGCAATGGCGATCTGGTGATCGAGGCGAGCGCCGAGAATGGCCAGCTCAGCGGCTACATCAAGCCGCTGCTGCGCAACGTCGACGTGTTCGACTGGCAACAGGACGTCGAGGCCGAGGACAAGGGCGTGCTGCGCTCGCTCTGGGAGGCGCTGGTGGGCGGCGGCGAAACCCTGCTGAAGAACCAGCGGCGCGACCAGTTCGCCACCCGCGTGGAGCTCAGTGGCAGCGTGCATGACCAGCAGACCAGCGCCTTCCAGGCCTTCGTCGCCATCCTGCGCAACGCCTTCGTCGAAGCCTTCACGCCACGCTATGAACGCCCCTCGCCCCGACAGGACGATCGCTGACCGACCATTCAGTGACTGAATACCGCGTCTGCGTTCACAGCATGCAGAGGCTCACGTTATAGTCGGTGCTTCCATCAGATAACGAACGCCCGGCAGCGCCGGCCGTCACCGTGCGAGGATTACCCGATGAAGTTCGAAGGCACCCAGTCCTACGTCGCCACCGACGACCTCAAGCTGGCCGTCAACGCCGCCATCACCCTGCAACGCCCACTGCTGGTCAAGGGCGAGCCGGGTACCGGCAAGACCATGCTCGCCGAACAACTGGCCGAAGCCTTCTCTGCCCGCCTGATCACCTGGCACATCAAGTCCACCACCAAGGCGCACCAGGGCCTCTATGAATACGATGCGGTCAGCCGCTTGCGCGACTCGCAACTCGACTCCGACAGGGTTCATGACGTTCGCAACTACATCAAGAAAGGCAAGCTATGGGAGGCGTTCGAGTCCGACGAGCGCGTGATCCTGCTGATCGACGAGATCGACAAGGCCGACATCGAGTTCCCCAACGACCTGTTGCAGGAACTGGACAAGATGGAGTTCTACGTTTACGAGACCGACGAGACCATCAAGGCCAAGCAACGCCCCATCATCATCATCACCTCGAACAACGAGAAGGAGCTGCCGGACGCCTTCCTGCGCCGTTGCTTCTTCCACTACATCGCCTTCCCGGATCGCGACACGCTGAAGAAGATCGTCGACGTGCACTACCCCAATATCAGCGGCGAGCTGGTGGCCGAGGCGCTGGACGTGTTCTTCGACGTGCGCAAGGTGCCGGGCCTGAAGAAGAAGCCCTCGACCAGCGAACTGGTGGACTGGCTCAAGCTCTTGATGGCCGACAATATCGGCGAAGCGGTGCTGCGCGAGCGCGACCCGACCAAGGCCATCCCGCCGCTGGCCGGCGCCCTGGTCAAGAACGAGCAGGATGTGCAGCTACTCGAGCGCCTGGCCTTCATGGCCCGCCGCGCCAGCCGCTGAGAGGCTTGTCTCCCCTCTCCCGCTTGCGGGAGAGGGGCCGGGGGAGAGGGTAGCCGATTGCTTCAATACGACCTGAAAGCCCCTCTCCCTAACCCTCTCCCATAAATGGGAGAGGGAACCGCTCGTGCAGGAGATCCGCAGCCATGCTGCTTAATTTGTTCAACGAAATGCGCGCGGCCAAGGTGCCGGTGTCGGTGCGCGAGCTGCTCGACCTGATCAACGCGCTCAAGCACAACGTCGTGTTCGCCGACATGGACGAGTTCTACTACCTGGCGCGCGCGATTCTGGTGAAGGACGAACGTCATTTCGACAAGTTCGACCGTGCCTTCGGTGCCTACTTCAAGGGGCTGGAAAACCTCAACCAGCATATCGAGGCGATGATCCCCGAGGAATGGCTGCGCAAGGAGTTCGAGCGCCTGCTCACCGATGAGGAAAAGGCGCAGATCCAGAGCCTCGGCGGCCTGGACAAGCTGATCGAGGAATTCAAGAAGCGCCTCGAGGAGCAGAAGGAAAAGCACGCCGGCGGCAACAAGTGGATCGGCACCGGCGGCACCAGCCCGTTCGGCTCCGGCGGCTTCAACCCCGAAGGCATTCGCGTCGGCGACGCTGGCAAACGCCAGGGCAAGGCCGTCAAAGTGTGGGATCAGCGCGAGTACAAGAACCTCGACGACCAGGTCGAGCTGGGCACGCGCAACATCAAGGTGGCGCTGCGCCGGCTGCGCAAGTTCGCCCGCCAGGGTGCCGCCGAAGAGCTGGATCTGGACGGCACCATCGACCACACCGCGAAAGACGGCGGTCTGCTCAACATCCAGATGCGCCCGGAGCGCCGCAATACGGTCAAGCTCCTGCTGTTGCTGGACATCGGTGGTTCGATGGACGCCCACGTCAAGGTCTGCGAAGAGTTATTCAGCGCCTGCAAGACCGAGTTCAAGCACCTGGAATACTTCTACTTCCACAACTTCATCTACGAGAGCGTGTGGAAGAACAACCTGCGCCGCACCAGCGAACGCACCTCGACGATGGATCTGCTGCACAAGTACGGCGCCGACTACAAGGTGGTGTTCGTCGGCGACGCGGCCATGGCGCCCTACGAAATCACCCAGGCTGGCGGCAGCGTCGAACACTGGAACGAGGAAGCCGGCTACGTCTGGATGAAGCGTTTCACCGAGAAGTTCAAGAAGATCATCTGGATCAACCCCTACCCCAAGGACACCTGGAACTACACCGCCTCCACCAATCTGGTGCGCGAGTTGATCGAGGATCGCATGTACCCCCTGACCCTGCAGGGTCTGGAAGACGGTATGAAATACCTGTCCAAGTAAGCGCTGCCCCAAGGAAAAACGCCGCGAATCCTGCACAGGATTCGCGGCGTTTTGTATCCGGATGCAATTCGGGAACGAACACCCTCTCCCCCGGCCCCTCTCCCGCAAGCGGGAGAGGGGAGACAGAGCCGACCGGGACACCGAAAGCCTCCGCCACACCGAATCTATCCCTCTCACCTCGGGGAGAGGGTTAGGGAGAGGGGACCAACAAACACGTAAGGCCATCACCGTAGCCCGGATGCAATCCGGGAGCTTTACCAGCATCTCCCCGGATTGCATCCGGCCCGCTCAGCGCTTGTCGGTGTCGTCCGCCTTGTTCAGATCCATCACCGTCTGCGCCGGCGCCCGCACCGGTTCTTCCGGCTCGGCCTCGGCAGCCTGTGCCAGAGGTGTACCCGTCGTTTCAGCGGCAGGCTCATGCTTGCCACCCCCCAGACGCTTGCCCAGCCAGCCGATCAGCAAGGCCGGCACGATCCAGAACTTCTTCAACAGTATCAGCAGCATGGCCAGCAAGCCTGTCTTGGCCGCCACCTTGCCCGCCACCAGAGCACCCAGGCCGTAAGCGGCAACGGTATCCAGATCCGGGTTGAACTCGGCATAACGCTGCCCCGGGTTGAATTCGGTGGCCGCCAACACGGCCGGTACGCTGGCTTCGATTTCCGGCAATTGATCCATGTTGGCAACGAAGTTCAGCACCAGCACGCCCTTACGCCCAAGCACGCGAATGTTGTAGTTCAGAGTGTTGGCATCGCTGTCGCCGAACTTCAGTTCCTTGGCCCAGTACAACTTCTTGCCCTGCTCGTCGTAATGCGGCGCGGCAGCCCAACCGACCAGTTGTACGGGCTCGTAGCCATTTTCCTCACGCCAGACGTTGGCCTCACGCATGTCGGCCTGCATGTCCTCGAGCATGTCGTCGTAGTCGATATCGGCGGCGTCCTCGTCGGAGACGTAGCCACTGGCCTCGTACTCCACCGTCACGCCCCAGGAAGCCTCGTCCAGCGGCGAGATGCCGGCCGGCAGGATCATGCCCAGCGGTGGTGCGTCATCGGGTGGGTTACCCCAGCCCTCGACCAACAGGCGCTGGGCATTCTTGCCATCGAGAAACATCAGCGAATCGGGCAGATTGAGGGTAGCCAGGTCATCGCCCAGGACGATACGCCCATGCTGGAAATTCAGGCTGGCGACGAATTCATCGGCGCTGATGCGCTGCACCTGCTCCTCGCCCGGTACGCTCTCCTGGGCTTGGCTATCGGCTTGTTCGGCGACTTCGCCGTCAGCGTGGGCGAGTGTGATGAACGGCAGGATGGCAGCCAGCGCGGCTGCCCTGATCGAATCCTTGATCGACATGGAAACTCCATAATGACGGATGGGTAAATGTAACGCGGTATTACATTAACACGAAGCACCCATCCACACAGGCGAACCAGCTCACCTTTTTCAGCTTCAGCGCCAGTGCCGCTGCTGCGTCCGTCGTGTGCGCCCAGCACCGAACATCCAGCCCATCAGCAGTACCAGCAGCTCCACCAGCCAGGCCAGCAGCAAGGCGCTGCACACGCCCCAGGTAATCGCATCGGGGGTCAGCAGCACCTGGTAGCGATAGGCGCTCAGGGTTTCGTCCAGCAATTGCTCATCAGCGTCGGTGGCCAGGTGCCAGGCCTGGGCGTACCAGGCGCCCTGCATGGCGCGCCACTCCGCATCCAGCAAGGCGGCGCGCTGTACCAGGTGCTCGACACTGCGCGCATCGCTCTGCATCACCGGGTCGTCGCTGGTGCGGTAATGCGCCACCAAGGCGTCCATGTCGCCCTTGAAAAACTTCTGCGCCGTTTCCTGGAAGCCTCTTAGGCTCAGTTGCGACTCCAGCCGATGAGCTTCGACGCGCTTGCTGTAATCATCGATGAAGCCCGGCACCTGTACCCCCAGCAGCAGGCCACAGGCAAACAGCGCCAGACGCAGGTAACTTCTGAACATCCCTTCCCTCCCCAGTCGATCCACTTAGCAGGCTGTTGAAAAACTACCTACGTTGCCATTGCTGCGTTAAAAACAGGCTCAAAATGCTCATTTACAGCTCGTAAACTCCGCTTTCTCGCCTGTTTTTGCGGGGCCGCCATCGGTATTGCACTGGCTGCCTCGCCTACGTTTTTCAACGGCCTGTTAGGCAGGCCGTCAGACCTTGCCGTCGGCGATGCATTCGCCATGACGCCACAGGCGCCACTCACCGGGCTGATACAACGCCCATTGCTCGTTATCCGTCAAAGGCTCGGTGGCGATCACGGTGACCACGTCATTGGGCGTGGTTTCCGCCTGGAAATCCACCAAGAGATCGGCGTCCTTCAGTTGTGCCGGGCCGAAGGGCGCGCGGCGGGTGATGTGTGCCAGCTTGCTCGAACAGAAGCTGAACAGCCAGTCGCCATCGCTGAGCAGGCAGTTGAACACGCCGAGCTGACGATAACTGGCGCAAGCCGCCACCAGCACCGGCAGCAGCACTTCCACCGAGACGGGCTCTGGAAAGGCGCGGCGTACGCGGTTGAGCAGGTCGCAGAAGGCCGCTTCGCTGTCGGTGTCGCCCACCGGACGATAGAAGCTCTGTGCTCCTACCAGCCCGGCCAACTGGCCGTTGTGCGCGAAACACCAGTTGCGTCCCCAGAGTTCGCGCATGAAGGGGTGGGTATTGACCAGGCACACCTTGCCGACGTTGGCCTGGCGGATATGACCGATCACCACTTCGCTCTTGATCGGGTAGCGCTGCACCAGTTGCGCCACCTCCGACTCGCTGCTCGCCCGCGGATCCTGGAACAGACGCAGGCCCCGCCCTTCGTAGAAACCGATGCCCCAGCCGTCACGATGCGGGCCGGTGCGGCCACCACGCTGCATCAGCCCGGTAAAGCTGAAGACGATATCGGTGGGCACGTTGGCACTCATGCCGAGCAGTTCACACATGCATCAGTTCTCCTCGCTCAACGCCAGACGCAGACGTCGAGCTTCATCCAGCAAACGGGCCTCCAGGCGCTTGCGCCCCAGAGGCAGAAAACGAACCAGCAGACGCCACAGCAAGGCCGGCAGATCACCAGGGTTGCGCGGGATCAGATGCAGGTGCAGATGAGGCACGTGCTGGTTGGCGTCGGGGCCATCGTTGATCAACAGGTTGATGCCCTGCATACCGTAACCGGCACGCCGCAATACGGTAGCCAGGCGTACTGCCAAGGCCAGCAGACGATCACGCACCACTGACGGCAGATCATGCAGGAACGGCGCATGCTCGCGGCTGACGATCAGCACATGAGCCGGACGCATGGGGAAGATATCCAGGAGGACGATGAATTCATCGTCCTCGTACAGACGATGAGCCGGCAAGCTTCGCTCGGCAATAGCACAGAACACGCACTCCATGATGGCCTCCTGTCCACGACGCCATCATGCTGAACGCCTGCCTGAGCAGGCGCAAGAGCCAAGGCAGCTTAGATGCGCGGCTCCAACCGGCCGCCACGCCCGTAAGGGTGGGCCAGGCGCTCGTCGTTGTCGTCCATCAGTTCGCGCAGGGTGCGTGGATCCTCGTCGCCATAATCCACAGGTTCGTCCTGCCGCCCCTTCCACCAGTGTTCGATGGGCCAGCGTATGGCGACGAAGGCCAGATACAGGGCAAAGGCGATCAGGCCATAGAGCGTGAGATCGGCGACGGCACGCCAAGCGTTGTTGCCCACCTTGAGCAGCAGATCCATGGCAGTGATGGCGATGGAGGGAGCGAACAGCTCACGCGTCGGGTCAACGATGGTCGGGCTGAACAGCAACACGGCCACCAGCACACGTAGCGGCTCACGTGCATAGCGCCACATCCAGCGGGTCATGCGCATCCATACCAGCAGGCAGCCCAGGGCTGCGATGCCATAGGCGGCCCAGGCCAGGAGGTAATCGTTTTCGGTCATCATAAGCAGGGCTAGCGTGGCGGGTCTGGCAAAGGGGCGCTTATGATAACGGTTTTTGTCCGCTGCGACGCCCCTCTCGTTCTGGAGCCCACCATGCCCTCTGCCCCCCTCGCCCGCCAGCAAGCCGGCAATGACCCTTATCGCTGGCTGGAGAATCGCGACAGCGACGAAGTGCTGGCCCACCTGCAAGCGGAGAACGCCTACCTGGAAGCCGTGCTGCAACCGCAGGCCGAGCTGCGTGAAGCCCTGTTCGAGGAAATCAAGGGGCGCATCCGCGAGACCGACCTGTCGCTGCCCACGCCCTGGGGCGACTATCTCTACTACCAGCGCACCACGGCCGGCGACGAATACCCCCGGCATTACCGCTGCCGCCGCCCGGCGGACGGCTCGCTGACGCCCGATGCCGCCAGCGAGGCCCTGCTGCTCGACCCCAATGCACTGGCAGACGGCGGTTTTCTCTCGGTGGGCGCCTTCAGCATCAGCCCCGACCAGCAGCGCCTGGCCTACAGCCTGGATACAAGCGGCGATGAGATCTATCGCCTGTTCGTCAAGGAGCTGGCCAGCGGCGAGGTCAGCGAACTGCCCTTCGACGACTGCGACGGCAGCATGACCTGGGCGAGCGACAGCCAGACCCTGTTCTTCGCCGAGCTGGACGACACCCATCGCCCTTACCGGCTGTATCGCCACCGCCTCGGCACAGCCGGCGCCGAAGCGGTGTTCGAGGAGGCCGACGGGCGTTTCTTCCTGCACTGCTACCGCTCCAGCTCCGAACGCCAATTGATCCTGCAACTGGGCAGCAAGACCACCAGCGAAGTCTGGGTACTGGATGCCGCAACGCCCGAAGCGGCCTTCATCTGCCTGGCGCCGCGCGAGGAAGGCCACGAGTACGACGTCGACCACGGCATGCTCGATGGTCAGTGGTGCTGGCTGATCCGCAGCAACCAGAGCGGTATCAACTTCGCCCTGTACAGTGCCGACGAAGCCTGCCCGCAGCGTCCGCACTGGCGTGAGATCCGTGCCCACGACCCGCAGGTGATGCTCGAAGGCGCCACGCTCAACCAGCGCGCCATCGTCCTCGCCTTGCGCGAAGGCGGCCTGCCGATACTCGAAGTCCTGCCGCAGGGTGCAGCCGCCTATCGCGTGCAACTGCCGGACGCCGCCTACAGCCTGTACGTGCAGGACAGCCTGGAATTTCACAGCCCGGTGATCCGTCTGCGCTACGAGGCGCTGAACCGCCCCGCGCAGATCCGCCAGCTAGAGCTGGCCACGGGCGCGCAGCAGGTGCTCAAGCAGACGCCGGTGGAAGGCCCCTTCGATGCCGACGCCTACGCAAGCCGGCGTCTGTGGGCCACGGCCGCCGACGGCACGCAGGTGCCCATCAGCCTGGTGGCGCGCCGCGAGGTGTTCGCCGCTGGCCAACCTGCCCCACTCTACCTCTACGGCTACGGCGCCTATGGCGAAAGCCTCGACCCCTGGTTCTCCCATGCCCGCCTGAGCCTGCTGGAGCGTGGCTTCATCTTCGCCATCGCCCATGTGCGCGGCGGCGGCGAGATGGGCGAAGCCTGGTACCACGCCGGCAAGCTGGAACACAAGCAGAACAGCTTCGACGACTTCATTGCCTGCGCCGAATGCCTGATCGCCGAGGGCCTGACCACCTCCGCGCAACTGGCGATCAGTGGCGGCAGCGCCGGTGGCCTGCTGATCGGCGCGGTGCTCAATCAGCGCCCGGAGCTGTTCGCTGCCGCCATCGCCGAGGTGCCCTTCGTCGACGTGCTCAATACCATGCTCAACCCGGATCTGCCGCTGACGGTGACCGAGTACGACGAATGGGGCGATCCCAACCAACCCGCGGTGCACGCGCGAATCAAGGCCTATGCACCCTACGAAAACGTAGGCACCCAGTCTTATCCGGCGATTCTCGCCGTGGCCGGCTACAACGACAGTCGCGTGCAGTACTGGGAGGCAGCCAAGTGGGTGGCCAAGCTACGCCGTGACAAGACTGACGACAATCTGCTGCTGCTCAAGACCGACCTCGGCGCAGGCCATGGTGGCATGAGCGGGCGTTATCAAGGCATCAGGGACGTAGCGCTGGAGTATGCTTTTCTGCTCAAGGTACTGCACTGCCACAAGGACTGACCTGCCGATCAACTTTTTCGTCGTGTACGCAAATCTCTCCTAGGCTCATATCAAGCGCGCGGCGACTGATCGTGCGCACTTCCCGGCCTGCCGTTGAGGATTACCGCGTCATGAACAACTGGAAAATCCGCACTCACCTGCTCTTGCTGTCAGGTACCTTGTTGTGTGCGTTACTGGTTCTGGGCCTGCTCGGTCTGCATGCGCTGAAAACGACCGATAAAGGGCTTCAAACCGTTTACCTTGACCGTGTGGTACCGCTACGCGACCTCAAGATCATTGCCGACCTATATGCCGTCAATATCGTCGATGCCACCCACAAGGCTCGTAGCGGAGAGCTCAGCCACGACGCTGCCCGCCGCCTGATCGAAGAGGCCCAGCAAGGCATCGACAAAGTCTGGCAGGCCTACCTTGGCACCGAGCTGATCGACAAGGAACAGCAACTGATCGGTGAGATAAAACCGCTGATGGCCAAGGCCCAGGGGCCGCTGGAGCGCTTGCAGAACATCCTGCAACGCGGTGACAAGGACGCCCTCGAGCAATTCGCTCGCACGGAGCTGTACCCCCTGATCGACCCGCTCTCGGCAAAGTTCTCCGAGCTGATCGAAGTGCAACTGGTGGAAGCCAAACGGCAATACCAGATCGGCGAAGCGACCTATGCGCACAACCTGAAGCAGAGCATCGCCCTGCTGGTGCTCGCTCTGCTGCTCGGCATGACTCACGCCCTCTACTTCAGCCGCCTGCTTGGCCGTCAACTGGGCGCCGAACCGACCGAGCTGGAAGCGATCAGCGCGCGCATCGCCAACGGACGCCTGGACGCCAACCCGAGCGAGCAAAACACCCGAAGCGGCGTAATGAAATCCGTACGGGCCATGCGCCACAACCTTCGTGAGGTGGTCGGCGATATCGGCAGTGCCTCGGAACAGATCGAGTCCGCCACACTGCAGCTTGCCGCTTCTTCGGAACAGGTACTCAACAGCGCCAACGTGCAGAGCGACACGGCAGCGGCCATGGCCGCGACCATGGAAGAGTTGTCGGTCAGCATCAACCACATCGCCGAGCAGGCTCAGCACACCCATGACAGCGCCCAACATGCCGAAGCGCTCGCCGGCGATGGTCTCAAGGTTACCGCACAGACCATCGACGAGATTCGTCAGGTGGCGACACTGGTCGGCCAATGCGCCACGGACATCGAGCAGTTAGCTGCACAGTCCGGCAACATCAGTGCCATCGTCGATGTGATCCGCGGCATTGCCGAGCAGACCAACCTGCTCGCGCTCAATGCCGCCATCGAGGCAGCCAGGGCTGGCGAGCAGGGCCGTGGCTTCGCCGTCGTGGCCGATGAAGTGCGCAACCTGGCCGGCCGCACAGCCCAATCGACCACAGAGATCGTCAGCCTGGTGGAGGCGATTCAAAGCGGCGTGCGCCAGGCCAGCGGTAGCATGGGGCTGACCTGCATGCGCGTCGATAACGGCTTGCAACTGGTCGAACGCTGCGCTGCCAACATGGGCGAGATCCGCCGAGCGCTGGCCGACTCCCTGGGTGCCATCAGAACGATCGCCAGCGCCTTGCAGGAACAACGAGCGGCCAGCGAGCAGGTGGCTCAGAATGTCGAGCAGGTGGCGCAGATCGTCGAAGAGAACTCGGCTGCGCAAGGGAGCATCGTACAAGCGATCCATGGCCTGCAAAGCATGGCGCAACGCCTGCATGGTGTGGTGCGGCGCTTCAGCCTGTAAACCCAGCCGTATCCTCTAGTTCTGCAGGGGACGCGCAGGTAGCCTGTCTCGCGCTCCCTGGCCGTTGCGTCGCAACTGTTGCTCAAGCTGCGGGATGGGCTTATCCGCTTCGCGTTGGGGCATGCCACCTGGCAAGGGCTGGCCAACAGGGGGTGGCAGCAATGGCGCCGTATCATGGCGACGGTTCGGCATTGGGACGCCGGGCTGGCCGTATGGTTGCGGCGTGGCAGTGCCAGGTGAGCCAGGGGCCGGTGTGGCAGGGGGAATGCGTATGGGCTCCTGGGCCTGGGCCACAGCAGTGCCGAGCAGCATACCGATCACGAGCACACGAAAGATCACGGCGGGCCTCCTTCAGGAAGGGCTTTCGTTCTATTCTGGCAATCTAAGCTCCCGAACGTTCAAGCAGACCATCCCATGACCACCAGCAAGCTCGACAAGATCCTCGCCGAAGCCCAGCAGCGCCGCGAAACCAGCTACCGCGAGAAGGCCCTGCGCATGTACCCGCACATCTGTGGCCGCTGTGGCCGTGAATTCAGCGGCAAGCGCCTGAGCGAGCTGACCGTGCACCACCGTGACCACAATCACGACAACAACCCGGAAGACGGCTCCAACTGGGAGCTGCTGTGTCTGTACTGCCACGACAACGAGCACCAGCGCCAGGTCGATCTGCATTACCAGAAGGAAGAAACTGCCAGCGCCGGCTCCGGCAGCAAGGTCACGCACAAGGGGTTGGCGGGCCTGGCGGCGCTGCTGGGCAAGTCGGAGAACGAGCAAGGCTGAGAGCATCATCCCGTAGCAGCGAATTCATTCGCGATGCTTGCCGGCGCGTTGCAAGCCCATTTCGCGGATAAATCCGCTCCTACCGACCGAGCCCTCAAATAGCTGAGCTGCACAGAATGCCCCCGCAGCGGCCGTAAGGCCCCCTTACTTCAGCAGCCGCGTATCCAGGGTCTTCGACGGGCCACCGATGACGTTCTCGGTGATTTCGACGAAGTCCTTGGTGCTGACCTTGTCCAGGCGCATCAGGCCACGGGTGACGTCATCCAGGGAGAGATTGCCCTTGTCCTTGGTCTTCTGGCGAATCTCACGATCCAGCTCCTGCAACAGCAGCACGGCACGCGCCGTCACTGGCCCGCTGGCATTGTCGGTGCGCAAACTGGTGACCGGCTTGCTCCAGCGGATCAGTTGCTCGCGGATCTTCTGGTAGCGCTCCTCACTGATACCCCCAGCGCGACGCACCAGCTCGATGGAGTAGTACTCGGCCAGGCCCTCGGCGATCCAGTCGCTGCGATCACGGCCGTAGATACGCCCGAACACGTGCACCAGCTCATGTACCAGGGAGCTGGTGCCGTTCTCGCTGACCAGTGGACGATCAGCATGCATGTAGTAAGAGTTGGAGGCAGACAGGCCGCCGCGCCACATCGGCTCGCCAGCGCCGACGATCAGCAGCTTGTCGGGGTCGCGCGGGAACACCTGCTGTATCTGCGGCCAAACGAAGGTGAGGAAGGTCATGATGTCCATCCGGTGCATGCCCTCGCCCACCGGCGCGGAGATCGCCACCTCGGTATCGCCCAGACGGGTACGCCGCGTGCCCAGCTTGCCAGCGAGCATCCAGCCGGTAGGGCGGTCGAACTTGCGCTGCGGGTTATCGATGCGGAAGCGGTTCTTGCCGATGCGCGACCAGCCGGTCTCGACGCTCGTCCAGCCCTTGGGCAACTCGAACTGCAGACGCGCCACCAGCTCGGTCTTGTCCACCTGATCGAGCGCCGCCGGCGGCACCAGATCGTCACCGCGCAGCAGGGCCCAGTCCTTGGTCATGCGTGCGTCATAACGCCCTGGCTTGCGCTGGTGGTCGACCAGCACACGATAGCTCAGGGTGCTCTTGCCCTTGGCCGGCTGCCATTTGCCCCGCCCGGCCTCTTGCGCCCACTGACCATCGGCCTTGAAATCGCTGTAACGCCCCTGTTTGCCCAGGTTGAAATCCAGACTGCGAATGCGCTCGCCCTTCTCCACCGTGATACTGACCTCGGCCTGATCGCTATCCGGCAGGAAACGCACTCGATAATCCAGGTCGACTTTCTGCGTCGCCGCCCAGGTGGGCAGGCTGAGGCTCAACAACAGGGACGAATACAGCGGCAAACGAGACGAAGACAGCATGCAGGACTCCTGATGCACGAAGGGGCAGTTGGTCTTGAGACAGCCGCGCCACGCGCCAATTCCGTGGGGCGGCGGACAGAGTTGCCATGAGGTCTGGGATTAATCAACCAGCGCGAAAAATCAGATGTTCTTCCCAATCCTCCTCGGCCACCTCATGCTCGCCAAGCATGCGCCCGGCCTGGGAAATGCGCTCGGCATGCACCGCCTCGGGATCGCCACAGACCAGGTGATGCCAGCGTGGCAGATCCTTGCCCTCGCTGACCAGGCGATAGGCACAGGTGGGCGGCAGCCACTTGAACTGGTCGGCCTGCGCCGGCGTGAGCTGGATGCAGTCCGGCACATGCTTGAAACGGTTGGGATAGTCGCAGCAACGGCAGCTCTGCAGATCCAGCAGCTTGCAGGCGATACGCGTGTAGTAGACGGCGCCGTCGTCCTCATCCTCGAGCTTCTGCAGGCAGCACAGGCCACAGCCGTCGCACAGCGACTCCCACTCGCCTGTGTCGAGCTGAGCGAGGGTCTTGCGTTTCCAGAAAGGTACGGTGGTTGTGGCCATGGCGAGCGTAGGAATTCGAGCGCTAAAAACGCGGCAGTCTAGCCCCTGCCCCGTCACAGGCCAAGGGCCGCCAGATCAGTAACCGCGCGCGAAATCCACCTCGCCGCGCAACGGCTCACCGGCCTGCCAAAGCGCCAGGTTGTCGAGAAACAGCCTGCTCATCAGCAGCGGGTCGGTGGGCGCGGCGCTGTGCCCGGTCAGCAGCAGGTTCGGCGCAGTCCAGAACGGATGCCCAGGCGGCAGCGGCTCCTCACGGCAGACATCGATCACCGCAGCGGCCAGACGCTCTTGCTGCAAGACTGCCAGCAGATCGGCCTCCACCACCGCGCTGCCCCGGCCAGCGTTGATCAGCACTGCCCCGGGGCGAACGCCTGCCAACAACTCGGCATCGTAGAGGTCGTGCGTGGCCGGAGTATCCGGCAGCAGGTTGACCAGGTAATCGGCCCAGCCCACCAGGCGTGGCAGCTCGGACAGGGCCGCGACCTCGGCGAAGGGCACCTGCTCGCGCGCCGCACTGGCGACGCCACGCAACTCCACGCCGAAAGGCGCGAGAAAGCCCGCGACGGCCTGGCCAATGTCGCCGCACCCGACGATCAGCACCCGCCGCCCCGCCAGGCTGCGCGGCAGCATCGGCGCCCAGCGCTGCTCGCGTTGTGCCTGCTGGCGCTCGAACAGGCGTCGCTCGTGAGCCAAAAGGTGGCCAAGGACGTACTCGGCCATGACCTGGCCAAAGATGCCCACCGCCCGGCTCAAGCGATAATCGCGCGGCAAGTCACTGGCCAACAGCGGCGTGATGCCGGCCCAGGTCGACTGCAGCCAGCGCGGGCGCAGGCCCTGGCGCAACAGCGGTGCCAGCAGCGAAGGCTCGCCCAGCCACAGCGGGCAATCCCCCGCAGCGGCGGCCAACGCCTCGGGCTCATCACTGGCGAACAATTCTAGCGTTGGCTGTGCCGCACGAATGCACTCGGCATAACGGGCGTGCTTCGCTTCGGCGATCAATAGACGCATGGTTCAGACCGGGTCATTGCGGCGCAGCAGTTCGTCCGGCAGGTGCTGAATGTATTCCTCCTCGGGCGGTGGCATCTGCAGGTGGTACCCCTGCTTGTCGAGATTCTCCAGCACCTGGGCGATGTCCTCGCGGGCCAATTGGCGCTCCGGGCTGAGCACCAGGTCGAAGGCGTGCGCAGGTGGGCCGAATACCGCCAGCAGACCTTCGGGCACGCGGGTCAGAGCCTCGGCCTTGAGCACGTAGAGGTACATCTCGTTCTTGCGCGGGCTCTTGTAGATGGAACAGATGCGTTTCACGCGGATTCTCCTTCGTCGGCCAGACACTCCAGGAGTGCCTGCCCCATCAACTCCCGGCGCCAGCCGCGCAGGGAATCGGGCAATTGGTACGGGCCATTGGGATAGCCACTTTTCAGCAGCGCCTCCAGGCTTTTCTTGCGCAGCATCAGCTCGGGGGCGATGTCCAGGCGTTCGCCCTCACGCTGGCCGACGGCGCGCAGTTTCTTCAACAGGGCAGAGGCCTCCACCGGCAGTGGCTCGGGCAGCGCCTCGGGCCATTGCTCGGGGGGCAGCGCGGCCGCCTCGCGGATCAGCGCCAACAGGGTTTCGCCATCCTGGCGCACGGTTTTCGGATGCATGTCCTCGATGCGTGCCAGCGCCACCAGGTTGTCCGGCTGAGTGCGTGCCAGCGGCCACAGCGAATGCTCGCGCAGCACACGGTTGCGCGGCTGGTTGCGCGCTCGTGCCTGGCGCTCGCGCCAGGCACATAGGGCACGCAGCACGGCCTGCTGCTGACGCGACAGTTTCCAGGCCAGCTTGGCCTCGCGCCAGGCCTCGTCGGGGTCGATCTCGCGGCCCAGGTTGGCCACCAGTTCAGCGCCGTCTTCGAGAATCCATTCCACCTTCTGCGGCGCCAGGCGGGCCATCAACTCGCGATACACCTCCACCAGATGCGACACGTCTTCGGCGGCGTAGCGCACCTGCAGCTCGGACAACGGGCGCTGCAGCCAGTCGGAACGAGTCTCGCCCTTGGGCAGCTCGATGTCGAGCAAGCGCAGCACCAGGCGCGAATAGCCCATGGAAAAACCCAGATTGAGATAACCGGCCGCGACCTGTGTGTCGAACAGCGGTGCCGGCAGGCTACCGGTCAGGCGCAGGAAGACCTCCAGATCCTCGCTGCAGGAATGCAGCACCTTGACCACATTCGGCGCGCGCAACAGAGCAGCGAAGGGGCTCCAATCTTCGATGCACAGCGGATCGATCAGCCAGGCACCATCGCCGCCACTGACCTGCACCAGGCCGGCGAGGGGGTAGAAGGTGTCGACGCGCATGAACTCGGTGTCCAGCGCGATGAAGGGCAAGGTCTGCCAGGCGGCGCAGAGCTTGGCCAGGCTGGCGTTGTCGCGGATCCAGTGAATATCGTTAGCCACGCGGCGCTCCCATGAACAGTGGCGCGCAGTATATAGCCTGCGCGCGTCGACGGGCAGCGAGCTGCCGCCGCGCCCGCGAACTGTGTAATCTGTGCCGCGCAACGCCTCCTGACATGGAAGAACGACGATGCTGAAGAAACTGCTTGCCCTGGTGGTCGTACTACTGGCCGCTGCCGCCGGTTACCTGGCCATTACCCCCAGCCCGATCGACCCGCTGCCTTGGGACGCCGCGCCCGCGCCGGCCATGACCGGCCTACTGGAACCCAACGACACCCTGATGAAGGCCGAACTGCTGGCCCGCGGCAAGATCCACGGCCCGGAAGACACCGCCGTCGACGCCGAAGGGCGCGTCTATGCCGGCCTGCAGGACGGGCGCATCGTCCGGGTGCTGGCGGACGACAGTGTGGAAACCTTCGCCGACACTGGCGGCCGCCCCCTGGGCATGGACTTCGATGCAGACGGCAAGCTGATCGTCGCCGACGCCTACAAGGGCCTGCTGAGCGTGGACAAGGCTGGCAAGATCAAGGTGCTCAGCACCGAGGCCGACGGCCTGCCTTTCGCCTTCACCGATGATCTGGACATCGCCAGCGACGGCACCATCTACTTCAGCGATGCCTCCTCACGCTTCCAGCAGCCCGACTACCTGCTCGATCTGCTCGAAGCCCGCCCCCATGGCCGCCTGCTGGCCTACGATCCGGCCACGGGACAGACCCGCGTGCTGCTCAAGGATCTGTACTTCGCCAACGGCGTGGCGCTGTCGGCAGCCGAAGACTTCGTGCTGGTCAACGAGACCTACCGCTACCGCATCACCCGTTACTGGCTCAAGGGCGACAAGGCCGGCCAGCACGACATCTTCATCGACAACCTGCCGGGCCTGCCGGACAACCTGCAGGGTGATCGCAAGGGCACCTTCTGGGTCGCCCTGCCCTCGCCGCGCAAGGCCGATGCCGACTTCCTGCATCGCCACCCCTGGCTCAAGGCGCAGATCGCCAAGCTGCCGCGCTTCCTGTGGCCCAAGCCGCTCGACTATGGCCTGGTCATCGCGCTCAACGAACAGGGCGAGATCCTGCGCAGCCTGCACGACACCAGCGGCAGCCACCTGCGCCTGATCACCTCGGTCAAACCGGTCGGGGATTATCTGTACTTCGGCAGTCTGGACAACGACCGCATCGGCCGGCTCGAACTGCACTGACGAAAAGCCCCGGAAAACAGACCGTGTGAAAACCGGGGCTTTCCTTTATCGCCAGCTCGCGCCTCAGACCACGCCCTGCGCCAGCATGGCATCAGCGACCTTGACGAAGCCGGCGATGTTGGCACCCTTGACGTAGTTGATGCGGCCATTCTCCTCGCCATGGTGCACGCAGGCATGATGGATGTTCTGCATGATGCCATGCAGGCGTTCGTCCACCTCTCCGGCGCTCCAGTGCAGGCGCATGGCGTTCTGGCTCATTTCCAGGCCGCTGGTGGCCACGCCTCCGGCGTTGGACGCCTTGCCCGGCGCGTAGCAGATGCCGGCCTCGACGAACAGATCCACCGCTTCCAGGGTCGAGGGCATGTTGGCGCCCTCGGCCACGCAGATGCAGCCGTTCTTCAGCAATGCGCGAGCGTCATCGCCATCCAGTTCGTTCTGCGTCGCACAGGGCAAGGCGATATCGCAGGCCAAGCCCCAGGGGCGCTGCCCGGCGAGGAACTGCAGGCCGAAGTGCTCGGCCATCTCGCGCAGGCGGCCGCGACGCACGTTCTTCAACTCCATCAGGTACTGCCACTGCTCGTCGCTGAGGCCGCCCTCGGCATACAAGGTGCCCTCGGAGTCAGACAGCGAGATCACCCGCCCGCCCAGCTCCATGACCTTCTGCGCCGCGTACTGGGCGACGTTGCCGGAACCGGAAATGGCTACACGCTTGCCCTCGAAGTCCTGAGCGATGCGCTTGAGCATTTCCTGGGCGAAGTACACGCAGCCATAACCGGTGGCTTCCGGGCGGATCAGGCTACCGCCATAGCTCAGCCCCTTGCCGGTCAGCACCGAGGTGAACTGATTGGACAGGCGCTTGTACTGGCCGAACAGGTAGCCAATCTCGCGGCCACCGACACCGATGTCACCGGCCGGCACGTCCAGATCGGCACCGATATGGCGATACAGTTCGGTCATGAACGATTGGCAGAAGCGCATCACCTCGCCTTCGCTCCTGCCCTTGGGATCGAAGTCCGCACCGCCTTTGCCGCCACCCATGGGCAACGAGGTCAGGGAATTCTTGAACACCTGCTCGAAGGCGAGGAATTTGAGCACCCCGAGGTTCACCGAGGGGTGGAAACGCAGACCGCCCTTGTACGGGCCGATGGCGCTGCTCATCTGAATTCGATAGCCGCGATTGACCTGTACCTGGCCACGGTCGTCGACCCAGGGCACGCGGAACAGAATGGCGCGCTCGGGCTCGACCATGCGTTCGAGGATGCCGGCTTCGCGGTAACGCGGATTGGCGTCGAGGAAGGGCCACAGGCTGCGCACCACCTCTTCCACGGCCTGATGGAACTCGGGCTGATCGGGGTCGCGCTGCTTGAGGCGCGACAGGAAAGAATCGACGGACAACGACATGCGGCACCTCGACGCCACGCGGAAAAAGTGCCGGCACTCTAGCAGGCAGCAAGGCACCAAAACAGACCAAAATGTCGCTTTGATGAATCTTTTTGGTGCATTCAGCTAAAAAGGCGTCGCTAATGTTCTAAAAACAATGGATTAAAAGAATTCTCTCGCACCATATAAACACTACAAAGATCCAAAAAAGGGCACACCTGACCATCTTTTGCGGGCATTGCGAAACCGACCAAGAAGGTACTCGACTTCGACTTGACGGTATGATGCCCAGAACAGACATCGACCAGAGGACTCGCTCATGTCCCTCGCTCAATTGATCGAACCACAAGCGCTGGCCTCGCGCCTGCACGCCCCCGACCTGGTACTGCTGGACTGCCGCTTCGCCCTCGAAGACCCCACCTATGGCCGCCGCAGTTACCTGGACGGGCACATTCCCGGCGCCCATTTCCTCGACCTGGAGCAGGATCTTTCCGCCCCGGTGATCAAAGGCGTCACTGGCCGCCATCCCCTGCCCGATCCCAGCACTCTGGTAGAACGCCTGCGCCTCTGCGGCCTGCGCGCCGATAGCCAGGTGGTGCTCTACGACGACGGCGCCGGCGCCTTCGCTGCCCGCGCCTGGTGGCTGCTGCTGTGGCTGGGCAAACGTGACGGCATTTACCTGCTCGATGGAGGCCTCAAGGCCTGGCGCGAAGCCGGCCAGGCCCTGACCACGGAACGTGCGGAGAACGCGCCCGGCGATTTCGCCGCGCAGCCTGACCCCAGCCTGCTGCTGAGCGCCGAGCAACTGGCGCGGCGCCTGCACGACGCCGACCTCACCCTGCTCGATGCCCGCGCCTTGCCACGCTTTCGTGGCGAGGTCGAGCCACTCGACCCAGTGGCCGGGCATATTCCCGGTGCGCAATGCGCGGCTTTCACCGATAACCTCGGCAGCGATGGCCGCTTCCTGCCCCGCGAACAGTTGCGCGCGCGTTTCGACGCCCTGCGCGGCGAGCGCCCGCTCGAGAGGCTGGTGGCCTACTGTGGCTCCGGGGTCACGGCCTGTCACAACCTGTTCGCCATGAGCCTGGCTGGCTATCCCCTGGCGCCACTCTATGCCGGCTCCTGGAGCGAATGGATCACCGACCCGCAACGCCCCGTGGCCACCGGCGACTGACGTCTTCGGTTCTGGCTGCGAATCAGCCCATCTCGCCCTTTCTGCCCTGATACACCCCTCGCGACGGGGCTCCGGTCAGGGCGGCAAGCGCTCTATTGGGGGAACTTCTCCTGTCCGTCGACAGTCAGCCGAAGGTTGGGGTTCGTTCCCATTTCGTTCTTGCCGTGCCTTACGGAGCGCCGCCCAGCTATGGCGCCCCTTGGCACGACAACGCGGCTCGCGACGAAACGGGATCAGACCCTACGTCTGCCTTATCCTCTCGCACAGGAATCGACAATGAACAAGCACCTGCTCAAGACCAGCCTGACCCTTGCCCTGGCAGCCATCTCCGGCCAGAGCTTCGCCTCTGGCTTCGCGCTCAACGAACAGAGCATCAGCTCCATGGGTACCGCCTTCGCCGGCCGCTCATCGGCAGCCGGCGATGCCAGCACGGTCTTCGGCAACCCGGCCGGCATGGCCCGCATCAAACGCGACGAGATCAACTTCGGTGCCGCCGTTATCCACGCCAAGAGCGATATCAGCGATGCCAGCGGTAGAAATCCCCTGGGCGGGGCCATCAATGGCAGCAACGATGGTGACATGGTGCCGAACACCGGTGTGCCCATGGGCTACTACGTCAAGCCGCTGGACGACAAGGTCGCCTTCGGCCTGGGCGTCTACGCGCCTTTCGGCCTGATGACCGATTACGAGAGCGGCTTTCAGGGCCGTTACCAGTCGGACAAGAGCTATGTGCGAGTGATCACCGTGCAGCCCACCCTCAGCTATCGTTTCAACGATCAGCTATCGGTCGGCTTCGGTCCCACCTTCAACCATATCGAGGGTGAACTGACTTCGTCGCTGTTCACCCCGCTGGGCGATGGCAAGGTCAAGGTCAAGGGCGACGACACCGCCGTCGGCTTCAACGCCGGTGTGCTCTACGAATTCAGCCCACGCACACGGGTCGGCGTGACTTACCGTTCGCGGGTCAAGTACGAGCTCGAGGGTGACACCAAGGTGGAAGCGCCCGCCCTGCTCGGCATCGCCGGCAAGTACGACGCCAACCTCGACCTCACCACCCCCGAGTCGGTGGACATGTCCATCACCCACCAGCTCGACGACGCCTGGACGCTCTACGCCGGCAGCACCTGGACACGCTGGAGCCGCTTCAAGGAAATCCGCGTGCGCAACGAAGCCAGCACCCTGCCGGCCAACCTCAACACCATAGTCGAGGAACAGAACTGGCACGATACCTGGGCACACGCCATCGGCCTGGCCTACAAGGTCAACCCGCAGTGGACGCTGCGTACCGGTATCGCCGTGGATCAATCTCCAATCAACAACACCGACCGCTCGCCGCGCGTACCCTCCGGTGACCGGCGCATCTTCAGCCTGGGCGCCGGCTGGAGCCCGAACGCGGACATGACCATCGATGTGGCCTATTCCTACCTGAAGGAAGAGCCGGTGGACGTCAACCGCAGCAGCGCCAGCCGTGGCAGCTACAACGCCAGCTACAAGAACAGCGCTCATGGCCTGGGGGCGTCGTTGACCTACAGGTTCTGATAGCCGCTCGAACGCGAAGGCCCGTGCAATGCGGGCCTTCTTTTTGTTTTTTCGGGTGCGGCCGGGTTTGATACCGGACTGCAAGTTTGTGTAAGTGCTTGTTGCTTGTTCGGGTGCTTGTTCCGGATTGCCGCGTTTTTGTTGATGTTTTTGGTTTCGCCCTCCCGGGCGAGTCACTTTTGACGGGCAAAAGTAACCAAAACCCTCCGCCCGGTCATCCGGCCCTGGCTTCGCCAGGGTTCGCTCACTCCATCGCCGTTCCAGAGGCCCGCCACGGTGGGCCATCCCTGGCCCATCGCGGCTCTCGCGACATCCATGTCGCTCGACCTCTTCCACGACGATTGCGTTCGCCCTCCTGGGCGGGCTCTGCACGCGCCTGAACGCGAGGTAACCCAGAAGTAGTGCGGAGTGCTTGAACATGAGGTCAGCCTTAGGGCTGACCGGGATGCCGGCCGCAAGCCGGCAAACTGAAACTACGCGAATGAAAGTTTTGGTTTAACTCGACGACTCAGTGGCGATTTCACAGCCACTAGAACACGCCGACATGGCATGCCTGTACGTTCAGGCGCGCGAATTGCCCCCTTCAGGAGGGTGAGTGGAATCGTTGCGTAGAGGGGCGAGCGGCATGGATGCCGCGAGAGGCTTAAAGGGCCAGGGATGGCCCTTGTAAGCCGACCCTCGGAGCAGCGATGGAGCGAACGAACCCCGGCGCAGCCGGGGCCGGATGGCGGGGGTGCGTTTCTTTTGCTTACTTTTCTTTGCGCAGTTCAAAGAAAAGTGAGTCGCCCGAGGGGGCGAAACAAGAAGTCCCAGCAAACACCGAAGCGGCGTCCAAAACACCCAACGAACCAACACGAGCCAACACAAACCTGCCAGCCCAGTATCAAGCTCACTCCAACCGCCTAAAACAAACTCAAGGCCGGCTGGCAATCGCCTGCTCCACCGCCTTGATCAAGTCCGGATCATCCGGCTTGGTCAGGCTGGAGAAGCTCGCCACCACCTTGCCCTGGCGGTCGACCACGTACTTGAAGAAGTTCCAGCGCGGCACGCGGCTCTGCTCGGCCAGGCCCTTGAACAGGGGAATGGCATCGTCGCCCGAAACAGGCTGCGGCTCGGTCATGGCGAAGGTCACGCCGTAATTGACGTAGCAGACGGTGGCCGTCTCCTTGCTGTCAGCCGACTCCTGGCGGAAATCGTCGGAGGGCACTCCAAGCACCTCCAACCCCTGATCCTTGTAACGCTGGTACAGCGCCTCGAGCCCTTTGAACTGCGGCGTGAATCCGCAGAAGCTGGCCGTGTTGACCACCACCAGCGGCTTGCCGGCGAATTGGCAGAGTTCGATGCTCTCGCCCTTGGCGCGCAGTTTGGGCAGTTCCCCCTGGAGCAGGGTCGGGCATTCGCTGGCCAGCGCCGGCAGTGCCAGGCAAGACAACAACAGGGAGCAGGCAAAACGGCGAAACGACATGGCAGTGACCTCAAACGATGGCAGCATCTCGCCACGCTACTCGCAGCTCACCATCCCGGCAACTAACAGATACCGACACCCAGTTGCAGCAGTGCCAGCCCACCCTGATGCCAGCCCCACCAGGCCAGCGCCAGCAGCAGGCCGAGACCCGTTGCCAGCGCAGCGAGGGTCAACGCCTGGCGTTTCACGCCGGCGCCCCCTGCAGACGCGCAACCGGTACCTCGCGCACCGGCCAGTTGAGCGCGGCGGCCATCAGGCTCAGGCCGACGGCGATCTGCCATACCAGGTCGTAGCTGCCGGTGTGGTCATACAGGTAGCCGCCCAGCCAGCCGCCGAGGAAGGAGCCAAGCTGATGGAACAGGAAGACTATGCCACCGAGCATGGACAGGTTGCGCACGCCGAACAGCGTGGCCACCGTGCCGTTGGTCAGCGGCACGGTGGACAGCCACAGCAGGCCCATGGCGATACCGAACAGGTAGGCGCTCCATTGCGTCAGCGGCGCCAGCAGAAACAGGCTGATCACCACCCCACGCAGCAGATACAGGGCGCTGAGCAGACGCGGTTTGGCCATGCGCCCGCCGAGCCAGCCGGCGAAGTAGGTGCCGAAGATATTGAACAGCCCCACCAGCGCCAGCACCGTGGTGCCGGTGATGGCCGGCAGATGATGATCGACCAGATAGGCTGGCAGGTGCACGGCGACGAACACCACCTGGAAACCGCAAACGAAAAAGCCCAGCGCCAGCAGCCAGAAGCCGGAGTGCCCAGCCGCCTCGCGCAGGGCTTCGAGCAAGGTCTGCTGCGGCAGGTTACTGACTGGCGCGGGCGCCTCATTGATCATCGCCGCCAACGGCAGGATCAGCGCCACCAGCAGCCCTAGCGCCAGCAGCGCCGACGACCAGCCCAGCCAGCCGATCAGCCCGAGCGAGCCCGGCAGCATGGCAAACTGACCGAAGGAGCCAGCCGCCGCAGCGATGCCCATGGCCATGCTGCGCTTCTCCACCGGCACGGCGCGGCCGACCACACCGAGAATCACCGAGAACGAGGTACCGGACAGGCCTATGCCGATCAGCAGGCCGGCACTCAGCGACAGGGACAGCGGCGAGTTGGCCATGCCCATGCACAACAGCCCGAGGACATAGAGCACGCCACCGACGATGATCGCCTTGCGCGCGCCGAAGCGGTCGGCCAGTGCCCCGGTGACAGGTTGCGCCAAGCCCCAGACGAGGTTCTGCAGGGCGATGGCGAAGGCGAACACTTCACGCCCCCAGCCGAACTCGGCGCTCATCGGCGGCAGGAACAGGCCGAAGCCATGGCGGGTGCCGAGCGACAGCGCGAGAATCAGCGAAGCGCCGAGCAGCAGCCAGGTGGATGAACGCCAGGTATGGGTCATTGTCGTGTTCTCCGGAATCAACGGGCAGATATAGCTTGGCGCCCCCTTGCAGGGCAAATACAGTTGCCGAGGACTGCACCGATACAGATGTTCTCAAGCGCTCCAGTAGAGCGCCAAGGTCAACAACACCACGGATTCGGCCAACTCCACCAGCGCACCCGCGGTATCGCCGGTAGTGCCGCCCAGACGCTGCAACAGGGCCCGTCGCAACCAGAGAAACAGCAGCAGCGCCATGCCCAGGCCAATGGCCGCACTCCAGCCCAGCAGCAGCATGGCCAAGGCATGCCCACCCAGCACCCAGGGCAGTTGCCGGCGCGGCAGATACTCGACCAGCGCCTGGCCCAGGCCTCCGGCGCGCACGTAAGGCGTGCTCGCCAGCAGCAACGGCAGCAGGCTGCGCCCCACCCAGGGCAGCAGCAGCAGGTAGAGGCCCTGCCCGGCTTGCAGCAGCGTCGATAGCGCAGCGAACTTGAGCAAGAGCAGCAGCACCAGCACGACGATGGCGATGGGGCCGCTGCGCGGATCCTTCATGATGCTCAGGGTGCGCTCACGATCGCCGAAACCACCGACCCAGGCATCGGCCGTGTCGGCCAGGCCATCCAGATGCAGCCCACCGCTGAGCCCCACCCACAAGGTCAGAATGATCGCCGCCTGCAACACCTCAGGCACCTGGCCCAGCAGCAGGTGCGCCGCCCACAGCAGCGCACCGAGCAGCAGCCCGACCGTGGGATACCAGAGCAACGAGCGCCCCATCTGTTCCGGGCTCGGCATGCCCGGCAGGGTGACCGGTAGGCGGGTAAGAAACTGCACGGCAATCAACAAGGCCGTCATGGCAGCTCCGTCAGTCGGCCATCGGCCTCGAGCTGCAGGCGAAAGCGCTGGGCATAGCCGACGTTGACCTGCAAAAGATCCTGCCGTGGCAGGCCGCGCGCACGCGCCAACAACAGGCGCATCACCCCGCCATGGGTGATCAGCAGCAGGCGTTCGCCGTCATGGGCCTGCTGCAGACGCTGCACGGCGGCGAGCACACGCGCCTCGAACGCCAGCAGGGGCTCGCCATTGGGCGGCGTGAAGGCGTAGGGGTCAGCCCAGAAACGCCCCAGGGCTTCGGCATCGGTGTCCATCAGCGAGGCGGCGCTACGCCCCTCCCAGTCACCGAAATGCAGCTCCTGCAGAGCGGGCTCGTAATGCAGCGGCAGGCCATGCGCCGCCGCCACTTCCTCGGCGAAACGCGCGCAACGCTGCAGCGGCGAGCTGATCAGGCGCTGCCAGGGGCCGGCGCCCTGCAAGGCGCTACGCAGTTGCGCCCAGCCCTGCTCGGTCAGGGCATCGTCCAGGCTGCCACGCAGGCCACCGCCCTGCTCGGTTTCGCCGTGCCGCAAGAGTTCCAGATGCAGCATCAGACGGGCCTCTGCGCCACGGCCGCTTCAGCAAAGGTGGCCATCTGTGCATGCAGACGACAGGCCATGCGCAGCAGCGGCACGGCCAGTGCTGCGCCACTGCCCTCGCCCAGACGCAGGCCCAGCTCCAGCAGCGGTTGTGCCTGCAATGCCTGCAACACTCGCACATGGCCCGGCTCGGCGCCATGATGGGCGAACAGCAACCAGTCGCGACAGGCCGGGTTCATGCGTACCGCCAGCAAGGCGGCGACGCTGCAGATGAAGCCATCGACCAGAATCGCCACGCCCTCCTGAGCCGCCGCCAGGTATGCGCCCGTCAGCGCCGCGATCTCGAAGCCGCCCAGATGGATCAGCGCCTCCAGAGGCGTGTCGATGCGTTCGCCATGCAGGTTCAGCGCCGCCTCGATGACGCGCGCCTTGTGCGCCATACCGGCGGCATCCAGACCGGTTCCCGGCCCCACCAGATCGTTGGCGGGGCAATCCAGCAACCAGCAGGCCAGTGCCGTGGCTGCCGTGGTATTGCCGATCCCCATTTCGCCACCGATGAACAAGTCGCACTCGGCGGCACGAGCACGCTGCACGCTGTTGCGCCCGGCCGCCAGGCAGATCAGCACCTGGGCCAGGGTCATCGCCGGGCCATGCAGGAAGTTCTGCGTACCGGCGCCGACATGCAGGTGGCGCACCCCCGGCATCGGCGGCAAGGGTTCGGCGGTGCCCAGGTCGATCAGCTCCAGGCGCGCATCCAGGGCACGCGCCAGCACGCTGATCGCCGCCCCGCCGCTGACGAAGTTGGCCAGCATCTGCCCAGTCACCGCTTGCGGATAGGCGGAAACGCCCTCGGCCACCACGCCATGATCGCCGGCGAACACGGTGATGCTCAGCGACTCCAGGCTCGGTCGTTCGCGCCCCTGCAGCGCAGCCAGTTGCACGGCCAGATGTTCCAGGCAGCCCAGGGAGCCCGCCGGTTTGGTCAATTGCCGCTGGCGCGCTTCGGCCTTGTTGCGGGCGACGTGATCCAGTGGTTGGCAAGGCCCTTGCCACCATTGCAACTTCATAGGCTGTCTCCCTTGAGCAGCATGGGCAGGCCGGCGACGGTGAACAGTACGCGCTGGCTGCGCTCGGCCAGGGCCTGGTGCAACCAGCCGGCCTCATCGACATAACGGCGGGTCAATTCACCCAGTGGTACCACGCCCAGACCGGTCTCGTTGCTGACCAGCAGAATACGCCCTGGCAACTCGCTGACACAGGCAAGCAGCGCCTCACGTTCGGCTTCCAGGCGCTGGCCGTCGTCCAGCACCAGCAGATTGGTCAGCCACAGGGTCAGGCAGTCCACCAGCAGGCAACGCCCTGTCGCGGCCTGCTCGCGCAGCACGCGAGCCAGCGCCAGTGGTTCTTCCACCAGCCCCCAGTGCGCCGGGCGCCGGGCCCGGTGTTGAGCGACGCGAGCATTCATTTCGCCGTCGAGCGGCTGGCTGGTGGCGATGTAGACCACCGCCAGCCCCGACTCAGCGGCCAGTTTCTCGGCCAGCCGGCTCTTGCCGGATCGGGCTCCGCCGAGGATCAGTTCAAGCATATTCACTCCGTAGGGTGCGCTGTGCGCACCATTCAATCGCTCTGGCGCACCCTACCCGATGCCACAAAGCACCCTGAGCCTGTCGGTATCCAGGTGTAGCTCCACCTGGTCGGCCAGGCGCTCGATATCCCGTTCACGCAGGGCCTGGTAATCCACCTGTTGCACCTCATCGAGACCGGCCCAGCGCAGCAGCGCGGCGCATGCCGAAGGCTGCTCGAACAGACCGTGCAGGTAGGTGCCGAACACCTGGCCGTCGGCGCTCAGGCCACCATCGCTGCGCCCATCCTCGAGCTGCACGGCACCATTGAGACCAGGCCCGCGGCTGACCCCGGCGTGAATCTCGTAGCCACTCACCTCAGCCTGTTCCAGGCAGAGCCGGCCACGCACGTTGCGCAGTTGCTTCTCCGGCTCCAGCAGCGTGGTGAAATCCAGCAGGCCAAGGCCCTCGCTGCTGCCGGCAGCGCCTTCCAGGCCGTGCGGATCATGAATCTGCCGGCCGAGCATCTGCAAACCGCCGCAGATCCCCAGCAGCTTGCCGCCGTAACGCAGGTGGCGGGCGATGGCCTTGTCCCAGCCCTGCTCGCGCAAGTGCGCCAGATCGGCACGCACGCTCTTGGAGCCAGGCAGGATGAGCAGATCGGCCGGCGGCATGCTCTGCCCCGCCCTGACGAAACTCAACTGCACCTGCGGATGCAGGCGCAGCGGGTCGAAATCGGTATGGTTACTGATGCGCGGCAGCACTGGCACCACCACGCGCAGGGCCTTGGCGTCCTTGGCCTGCTGGCGGGTGTCGACGGCGTCCTCGGCTTCCAGGTGAAAATCCATCAGGTACGGCAACACGCCGAGCACCGGCTTGCCGGTGTGCTGCTCCAGCCACTCCAGCCCTGGCTCGAGCAGGGCGATATCGCCCCGGAAACGGTTGATCACGAAGCCATGGACGCGCGCCCGCTCGCTGGGGCTAAGCAGCTCCAGGGTGCCCACCAGATGGGCGAACACACCGCCCTTGTCGATATCGGCAATCAGGATCACCGGGCAGTCCACCGCCTCGGCGAAGCCCATATTGGCGATATCGCCAGCGCGCAGATTGATCTCCGCCGGTGAGCCGGCGCCCTCCACCACTACCAGACCGTAACGCTCCAGCAGACGCGCGTGGGATTCCAGCACCGCTGCCATGGCCACCGGCTTGTAGCCGTGATAGCTCAACGCCTGCATGTTGCCGATGGCGCGGCCGTGGATGATCACCTGGGCGCCCATCTCGCTGTTGGGCTTGAGCAGCACCGGGTTCATGTCGGTATGCGGCGCCAGCCCGGCGGCCTGCGCCTGCACCGCCTGAGCACGACCGATCTCACCACCCTCGGCGGTCACTGCCGAGTTGAGTGCCATGTTCTGGGGCTTGAAGGGTGCAACCGGCACGCCCTGGCGCCGCAGCCAGCGGCACAGAGCCGTCACCAGGGTGCTCTTGCCGGCGTCCGAGGTGGTGCCCTGCACCATCAGAGTGGGCATCAGGTCGCCTCCTCGATACTCGCCAGGATCGGCGCGCAGGCCTGCAGGCCCTGCTCCAGGCGCTGCCAGCCGACCTCGTCGGCAGGCAAGCCGAAGCGCAGACTGTCCAGTTCGGCGAACAGCCGCACGAGAATGCCACGCCGCGCCAGCAGCTCGGCGCAGGGTATCGCGCGTCGCGTGCAACAGAACTGGAACAGCGCCGAACCGCCACTGGGCGGCAGGCCATTGTTGCGCAGCAAGGTGGCCAGGCGTGCGCCGTCGGCCGACAGGCGCTGACGCTGGCGGTGCTGGCCCTCGCCATCGACCAGCAGGTGGCGCGCGACATGCCGTGCCGGGCCACTGACGGCCCAGGGGCCGAGCAGCACCTGCAGTTCGTCGAGCAGGGCCTGCGCGGCGAGGACAAAGCCCAGGCGCAGCCCCGCCAGGCCGAAGAACTTGCCGAACGAACGCAGTACGATCAACCCCGGCATGTCGCTGTAGGCAGCCAGACTGTGCTCGGGTGCGCAATCCATGAAGGCTTCATCCACCACCAGCCAACCGCCCCGTTCGGCCAGTTGGTCATGCCAGTCGAGCAGACGCAGGGACTCGACCAGGCGCCCGGTCGGGTTGTTCGGGTTGACCAGCAGCAGCACGTCGAGCTGCGGCAGCGCACGCGGCACGGCGCCTTCGCTGAGGGTCAACACGCGATGTCCCTCGTTGCGCCAGGCCGCCTCATGTTCGGCATAGGTCGGGGCGACAATGCCCACGTTGCAGGGCTTGCGCAGACGCGGCAGGGCCTGGATGGCGGCCTGCGAGCCGGCTACCGGCAGCAGGCTGGCGGCGCCGTAGTAATCGCGCGCCGCCGCCTCCAGGCCATCCTCGACTTCCGGCAGCCGTGCCCAGGCCTCGGCAGGCACCGTGGGCAGCGTCCAGCCATAGGGGGCGACGCCGGTGGACAGATCCAACCAATCCTCCAGGGCGATGCCGTAACGCTGCGCCGCGGCACGCAGCCGCCCTCCATGTTCAAGCAATCCAGACCTCCCAGAGCAGCAGACAGACCAGCCACAGCGCCACACCGCCGATCACCAGATTCATTGCCCGTTCGATATCCCGCGCTCGTGGCGCCGGACCTTCACCCAGTTGCGGACGCTGGTGCACCTCGCCGTGATATTCCGCCGCGCCGCCCAGGCTCACCCCCAGGCTGCCGGCACCCGCCGCCATGACCGGGCCGGCATTGGGGCTGTCCCACAACGGCGCCTGGCGCTGCCAGCAACGCAGGGCCAGGGCGGTTCGCCCGAGCAGTGCATAGGTCAGCGCCACCAGACGCGCCGGCAGATAATTGAGGGCATCGTCGATCTTCGCCGCGGCCCAGCCGAAGCGCTCGAAGCGCTCGTTGCGATAGCCCCACATGGCGTCCAGGGTATTGCTCAAGCGGTACAGCACCACCCCCGGTGCGCCAGCGGCGACGAACCAGAACAAGGCGGCGAACACCGCATCGGAGCCGTTTTCCAATACCGACTCGGTGCCGGCACGAGCCACGCCGGAGGCATCCAGCTCGGCAGTGTTGCGGCTGACCATCCAGCCGACACGCTCGCGCGCCAGCGGCAGATCGCCCAGGCGCAGCGCCTGGGCCACCGGCTGCGCGTGTTCGTACAGGCTGCGCAGCCCCAGGGCGAAGTACAGGGCGAGAATCTCCACCGCCCAGCTCAGCGAGCTGACCTGAGTCAGCAGCCAGGTCAGCAGGGTCAGCGGCAGCACGGCCAGGCACCAGGCGCTCACGCCATGGCTGCGCCAGCCGCCGCCAGCCGGGTTGAAGCGCTGCTCCAGGCGCTCGGCCAGACGCCCGAAGGCCACCAGCGGGTGGCCACGCCTGGGCTCACCCAGGGCGGCATCCAGGGCCACACCGGCACAGGTGATCAGCGCCAGACTCATCGCTCACTCACTCCGTACGCCCCAACGGTTCTCGAACAGCAAATCGGCCAGCGGCCTGGGCGTGGCCCAGCCCTCCTCTACCAGCATCGGTTTCTGGTAGAAGGCATGCACCGGCCCCAGGCAGAGCAAGGCCACCGGCTTGCTGCCAGGCGGCATGCCCAGCAGCGCGGCCAGTGCCTCGGGATCGAACAGCGACACCCAGCCCAGCCCCAGGCCTTCGGCGCGCGCCGCCAGCCACAGGTTCTGGATGGCGCAGGCCACCGAGGCCATGTCCATTTCCGGCAGGGTGCGCCGGCCGAAGACATGGGCTTCGCGACCATCCATCAGCGCCACGGCGAGCAGTTCGGCGCAGTCGCGAATGCCCTCGACCTTGAGCTGCATGAATTCGTCACTGCGCTCGCCCAGAGCCTCGGCGGTTTGCACCCGCTCGGCCTCCACCAGGGCATGGATCTCTTCACGCAGGTGGCGATCGCTGATGCGCATGAAGCGCCAGGGCTGCATCAGCCCCACACTGGGGGCGTGATGCGCGGCCTCCAGCAGGCGCGCCAGCACCTCGGCGGGCACCTGCCCTCCAGCGAAGTGGCGCATATCGCGGCGTTCGGCGATGGCGCGGTACACCGCCGCGCGTTCCTCGGGCGAGAAGGCCTGATCGGTCATGGCTGTAACAGCGCGGCGGCTGCCTCCGGGTTCGACGGTAGGTAGAAATGGATATAGCTGGCGGTCAGCCGCCCCAGGCGATACACCGCCTCAGCCACCGGCTTGCCATTCGGGCATCGGCCCAGGGCAAGGGGCGCCAGGGAACTTTCCAGCCGCGAATGATGATAGCTGTGCCCGCGCAGCTTGCCTTCCGGCAGCGTCACTTCCTGCAACGCCAGGGCGGTCAGCCGGGGCTGCAGCGCCGCGCTGCCGCTGAGCAGACCGAGCATCCGGCCGCTGGCGCCCTGCTTGTCGCGCAGTTCATCGAGCAGGTAGAGCATGCCGCCGCATTCCGCCAGCAATGGCTTACCGGCCTGGTGATGGGCGCGGATCGCCTCGGCCATGGCCTGGTTGCCTTCCAGCTCGGCCAGGTACAACTCGGGGTAGCCACCGGGCAGGTAGAGGCTGTCCACGGCCGGCAGCCCGCTGTCGGCCAGCGGCGAGAAGTAATGCAGTTCGGCGCCGAGGGCCTGCAGCAGATCGAGATTGGCCTGATAGAGGAAGGCGAAGGCGGCATCGCGCGCCACCCCGATCCGCACCCCGGCCAGCAGCGCGGCCGGCTCATCCAGGCGCGGCGCGGCAAAACGCACCGGAGCCGGCAGATCGACATCGGCGCTGGCCGCAAGGGCATCGGCGGCGGCGTCCAGGCGGGCATCCAGGTCGGCCAGCTCGGCCGCCTGCACCAACCCCAGGTGGCGGCTGGGCAGCTCCACCGCGGCGCTGCGTGGCAATGCACCGAACCAGCGGATGCTGGCAGGCAAGGCATCGCGCAGGATATCGCCATGGCGGCTGCTGGCCACCCGGTTGCCGAGCACCCCGGCAAAGGGCAGATCGGGCTGGAAGGTGGCCAGACCATGGGCCAGGGCGCCGAAGGTCTGAGCCATGGCCGCGCCGTCGATCACCCCCAGCACCGGCACGCCGAAGTGCCGCGCCAGGTCGGCCGCCGAGGGCTTGCCGTCGAACAGGCCCATCACGCCTTCGATGAGGATGAGGTCGGCCTCGCCGGCCGCCTGCCACAACAGGCGTCGGCTCTCCGCCTCACCGACCATGGCCAGGTCGAGCTGGTACACCGGCGCGCCGCTGGCGCGGGCGTGGATCATCGGGTCGAGAAAGTCCGGGCCGCACTTGAACACCCGCACCCGTCGCCCCTGGCGCCTGTGCAGGCGCGCCAGAGCGGCGGTCACGGTGGTCTTGCCCTGGCCGGACGCCGGCGCGGCGATCAACAGGGCCGGGCAGTGACGCGCACTCATCAGTATTCGATACCCTTCTGCGCCTTCACCCCAGCCTTGAACGCATGCTTGACCAGGCTCATGTCGGTCACCGTGTCGGCTGCCTCGATCATGCCCGGCAAGGCGCCGCGCCCGGTCACCACCACATGCTGCAACAGCGGCCGCGCCTCGATATCGGCCAGCACCGCGTCCAGTTCCAGGTAACCGTGTTTGAGGGCGATGTTCAGCTCGTCGAGCACCACCAGGCCGATGGCCTCATCGTTCAGTAGCTCACGGGCCACGGCCCAGGCCTGCTGCGCCTTGGCGATATCGCGCTGGCGATCCTGGGTTTCCCAGGTGAAGCCCTCGCCCATCACGTGGTAGCTGACCTCTTCGGGAAAACGCCGGAAGAAGGCCTCTTCGCCAGTGCTGGCCGCGCCCTTGATGAACTGCACCACGCCGACTTTGAGGCCATGGCCGAGGGCGCGCGCGACCATGCCGAAGGCACTGCTGCTCTTGCCCTTGCCGTTGCCGCTGTGCACCAGCAGCAGGCCGTATTCGTCCTGGGCCTGGGCGATCTTCTCGTCGATCAGGGCTTTCTTGCGCTGCATGCGCGCCTTGTGGCGGGCATCGCGTTCGGCCGACTCGCTCATGCTGTGCTCCTCGAGGTCAGGCGCCCGCCTCGCCCCAGCCGAACGAAGGGCGGCGCGGCGAGGAAAAGATCAGGAAAGCTGGCAAGGGCGAACACTCCATCACTGATCCGGGCATTTCATGGCTGGCAGCAGACGGAGGCAAAAGCACGAATGCCCCGCACAGGCAGGGGCACAAGCCGGTCAACGCCCTCCGCGATGCCGTGAAACTGCGACAGGCCGGTCTCCGGGCTCGTGAGCGAGGCCAATGGCTCGGCGCCGCGCCTTCCCGTGCCTAGCACAGTGGCCTGATGCGGCGTGCGACTCACCTACCGTTGCGGGGGCAGCGCCGGCTTGCGTACCGGCTTCCCTGTTTCACCCCGGCGCCATCATCGATGACGGCGCGGGGCACCTGAAGCAAGGCGCGCAGGTTAGAGGCAGCGCGCCCCGTGCGTCAACGCTCGGTTCAGTGCGCCGCATCCGGGCGCGCACGTGGCCCCGGCAGGATGCCGTTGTGCATGTTGCTGGAAAGCAGGCGGAAGCTGGTGATACCGGCGATTTCATGGCCGCGATCACTCAGGGTGTTGACCACCTGATCGATCAACGCCACCACCAGCATACCGACCAGGCCACCGCCGTTGTTCTGCTGCTGTTCGGCACTGCTGGCACGCGCAGTGCCTTCCCAGAGCAGCTTGCCGTTGCGCAGATCCACCAGCTTGGCCGTGGCGGTCACCGCCACCTCACTGGTGATGACCTTGTAGCTGCTGCCGTATTCGGTGACATCCAGATACAGCACACTGTCGGCGCCGAAGATCTCACGCAGCTTCTGCGGCGAGGCCTGGCGGATCTCCTCGGCATTCATCAGGCCGTTCTGCTTGAAGGTTTCGTCCACCACCGCCACCGGCATCACGTAGTAACCGGCTTCGCTCAGCGGCAGGGTAACCTGCGAATAGAAGCTGTAGGAGGCCTTGACGTCCGGCGACTGGTTCACCGGCGGCAGCACCAGGATCGACGCCGGCTTGCTCTCCAGGAAAGCGCTGTAGTCGTAGGCCTTGGGCGCCGCGCAGCCGCCGAGGATAGCCAGGCAGGCCAGCAGCGCGGCGGTTTTCAGAGCAGCGAGGGAAAAGATCGTCTTCATTGGTCGAATTTCCGCATCAGAAAGTCCATGTAAGTGGCGGACTCGGGGTACAGCGCCTTCTCGGTCTCGAACTCCTGGCGCACCTGGTCGAGCTTGCCGACATCGGCATAGAGCATGCCCAGATGGGCATGGAAGCCCGGCGGCAGTGTGCGGTCGGCAGCGCGCGCTTTTTGCACGCTGGCTTCCAGCGCGGCGATCTGCTCCTCGGTGCTGCTCTGGTTGTCGAAGCGTTGGTAGACCTGCTGCTGGTAACCATCCCAGTAATACAGGGGCTGCGGGCCACTGGCACAGCCACCCAGCACGCCGAGTACTAACATCCCGGAGAAAACGGCCAATCTGCGTGCGATTGTCATGCTTGCTAAGTTCCTTTTACTTGGTTGGATTCCATGCGCCGGTGTCGACGCCATTGACCAGTTTGTTCACCGCCTCGCGGATGGCCAGGTCGAGCACCTTGCCATTGAGGGTGGAGTCGTAGCTGGCGGTACCGCCGAAACCGACGATCTCGCGGTTGGACAGGCTGTATTCACCCGCGCCCTGGGAGGAGAACACCACTTCGGAGGTCTTCACGTCGACGATGTTGAGGTTGACCTTGGCGTAGGCGATCTGCTGCTTGCCACGGCCGAGAATGCCGAACAACTGGTGATCGCCGACTTCCTTGCGGCCGAACTCGGTGACATCACCGGTGACCACGTAGTTGGCGCCACGTACCTGCTGCGCCTGCTTGGAAAAACCGGATTCCTGCTGCAGCTCGGCCAGGTTGTCGCGGTCGAGCACATTGAAGCGGTTGGACTGTTGCAGGTGAGTGATCAGGATGGTCTTGGCCTGCCCACCGAGACGGTCGACGCTGTCAGTGAAGATACCGCGCATGTAGCTGGAGCGATTGTCGAACTTGCCGACGGAAATCGGGCTGCGAGGCCCGGCGTAGGACACCTGGGCGGTATTCACCTTGGCGACCTCCAGGGTACGCGACTGCTCCGTGGCGCAACCGCCGAGCAACATCAGCAGCGCCGCAAAGCTGCCGATAAGGGGCTTGTTCATACGAACCTCATGCAAAGAAAAACGGCCTTTTCGGCGAATGCCGACTGACCAGGGCTGGCGAAGGGAAAAGGGTTGAGAGTGTGTTGGAACGAGGGCATGCAACATCGAGTCTTCCATGGCTGGGGGCTTACGACGAAACCCAGGGGAGTGCATCCTGCAAGCGCAGCGATTCTAAACAGGCGGCAGGCACTTTGCCAGCATCTCATATGACGCAGTTCACGAAATCGATCAGATGCCCGCGATGGCCTGCCCGGCCAGGCCAGGCCCGATGCCGCGATGGCACGATGCAGCAACAGACCCTAAACTGTTTCACGACACGCATCTGGTTGCAGATCGCCCCAAGGGCGAACAGAGCACGATTTATCTCAGGAGCGTGAAGCCCATGCCGTCCCCCGATACACCCGAATCGCGGCCACGCCCTTTCGCCCAGGTCTGCCTGCCGCTGTTACGCCTGGCCTGCGCCCAGACCGGCGCAGACAGCGTCCTGCTCCTCGAAGGGCCGCCCGCTCAAGAGCGGATCAGCGCCTGCGTCGGCCAGGCCGTTGACGGCAATATCCGCCTGAGCCTCGATGCCTGGCCAGCTACCAGACGCAACCTCGCTCTCAGCGAGCTGCCAGCAGCCTCCGACTGGCATTCACTGCAAATCGCACACGGGCTGCGGAGCCTTACCCTACTTCCGCTGCTGGGTGACCAGGCCCTGCTTTGTCTGCTCCATCGCCAACCACCCCGCAATCTGGACGACGCCTGCCTGGCGGATCTCCAGGCCAGCCTGGAAAATCTGCTGGCGCAGAGCCTGGAGCTGCACAGCTTGCGCCTGAGTGAACAGCGCATGAGCCTGGCCATCGACGGCAGCGACACAGGCATCTGGGATCGCGACCTGCGCAGCGGCAGGATTCACTACTCGACGCGCTGGAAGGCCCTGCTCGGCTACGCGGACGACGAGATCGGCGACGACATCCAGGACAGCTATGCCCGCGTCCACCCCGAAGACCTGCCGGGCGTGCAACACGCCATCGCCGATCATCTGCAGCAGCGTAGCGCCAAGTACGAAGTGGAACATCGCATCCGCCATCGCGACGGTCACTACGGCTGGGTGCGTAGTTGTGGCAAGGTGGTCGAACGCGACGCCGACGGCACGCCTCTGCGCATGATCGGCACCACCACCGATATCAGCGCCCTGCGTGGTCTGGCAGAACGCCTGCAACAAAGCGCCGAAATGATGAGCGCGCTGAGCAACGAAATCCCCGGCATGGTCTTCCAGTACCATGCGCAGACCACAGGCAATGGTCACTTCACCTATGTCAGCGCCGGCGCGCAGGAAATCTACGGGCTATCGCCTGCCGAGCTATGCGCAGCGCCGGACAAGGTGCAGGCACTGATCCATCCGGACGACCTGACCCTCTATCTGAAGTCATTGAGCAAGGCGTCCCAGGCGCTCAGCCCCTGGCACCTGGAATACCGCATTCGTCGCAGCAGCGGTGAAATCGCCTGGCGCATGGGTGCTGCCCGGCCCACGCCACAGGCCGATGGCAGCGTACTCTGGCACGGTTTCGTCACCGACATCACCGCACGCAAGAACATCGAAGCCGAACTGAACCTGCTGGCCACCACCGACTCGCTGACCCAACTGGCCAACCGTCGCCACTTCATTCGCCAACTGGACGCCGAACTGGCGCGCCTGCGTCGCTCACTCGCGCGGCAAGCCGCACTGCTGATGTTCGACCTCGATCATTTCAAGCGGATCAACGACACCTGGGGCCATGCGGTCGGCGATCAGGCCCTGCGCCATTTCACCGAGATACTGCGCAAGCACCTGCGCAAGGGCGATATCGCCGGCCGTATCGGCGGCGAGGAGTTCACCGTGCTGCTCAACGACGCCAACCTCGACGATGCCCTGCATTTCGCCCAGCGTATCCAGCAGGAGTTGCTGCATATACCCTTGCTGCAAGGGGAACAGCGCATCCTGCTGACCACCAGCATCGGCGTGGCGACACTAAGCGGGGAGGATCGCACGGCAGAAGCCGCGCTGACACGCAGTGACCTGGCGCTCTACCGCGCCAAGCACGCCGGGCGCAACCGCATCGAGCATCAATGACGGGCCGCCGACCTCAGGGATTGTGCGCCAGCTCAGGCGTGATCACGCGCTTGGCGCTCAGATAGGTCTTGTTCCAGTAGCGATTGTCGAGGCTGTCCAGGCGCACGGTGCCGCCCGTGGATGGCGCATGCACGAAGCGCCCCTCGCCGACGTAGATACCGGCATGACTGACGACACCGCCGCCATTGGTGGCAAAGAACAGCAGATCACCGCTGCGCAGCGCATTACGCCCGACGCTGGGCGTGCGCATGGCGCTGAGTTCGCGGGTCGAGCGTGGCAGGCTGATTCCGGCGGCGTCGCGGTACACATAGCCGATCAGGCCGCTGCAATCGAAACCGCCATCCGGCGTGTTGCCGCCATAGCGGTACGGCGTGCCAACCAGGCCCAGGGCCCGGAACAGCACGTCGTCGGCGCCGCCCTGGGCGTTGCCGAGGACGGGCGCGGGCGTGTACACGGGCTGGGGGACGGGCGCCTGGCTGCTGCAGGCACCCAGCAAGGCAAGGAGAGCGAACAGGGCGATGCGGGTGGTGGCGGGCATTGACGAGACGATCCAGAGCCTGAGTGCGCCCTACTCTGCCGGCTCGCGACGAACGGCGCAACCCCGGAGGCTGCGCCAGGGGCGTCAGGGATGCTGTCTGGACGCCCCTTCCTGGGGTGCCAGGGCGAGTACGCGCTTGGCTTGCAGGTAGCTGCGGTTCCAGTAGCTGTCGTCGAGGCTGTCGATGCGCACACCCCCACTGCGGCGGCTGCTGGAATGGATGAACTGATCGTCGCCGATATAGATGCCGGCATGGCTGACACGGCCACGACCGCGATCGTTGAACAGGATCAGATCACCCGGCTCCAGCTCGGAGCGCGCCACCTTCGGCGCATCCAGCTTGATAAGGTCACGGGTCGAGCGCGGCAGTTGCATGCCCAGCTCTTCGCGGAACAGATAGCCGACGAAACCACTGCAATCGAAGCCTGACTGCACCGAAGTGCCGCCATAACGGTAACGCGTACCGATCAGCGAACGCCCGAGTTCGAGCAGGCTATCGGCCAGCTGCGGCATTTCGTAGGGTTTTTCGTTGAGGCTGGCAGCGGCTTCTGCGTCGCTGATTTCCTCGTCCAGGTGCATGACCGGACGAGACGGGAGACTCGCCTGAGAGGCGAGCGTATCGCGGTCATGCGACTGCGGCTGATGGCCGGCGCAGGCAGCGAGAAAGACCGTGAGTGCAAGGGGCACGAGGGGTGCGAAGCGTTTTAGCATGGGCACGACCGTGTCGATGGAAACTGGATTAGTGGGCGACTATGCCTCCTATCGCGGCTATTTGCAAATTCTATCGCTGCAAATGTGACCCAGTAGTTTCGGCAGCACATCTAAGGCCCGCCCAACCAGACGAATATCCACCCTACCACTGAGATAAGTGACGGTCGGATTGACCTCCACCGTCAGCCCGCCGCGCTCGCGCGTACGCAACACCGGCTCGACTATATAAGGAAAGCTGGAGCTGGTGCCCACGCTGAGTACCACGTCGAAGCCCTGGCGCAGCTCGGCGTACAGGGTGCCAATGGCCGACTCCGGCAGCATCTCCTCGAACAGCACCACCGGCGGGCGCAGCACACCCCCACACTGCTCGCAACGCGGCGGCAAGGGGCGCTGCAGATGCGCCAGCAGTTCAGCATCCTCCGCGCCGCAGGACAGACAGTACAGCGGCGCCATCTCGCCATGAATCTCGATCAGGCGCTCTGTCGGGCTGCCGGCCTGGCGATGGTAACCATCGATGTTCTGCGTCAGCACCCAACATTCCGGTATCCGTCGCTGCAGCTCGGCAATGGCGAAATGCCCGGCATTGGGCGCAGCACCCAGGCAGGCGCGCCCAAGCTCGGCCAGGTATTTCCAGCACAACGCTGGGTCGCGCTGCAGCATCGGGCCGGACAGCGCCGCTTCGATGGGTAGGCCCTCATCGGTTTGACCGTTATACAAGCCACCCAGACCGCGATAGGTGGGCAAGCCGGAATCGGCCGAGAGCCCGGCGCCGGTCACGAACAGCACGCGACGGGCCGCCATGAGAGCCTCGGCCACGCGCAACAATGCAGATTCCATCAGCTCAGGATCTCGCTGAGGGGAATGAAACGCAGGCGATCACCCTCGCCCAGGGTTCGCCCCTCCAGCACCTCGGCCAGGCCTTCGGCCCAGGCCGCACTGAGCAGCACACCAGAGCTCTGGTTGGCATAGGGCACCACACGGCCCGCCTCGATACGCGCGCGCAGGTACTCACGGCGCTTGCCTGCCTTGTTCCAGACGAAACCGGCCGGCATCTCGAACGCCAGCGGCTCGACCCGCTGCGCGCCCATGCGCCGTAACAGGTAAGGCCGCGCCAGCAGGCCGAAGGTCACCAGGGTCGAGGCCGGGTTGCCCGGCAGGCCGATCACCGGCACGCCCTGGTAGTGGCCGAAGGTCAGCGGCTTGCCCGGCTTGATCGCCAGCTTCCACAGCGTCAGCTCACCCGCCTCGCGCAGGGCCACACCCAGATAGTCAGCCTCCCCGACCGAGACGCCGCCGGTCGACAGAATCAGATCGACCTGGGCCAGGTCTGCCAGCGCCTGGCGCGTCAGAGCCAGGTCGTCGGGCAGGATGCCGCCATCGACCACCTCGCAGCCCAGGCGCTGCAGCCAGGCGATCAGCAGGCGGCGGTTACTGTTGTAGATCTGCCCCGGCCCAAGCGGCTGGCCCGGCTCGACCAGTTCGTCTCCGGTGGACAGCACGGCCACCTTCAGGCGCCGCCGTACTTCAAGCGTGGCGACCCCGAGGGAAGCAGCCAGGCCCAACTCCACCGGCCCCAGGCGAGTGCCAGCCGGCAGTACGCAGTCACCGACACGGGTTTCCTGCCCCTGCGGCCGCACGTTCTGACCCGAACGCAGGGCCTGCAGGAAACGCACACGCCCGGCCTCGTCCAGCTCGACGTTTTCCTGCATCTCCACGGTATCGGCGCCAGCCGGCAAGGGCGCACCGGTGAAGATCCGCGCACAGGTGCCGGGTACCAGCGCTTCGGGCGCGCAGCCTGCCTGGATGCGCTGACTGACCGGCAGCGCCTCGCCCTGCCAGTCGGCCAGGCGCAGGGCATAACCGTCCATGGCACTGTTGGCCCAGGGCGGCAGGTCGAGGCCGGCGACCAACGCCGTGGCGAGCACACGGCCATCGACCTGCTGCAGCGGCAGCGACTCGATCTCAGGCACTGCCGTTTCCGCGGCCAACTTCAACAAACGCGCCTGCGCGACCTCCAGCGGCATCAGCCCGGGTTGATCACCACCTTTCATCCACGGCTCTCGCAGGCAGCCGCCGCCTTCAGGTGCGGCACGAAGTTGCAGGGGCGATGACGCGCATCCAGTTGCTCGGCAAGAATGCCGTCCCAGGCGGTACGGCAGGCATTGGTCGAACCCGGCAGGCAGCACACCAGGGTGCCATTGGCCATGCCGGCCAGTGCGCGCGATTGCACGGTCGAGGTGCCGATATCGGCCAGGGAAATCTGGCGGAACAGTTCGCCGAAACCATCGACCTGCTTGTCCAGCAGGCAGGCCACAGCCTCGGGTGTGCTGTCACGCCCGGTGAAGCCGGTGCCGCCGGTGATCAGCACCACCTGCACCTGATCCTCGGCGATCCAGGTCGCCACCTTGGCGCGTATCTTGTAAAGATCGTCCTTGAGCAGGGCACGGTCGGCCAGGTTGTGCCCGGCCCCGCTCAGGCGCTCGACCAGCAATTGCCCCGAAGTATCGGTTTCCAGAGTGCGGGTATCGCTGACGGTGAGGACGGCGATGTTCAACGGCACGAATAGCGCATCCGCTTTGTGCTTCATGGCAGGCTTCCAATTGGTAGACAATGGCCAGTGTTATATCACAGCCCACCACGACGAGACTGCCCATGCCCCTGCCACACCCTGCCCCCCCGAAGTGCTCGGTACTGTTGCTGGCCGGCGGACGCGGACAGCGCATGGGCGGGCGCGACAAGGGCCTGCTGCATTGGCAGGGTCGCCCCCTGATCGCCTGGATGCACGAAAAGGTGCGCCCGCTCAGCGATGACCTGATCATCTCCTGCAACCGCAACCTGGACGCCTACGCCGCCTACGCAGACCGCCTGGTCACGGATGACGACAGTGATTACCAGGGCCCGCTGGCCGGCATCCGCGCCGGGCTGGCCAGCGCACACCACTCCCAGCTTCTGGTGCTGCCCTGCGATGCGCCGCTGGTGGATCGTGCCCTGCTCGATGGCTTGCTGGCGCGCGCCGGCGAGCATCCGGTGGTGGTGCGCCAGGGGCAGTACTGGGAGCCCTTGCTGTGCCTGCTGCCGACCCGTCTCAAGGGCGACCTCGAACAGGCCTGGCACGAGGGCCAGCGCAGCCCGCAGCGCTGGTTCATGCAACACGCGGCAGTGGCGTTCGACTGCCCTGTGGGCGACCCCAGACTGGCCAATGTCAACACGCCCGAGATGCTCGAAAGTCTTTGAAAAGCTCGGCTATGCTGGGAACTTGGATGGTTTTGCCACGTCTGAAGCCGGGTAAGCACCCGTATGATCCAAGGAGACAAAACATGACTCAACGGACCCTCCCCGCCCTGTTCCTCGCTCTCGGACTCGCCACACTCGCTGGCTGCTCCACGCCCTCGGTGATCACCCTCAACGACGGTCGCGAAATCCAGACCGTGGACACCCCCGACTACGACGACGAAACCGGCTTCTACGAATTCGAGCAACTCGACGGCAAACGCGCGACGATCAACAAGGATCAGGTGCGCACCGTCAAGGAACTCTGATCCAGGTACAGGGCCTGCCACGCAGGCCCGACACCGAGAGGCATCGTCAGGTAGGCGCGTAGAAAATTTTCAGGCTAACCCCTTGTGCGGTAAAAGTTTTTCGGTAGAATACCGACCACATTCGGAGTGTAGCGCAGCTTGGTAGCGCGTCTCGTTCGGGACGAGAAGGTCGCAGGTTCGAATCCTGTCTCTCCGACCAAATCGAAAAACCCGCCTTAATCGGCGGGTTTTTTATTGCCTGCGGTTTATGGGGCACGGCTGGTTTGATACCGGACTGGCAAGTTTGTGTGTTGGTTTGGTGGCTTGTTGGGTGTTCTGGACGCCGCTGCGGTGTTTGCGGGGGATTCCTTGTTTCGCCCCCTCGGGCGACTCACTTTTCTTTGAACTGCGCAAAGAAAAGTAAGCAAAAGAAACGCACCCCCGCCATCCGGGTCTCGCTGCGCTCGACTTCCCTCACTCCGGCACCGCTCCGGGGTCGGCTTACAAGGGCCATCCCTGGCCCTTTAAGCGGGGCCGCCATCGGTATCTCGCGGCATCCATGCCGCTCGCCCCCTGCGCAATGCCTACGCTCGGCCTCCTGAAGGGGGAGTTAGCGCGCCTGAACGTACAGTTATTCCGGGCATGACCGGCGTGTTCGGGTAACTGTGAAGTCGCGACTGGGTCGTCGAGTTAAACCAAAACTTTCATTCGCATAGTTTCAGTTTGCCGGCTTGCAGCCGGCATGCCGGTCAGCCCTATGGCTGCCCCATGTTCAAGCACTCCACGCTAGTTCTGGGTTACCGCAGGTTCAGGCGCGTGCAGAGCCCGCCCAGGAGGGCGAACGCAATCGTCGTGGAAGAGGTTGAGCGACATGGATGTCGCGAGAGCCACGATGGGCCAGGGATGGCCCACCGTGGCGGGCCTCTGGAACGGCGATGGAGTGAGCGAACCCTCGCGCAGCGAGGGCCGGATGACCGGGCGGAGGGTTTTGGTTACTTTTGCCCGCAAAAGTGACTCGCCCGGGAGGGCGAAACCCAAAACGTCAGCAAAAACGCGGCAATTCGGAACAAGCGTAAGAACTGGCACAAGAACAACCAACACCGTATTGCCAGCCCGATATCAAAACCGACTCCCACAAAGACGCTCCAAAGGTGTCAGCTCAGAAAGACCACCACCTGTTCGGCATCGAAGGGCCAGTCCAGCTCGGCGCCCGTGTCCTCACGACGCAGCACGGGAATGCGTAATCCATAACGCTCGACCATCGCCTCATCCTCGGCGATGTCGATGAGTTCGACCAACAGACCATGCTCGACGAACGGCATCAGCAAGGCCTCGGCCACCTCGCACAGGTGGCAGCCCAGGGTTCCGAACAATTGGCATTCAGGCGTCATGAGCGCACCTCACTATCAGCAAGGTGCGAAGTTTAGCATCGACGTCGATCAGCTCGCGTCGGCGCCCTTGTCCGGCTGAGCGGCCAGCAGCGACTGCAAGCCGTCGATCAGGCTGCGATTGAGGTTGTCGGCCTTTTCCAGGCGCGGCGCATCGAAGCGCTCGTCGAGGGAGAAACCGCCCTTGAGCAGATCCTTGAGCAGGCCACCGGCGTCCTTGCTCAGATCCCCGGCACTGCGCAGGGCATCGAGCAGGCCCTTGGCGTACTCCTGCAAGTCGGTATTAGTGGCGCTGGCGCCCTGCCCGGCCACCGCACCGTAGGCATCGGACGCCTGGCGCACCGTGGTCTGGGTCAGGTGCAGGGACATGGACGCCAGTTGCTCACCGTCCATGTTCAAAGCCATGGCACGATCGAAGGCACCGGACAGATCGCCGGCATAGAACTTGTCGGAAAGCTCCTGCACCTGGCCGAACAGCTTCTCCAGCGCCTTGACCTCGTCGTCATCCAGCTCGCCGTCCACCTCCACCTGCCAACCACCGATCTGCAGGCTGCCGGATTCCTTGCTGGCAACCAGGGCAGAACCCTTGCCATCGCCGGCGGCGGCGAAGCTGCTCTTCGACCAGTTCGCCGAGGCCTGCGCCACCGAGACGCGCAGCTTGTCGCCGTCACGGGTGGTCACCTGCAGGTCGAAGGTCTGCGCCTGGGCAGCGAAGCGCTGGCTCTGCCCGGCTACCACGAAAGATTCAGGCGTAGCCGCAGTGGCACCACCCGCGAAACGCTTGTCGAGGTCGCCCAGGCCATCCTGGATGCGCTTGTAGGTGTCGTCGACATCACTGGCCACCTGGCCGGTCAGGGCACCCATGCCGTCGAGAATCTTGCGCGCCTCGGCGAAGCCCTTCTCCACGCCTTCGCGCGCCTGCCCGAGCAGCTTCTCCAGCTTGGCCGGGTCAGCACCAGCTGCGGCCTCGCTCTGCAGGCGCTGCTCGATGAAGCCGAGCACACGCCCGGCCACCTTCTCGGGGGTGAAGTCCTCGCGCTTGCCGCCCAGCGCGCCGGATTGCAGGCCGAGCTTGTCAGCCAGACGGTTGGCCAGCGTGGCCTGGGCGTCGGTACTGGCCGAGCGCGCAGCCCCCTGGTTGAGCTGACCGAGACGTGAGGCGGAGGAGTTGAGCGAAGCCAGCGGGTTCATGGCGATGTACTCAGGCAGAGGATATGCCGAGGCTAACGGCATGCTCGGCGCAGACTTTAGCCCGGCACGACGAATGGTCGCTAGCCACCGGCCATCACCACATCAGGTCATCGGGAATCTGATACGCGGCGTAAGGATCGTCGGCATCCGGCGCTTCGACATGGGTATTGAGCAGGACGATGCGCGACGGGTCACGCTCCTGGATTTTCAGCGCCGCCTCACGCGGAATCACCTCGTAGCCGCCACCATGACGGACGATGGCCAGCCAGCCGTTGGACAGCTTGTTGCGCATCATCGCGTTGACGGCCAGGCGCTTGACCTTCTTGTCGTCGACGAAGTTGTAGTAATCCTCGCCCTGCAGTTTGGGCAGGCGCGAGCGCTCGATCAGTTGTTTGACCTGCGCGGCACGGGCCTTCTGCTCGGCCTTTTCCTGTTGCTGGCGGTTCAGCTCCTGATCACGCGCGGCCTTTTCCGCCTGGGCCTGCAGAGCGGCCTGGCGGGTTGAATCATCCACTTCGGCCTGGCCTTTCTTGGCCAGACGCTGTTGTTTCTGTTGCTGCTTGCCGGCCTGTTTGGCCTGTTTTTCATTGACCAGACCGGCTTTGAGTAGCTGGTCGCGCAGGGAAAGACCCATAGCTTAACGATCCCACACTTGATTCAGACCGGGCAGCGCCAGTGGCGCCACCATGAAAGATGCCCAGCATAAGGGCTAAGAGGCCAGGGCTCCAGCACGGAAGCCAAGCCGTAGCCCGGATGCAATCCGGGAAATACATGGCGCCATGGTTCCTGGATTGCATCCGGGCTACCAGCTCAATGGCCGGGCGCCTGCTTTTCCAGTTTCTTCGCCTCCCCCCAGAGCACGTCCAGCTCCTCCAGCGAGCAGCCTTCCATGCTGCGCCCGGCCTCCCGCATGCTGTGTTCGATGAAGCGGAAGCGCCGCTCGAACTTGGCGTTGGCGGCGCGCAAGGCGGATTCGGGGTCGACCTTGAGGTGACGCGCCAGATTGGTCACGACGAACAGCAAATCGCCGATCTCCTCGGCCACCGCCTCGGCGTCGTTCTCGCTCATGGCTTCGAGCACTTCGTCCAGCTCTTCGCGCACCTTGTCCACCACCGGCAGGGCTTCGGGCCAGTCGAAGCCGACCTGGGCGGCACGCTTCTGCAGCTTGGCGGCGCGGCTCAGGGCCGGCAGTGCGGTAGGCACGTCATCGAGCAGGGAAAGCTGCTCGGGGGCGGCGGCCTTCTCGGCACGCTCCTCGGCCTTCAGCTCTTCCCAGCGCTGTTTGATCGCGGCTTCTTCCAGCTTGGCGGCATCCGGCGCGCCATACAGGTCGCCATCGGGGAATACATGGGGGTGGCGACGCACCAGCTTGCGGGTGATGCCATCGACCACCTGGGCGAAGTCGAAACGCCCCTCCTCCCGCGCCAACTGACTGTAGTACACCACCTGGAACAACAGGTCGCCCAGCTCGCCCGGCAGGTGCTCGAAATCGCTGCGCTCAATGGCATCGGCGACTTCATAGGCCTCTTCGAGGGTGTAGGGCACGATGCTCGCGTAGTTCTGCTTGAGATCCCACGGGCAGCCATGCTGCGGATCACGCAGGCGCGCCATCAGGTGCAGCAGATCGTCGAGTAGGTACATAAGAGCTCCTGGGCTGCAAGCGGCAAGCCTCAAGCTGCAAGTTAAAAGCTCATGCACTTTCTTGCAGCTTGCGGCTTGAAGCTTGCCGCTCAATTGGCACGCTGGCGACGCGCCTCGATGATATTGGGGAGCTGGCTGATACGCGCGAGCAGGCGCCCGAGCGCGTCCAGACCGGGAATCTCCACGGTGATGGACATGGTCGCGGTGTTGTCGTTCTTGTCCGAACGGGTGTTGACCGCCAGCACGTTGAGCCGCTCGTTGAGCAGCACCTGGGTGACGTCGCGTAGCAGACCGGAACGGTCGTAGGCCTTGATGGCGATTTCCACCGGGTAGGTCTGCACCGGCACCGGCCCCCAGCTCACCTGGATAATCCGTTCCGGCTCGCGCCCGGCCTGCTGCAGCACGGTGGGGCAGTCCTGGCGGTGGATGGTGACGCCACGGCCGAGGGTGATGTAGCCGACGATGGGGTCGCCCGGCAGCGGCTGGCAGCAGCCGGCCATCTGCGTCAGCAGGTTGCCGACACCCTGGATCTGGATGTCGCCACGCTTGCCCGGGCGGTAGCCCAGGGCCTTGCGTGGGATCAGTTCCAGTTGCTCGTTGCCACGATCCGGCTCGGCCAGTTGCTGCGCCAGGTTGACCGCATGGGCCAGGCGCACGTCGCCGGCACCGAGGGCGGCGAACAGATCCTCGGCGGTCTTCAGGTTGGCCTTTTCCGCCAGCTTGTCGAAGTCCACGCTGGGCAGGGCCAGGCGCGCCAGTTCGCGCTCGAGCAACTGCTTGCCGGCGGCGACGTTCTGGTCGCGATCCTGCAGCTTGAACCAATGCACGATCTTCGCCCGCGCACGGCTGGTGGTGACATAGCCCAGGTTGGGGTTGAGCCAGTCGCGGCTCGGCGAGCCCTGCTTGTTGGTGATGATCTCCACCTGCTCGCCGGTCTGCAGGCTGTAAGTCAGCGGTACGATGCGCCCGTTGATCTTGGCGCCGCGGCAGCCATGGCCGATCTCGGTGTGCACACGGTAGGCGAAGTCCAGCGGCGTGGCGCCCTTGGGCAGGTCGATGGCGTGACCGTCGGGAGTAAAGACGTAAACCCGATCCGGCTCGATATCCACGCGTAGCTGTTCAGCCAGGCCGCCGATATCGCCCAGTTCCTCGTGCCACTCGATGACCTGACGCAGCCAGGAGATCTTCTCTTCATAGTGGTTGGAGCCGGATTTGACATCGGTGCCCTTGTAGCGCCAGTGCGCGCAAACGCCCAGCTCGGCCTCCTCGTGCATGGCAGTGGTACGGATCTGCACCTCCAGCACCTTGCCTTCCGGGCCGAGCACGGCGGTGTGCAGCGAGCGGTAGCCGTTTTCCTTGGGGTTGGCGATGTAGTCGTCGAACTCCTTGGGAATGTGCCGCCACAGGGTGTGCACGATACCCAGGGTGGTGTAACAGTCGCGCACCTCCGGCACCAGCACGCGCACCGCACGCACATCGTAGATCTGGCTGAACTGCAGGCCCTTGCGCTGCATCTTGCGCCAGATCGAATAGATGTGTTTCGCCCGGCCGCTGATGTCGGCCTTGATCCCGGTAGCTTCCAATTCCTGGCGCAGATGGGCCATGGCATCGTTGATGTACTGCTCGCGATCGAGGCGGCGTTCGTGCAGCAGTTTGGCGATCTGCTTGTACTGTTCCGGCTCCAGATAGCGGAAGGACAGGTCTTCCAGCTCCCACTTGATATGACCGATGCCCAGGCGGTGGGCCAGCGGCGCGTAGATATCGAACACCTCGCGCGCCACGCGCTGGCGCTTGTCCTCGTCGGCCTCCTTGACCGCACGTATGGCGCAGGTGCGCTCGGCCAGCTTGATCAGCGCTACGCGCACGTCATCGACCATGGCCACGAGCATCTTGCGCAGGTTCTCCACCTGGGTCTGCGAGCCCAGCACCACCGACTCGCGCGGGTTGATGCTGGCGCTGATCGCCGCCATGCGCAGCACGCCCTCGATCAGCTTGGCCACCACTGCGCCGAAGCGCTGCTGCACCAGGGCCAGGGGAATACGTTCCTCACGCACCCCGCGATAGATCACTGCGGCGACCAGCGAGTCCTGGTCGAGCTTGAGATCGGCGAGGATTTCCGCGATGTCGAGGCCGGCGCTGAAGATCGACGCGCCCTCGCTCCAATGATGCTGGCCGGCATTGGCCTGCTGCTCGACCTCGCGAACGAACTCGCAAGCCTCCTTCAGCGCCTGGGCATCGAGCGCCGGGTCGATACGAACCACGTTCGCCACCCAGGCGTCGAGGTTGATGCTGCCGTCATCGTTGATCGGCTGGTGCGCTCTGACCTGAACCATCTTCTTACCTACCTTCCCTACGGTGCGCCTACACAACACCGAATAGTCGCCGGCCTTCTCCGAGCCGGTCGGTTTGACTGAAAGAGTGCACGTCCTGCGCAGTCTCGTGGCACCTGACGTGCCGCTACCCCTTCTCGAACAGCGCCATGGCTTCGACATGCGCCGTCTGCGGGAACATGTCGAGGATGCCGGCACGGCGCAGGCGATAGCCCTGCCTGACCAGCTCGGCGGCATCACGCGCCAGGGTGGTCGGGTTGCAGGATACATAGACCAGACGCCTGGCCGCCAAGGCCGAAATACCTCGTACCACTTCCAGTGCCCCATCACGCGGCGGATCGAGCAGGATGGCATCGAAGCCATCATCGGCCCAGGCCGCCTCAGCCAGGGGGCGAGCCAGATCGGCACAGAAAAATCGCACCTGCTCCAGACCTTGCCGCGCGGCATTGGTTGCAGCGCGCTCGACCATCGCCTCGACACCCTCCACCGCCACCACCTCGGCACCCGCCTGGGCCAGGGGCAAGGCGAAGTTGCCCAGGCCACAGAACAGATCCAGCACCCGCTCGCCGGGCTGCACGTTCAACCAGTCTAGCGCCTGCGCCACCATCGCCTCGTTGATCATGGCATTGACCTGGACGAAATCCCCCGGCCGATAAGCCAGTTCCAGTTGCCAGCGCGGCAAGGCGAAGCCCAGGGCTTGCGCCGGATCATCGGCCTGTGGCGCACCCTCGCCCTGCAACCAGAGCTGCACCTGCTGCGCCGCGCAGAATTCGCGCAACAAAGCCAGGTCGTCCGTGCTCAATGCCGCCGTATGGCGCAGCAACAGCGCCTGTTGCGTACCGCTGAACAGCTCGACATGGCCCAGCGCCTGGGGTTTGCTCAACTGTCGCAGCAAATCCGGTAACGCTTCGAGGAGGGTCTGCAAGGGCTGTACCAGCACCGGGCAGTGCTGGATATCGACGATCTCCTGGCTGGCCTCGGCGCGAAAGCCCACCTGCAGGTGACGCGCCTGGGCATCCCAGCGCACGGCGATGCGTGCTCGGCGCCGGTAGGCCAGCTCGGGGCCGACCAACGGCGCCGCCCAGTCATCGGGCTGCACGCCGCCCAGGCGGCTCAGTTGCTCGCTCAGGGTGCGTTGTTTGAGCGCAAGCTGGTCGCCATGCGGCATATGTTGCAAGGTGCAGCCGCCACAGCGTCCGGCATGGGCACAGAGCGGCGCACGCCGCTGCGGACTGGCCTGCAGGATACGTTCGGCACGCGCTTCCACCGTCTGGCTGCGCGCGGACAGCACGCGCGCCTCGACCCGCTCACCTGCCAGGGCGCCGCTGACGAACCAGGTGCGCCCGCCCTCGAAGGCAATGCCCCGGCCATCGCCGGCCTGCCGCTCGATCTGCAGTGGCTGCTTCTTGCCCACCGGCAGTGCCTGCGCGCGACTGCCACCACTGGGTTGGAAGCGCAGGCCCGAATTGCGCCTGGCCATCAGGGCGCCGGATCTTGGTAGACGCCGGTGGACAGGTAACGGTCGCCACGGTCGCAGATGATCGCCACCATCACCGCGTTCTCCACTTGCTGCGACAGGCGCAGCATGGCCGCCACCGAACCGCCGGACGACACGCCACAGAAAATGCCCTCCTCCCGCGCCAGACGGCGCATGACCCGCTCGGCCTCGTCCTGGCCCATGTCCACCACCTGATCGACACGCTCGGCCTGGTAGATCTTCGGCAGGTACTCCTGCGGCCAGCGACGAATGCCGGGAATGGCCGCGCCCTCCTGCGGCTGCAGGCCGACGATCTGGATGGCCGGGTTCTGCTCCTTGAGGTAGCGCGAGGTGCCCATGATGGTGCCGGTGGTGCCCATGGAGCTGATGAAATGGGTGATGCTGCCGCCGGTCTGGCGCCAGATCTCCGGGCCGGTGCCGCTGTAGTGGGCCTCGGGGTTGTCGCCGTTGGCGAACTGGTCGAGCACCTTGCCGCGGCCTTCGGCCTGCAGGCGCTCGGCCAGGTCGCGGGCGCCTTCCATGCCCTCTTCCTTGCTGACCAGGATCAGCTCGGCGCCATAGGCGGTCATCGCCCACTTGCGCTCGGCGGTGGAGTTGTCGGGCATGATCAGGATCATCTTGTAGCCCTTGATCGCCGCCGCCATGGCCAGGGCGATGCCGGTGTTGCCGCTGGTGGCTTCGATCAGGGTGTCGCCGGGGCGGATGTCGCCACGCAGTTCAGCGCGGTTGATCATCGACAGCGCCGGGCGATCCTTGACCGAGCCAGCCGGGTTGTTGCCTTCCAGCTTGACCAACAGGGTGTTACTGGTGTCACCGCCCAGGCGTTGCAGACGAACCAGCGGGGTGTTGCCGATGCAGTCGGCAATGGTGGGGAATTGCAGGGTCATGGGTCGCTCGAATCCAGACTGACGCGAAGGGCAGTCATGATACGCCGAACCCGTCGCTTCATCACGCCATGATCGGTTGCAAGCCTTGAAGCGACCACGACGCGACGACATGGCCACCCGGCAGGCGCCGGGTGGCCATGACCCGGGCTGGCGCTCAGAAGTTCTGCGTCAGGCCAAAGACGTAGCGCCTGCCATCGAGGTTGTAGGCGTAGTCGTCCTCGGTGGTGACTGCCTTGTTGCTGAGGTTGTACACGCCGAACTTGAGGCTGAGGTCGCGAGTCGGTTTGTACACCAGGCCGACGTCGACGAAGGTGTAGGACGGGTAGGTCACACCGTTGCTGGACGCACCGCTGGTGCCGGTCTGCCAGCGGCCGGAGGTCTCGCCGCGGTAGTTGAGTTGCGTCCAGAGGTTCAACTGCTGCGTCGCCTGCCAGTCCAACGAGGCGTTGAACATGTGCTTGGCCATGTCGTTGAGCGGCTCGCCCTTGTACTGGCCAGACTTCTGCTCGGTGCTGGTGTAGGTGTAGCTGTGGCGATACATCAGGTTGTCGAGGATCTGGTAATCCAGAGTGAACTCGACGCCCTGGAGCTGCGCTTCATCCACGTTCTCGTAGGCGGTATAGCCGTACTGATGCGCCGGGTAGGTGGCGCCGTTGTACACGCAGGGCTGGTTCTGCGCACAGATGCGGCCGGTGCGATTGATCTTGTCCTTGAAATCGGTCTGGTAGAGGGTCAGGGTGCTGTTGATGCCCAGGTCGAAGTTCTCGTAGCCAATGCCGATCTCGCGATTGAGACTGGTTTCCGGGGTCAACTCGGGGTTGCCGATGATCACCCCGCCGCGGGAGCTGGAACCGAAGTCGGTGGCAGCCTGACGCAAACTGGGCGCCTTGTAGCCGGAGGTCACGCCCCCCTTGAGGGTGAAGTTCTGGTTCAGGTGGTAGACGGCATAGGCCTTGGGGCTGACCTGGCTGCCGAACGCTTCGTTGTCGTCGTAGCGGGCGCTGAGGGTCAGCGCCAGGTCGTCGGTCAGGCTCCAGTTGTCCTCGAAGAAGAGCGAGTTCTGGTAGCGTTCCATCTCCACCACCGCGTCGGCAACCGCCACCACCGGCGGGCGCAGGCCGCTGCTGGCGCCGTCCGTGAGTTCTTCGTACTTGTGAGTCAGGCCGCCGGTCAGGGCATGGTCGCCGAGGAAGTAGGTCGCCTGGGTATTGGCGGTCAGCACCTTGAATTCGATGCCATTGCCGGTATTGGCATTGACCCGAGTGGGGTTCTCCGAGCTGTCGTAGTTGACGTAACTGTCCAGCAGCAGGTTGTCGTAACGCCCCTCGTGGGTGATGGCGTAAGTCTTGAGGATGGATTCGTTGAAGCTGGGCTCTTCGGCCGCTGCGAGGCTCTTGCCTGGATGGGCCCAGCGGCGCTGCAGCGCCTCGTTGTAGTTGAGGGTGACCAGGTTCTGCTCGTCGATGTTCCAGCCCAGCTTGCCGCCCAGGTTGCTTCTTCTGTAACGCGGATCGGAAGCTGCGCTGTCGTCGCCGCCCTGGAAGTGACTTTCGTCCTGATGCAGGAAGGAGCCGTTGAGCTGCAACGCCAGCACGTCCTCGATCAGCGGCGCATTGAGGTAGGCGCTGGTCTGGTAGCCGTCCTCGTTCACCTGGTTGGCGCCATCGGCCATGCTGTATTCGGTGGTGACACTACCGGCGAACTCGTTGCGAATCTTCTTGGTGATGATGTTGACCACCCCGCCCATGGCATCGGAGCCGTACAGCGACGAAGCCGGGCCGCGGATGACTTCGATGCGCTCGATCGCCTCGATCGGCGGCAGGAAGTTGATCGGCGTGCCGGCCTGGGTGCCATTGAGGCCGAAAGCATCGTTGCCCTGCAGCGGTCGCCCGTCGATGAGCAGCAAGGTGTAGCCGGCGGTCATGCCACGGATCTGGATCGAGCGCTCCACACCGCCACCTGCCACCTGCACCCCGGCGACGTTCTTCAGCGCGTCGGTGACATCGGTGTACGAGCGCTTCTGCAATTCTTCGGCGGAGATGACGGTGATGGTCGCCGGGGCGTCCTTGACGCTCTGCTCGAAGCCGGTGGCACTGACCACCAGCGTGCCAAGCTGCAGTTGCTCGGATGCCTCGTTGGCTCCTGCCGCACAGGCCAGTGAGGCCAGCGTGACCGCCAGTGCGCTCTTGTTGAAACCAGGCCGAGGCGCTGCAGCGAGGCGTCGCGGGATGAGTGACATGTGGATGGCTCCCTGTGATCGAATGGTCGGCGTGTTGCCAGCGGCCGTCCTGCACAGGCATTGGCACCCTGCACTCCCCGTGGACCTTGGCTACGCTGGCTGACCCATCTCGAAGCCCTGGCGCCATGCCCGCCGCAACCGGCGGAAACACTTGTAGGCGATAGCCGAGATGGAGCGAGAGGGCCGTGGCAGCTTCGCCGATGGTCAAAGGCCCATCGCCAATGCGCATCCGGCGAAAAGGAGTACCACGTGCTGCCAGCCCTCTCGGGTCAGGCGCAAATAGTATTTATTGTCATTTGAGAGTAAATCGAATTTACGATCTATACACTTTGCAGGCGCAGCCTGAGCCGCAAACCAGGCGCGGCATTCTCCGCCCACAGCTCGCCGCCCTGGGTCGCGATCATGCTGCGTGCGATGGCCAGGCCCAGACCGAAGCCATCACCGCCCGGGCGCGCCGCGCTGAGCCGAGTGAAGGGGCGGAAGATGGTTTCCAGCTCGCCTTCTGCCACACCTGGGCCCTGGTCTTCGATCCATAGCAGCCATTGCCCGCCCTCGCGCCGGCCGGCCAGGCGCACCACGCCGCCTGGTGGCGAATGCCGAATGGCATTACGCAGGATGTTTTCCAGGGCTTGCGCCAGGCCGTTGAGATGGCCCAGCACCCGGCAGTCGGCCGGCAGGTCGCAGGGCATGCGCTCGACGGGCCAGCCGGTCTCGAAGCCGGCGTTTTCCCGCAACACGTCCCACAGCCGGACGACGTCCACCTCCTCCAGCGGCAGGCTGGGCCTTTCGGTGTCCAGCCAGACCAGCTCCAGTGCGTCGCCGACCAGTTTTTCCATCTCCTGCACTTCACGCGCCAGGCGCTGGCGCAGGGCCTCGGCGTCCTGCTCGCCCTCGCCGGCCACGCGCAAGCGAGCCAGCGGCGTGCGCAGTTCGTGGGAGAGATCCCGCAACAGTTGGCGCTGGAAAGCCACAGTCCCTTCCAGGCGTTCGGCCATGTGATCGAAGGTACGCGCCAGCTCGCCGAGTTCATCGCGTCGCCGCTTCATCCTCGACCCCAGACGCGCCGAAAGATCACCGGCGCTCAGGGCTGCCGCCTGGCGCTGCAGACTGGCCAGGGGGGCAATCAGCACGCGGTACAGCACCAGGCCGAACAGCACCGCCAGCAGCGCCGGCAGCACGCGCTGCAACAACAGGTTCCACAAATCGCTGTAGCGTCGCGGATCGAGGTGCCTGGGTAGCTCCAGCACCAGGCGCCCCTGGCCGTCGCTGAAAGGGATATGGAAAGTGGGCGTTCCACCCGGGCGCCCCACGGAGAAGTCCAGGCTGCGCACGAAGTCCAGACGCTGACGCTCCTCCTGCGTCAGCGGCGTCGAGGACAGCGAGGCCTTGTCGGCATCCACCACCACCGCCCAGACCGACTCCTGTGCTTGCAGCCGCTGCAGGAAGGCATCGACACCAGGGGCACCGTCCTGGCGCCAGGCCGTTTCGGCCTGCTGGGCGTAGCCACGCATCACCTGCCGAGTCGATGGAGTCAGATAGGAGGATGCCTCCAGCAGCAGACGCCCGAGGTCGACATACAGGCTGGCCAACAGCAGGCAGAACAATGCCAGCGCCCCCGTCAGGCGCCACAGCAGCGAATGCCGGTGGGGCAGTCTCAAGCGCCCACCTGCACCAGCATGTAGCCCTTGCCCCAGACCGTCTCCACCCGCGCCGCAGCATAGCCGGCGGCCAGCAACTTGCGGCGGATGTGGCTGACGTGCATGTCCAGGCTGCGGTCATGCTGCGAGTAGGCGCGGCGCAGGGCCTGCTGATAGAGGAAAGCCTTGCTCAAGACCTCGTCGCGATGCCGCCAGAGCAGCTCCAGCACTCGGTATTCGCTGGGCGTCAAACCGACCCAACGGGCGCCATGAAGCACGTCGCTGCGGCTCTCGTCGAACTGCAGATCACCCTCTTCGCCGCTCGGCAATTGCTCACGCCGCTCGTAGGCGACGCGACGCAGGATGGCCTCCACCCGCACGCTCAGCTCACCCAGGCTGAAGGGTTTGGGCAGGTAATCGTCGGCGCCCTGACTGAAACCGGCGATGCGGTTCTGCTCGTCGCCCAGCGCTGACATCAGCAGCACCGGCACGCTGCGCCGCTGGCGCAAACGCTGCAGAGCCTCGAGGCCGTCGATGCCGGGCAGCAGAATGTCCATCAGGATCAGGTCGAAGTCTTCGCGTTCGGCCATTTGCAAGCCCTCGTCGCCATCATGGCTCAAGGTCACCGCGAAACCGCGACCGCTCAGGTGAGCATGCAAATGGCTGGCAAGCAGGGGGTCGTCCTCGACCGCCAGAATACGAGCCGGAGTGGTGGATGGGATCATCATGATGAGAAAACCAGGCGGGTACTAATGAGAACCATTCTAACCGCTAACGCAGCAGCGCTCATCTACAGATTCCACCGCGCTGAATCGCTACACTGCGCGCATGTGAAGAAGGAGGAACCCCGTGTTCAAGGATCTAGGCATCAAGGGCCGCGTGCTGCTGCTCACCCTGCTCCCCACCAGCCTGCTGGCTCTGGTGCTGGGCAGCTATTTCACCTGGGTGCAGCTATCCGGCCTGCAGGCTCAGCTACAGCAGCGCGGCGAGATGCTGGTGGAACACCTGGCGCCCCTGGCCGCCCCGGCGCTGGAGCAACAGGATGCGCAGAAGCTCGAACGCATCGCTCGCCAGGCTCTGGAGCACCCGGATGTACGCGCCGTCGGCTTTCTCACACCGCAGCGCACACCCCTGGCCCATGCCGGGCCGAGCATGCTCAACCCGGCGCCGGCCAACGAAACCGGCCTCAGCCGTCTCACCGGCCAGGATGCCACGCGCTTTTTGCTGCCGGTCTACGACCGCTACCTGGAACTCAACCGCGAGCCCGATGAAAGCCGCAACGTGCAATTGCTCGGCTGGGTGGAGCTGGAACTGTCGCACCAGGGCACCCTGCTCAGCGGCTATCGCAGCCTGTTCGCCAGCCTGCTGCTGATCGTCGGTGGCCTCGCCGTCACCGCCCTGCTCGCCCTGCGCATGAGCCGCAGCATCAACGAGCCGCTGCTGGCCATCAAGGCCGGGGTCGCCCAGCTCAAGGACGGCCATCTGGAAACTCGCCTGCCACCTTTGGGCAGCCACGAGATGGATGAGCTGGCCTCAGGCATCAACCGCATGGCCGAATCCCTGCAGAACGCCCAGGAAGAGCTGCAGCACAGCATCGAGCAAGCCACCGAAGACGTGCGGCAGAACCTGGAAACCATCGAGATCCAGAACATCGAGCTGGACTTCGCGCGCAAGGAGGCTCTGGAAGCCAGCCGGATCAAGTCCGAATTCCTCGCCAACATGAGCCATGAGATCCGCACTCCGCTCAATGGCATCCTCGGCTTCACCAACCTGTTGCAGAAGAGCGAACTCAGCCCACGCCAGCAGGACTACCTGTCGACCATCGAAAAATCCGCCGACAGCCTGCTGGGCATCATCAACGAGGTACTCGACTTCTCCAAGATCGAGGCCGGCAAGCTGGTGCTCGAATCCATCCCCTTCAACCTGCGCGACCTGCTGCAGGATACCCTCACCATCCTCGCCCCGGCCGCCCACGAAAAGCGTCTGGAGCTGGTCAGCCTGATCTACCGCGACACCCCGCTGGCGCTGCGCGGCGACCCGCTGCGGCTCAAGCAGGTGCTGACCAACCTGGTGAGCAACGCGATCAAGTTCACCCACGAGGGCACCATCGTCATCCGCGCCATGGTCGAGGACGAAAGCCCGGACAGCGCACAATTGCGCATCAGCGTGATGGACACCGGCATCGGCCTCTCCGATGAAGACCTGCGCTCGCTGTTCCAGGCTTTCAGCCAGGCCGACAACTCGCTGAGCCGACAAACCGGCGGCACCGGCCTCGGCCTGGTCATCTCCAAACGCCTGATCGAGCAGATGGGCGGCGAAATCGGGGTCGACAGCACCCCGGGCGAAGGCTCGGAATTCTGGGTCACCCTGAGCCTGCCCAAAGCCCGTGACGACGCTGACGACCTGCCGCGCGCGCCGCTGCAAGGACGCCGCGTGGCCGTGCTGGAAGAGCACGAGCTGGCGCGTCAGGCCCTGGCCCATCAACTGGAAGACTGCGGCCTGGAGGTAGAAAGCTTCGGCAACCTGGACAGCCTGCTCGACGCTGTGACCAGCCAGCAGCAGCGCGAACAGCCGATCTGCCTGGCGGTACTGGGCCTGACCATCGCACAGGTCGCCCCAGGCAAACTGGCCGGGCACATCCACGACCTCGAACAGCTTGGCTGCAAGGCCCTGGTGCTATGCCCCACCACCGAGCTGGGGCAATACCACGACGCCCTGCCCGATGCCCACAGGCAATTGCAGGCCAAGCCGCCACGCACCCGGCAACTGCACAAGACCCTGATGGACATGCTCTGCCCGCAACGGCAGATCAACGAAAGCATCTCCAGCCCCGGCAGCAGCCGCCAGCCCCATGTGCTGTGCGTCGACGACAACCCGGCCAACCTGCTGCTGGTGCAGACCCTGCTCGAGCACCTCGGCGCCCAGGTATGCGCCGTGGACAGCGGCCATGCCGCGCTGGAAACCCTCCAGCACAGGAGCTTCGACCTGGTCTTCATGGACGTGCAGATGCCCGGCATGGACGGCCGCCAGACCACCGAGGCGATCCGCCAGTGGGAAACCACTCACAGTCAGCCGCCGACCCCCATCATCGCCCTTACCGCCCACGCCCTGGCCAACGAGAAACGCAGCCTGCTGCAAAGCGGCATGGACGACTACCTGACCAAGCCCATCAGCGAACGTCAGCTATCCCAGGTGGTGCTCAAGTGGACTGGGCTGTCACTGCGCAACCAGAACCTGAGCAAGGCGCCCGAGTCGCTACCCTCGCCGACCCAGCAACCGAAAGTGCTGGATGCCGAAGAGGGCTTGCGCCTGGCAGCCGGCAAGGCCGACCTGGCGGCCGACATGCTGAGCATGCTGCTCGCCGGCCTGCCAGGCGACCGTCAGGCCATCGCCCAGGCACGCGCGGCCGGCGAACGCACCGCACTGATCGAACGAGTGCACCGCCTGCACGGTGCCACCCGTTACTGCGGCGTACCGCAACTGCGCGCAGCCTGCCAACGCAGCGAAACCCTGCTCAAACAGGATGACCCCGAAGCTCAGCTCGCCCTGGACGAGCTGGACGCTGCCATCGCCCGCCTCAGCGAAGTCGCGGCGGCGATGCCAGATGGCACGCCACGCGGTGAGACGCCAGCCGGCGCGTGATAGCATGCCGGCTGATCCGGAGGACCCATGGCCGAACACGATTTCCGTTACACCCTGCTCAACCCGCAACACACCCTCACCGAATGCCGCGCCCTGGCACCCGGGCGCTACCAGGTCACCGGCAACGGTGGCTCGATCCAGGCCGACGACGTTCTGCTGGTCACCCTCAAGGGCAGCCGCGACCTGCACATGCGCCTGACCGTGGAGAAGGTTCGCCATCTGATCAACCCACCCGGCCAGTGGCTGGCGGTATGCAAAGGACCGCAGTTCAAGGAGTTGGCCATCCATAGCTGGCAGGTCGACTGCGACGCCTGCGGCAAGCGCCTGGACTTCGAGTTCGCCGTCGATGCCGCCCTCGGCAAGGCCGCGCAGACGCCAGCCGCCCAGGCCCGCATCGCAGAGCTGGGCTGGCGCCAGGACGACCAACGCCATCTTTGCCCCACCTGCCAGGAGAAGTGACTCACATGCAACCCGCTCTACCCCTTGCCCTGCTCGCAGCCACCCTGGTCGGCTGCGCCAGCGATGCCCCGCACCTGCAGACCGAACACAGCTACAGCGTGGAGTGGATCGGCGCCCGCCCCCTGATCGACCGCAGCCACCTGACCATCACCTTCGCCGCCGATGGCCGTGCCCATGGCAATGCTGGCTGCAACCACTGGTTCGCCGGCTACAGCCTGCAGGACGATGCCATCCGCTTCGATACTCCAGGCAGTACACGCAAGCTATGCGCGCCAGCCCTGATGGAACAGGAACGGCGCTTCCTCGATGCGCTCAGCCAGGTGCGCCGCTGGGACTTCAACGCCCTCGGCCAACTGCAACTGTGGCCCAACGAAGGCAAACCGATCCGCCTGTCGGCGCAATGATCCAATAGCGGGCGGGCGCCAGGCTCTCTATACTCCTGCGCCCGTTTTGCCCTTCAGGAATTCCCGCCATGGCCAGCCATCTCGACCATCACCTCGCCCTGCTCAAGCACCTGCGCGACATCCTCGTCGCCCTGGGCGAAGCCGAACAGGTGCTCGATGACAGCCACGCCCTGTTCCTCGAGCGTTACGATGAACTGCTCGCCGAATTGCCGCGTGACCCGGTGTCCAGCCAGTACCTGGGCCAGGATCTGCTCAGCCAGGTCTTCCACCGCTACCCGCAGATCGCCCACCTGGTGCCACGCGACCTGCTGTGGTTCTTCGGCGGTGACTGCCTGCATTTCATGCCAGACGACGAGATTGCCCTGTACCAGGCTCTCGACGAGCGCCGTTTCGAGGCCGAACAGAACGACGAACCCTTCGACTGGAACCAGGAAAAGCGACTGCTGGCCCTGCCCACCGACGGCGCCAAGCACTGAGCTCAGCCCCTAGGGTCAGAATGTCGCAGCCACAAGCGATGACAGCCGATGCATTTCATGCATAAATACTCCCACCAGTATTTATGAGGTTCGATCATGCGCCCGCTCCTGCTCACCGCCCTGCTCACCTGCACCGCCGCACAGGCTGCCACGCCTTGGCAAGACGAAGCGGCCGCGCAGATCCCGCCATTCGCCGAACAGTTGCTGGGCACCGTGCGCCAGGCCATCGCCGACGGTGGGCCAACAGCCGCCGTGCAGGCCTGCCAGGCACTGGCGCCGCAGATTGCCAGCGAGCACAGTCAGCACGCCTGGCAGGTGGGCCGTACCTCGCTCAAGGTACGCAATCCAGACAACGCACCTGATGCCTGGGAGCGAACCGTGCTCGAACGCTTCGCCAGCGCGGCCAAGGCCGGCACGCCGATAAAAGAACTACGCCATGGCGAAGAGGTCGACGGCCAGTACCGCTACATGCAGGCCATCGCAGTGGGCGAACCGTGCCTGGCCTGCCACGGCACGGCGATCAAAGCAGAGGTGCAAGCGACCATTGACCAGTACTATCCGCAGGATCAGGCCCGCGGCTATCAGCTTGGCGAACTGCGCGGCGCTTTCACCCTCAGTCGCCCCATTGCACAGGAAACACCATGACGGACAATACCGATCTGCGCGCCCGCATGCTCGAACAGCAGCAAGCGATGCTCAAACGTCTGGCCCGGGTAGAGGGCCAGATCAGAGGCATCCAGGCGATGATCAAACGTGGCGAGGATTGCGCCGCCATCGCCCAGCAGTTCTCGGCGGCACGCAGCGCACTGGACAAGTCCTACCGCCTGATGCTGACCTGCCTGATCGAAGAGGCCATGCTCGACCCTGAGCAGAACCCCGAAGACTCCCTGCAACGCGTGCGCGAAATCTTCACCAAGTACACCTGATAGCCAACCCACCGTGGAACACACGCCTCGACAAAGACGCAGCGCTGAAAGCATGCAGATTTCTGCCATGATCCGAGCCCGTCCTTCGCTTATGGCATTGGCACAAGACGCTCAGTACGGCTATTCCATATCGATCTACCAGCGACGCCCTGAATACAGTTAAGCTCATACCCAACAAAATACCCCCAGGGGTATAAAAAGTGATGAGTAGTAGTGCGCGCCGCTCTCGGTTCCTCCGACCTGAACAGTGCCGACCTCATTTCGATCGACGCCGAAGCTCGCCAGGGCAACTCACCCTCCCGGTTTTCATAACGTCGGCAACCCGCTGCTTGCGTGCTTACAGAGGTTCCATTCGATGTTCTGGACACGATGCAGAGGTAAGAAACGATGGAAAACGCGCCGCAGATCAACTTCCCGCGCCTGAACGAACCGGCCCCGGCCTTCACGGCGCGCACCACCTCGGGCGAGCGCTCGCTCGAAGACTACCGTGGCAGGTGGCTGATCCTGTTCTCTCACCCCGCCGATTTCACTCCGGTTTGCACCACCGAATTCATCGGCTTCGCCCAGGCCGCCCCCAGGTTCGCCTCGATGAACTGCGAACTGCTCGGCCTCTCCATCGACAGCCTGTTCTCCCACCTGGCCTGGATGCGCAACATCAAGGAGAAGTTCGGCGTCGAGATCCCCTTCCCCATCATCGAAGACATCTCCATGAAGGTGGCCAGTGCCTACGGCATGGTGCACCCAGGTGCCGCCGATACCCAGGCGGTACGCGCGACCTTCTTCATCGACCCCAATGGCATCCTGCGCGCCATGGTCTATTACCCGATGAGCAACGGCCGCAGCATCGACGAGTTCGTCCGCCTGCTCGAAGCCCTGCAGACCTCCGACGCCCACGGTGTGGCCACACCAGAAAACTGGTGCCTGGGTCAGCCAGTGATCGTACCGCCGCCGAAGACCGCCGAGGATGCCGAAAAGCGTGCGTCGGAAGGCTACGACACCACCGATTGGTACTTTTCCACCAGAACGCTCTGAAGCGACTTGGTGCCCTCACGCCTGCCCAGGCCCGGCGTGGGGGAACCATCACCAATGGCGCCTGGAAGCAGAGATTCGCGTGGATACCAGTATCGATCATCAGAGCGCCGCGCCCCATCGGCTCGCCCACTTTCCGGTGGCACTGTTCGCCAGTGTGATGGGCATGGCCGGCCTGGCCATCGCCTGGCTCAAGGCCGCCCAGACGGGGCTGGTGCCGGAGCAGATCGGCGGCGGCCTGCGCGGGCTGGGCACGGCCTTGTTCGCCTTCCTGCTGCTGATCTACCTCACCAAGCTGTTGCGTCATCGCGCAGCGGTAATGGCCGAGCGCGCCCATCCGCTCAAGCAGAATTTCTTCCCGGCCATCTCCATCGGCCTGCTCCTGCTCGCCATCGCCTGGGCACATGCCGCGCCCACCCTGGCGACCTGGTTATGGAGCGTGGGCGCCGCACTGCACCTCGTATTCACCCTGCTGGCCATGAGCGGCTGGATCCACCATGCCCACTTCCAGATCAACCACGCCAATCCGGCCTGGTTCATCCCGGTGGTGGGCAACATCCTGGTTCCGGTGGCCGGCGCAGGCTTCGCGCCGCTCGACATTAGCTGGTTCTTCTTCAGCATCGGCCTGGTGTTCTGGCTGGTGCTGCTGACCATCGTGCTGTACCGGCTGTTCTTCCACGAACCCCTGCCCATCCGCCTGACCCCAACGCTGTTCATTCTTCTGGCACCGCCCTCGGTGGGGTTCCTCGCCTATCTGGCGCTGACCGACAGCCTGGATGCCTTCGCCCGCATCCTCTACTTCACCGCGCTGTTCCTCGGCCTGCTGCTGGCGAGCAACGCCGTGCGCTTCTTCCGCGTGCCCTTCTTCATCTCCGCCTGGGCCTACTCCTTTCCGCTGGCCGCGCTGACCCTGGCCACTTTCGAGATGGCGCAGCGCAGCGGCCTGGTCTTCTACGAAGGGCTCGGGTGGACACTGCTGATCCTGCTGACCGGCGTGGTTGCCCTGCTGAGCGGGAAAACGGCGCTGGCAGCGTTCAGAGGCGAACTTTGCCTACCCGAATGAACCCGGGATGAAGGAGGTGCGACATGTTCCAGCGAAGCGGCGATGTTCCCTACCACCCCAGCTACTGGTTGTCCGCCCTTGGCGCCGGAGGGTTGTCGATCTCGTTCTTCATGTACCTGATGTGGATGGTGCCCCACGCGGGCAGCCCCATGCCGACCTGGGAACACCTGCAGGCCGCCTGGCAGAGCGCTGGCGCCAACCCTGCATCGATGAGAGCGATACTGCTGATCGCCAGCGCTGGCGTGCTCGCCATGGCGCTGCTGCATGTGCTGTTGCTGGCCTGGAATATCCGCGAGTATCGCGCTGCAGCCAGCCAGGAGGGGCTGGCAGCCTTGCGCCAGTCACCAGCCGAAGTGCAATTGATGGCGGTGCCGCTGACCCTGGCGATGACGGTGAACGTCTGCTTCGCCCTCGGTGCGCTGTTCGTGCCTGGCCTGTGGCCGCAGGTCGAATACCTGTTTCCTCTGGCTCTGCTTGCCTTCGCCGCCATCGCCTGGAGTGCGTTGCGAATCTATGGCCGCTACCTGAACCATATGCTGGTGAGCGGCGGTCATCGCAGCGAAGAGCACAACCATCTGTCCGCACTGCTGGCCGTGTTTACCTTCGCCATGCTCTCGGTGGGCTTTGCCGCCCCGGCAGGCATGTCCCAGGTGAAACTGCTATCGGTGCTGGCGGCGACGTTGTCGATCCTGTTTCTGGTGCTGTCGCTGGTGATCGGCGGCGTCGTCCTGGTAACCGGCATCGGCGCAATGATGACGCACGGCCTGCAGCCCAAAGCGACGCCCAGCATCTGGATGCTGGTACCAATCCTGACCTTGCTCGGCATTGAATGGCTGCGCCTGCAGCACGGCCTCAGTCATCATTTTTCCGGCGGTGCGAGTAGCGGCACGATCTTCGTCGTGCTGACCGGGATATTCATGTTGCAACTCGGCGTGATGCTGGTCGGCTACCGGGTCATGCAGCTCAATGGCTATCTGCGCAGCCACCTCAGCGGCGACGAACGCAACCCGATCAGCTTCGGCCTGATCTGCCCCGGTGTGGCGCTCTTCGTGATGGGCATGTTCTGGTGGCATCTGGTCTGGGTCAAAGGCGGGCTGATCGAGCCATTCGGCGCACCTTACTGGCTCGGCATCCTGATCCTGGCGAGCATCCAGGCGCTGACCCTGGCAGGGTTGCTGCGCCTGACCTGGAGCCTGTTACTGCGCCGCGAGGTGCACATTGCCGGTATCGACAGCTGATCCGGCGACACAGGCCAAGGGCACATTGACAACCGAGAGCGGGAGGTGCTTATGAACGGTTCACGGCGGGCAAGCGCTGGGTTCATCTGCCTGCTTCTGCTGCTGCCCGGCCCGGCGCTGGCCGCCACCGCCGACCATGGCCGCTTCAAGGAGCTGCAGGGGCCATTCGCCAGCGGTGAGGACGTCACCCGTGCCTGCCTCGGCTGCCACACCGAGGCGGCCAAGCAGGTGATGGCCAGCCGTCACTGGACCTGGGACTACATCAACCCGGACACCGGCCAGCGCCTGGGCAAGAAGACCATGATCAACGGCTTCTGCATCGGTGATCGCTCCAACGAGGCGTTCTGCCAGTCCTGCCACGTCGGCTACGGCTGGCAGGATGCAAGTTTCGACTTCAGCGACCAGAGCAAGGTCGACTGCCTGGCCTGCCACAACACCGGCAATTACCTGAAGCTCGCGGGCCTGGCCGGCCATCCGCCCCTGGTTCGCAGCGAGACGTCCCCAGGCTCGGGAACATTCGTCGATCCGGTGGATCTGGCCATCGTGGCACGCAACATCGGCGCCACCTCACGCCAGAGCTGCGGTGCCTGCCACTACTACGGCGGTGGCGGCGACGGCGTCAAGCACGGTGATCTCGACTCCTCACTGAACGACCCGCCACGCAGCCTGGACGTGCACATGAGCCGGGCCGGCCCCGACTTCAGTTGCTCCACCTGCCATGTGTCCGATCAGCACCAGATCGCCGGCAGCCGCATCAGCGTGACCGCCACCGATCCGCACGCAGCGCTCCTGCGTGGCGAACGCAGCACCCGCAACCCGTCCACCTGCCAGGCCTGCCACGGCGAGCGCCCGCATCAAGGCACCCTACTGCATGCCGGGCGGCTCAACGACCACAGCCGCACTCTGGCCTGCCAGAGCTGCCACATTCCAACCTTCGCCCGTGGCGGTGTGCCGACCAAGATGGCCTGGGACTGGTCCACTGCCGGCAAGCTGGATGGCGCCGGCAAACCATTCCAGACCTGGGACGCCAATGGCCACCTGATCTACGACAGCCGCAAGGGCGACTTCGTCCTCGGCGAGAACCTGGTGCCCGACTATGTCTGGTTCGATGGCACGGTCACCTATGTGCAGCCGGATAGCCGAATCGACCCGAGCGAGCGCGTGCCGATCAACGTCTTCCATGGCACGCCCGGCGCAGCGGATTCGCGCATCTGGCCAGTGAAGACCTTCCACAGTCGCCAGCCCTACGATCAGGTACTCAATACCCTGTTGGTACCCCATATTGCCGTGCCCGACGATACGGCCTTCTGGTACAACTTCGACTGGGCCAAGGCGCTGCAGGCCGGCGCCGATGCCACAGGCTCGCCCTACAGCGGTCATTTCGGCTTCGTCGATACCCGCATGCTGTGGCCCATCACCCATATGGTCGCGCCCAAGGAGCAGGCACTCGATTGCGTGCAGTGCCACTCCCGCCAGGCACGCCTGGCCGCCGTGCCGGGCATCTGGCTGCCAGGCAAGGATCGCCATGTGCTGCTCGATACCCTCGGCTTCAGCCTTGCAGGCCTCGCCTTGCTTGGCGTGTCGCTCCACGGTGCGCTGCGCATCGCCGCCTACCAGCGCAGAAGGAGATCCTGAGATGAGCGAGCGTCTCTATCTGTTCACCCGCTTCGAGCGCTTCTGGCACTGGTCGCAGGCCCTGCTGATCATCACCTTGCTGTTCAGCGGCTTCGCCATCCACGGCAGCCATGCCCTGCTCGACTTTCGTAGCGCGGTAGAGGTGCATGAAATCGCCGCCTGGCTGCTGATCACCCTGTGGGTATTCGCCATCTTCTGGCACTTCACCACCGGCCAGTGGCGGCAGTACATCCCGACCCTGGCCAATATCCAAAGGGTGGCGCTCTATTATGCGCACGGCATCTTCACCGGGGCACCGCACCCTTACAAGGTGACCCGCGAACGCAAGCACAACCCCTTGCAGCGCATCGCCTACCTGGGCGTACTGCTGTTGATCAACCCACTGATCTGGGCCAGCGGTCTGCTTTACCTGTTCTGGGGCAGCGTAAAACCCTACCTGCCTGACTGGCTGGGCCTGGAACAGGTAGCCCTGACGCATACTTTAGCGGCCTTCATGATGCTGATCTTCCTGATCGTGCATATCTACCTGACCACCACTGGGCACACGCCGCTGGCACATATCCGCGCGATGCTCAGCGGCTGGGAGGAGCCGCACTAGCCGCCTCTCACGCACATGACGCAGCCGCCAATGAAGCCTCGACGCGATGATCAGACAGCCACCAGCTCCGCACGCCACGCATATGGCGAGTGCGTGCAACGTGCTCGCCGTATATTCCATATAAATCTATGCATAGAACAAAAAATACAGTTAAGCTAAATCTTAATTGAATACTCCCACGGGTATATGAGAGGAGATTGATCATGCGCCCCGATGTCGTCGAATTCTTCGATCCTGCCACTTACACCTACAGCTACGTCGTCATCGATCCTGCCACGCAGCACTGCGCCATCGTCGACTCGGTGCTGGATTACGACCCGGCCTCCGGGCGCACCTCGCACACCAGCGCCGAGCGCATCGTCGCCTTCGTCAAGCAACGCGGCCTGCACGTCGAGTGGCTGCTGGAAACTCACGTACATGCCGATCACCTGTCCGCCGCGCCTTACCTCAAGCGCGAACTGGGCGGCAAGCTGGGTATCGGTGAGCACATCACCGTGGTTCAGAACACCTTCGGCAAACTGTTCAACGCCGGCAGCGAATTCGCCACCGACGGCAGCCAGTTCGATCATCTGTTCCACGATGGCGATACCTTCCGCATTGGCGAGCTGCACGCCAGCGCCATTCACACCCCCGGCCATACCCCAGCCTGTATGACCTACCTGATCGGCGACGCCGGTTTCGTTGGCGACACCCTGTTCATGCCCGACTACGGCACCGCGCGCTGCGACTTCCCGGGCGGCGATGCTCATGTCCTGTTCCAGTCGATCCAGAAGCTCTTCGCCCTGCCCGACGAAACCCGCCTGTTCATGTGCCATGACTACAAGGCACCAGGCCGCGACGACTTCCGCTACCAGACCACGGTGGCAGAGGAGCGCGCGCACAACGTGCACGTGCACCAGGGCATCGATGAAGCGAGCTTCGTCGCCATGCGCCATGAACGCGACGCCACCCTGGGCATGCCGACCCTGATCCTGCCCTCGGTGCAGGTCAACATGCGCGCAGGGCAACTGCCACCGGCCGAAGACAACGGCACCCGCTACCTGAAGATTCCCCTCGACGTGCTCTGAGGTCATCGCCATGGACTCGCTCAAGCGCCTGACGCCATTCATCGCAGTGGCCGCGCAGTTACAACCGGCAGACATGGGCACACTGGCCGCCGCCGGTTTTCGCAGCGTGATCAACAATCGCCCCGACGGCGAGGGGGAAGGCCAGCCCAGCTCGGAAGAGATGGCCGCCGCCGCCCAGGCCAGCGGCCTGGAGTACTACTACCTGCCGGTGGTTTCCGGGCAGATCAGCGACGCAGACGTGGATGCCTTCAGCAACCTGCTCGACCAGGCAAGGGGCCCGCTGCTGGCGTTCTGCCGTACCGGCACACGCTCCACCAGTCTCTGGGCGCTGAGCGAGGCACATCACCTTGACCCCGTGGTATTGCTCAGCACTGCCCACGAGCAGGGTTACGACCTCGTTGGCCTGCTGCCGCGCCTGGAGCAGCGCTGGCAGCAGGCGCCAACCGTTCAGCCGGCCACCAGCAGCACACCAACCCAGCGCTACGATGTGGTGGTGGTCGGCGGTGGCGCGGCTGGTTGCGCGGTAACCGCCAGCCTACTCAAGCGCAACGCCGAACTGCGCATCGCGGTGATCGAACCTCGCGATCAGCACTATTACCAGCCGGGCTGGACACTGGTGGGCGCCGGCGTCTTCGACCGTGCCCGCACCGAACGGCCGATGGCGCGCTGCATCCCCCACGGCGCACACTGGATTCGCGCGGCCGTGGCCGGCTTCGAGCCGGAGCAGCAGCGCGTGGTGCTGGAAGATGGCAACCGGATCAACTACCGCGCCCTGATCGTATGCCCCGGTCTGAGCCTGCACTGGGACGGCGTCGAAGGCCTCAAGGAAAGCCTCGGCAAACATGGCGTAACGTCCAATTATCAGTTCGAGCTGGCGCCCTACACCTGGCAACTGGTGCAGAACCTGCGCAAGGGCCGCGCGCTGTTCACCCAGCCGCCCATGCCGATCAAATGCGCCGGCGCACCGCAGAAAGCCCTCTACCTGTCCTGCGACTGGTGGCTGAAGCAAGGCGTGCTGCCGCAGATCGATGTCGAGTTCTGTTCGGCCGGTGCCGTGCTGTTCGGCGTGCCCACCTTCGTGCCGCCGCTGATGCAGTATGTCGAACGCTATGGCGCACAGCTCAACTTCAACACCAACCTGATCGCCGTCGATGGCCCGGCGCAGCGCGCCTGGTTCAAGCAGACCGATGCCAGCGGCGCAAGCAAGACCATCGAAGAAGCCTTCGACATGCTTCACGCCGTGCCCCCACAACGACCGCCGGAGTTCATCCGTCAGAGCCCCCTGGGCGGCGCCGACGGCTGGGTCGAGGCCGATCACGAAACCCTGCGCCACCCGCGCTTCGGCAACGTCTTCAGCCTCGGCGACGTGTGCGCCGCCCCTAACGCCAAGACTGCCGCAGCGGTGCGCAAGCAGGCCCCGGTAGTGGCCGAGAATGTCCTCGCCGTGTTGGCCGGCAAGGGCCCGCAAGCGATCTACGATGGTTATGGCTCCTGCCCCCTGACCGTCGAACGAGGCAAGGTGGTGCTGGCCGAGTTCGGCTATGGCGGCAAGCTGCTGCCCACCTTTCCGCTGGATCCGGCGGTGCCACGGCGCCTGGCCTGGGATCTCAAGGTGCGGATGATGCCGAGCATCTACTTCGACCTGATGCTGCGTGGCCGTGAATGGCTGGCCGAGCCCAAGCGCCTGCCCCACCAGCCACTGGCGGTCGAAGCCCCTGCAGCCTGCGATTTCGGCAAGGAGCAGAAATGAAATTGAGTCACTGGCTGCCCTGCCTGGACTGGGGGCGACGCTATGATCGCAGCAGCGCGGCACAGGATGGCCTCGCCGCGCTGATCGTCACCCTGATGCTGATTCCTCAGAGCCTGGCCTACGCCATGCTGGCCGGCCTGCCGCCGGTGACCGGCCTGTATGCCAGCATCCTGCCGCTGCTGGCCTATGCCCTGTTCGGTTCCAGTCGCACCCTGGCGGTGGGCCCGGTGGCGGTGGTGTCGCTGATGACCGCCGCCGCCCTCGCCCCGCTGTTCCCCGCGGGCAGTGCGCAATACGTCGGCGCCGCCATGCTCCTGGCCCTGCTCAGCGGCCTGCTGCTGACGGCCATGGCCATGCTGCGCCTGGGCTTTCTCGCCAACTTTCTCAGCCACCCGGTGGTGTCCGGTTTCATCAGCGCCTCGGGCATTCTCATCGCCGTTGGCCAGCTCAAGCACCTGCTCGGCGTCTCGGCGTCCGGGGAGAACCTGCCGCACCTGCTGCCACAGCTCTTCCAGGCGTTGCCACAGACACACGGGCCGACCCTGCTTATCGGCGCCCTCAGCCTTGCCTGGCTGTGGTGGGCCAGAGCCCGGCTCAAGCCCTTGCTGCAAGGCTTTGGCCTGTCGCCACAACTGGCGGGCAACCTGGCCAAGGCCGGGCCGGTGCTGGCGATCATCGTGGCCATTGCCGCTGTCGCCCTGCTGCAACTGGAGCAAGCCGGGGTCAAGGTAGTCGGTGTGGTGCCCCAGGGCCTGCCTGGACTGACCCTGCCCATGCTGGATTTCGACCTGGCCATGCAACTGCTGCCGGCGGCGCTGCTGATCAGCCTGGTGGGGTTCGTCGAATCGGTATCGGTCGGCCAGACCCTGGCCGCCAAGCGTCGCCAACGCATCGGGCCGGACAACGAACTGCTCGGCCTCGGCGCGGCGAACATCAGCGCGGCGTTCAGCGGTGGCTTTCCGGTCACCGGTGGCTTCGCCCGCTCGGTGGTCAACTATGATGCCGGCGCGCAGACGCCCATGGCCGGGGTATTCACCGCCCTGGGCATCGGCCTCAGCGTATTGCTGCTGACCCCGCTGCTGCACGACCTGCCACAAGCCGTGCTGGCCGCCACCATCATCGTCGCCGTGCTCAGCCTGGTCGACCTCAAGTCACTCCGGCATACCTGGCGCTATTCACCCCAGGACGGCGCCGCGCAGATCGCCACGCTGCTCGGCGTGCTGCTGATCGGCGTCGAGGCCGGCATCCTGCTCGGCGTCGGCCTGTCGCTGCTGCTGTTTCTCTGGCGCACCAGCCAGCCGCATATCGCCGTGGTCGGCCAGGTGCCAGGCAGCGAGCACTTTCGCAACGTCGAGCGCTTCGCCGTGATCGAGTCACCCAGCGTGCTGTCGCTGCGCGTCGACGAAAGCCTGTACTTCCCCAATGCCCGTTACCTGGAAGAGCGCATCGGCGAGCTGGTTGCCAACCGGCCGCAGGTGCGCCACCTGGTGCTGATGTGCTCGGGGGTCAACCTGATCGATGCCAGCGCCCTGGATTCGCTGCAAACCATAGCCGAGCGCCTGCATGCAGCCGGTGTGCAACTGCATCTGTCCGAGGTCAAGGGCCCGGTGATGGATCAGTTGCGCCGCTCCGACTTCCTGCAGACCTTCGGCGGCCAGGTGTTCATCAGCCAGTTCGAGGCACTCAGGCAGCTCGCTCCAGCGCCCTGCTCTCAACCACAGCCCCTGCAAGGAAATCCCCATGAAAAGCGCTCATGATTTGGTGCTCGCCGCCAAGGCCCGTATCGCTGAAGTCGATCTGCAACAGGCCGCAGCGGCCATCCGCAACGCCGACCTGCTGATCGACGTGCGTGAAGCGGACGAATACAGCGCCGCGCACATTCCCGGGGCCGTCAACATTCTCCGCGGGCTGCTGGAGTTCAAGCTGAGCAACGATCCACAACTGTCGAATCGTGATCTCAAGCTCGTGCTCTATTGCAAGAACAGTGGCCGCTCGGCCCTGGCTGCCGACGCGCTACGGGAAATGGGTTACCGCAACGTGCTTTCCCTGGCCGGTGGCATCGAGGCCTGGCAAGCAGCCGGTCGGGAGTTGCTCACCCCCACGCTGCCAACCTTCGACTGAGTCCCATGGCGCCTGGATGCAGGAATCTTCCGGCTAATTGCCATTGTTCTGACCTGCATCAATTTCTGCACCTACATACCCCCATGAGTACCCAGTAACATTAGGACACACCCACTCTGCCGGTGCCCCCGAGTCAGCGCCGGCAAACCTGGAGCGTCGAGATGTCCGAGCGCGCACCTACCTCTCCCTGGCGAATCCCGCTGATCCGCGAGATCACCGTGATCCTGCTGATCAAGCTGACCCTGCTGCTGGGTATCAAGGCCATCTGGTTCACCGAGCCAACCGTGCCGAAAGATGGTCAGCAGCGCGTCGAGCTTCACCTGTTCGGCCAACCCGCCAGTCCATCTTCACTACCCACCGAGGAGAAACCGAGATGATCTCGGAATCAGTCGTCGACCTGTCACGCCTGCAGTTCGCCATGACAGCGATGTATCACTTCATCTTCGTCCCCTTGACCCTGGGCCTGTCCTTCCTCCTGGCGATCATGGAGTCGGTCTACGTGATGACCGGCAAACAGGTCTATAAGGACATGGTCAAGTTCTGGGGCAAGCTGTTCGGCATCAACTTCGCCCTCGGCGTCACCACCGGGCTGACCATGGAGTTCCAGTTCGGCACCAACTGGGCCTACTACAGCCATTACGTGGGTGACATCTTCGGCGCGCCGCTGGCCATCGAGGGGCTGATGGCCTTCTTCCTCGAGTCCACCTTCATCGGCCTGTTCTTCTTCGGCTGGGATCGCCTGAGCAAGCTGCAACACCTGAGCGTGACCTGGTTGGTGGCGATCGGCTCGAACCTCTCGGCGCTGTGGATCCTCATCGCCAACGGCTGGATGCAGAACCCGGTAGGCGCCGAGTTCAACTTCGAGACCATGCGCATGGAGCTGACCGATTTCGGCGCCCTGCTGTTCAACCCGGTGGCCCAGGTCAAGTTCGTACATACCGTGGCGGCGGGCTACGTCACCGGCTCGATCTTCATCCTGGCCATCTCCAGCTACTACTTGCTGAAGAAGCGCGACCTGGGCTTCGCCCGCCGTTCCTTCGCCATCGCCTCGGCCTTCGGCCTGGCCTCGATCCTCTCGGTGATCGTCCTGGGGGACGAGTCCGGCTACGAGATCGGCGACGTGCAGAAGACCAAACTGGCGGCCATCGAGGCCGAGTGGGACACCCACCCGGCACCGGCTGGCTTCACCCTGTTCGGCCTGCCCAACCAGGAGCAGCAGCGCACCGACTACGCGGTGAAGATTCCCTACGCGCTGGGCCTGATCGCCACCCGCTCGCTGGATGAAGAGGTCAAGGGCATCAAGGATCTGCTCATCGAGCACGAGGCGCGTATCCGCAATGGCATGCAAGCCTATGCGTTGCTGGAGCAACTGCGCGGCGGCGACAAGTCGGCCGAGACCCTCGCCGCCTTCAACGCCGTGAAAAACGACCTGGGCTATGGCCTGCTGCTGAAGAAGTACACGGCGAACGTGGTCGATGCCAGCGAGGAGCAGATCAAGCAGGCCGCGCTGGATACCATTCCCGACGTGTTCAGCCTGTTCTGGACCTTCCGCATCATGGTCGCCAGTGGCTTCCTCATGCTGGCCCTGTTCGTCTGCGCCTTCTGGGCTTCGGCGAAGAAGAACGAGGAAAGCAAACCCTGGCTGCTCAAGTGGGCCTTGTGGAGCCTGCCGCTGCCCTGGATCGCCGCGCAGACCGGCTGGTACGTGGCCGAACATGGCCGCCAGCCCTGGTCCATCGGTGAGGTGCTGCCGACACACCTGTCCACCTCCAGCCTGTCGGCTGGCGATATCTGGGGCTCGCTGACCGCACTGATCGCCTTCTACAGCCTGCTGCTGGTGGTGGAGATGTACCTGATGATCAAGTTCGCCCGCCTCGGCCCGTCGAGCCTGCACAGCGGACGCTACCACTTCGAGCAACAGCAGCCGGCCCACGCCTGAGGACTTCGCCATGTTCGACTACGAAACCCTGAAACTCGTCTGGTGGGTGCTGATCGGCGTGCTGCTGATCGGCTTCGCCCTCACCGATGGCTTCGACATGGGCGCCATGGCGCTGATGCCCTTCGTCGGCAAGACCGACAACGAGCGCCGCGTCGCCATCAACACCATCGCCCCGCACTGGGACGGCAACCAGGTGTGGTTCATCACCGCTGGTGGCGCGCTGTTCGCCGCCTGGCCGATGGTCTACGCGGTGGCCTTCTCCGGCCTGTACTGGGCCATGCTGCTGGTGCTGTTCGCCCTGTTCTGCCGCCCGGTGGGCTTCGACTACCGCAGCAAGGTCAGCGACCCACGCTGGCGTAGCGCCTGGGACTGGGCGCTGTTCGTCGGCGGCGCGGTACCGGCACTGGTGTTCGGCGTGGCCTTCGGCAACCTGTTCCTCGGCTTGCCGTTCCAGCTCGACGACATGATGCGTTCGACCTACCACGGCTCCTTCTTCGCCCTGCTCAACCCCTTCGCCCTGCTCTGCGGCGTGGTCAGCCTGAGCATGCTCTGCGCCCATGGCGGCGCCTGGCTGATGCTACGCACCGAAGGGGATCTGGCCGCGCGTTCACGCCAGGCCACCTACCTCAGTGCCCTGGTGTTCCTGATCGGTTTCCTGCTGGCCGGCAGTTGGCTGACACTGGGTATTAAAGGCATGAGCCTGATCGGCGCCGTGGATGCAGGGGCTGCGCTCAACCCGCTGAACAAGCAGGTACTGGCCGACAACGCCGGCTGGCTCGGCAACTACAGCCACTACCCAGTGACCATGACGGCACCGGTGCTCGGCGTACTCGGCGCACTGCTGGCGATTCTTGCCAGTAGCGGACGCCGCGCCGGCCTGGCCTTCCTCGGCAGCAGCCTGATGATAGTCGGCGCCATCTGCACCGCCGGCTTCGCCCTGTTCCCCTTCGTCTTCCCGTCCAGCCTCGATGCTGCCTCCAGTCTGACGGTGTGGGACGCGGTATCGAGCCACAAGACCCTGGGCATCATGTTCGTCGTCGCCTGCCTCTTCGTGCCGCTGATCCTGCTCTACACCCTGTGGAGCTATATCCGCATGTGGGGCAAGTTGAACGACAGCAGCATCGAAGCCAACCCCCACGGCCTGTATTGAGGAGAAACGCGATGTGGTACTTCACCTGGATTCTTGGCGTGCTGCTGGCCTGCAGCTTCGGCATCATCAACGCGCTGTGGCTGGAAACCACGCAGAACCTCGACACCGAGAGCGAGCATGAGTGACACCGCCCTGAGCGAGCGTTCGCCATTGCGCGCGCTCTCCTGGCTGCTGGCCACGCCGCTGGCACTGCTGCTGATGATCCACCCCGGCGCCATGCTCGATAGCCAGGGGCGCTACAGCCATTCGTTGCTGATGCTGGTGATGTGGGGCGTATCCTGCGCCTTCATCCACGGCGTCGGCTTCACCCCGCGCCACTGGCTGTGGCGCGCTCTGTTCTCGCCCTGGCTGGGCTGGGGCTTGTGCGGGCTGGGCTATGCCCTGCTGTATCTGGCGCAGGCCGCCTGAAAGGCAAACGGCAGAAACGAAAACGCCGCTCGATTGAGCGGCGTTTTCGTTTATTTGGAGCGGGAAACGAGACTCGAACTCGCGACCCCGACCTTGGCAAGGTCGTGCTCTACCAACTGAGCTATTCCCGCAGTACAACTTGAAAGTGGCGTCCCCTAGGGGACTCGAACCCCTGTTACCGCCGTGAAAGGGCGGTGTCCTAGGCCACTAGACGAAGGGGACCTTGGAACTTGGTTTGAAACCCTGCCGAAGCAGCGCTTCTAAAATCTGGAGCGGGAAACGAGACTCGAACTCGCGACCCCGACCTTGGCAAGGTCGTGCTCTACCAACTGAGCTATTCCCGCATTACAGCTTGAAAGTGGCGTCCCCTAGGGGACTCGAACCCCTGTTACCGCCGTGAAAGGGCGGTGTCCTAGGCCACTAGACGAAGGGGACACACCCCGGAACATCAAGCAACTTTCCGGCTTCCTTCGCTCTGTTTCTGGCATTGCGCTGGAAGTGGCGCGCATTCTATGGAGCCTTTGCAGGGCCGTCAACCACTCTCTAAAAAATTTTTAAAATCAAAGACTTCAACCAAGAATTAGACATAGCGCTAGGAGCCGTGCAGACAAGCCACTACACTCGGGCGAAACGCCAGTTGCCAAGAGGTTCATACCTTGTCCCCGCTCGTGATAACCCTGCTTATCGTCATCGGTATCGCCTTGTTGATGATCATTGCTTACATCAATCATGCCGTCGAGAAAAGCAAGCTGGACAAAGCCCGTCAACGCGCCGATCTCATCGACCGCATCCGCCGCTGCCAGGACGTTTCCGAACGCATCCCCGGCCAGTTGATGAGCCCGCGCCTGAAGCTGCTGCTGTGCCAACTGCAACTCCAGCTCAGCGAGCGCCTGCAGTCCGTGGACAAGCACAATGCCAACCTCGCTGGCGAGATCGACGCCTTGCGCGCGCTGGCCGTTCAGGGCGAATCGATTGCCGTGAAGAACCCGCCCCAGCCCATTCTCAATGAAGCCAAGGCCAAGGAAGTGCGCTACGTGCTGGAAAACCTCCAGGCGCTGATCACCGGAGCGGTGCAAATCAACCTGATCCCGGTGAACGACGGCAAGCAATGGATGCGGCAGATTCGCCAGATGCTGGTGCAGGTCTATATCGAATGCTTCAACAACCTGGGTCAGAGCGCACTGCAACAGGGCCGCCCCGGCCAGGCCCGCCTGGCCTTCGAGCGCGCCGTGCAATACCTACGCAAACAGCCGGAACCGGCGCTGTACCAGACCCAGCTCAAGCGCTTCGAGGAACAACTGGCGCGCGCCAATGCCATGGTGCTGGACAATCCGCCGCCGGCCGAGGACGAACCCAGCGAACTGACCGAAGGACTCAAGGGTCTGGAAGAAGACTGGAAGAAGAAGAACATCTACGACTGAACCCTACCCGCCACTGGCGCAGCAGCCCCTGCGCCCCGAGCCATCATCCCTGACGAGGCCCCATCACCATGAGCATGACCGTTTACGGCGCCCCCCTGTCCCCGTTCGTACGCAAACTCTGCCTGTGTCTGCTGGAAAAAGGCCTGGAGTACGATCTGGAGGTGATCATGCCGTTCGGTGATCAACCCGCCTGGTATCGGGAGCTCAACCCCCTGGGGCGGATTCCAGCCTTCCGCGATGGCGAACTCAATCTCGCCGACTCCAGCGTCATCTGCCAGTACCTCGAAGAAGGTTACCCCGAACGCCAGGCTCTGTACGGCGAAGGTGCCGAACAACGTGCCCAGGTGCGCTGGCTGGAAAAGTACGCGGACTATGAACTAGCGCCGCTGTGCACCTTCAGCGTGTTCCGCAATCGCGTGCTCAAGGTCAGCATGGGCCAGGGCTGCGATGAAGAGCAGGTGCAGCATACGCTCAAGAGCGCGCTACCGAAGCACTTCGACTACCTCGAAGCCACCTTGGGCGAAGGCCCCTTCTTCCTCGGCGAGACGCTGACGATGGCCGATCTGGCCCTCGCCTGCCAGTTGATCAACATGGAGCATGGCGGCGAAACCCTGGACACCGCACGCTGGCCAAACCTGGCCGCGCACTATGCCCGCATCAAGGCCCGCGCCAGCGTGCAGCAACTGCTGCCGCGCGAGCTGCGCACCCTGGAGAAGCTTGGCATTCGCCGCTGATAACCCTAGCGCGCAGGTGCCCTGCGCGCTCGCCCTCAGCAGTCGCTGGCGGCCAGGAAGATCGCCGCCAGGGCCTCGATACCGGCTTGATCGTCAGCGCTGAAACGCCCGGTGAGCGGGCTGTCCAGATCGAGCACGCCGATCAGGCGCCCGTCCTTGAGCAGCGGCACCACCAGCTCGCTGTTCGAGGCGCTGTCGCAAGCGATGTGCCCGGCAAAGGCGTGCACATCCTCCACCCGCTGCGTCTGCAGAGTGGCCGCTGCGGCACCACACACGCCACGGCCGAAGGGAATGCGCACACAGGCCACCTTGCCTTGGAACGGCCCCAAGACCAGTTCCCCGCCCTTGACCAGGTACAAACCTGCCCAGTTCAGATCCGTCAGTTCGTGGAAGAGAAACGCGGAGAACTGTGCGGCATTGGCGATGAAATCATGCTCGCCACTGAGCAACGCCTGCAGTTGTGCGCAGAGCAGGTCATAGCCCTGCCTCCCCGCGCCGGCCTGGGAAAGATCGATCATGCTCGTTGCTCCAGCAGTTGCAGCCCGACCCAGTGGCGGGCGAATTGATAGGCGCAGCGGCCATTGCGATTGCCGCGCCCCAGCGCCCAGCGAATGGCGGCTTTTTCCAGGGCCTCGTCCCACTCCCAGCGCAAGCCTACGGCACGCGCCTGCACCGTGACCCAGTGCCGTACCACGAGTAGGTAATGCTCCTGGCTGAAGGGATAGAACGACAGCCACAGGCCGAAGCGATCCGACAAAGCGATCTTGTCCTCCACCGCTTCGCTGGGATGCAGCTCGCCATCGACCATCTTCCAGTTGTCGTTGTCGCTCTGGCGCTCGGGCACCAGATGACGGCGGTTGGAGGTGGCGTACAGCAGCACGTTGTCCGGCGCCTGCTCCAGTGAGCCGTCGAGCACGCTCTTGAGCACCCGGTAGTCACCCTCGCCCGCCTCGAAGGACAGATCATCGCAGAACAGCACGAAACGCTGCGGCAGATCCGCCAGCAGTTCCATCACGCGCGGCAGGTCGGCCAGATGGTCGCGTTCGATCTCGATCAGACGCAGGCCAGCGGACGCGTACTCGGCCAGTAGCGCCCTGACCAGCGACGACTTGCCCGTACCACGGGCGCCCCACAGCAAGGCGTGGTTGGCCGGCAAGGCGTCGACGAACTGCCGGGTGTTGCGCGCCAGTTGCTCACGCTGCGCATCGACGCCGAGCAGATCGCTCAACGACAGATCGAGACTGACCTGCAAAGGTTGTAGATAACCGCTACGCCCATCGCGCTGCCAACGTGCCGCCATGCAGTGATGCCAATCCACTTGCGGGCGCAAGGCGGGCAACAGGGGTTCGAGCCGTTCCAACACCTGCTCGGCCCGCGTCAGAAAGCTCTGCAATCGAGAATCCACCATCTACTCCTCATTAATCAGCGCTCACAGAACGCGCTGCCGATCCAGCTCTGCAATCAGCTATGCTTGCCGCCAAGGATCAAGGAACATGCGGGCCTTCATGGATATTTCGCTCACCCATCGCCTCTCGTTCAAGCAAGCCGGCCTGACCGTATTGGTCGCGTTCATCCTCGGCACCCTGCTCAGCATCATTCAGGTGGCGATCGATTATGCCAGCGAAGAGGCCTCCATCAACCGCGAGATTCATGCGCTGCTGGAAATCAGCCATAACCCGGCGGCCCGTATCGCCTACAACATCGATGCCGAGCTGGCTCAGGAGCTGGTGCTGGGACTGCTGCGCTCACCCGCGGTGGTTCATGCCTCCCTGATCGACAACAGCGGCCTGGTACTGGCCAGCGCCAGCCGGCCACGGCGGGAAAGCCGTTACCGGGTACTCAGCGACAGCCTGTTCGGCGCCCAGCGTGAATTCCAGGATTCGCTGTACGTCGCCCACTCGCCGCACGAACCGCTCGGCGTGTTGCGCCTGGAGGTGGACACCTACGCCTTCGGCAGCCACTTCCTCGACCGCTCCCTGCTCACCCTGCTCACCGGCTTCGCTCGCAGCCTGCTGTTGTCGCTGATCCTGCTGGTACTGTTTTACTTCATGCTGACCAAGCCCCTGATCAACGTCATCCGCGCCCTCAGTCTGCGTAATCCGCAGGATGCCCAAGCCCGCCCAGTGCCCTGCCCCAGCGGTCACGAACACGACGAGATCGGCACGCTGGTGGAGGTGACCAACCGCCACCTGTCCAGCCTGACCCAGGAAATCGAGCAGAGACGCGCTGCCGAAGACCAACTGAACCAATACCTGAGTGAGCTGGAGAATATCGTCTCGGCCCGCACCGCCGAGCTCAAGGCGGCCAACGCCCGCCTCAGCCAGTCCAACCAGGAGCTGGAGCAGGCACGCACCACCGCCCTGAACATGGCACAGGCGCGTTCGGCCTTCCTGGCCAACATGAGCCACGAGATCCGCACACCGCTCAATGGTCTGCTGGGCATGCTCGCCCTTGCTCTGGATGGACCATTGAGCAGCGAACAGCACCAGCAACTGAGCATCGCCCACGATTCCGGCAAGGTGTTGGTGGAGTTGCTCAACGATATTCTCGATCTGTCCAAGTTCGAGGCCGGCCAGTTGGAGCTGGAGCAGATTCCCTTCGACCTCGGTCTGCTGGTGGAAGAAACCGCCAGCCTGCTGTCGCAGAACGCCGCGGCCGCCGTGGAGCTGACCTGCCTGATCGACCCACACCTGCCCACACAGGTGCTCGGTGACCCGACCCGGGTACGACAGATCGTCAGCAACCTGTTGTCCAATGCACTGAAATTCACCCGTTTCGGCCGCGTCGATGTACGTGTGGAACGTACCGACACCGGTATCAACATCTGCGTGCGCGACACCGGTATTGGTATCTCGGAAGAAGCACAGGCGCGCATCTTCCAGCCTTTTGCCCAGGCCACGGTCGGCATCACCCGCGAGTTCGGCGGTACCGGCCTGGGCCTGGCCCTGACCCGACGCCTGTGCGAAGCCATGCAAGGCAACCTGAGCCTGAACTCGAAGGAAGGTTTCGGCAGCGAATTCTGCGCCCTGCTACCCCTGCCGACCCAGAGCGAGGCGTTACCGGCGCCACAACTGCAAGGCCAGATCGTGGCGATGACCCCCAGCAGCAGCGGCCTGCATCAAATGCTCGAACGCTGGCTGCCGGCCTGGGGCCTCGATTATCGGCGCCTGGACACCGACGCCAGCCTGCTCGGCGTCCAGGCCGATCTGCTGATCAGCGACTGCCCGGAGTGCCTGCTGGGCATACGCCCGGCCATTACCACGCCGATTCTCCTGGTCACGGCTTACGGCAACTTCCTGCCACAGCAACAGGCCGCCAGCCTGGCCCCCTTGCAACAGATCGCCCGCCCGCTGGCTCGCGATGGCCTGCGCCAGGCCTTGCGTCATCAGCTCCAGCACGAACCTCAGGAAGCCCAGCTCGCACTGCGCGAGGCCGGCACAACACAGCGCAGCGCGCGCGTGCTGCTGGTGGAAGACAACCCCGTCAATCAGATGGTGGCCAAAGGCATGCTGGCCAAGCTCGGCTGCGAAGTACTGGTCGCTGCCCATGGCGGCGAAGCCCTGGAGCGACTGGAGCAGGAGCCCATCGATCTGGTGCTGATGGACTGCAACATGCCGGTGATGGATGGCTACGAAACCACCCGCCGCATCCGCCTCAATGGCCGCTGGCCGGAGCTGCCGATCATCGCCCTGACCGCCAACGCCCTGTCCGACGAACGCGAGCGCTGTCGCGCCGCCGGTATGAACGATTACCTGGCCAAACCCTTCCGCCGCGAGGAACTGGCGGCGCTGCTGGAAGCTTGGCTGCCGGCCTGAACCGGTGGGTCAAGACGCACCAGCAGCCTATCCAGGCGCTGACGCAAGCCCTCCAGTTCGGCCAACTCGTCTTCCGCGAAACGGCACAACAACTGTTCCTTGAGCGGCAGCACCTGCGCCTGCAGCGCCACACCCCGCTCGCTCAGCGCCAGATGCACCTCACGCTCGTCCTGCGCGGCGCGGCGGCGCAACACCAGGCCGCTCTGCTCCAGGCGCTTGAGCAAAGGCGTCAAGGTGCCCGAGTCCAGTTGCAAACGTTGGCCCAGGGCCTTGAGCGTCGGCTGTGCAGGCGGTCGCGCCTGCCATTCCCAGAGCACCAGCATGGCCAGGTACTGGGGGTAAGTCAGGCCCAGGGCATCGAGCATCGGCTTGTAACCCCGGATCACCGCCCGCGAGGCGGCATACAGCTTGAAGCACAACTGGTCGTCCAGGCTCAGCCCGGTCTCGGTCGAACTGATCATTGCAATAGAGCTTCGATCTCGGCGCCCAGCTCCTCGGGCTTGGTGGTCGGGGCAAAACGCTTGACCACCTGGCCATCGCGGCCAATCAGGAACTTGGTGAAGTTCCACTTGATGCCCTGGCTGCCGAGCAGGCCTGGTGCACGCTTCTTGAGCTGCACGAACAGCGGGTGGGCATCGCTGCCATTGACGTCGATCTTCTTGAACAGTGGGAAGCTGACACCGAAGTTCAGCTCGCAGAACTCGCTGATCGCCCCCTCGTCGCCCGGCTCCTGCTTGCCGAACTGGTTGCAGGGAAAGCCGAGCACTACCAGGCCCTTGTCCTTGTACTGCTGCCAGAGGGTCTCGAGCCCCTTGTACTGGGGGGTGAAACCACATTTGCTGGCGGTGTTGACCACCAGCAGCGCCTTGCCCCCGAGATCGGCGAGGGTTTTCTGCTCGCCCTTGATGGTGGTGACGGGGATATCGAGAAGTGCATCGCTCATGGGGGAGTCGTCCTTAAACAGGTGGGAGATTGGAGTAAGGTAGCGAGCAATTTGATTGCGCGCAATTCAATTACTGAAAAGGAGGATGAATTTGATGCTGGACTGGTAAGTTTGTGTTGGCTTGCTGGTTGTTCGGGTGTTTGTTCCGAATTGCCGCGTTTTTGCTGATGTTTTTGGTTTCGCCCTCCCGGGCGAGTCACTTTTGGGGCAAAAGTAACCAAAACCTCCGCCCGGTCATCCGGCCCTCGCTGCGCGAGGGTTCGCTCGCTCCATCGCCGCTCCAGAGGCCCGCCGCGGTGGGCCATCCATGGCCCATCGCGGCTCTCGCGGCATCCATGCCGCTCAACCTCTTCCACGACGATTCCGTTCGCCCTCCTGGGCGGGCTCTGCACGCGCCTGAACCCAAGGTAAACCAGAAGCAGTGCGGAGTGTTTGAGCACAGGGTCAGCCTTAGGGCTGACCAGGGCGGCAGCTACATAGATGAAACTGCGCAAATGAAAGTTTTGGTTTAACTCGACGACTCAGTGGCGATTTCACAGCCACTAGAACACGCCGACTAGACCATGGCATGCCTTTACGTTCAGGCGCGCGAATGCCCCCTTCAGGAGGGTGAGTGGAATCGTTGCGTAGAGGGGCGAGCGGCATGGATGCCGCGAGAGGCTTAAAGGGCCAGGGACGGCCCTTGTAAGCCGACCCTCGGAGCGGCGATGGAGCGAACGAACCCCGGCGCAGCCGGGGCCGGATGGCGGGGGTGCGTTTCTTTTGCTTTTCTTTGCGCACTTCAAAGAAAAGTGAGTCGCCCGAGGGGGCGAAACACGGAATATCTGAAGACACCCAAAGCGGCGTCCAGAACACCAACACAAGCCAACACACAAACTTGCCAGCCCGGTATTAGAGCCGATCTCCGTGAGACTCCCCAAAGAACCTACGGATAACGAACGCCCTAAACCTGCACCTTAGTCACGAACACCAAATGACCGAGCAGCTCAGGCCAGCGTGCCCCCCAGGGCTCGCACCAAAGCGGCCAACTGGCCTGAATCCCCCTGAACCCTCACCCGCAAACCATCGATCTCACGCCGCATCGGGTAATGCTTGCGCAGCCGGTCGAAGGCCGCCCGCCGCGCTTCGGCACCACCCACCAGGCTACGGCGAAAATCCGCGTCGTCACGGCGCGGGTCGTACACCGCGCGGCACAGGCTGGCCAGCACCCAGGTCGGATCGGCGCTGCCATTTAGGGTGATCTCGCTCAGCCAGGGCGTCGGCAACAGGTCGTTCAGGCGCACCTGCTCGGGTACGCCGAGCGTCCGGCAGCAAGCCTGGTAGATCTGCGCCGTGCCACGCAGCTTGCCGTCCAGGCTGTAACCGGCGATATGCGGCGTGGCCAACTGGCACAGCGCGGCCAGCTCGACATCGACCTGTGGCTCGCCTTCCCAGACATCCAGCACGACCTTGAGGTCAGGGCGCTGCGGCAGCAGCGCGCGCAAGGCGGCGTTGTCCACCACCGCGCCACGGCTGGCGTTGATCAGCCAGGCGCCAGGTTTAAGTGCAGCCAGGCGCGCCGTATCGAACAGATGCCGCGTCGAGGCATCCAGCGGCGTGTGCAGGCTGATCACATCGCACTCGGCGATGATGGTTTCCAGGCTGACGAAATCACCGCCCTCGTCGGCCTGGCGCGGCGGGTCGCACACCCGCACCTGCCAGCCCAGCCCCTGCAGCAGCTCGACCAACCGCCCACCGACCTGCCCGGCGCCCACCACACCATAGACCCGCGAGGCCGGATCGACGCCTTCGCGCTCGGCCAGGGTCAGCACGCTGCTCAGCACGTAATCCACCACGCCACGGGCGTTGCAGCCCGGCGCACTGCTCCAGGCGATGCCAGCCTGGGCGAAGTACTCGAGATCCAGATGATCGGTGCCGATGGTGCAGGTACCGACGAAGCGCACCCGACTGCTGGCCAGCAGCGCCCGATCGACGCGGGTGACCGAACGCACCAGCAACAGATCGGCGTCACACACGTCCTGCGCGGTGATGGCGCGACCCGGCAGACGGCGGATGTCGCCGAAGCCGGCAAAGAACTCATCGAGCAGGGGAATGTTTTCGTCGGCGACTATCTGCATGGGGCGGCTCCAGGGCTGAGCCGGCATTGTATGCCAGGGCAGCAGGCACATGGCAGCGGCACTTTCCTGACCAATGCGTCAAGGCGTAGACTACGCGGTTTTCCGCCTCCTCTCGAAGACACGAAATGCCCAGCGAAAACCGCCTGGGGCGCGTGCGCACGGAACTGCGCAGCCTGCTCGTCCTGGCCACCCCCATCATCATCGCCCAGTTGGCCCATACCGCCATGGGTTTCGTCGACACTCTCATGGCCGGGCGCGTCAGCCCGGAGGATCTGGCCGCCGTGGCGCTGGGCAACTCGATCTGGGTGCCGGTGTTCCTGCTGATGACCGGCATCCTTCTGGCCACCACGCCCAAGGTGGCGCAGCGCTTCGGCGCCGGTGAGGAGGCAGCCATCGGCCCGCTGGTACGCCAGGCACTGTGGCTGGCTCTGGCCGTGGGCGTCAGCGCTGCAGCCTTGCTGTGGAACGGCGAATTCATCCTGCGCGTCATGGATGTCGACCCGCTGCTGATCGCCCCGACCATGGGCTATCTACGTGCGGTGGCCTGCGGCTTTCCGGCGGTGGCGCTGTACCACGTGTTGCGCTGCTACAGCGATGGCCTGGGCCACACCCGGCCAAGCATGGTGCTGGGCATTCTCGGCCTGCTGCTGAACATCCCGGCCAACTATATCTTCATCTACGGCAAGTTCGGCCTGCCGGCCATGGGCGGCGTCGGCTGCGGCTGGGCCACGGCGCTGGTAATGATCTTCATGCTACTCGGCCTGATGACCTGGGTGAAATGGGCGCCCTACTACCGCGCCAGTGAGCTGTTCGCCCATTTCGACTGGCCAAAGTGGAACGTAATCCAGCGTCTGCTGGCCATCGGAGTCCCCATTGGCGTGGCGGTGTTCGCCGAGTCGAGCATCTTTGCGGTGATCGCCCTGCTCATCGGCGGCCTCGGCGCCACCGTGGTGGCGGGCCACCAGATCGCGCTGAATTTCAGCTCCATGGTGTTCATGATCCCCTACTCCCTGGCCATGGCCGCCACCGTGCGCGTGGGCCAGGCGCTGGGCCGTGGCCAGCCGCGCGAGGCGCGCTTCGCCGCCGGGGTGAGCATGGGCGCGGCCCTGGCCTACGCCTGCCTGTCAGCCAGCCTGATATTCCTCCTGCGCGAACAGATCGCGCAGATCTACACCCCGGACAAGGCAGTGATCGCGGTGGCCGCGACGCTGATCGTCTACTCGGCGCTGTTCCAGTTCTCCGACGCCATCCAGGTCACGGCCGCTGGCGCCCTGCGCGGCTACCAGGACACGCGCATCACCATGCTGCTGACCCTGTTCGCCTACTGGGGCATCGGTCTGCCGGTGGGCTATGCGCTGGGGTTGTCCGACTGGCTGGGCGAGCCCAGTGGCCCGAGCGGCCTGTGGCAAGGCTTGGTGGTGGGCCTGACCGGCGCAGCCCTGATGCTCAGCATCCGCCTGGCGCGCAGCGCACGCAAACGCATCCGCCGCGCGCGCTGAGCGCAGGGATGGAGGACAGCGCCAGCGGCGCCTACACTGCCGTGATGACACGCCTTCTCCTGCTGCTCTGCCTCCTTCTGCTGAATGCCTGCACGCCGGGCGACGACAGCCTGGCGCTGCAACGCGACTACCTGCAACGCCTCGATACCGCGCTGCAGGGCGACGGCTTCAGCGCCTTCGAGCCGAGCAGCCTGAGCCAGTACCGCCTGCCGCCACGGCGCCAACGCCTGCTCGAGTTACCGGAAATACGTATCGGCTTGCTCGATCTGCTGATCGACGCCCACCACTGCCCGCACCTGCAGCAATTGATCAGCCAGCGCAACAGCAGCCTCGGCAAGCAACTGGTGCCCAGCCAGCGCCTGGGCTACGAAGGCGACCTGCTGCGCGCCATCGACGCCTGTCTGCCGGCCCTGCCGGCAGATGCCACGCTCAAGACCACCCTGCAGCAGTTGGCTACTGAGAAACGCCAGCAACTGCCCGCCGTGTTCTGGAACGCGCTCAACGGCAGCCCGGAGTTCGAGCACTATCTGCGTTTCGCCGACCAGGCCCTGCCCGCGAACCTGAACGAGGACAGCGCCGCCCTCGACGCTCTGCAGCAACTGGCAAGCATCGGCGCTGGCCTGCCCGAACGGTTGCCGCCCAACGCCACGAAGCTGGAACCGCTGTTCTTCGCCCTCTACGCCAGCGAACAGGGCGGACAACTGATCACCAGCCTGGCCAGCCTGCGCCATAGCCTGGATAGCGGCAGCGACCTGCTGGAGCAGCGCCAGGCGCAACGGCCGGCCTGCCCCCAGGGGCGGCCGACACCACGTGGGCGCATCCTGCAGAACATCTTCGTCAAGTTCTATGCCGGCGGCCTCCAGCCCTACCTGGCTCTGGTGGATCAGCGCGGTCAGCACTGGCAGGCGGCACTGCTGCAATTACAGGCCATAGAAGGCATCCCGCCCGCCACCGACGACTATCTGCAGCGCCTGGCCGGCGCGCAGGATTCGTTATGGCAGGCGTTCCGCGCAGCCACGGCGCGCCACGTCAAGGCCTGGCAGACACTGCTCAATAGCTGTGGGCTGGCACCTGGGCAAGCGGGATGGAGTCGCGGGGTTTAAAGCGTAGGGTGCGCCGCGCGCACCAACGGCCACAGACCAGGAAAGATCGAGCAAGACACAGCAATGGTGCGCACGGCGCACCCTACATGCGGAGATCCAGGCTAATCGGCCTTCTTGCGAATCCAGTACAGGTAGCTGCCATCTTCCTCGGCCTGGCCAAGCAGCTCGTGACCGAGAAACACGCAGAACTTGGGAATGTCGCGGCGGGTGGAGGGGTCGGTGGCGATCACCTTGAGCAGGCCACCGGGGGCCAGGTCGCGCACCTTGTTGTGCAGCATCATCACCGGCTCGGGGCAGTTCAGGCCGCTGGCATCGAGCAGGTCATCATGGTTGAAGGTCAGGACATCGGACATAAGAGGCTCCACGAACGGACGCGCATTGTCGCGCAAAGCGGCCTCGCCGGTCATCTTGCACGCACAACCTTGGATGGGCAGCGCGGCCCAGGCATCTACGGCAAGCTGCCTGCGCTCCAGCGGGCCAGGACGGTGCGCACGCCAGCGTCGGGCGGAGCCCGGCGCGAAGCGGGAGCCCGGGCCGGACATTGTCCGCGCCCGGCCTATCAGGCCGTTGAAAAACGTAGGCGACGACTGCATGGATGCAGGAGGTAGAGGGACGCAGGAAGCCAAAGCCGAGGTAGTTTTTCAACAGCCTGCTATCACTTACCGAGCCGACGCAAATGGCAGGTCACTTCCTCGCGGTCGTGATAGAGCTGCTTGCACCCGATGCTGACCTTCAGACCGCGCTCGGCCAACCCCGCCTCGATGCGGCTGAGCAGGCGTCTGACCTCGGCGTATCGCTGCTTCATCGGCAGCTTGAGGTTGACCACCGCCTCGCGGCACAACCCCTCCCCCAGCCAGGTTTCGATCAGCGCGGCAGTGCGCGCCGGCTTCTCGACGATATCGCAGACCATCCAGTGCACCGGATGGCGCGGGCGGAAAGTGAAGCCATCGGCGCGCTGATGCACCACGAAGCCGGAATACATCAGGCTTTCCGCCATGGGCCCGTTGTCCACGGCGGTCACACGGATTTCCCGATTGACCAGTTGCCAGGTCCAGCCACCTGGGGCGGCGCCCAGATCCACGGCGGTCATGCCCGGCGCCAAGCGCTGATCCCACTGCTCACGCGGAATGAAATGGTGCCAGGCTTCCTCCAGTTTGAGGGTGGAGCGGCTGGGTGCCTCGCGCGGGAACTTCAGGCGGGGAATGCCCATCGGCCACATCGCGCCGTTACCGGCCTCGGCGATGCCGGCGAACACCTCGCGGCCACTCTTGAAGGTCAGCAGCAGGCGCGGCTTCTGCGCATCCTCCACCAGCTTGCCGGCCTTGATCAGTGCCTTGCGCAGCGGCGCCTCGAACTTCTTGCAGAAGGTCGACAGCTCCTTGCCTTCGTTGCTGTCGAGCACCTCCAGCCACAGGCTGCCACACACCGGATAGTCGGCCAGGGCTTCGAGCAAAACACTGATGCGATCGCTGTCCGGCAGGCTGACGAAGGCACCGCGCGCCCACTGCCGCGGGAAGATCAGGCGATGGAAACGGGTCTGACGCATCAAGCGCTCGGCGCCATCGGCCTCGCTGCAGACGAACTCGGCGCAGGCGCTGCCGGGTTTGCTCTTGGGATAGCCGGCAACCTCCAGTTGCGCGGCGAGGTCGGCCATCTCGGCGCACACCTCGCCCTCGAAACCGGGGCGGCAATGCAGAAACAGGGTATTCATCGAACGGACTCCTTGGGCCGCTCATGATACCCGAGGCGGGAACCTAGAGCCTGCTAACCTGTCCAGTGACTATGTGCCAGCACGCTCGTGACGATGCTGACGCACAGTGAAAGGATAAGGTTGCCAGGCTCGCTTGAGCCTTACAGCCACCGACCACGGCCCTTACCGTGTGGGCCTAAGGAGACGTGCAATGCCCTCCCTCGATAGCCTGAACTGCCGCCGCGAACTGAAGATCGGCGACACCACCTACCACTATTTCAGCCTGCCCGAAGCCGCCCAGCGCCTCGGCAACATCGACCGCCTGCCCAAGTCGCTCAAGGTGCTGCTGGAAAACCTGCTGCGCAACGAAGACGGCGAAACCGTGACCGGCCAGGATCTGCAGGCCATGGTCGACTGGCTGGAAAAGCGCGCCTCCGACCGCGAGATCCAGTACCGCCCGGCCCGCGTGCTGATGCAGGACTTCACCGGCGTGCCGGCGGTGGTCGACCTGGCCGCCATGCGCGACGCCATGGCCAAGGCCGGTGGCGACCCGCAGCGCATCAACCCGCTGTCGCCGGTGGATCTGGTCATCGACCACTCGGTGATGGTCGACCGCTACGCCTCCTCCAGTGCCTTCCACGACAACGTCGAACTGGAAATGCAGCGCAACGGCGAGCGCTACGCCTTCCTGCGCTGGGGCCAGCACGCCTTCGACAACTTCAGCGTGGTACCGCCGGGCACCGGCATCTGCCACCAGGTCAACCTCGAATACCTGGCGCGCACCGTGTGGACCAAGGAGGAAGACGGCATCACCCTCGCCTTCCCCGACACTCTGGTCGGCACCGACTCGCACACCACCATGATCAACGGCCTCGGCGTACTCGGCTGGGGCGTCGGCGGCATCGAGGCGGAAGCGGCCATGCTCGGCCAGCCGGTGTCGATGCTGATTCCCGAAGTCATTGGCTTCAAGCTCAGCGGCAAGCTCAAGGAAGGCATCACCGCCACCGACCTGGTGCTCACCGTCACCCAGATGCTGCGCAAGAAGGGCGTGGTGGGCAAATTCGTCGAGTTCTACGGTGACGGCCTGGCCGACCTGCCGCTGGCCGACCGCGCCACCATCGCCAACATGGCGCCGGAATACGGTGCCACCTGCGGCTTCTTCCCGGTAGACGAGATCACCCTCGGCTACCTGCGCCTGTCCGGCCGCCCGGAAGCCACCGTGCAACTGGTCGAGGCCTACAGCAAGGCCCAGGGCCTGTGGCGCGAAGCCGGCGCCGAGCCGCTGTTCAGCGACAGCCTGAGCCTGGACCTGGGCAGCGTCGAAGCCAGCCTGGCCGGGCCGAAACGCCCGCAGGATCGCGTCTCGCTGGGTCAGGTTCACCAGGCCTTCGACGACTTCGTCGGCCTGCAGCTCAAACCGGCGGCCAAAGAAGAAGGCCGCATGCTAAGTGAAGGCGGTGGCGGCACCGCCGTGGGTGGCGACAAACAGAGCGGCGGCATCGACTACGAAGACGAAGGCCACACCCATCGCCTGCAAGATGGTGCCGTGGTGATCGCCGCCATCACCTCCTGCACCAACACCTCCAACCCCAGCGTGATGATGGCCGCCGGCCTGCTGGCCAAAAAGGCGGTGGAAAAAGGCCTGCAACGCCAGCCCTGGGTCAAGAGCTCACTGGCACCCGGCTCCAAGGTGGTCACCGAATACTTCGACGCCGCCGGCCTGACGCCCTATCTGGAAAAACTCGGCTTCGACCTGGTGGGCTACGGCTGCACCACCTGCATCGGCAACTCCGGGCCACTGCGTGAGCCGATCGAGAAAGCCATCACCCAGGCCGACCTGACCGTCGCCTCGGTGCTCTCCGGTAACCGCAACTTCGAGGGCCGCGTGCACCCGCTGGTGAAAACCAACTGGCTGGCCTCGCCGCCCCTGGTGGTGGCCTATGCCCTGGCCGGCAGCGTGCGCCTCGACCTGACCCAGGATGCCCTCGGCACCGGCAAGGATGGCCAGCCGGTGTACCTCAAGGACATCTGGCCGACCCAGGCCGAGATCACCGAGGCCATCGCCAAGGTCGACACCGCCATGTTCCGCAAGGAATACGCCGAAGTCTTCGCCGGCGACGAGAAATGGCAGGCCATCGCCGTGCCCAAGGCCGATACCTATGCCTGGCAGGGCGACTCCACCTACATCCAGCATCCGCCGTTCTTCGAGAACATCGCCGGCGACCCGCCGCGCATCACCGATATCCGCCAGGCGCGCATCCTCGCCCTGCTCGGCGACTCGGTAACCACCGACCACATCTCGCCAGCCGGCAATATCAAGGCCGACAGCCCGGCCGGGCGTTACCTCAGCGAGCATGGCGTGGACAAGGCCGACTTCAACTCCTACGGTTCACGCCGCGGCAACCATGAAGTGATGATGCGCGGCACCTTCGCCAATATCCGCATCCGCAACGAGATGCTCGGCGGCGAAGAAGGCGGCAACACCCTGCACGTACCGAGCGGCGAGAAACTGGCGATTTATGACGCCGCCATGCGCTACCAGGCCGAAGGCACGCCGTTGGTGATCATCGCCGGCAAGGAATACGGCACCGGCTCCAGCCGCGACTGGGCGGCCAAGGGCACCAACCTGCTGGGGGTCAAGGCGGTGATCGCCGAAAGCTTCGAGCGCATCCACCGCTCCAACCTAGTGGGCATGGGCGTGCTGCCACTGCAGTTCAAGCCCGGCACCGACCGCAACAGCCTGAAACTGACCGGCAAGGAAGTGCTGGCCATCGAGGGGCTGGAAGGCGTGGAACTGCGCCCGCAGATGCCACTGACCCTGATCGTCACCCGCGAAGATGGCCAACAGGAGAAGGTCGAAGTGCTGTGCCGCATCGACACCCTCAACGAAGTTCAATACTTCAAGGCCGGCGGCATCCTGCATTACGTGCTGCGGCAGATGATCGGCAACTGACGCACCCGCCCTGCCACCTCGCGTGGCAGGGCTCTGCCCTCTCCGTCGCAGCCAGACTGGCTGCGGTCGCGACAAAAATGTGACGTCATCGAAAACCGATTACACTCGGTAAAAATGGATCCTGCCCTCAACTTCGCCGCTCGCCGGCCGACTCAGAGAGGCATAACGATGACGGACACTTGCCCATGCGTAACAATCAGCCGGTCACCCAGCGCGAAAAGACCTTTCCCGCCCAGCAACGCCTGATCTCCACCACCGACCTCAAAGGCCAGATCACCTATTGCAACGACGCCTTCGTCGAGATCAGCGGCTTCTCCCGTGACGAGCTGCAGCGTGCACCGCACAACATCGTGCGCCACCCGGACGTGCCGCCTGCCGTGTTCGACCATATGTGGACAACCCTCAAGAGCGGTCGCCCGTGGATGGGCATCGTCAAGAATCGCTGCAAGAGCGGCGACCATTACTGGGTCAATGCCTACGTCACCCCCATCACCGAAGGGGACAAGGTAGTCGGCTACGAGTCCGTGCGAGTCAAGCCGAGCGCCGAGCAGGTACGCCGAGCCGAAACGCTGTACGCCCGGATCAACGCCGGCAAATCGGCCATTCCGGCCAGCAATCAGTGGCTGCCCATCGTCCAGGCCTGGATGCCCTTCATCCTGGTCAGCCAGATCGGCTTCCTCATCGGCCACTGGATGGGCAGCAACTGGGGCTTCATTCTCGCCGCCTGCCTGTCCGTGCCGCTGGGCCTGGCCGGCATCGCCTGGCAGACCCGAGGCATCAAGCGCCTGTTGCGTATCGCCGAGCAGACCACCTCCGACCCGCTGATCGCGCGGATGTACACCGACAGCCGGGGTGCCGAAGCGCGTTTGGAAATGGCCATGCTCAGCCAGGATGCACGGCTGAAAACCTGCCTCACCCGCCTGCAGGACACCGCCGAACAACTCAACCAGCAAGCCAGTGAGGCCGACAGGCTGGCGCACAACAGCTCTGCAGGCCTGGAACGTCAGCGCCACGAAACCGAGCAGGTCGCCACCGCCGTCAACGAAATGGCCGCCACCACCCTGGAAGTGGCCAGTAACGTCGCCCGCGCCGCCATCGCCACCCAGGAAGCCAACCGCCTGACCGGCGAAGGCCGCACCATCGCCGAGCAGGCCCGCGAAGCCATCCAGCGCCTGTCGCAATCGGTGGGCGACACCGGCGAAACCGTCACCCGCCTGGCCCAGGACAGCAACGAGATCGGCAGCGTGGTCGATGTGATCAAAGGCATCGCCGACCAGACCAACCTGCTCGCCCTCAACGCTGCCATCGAAGCCGCCCGCGCCGGTGAGATGGGCCGTGGCTTCGCCGTGGTAGCCGACGAAGTACGCTCGCTGGCCCAGCGCACCGCCGAATCCACCGGCCAGATTCACGGCCTGATCGCCAAGTTGCAACGCACCGCCGAAGAAGCGGTGATGACCATGGAAATTGGCCGCAAGCAGGCTGAGGAAGGCGTGGAACGCGTACTGAAGGCCGACCAGGCCCTGGCCGGCATCAGCGACGCCGTGGCCAATATCACCGACATGGCCAACCAGATCGCCGCCGCCGCCGAAGAGCAGAGCGCCGTGGCCGATGAGATCAACCAGAACATCACCACCATTGCCCAGCTAGCCGACCAGACCGCCGGCGAAGCGCAAAGCACCGCCGAACTCAGCCAGGCCCTGACTGGCACGGCGCAGGGGCAGTATGCGCTGGTGGAGCGGTTCAATCGCTGAAACAAGAGGCGCAGCGACTAACCGCTGTGCCTTCCCCGCTCCCCGCCCTGCTTTGTAGGAGCGAGCTTGCTCGCGATCTTCCCTACTCCCTTCCGAACCGTCCCGGCCTTCGCGTAATTGCCACTTGCCAGCAGTTATCTGACATGGTGTATAACCTGCCAAACACCCCACCGCCTCGCTGACTCCCGCGAACTAGAGAAAGACTCCGAGAATGGCCAGGAAGGTTATCCAAAAAACCAGATGCAGGTTATGCACCACTTGGTGTCTATTTATAGTTAGAGGATTACCCCATGAAATTCAGCGGAGAAATTGATGTCGCCAATGAAGCTAATCCTTGGATATATCAAATTCCTCGCTGCGTTATCTCAGAAAGGAAAATCAGCTTCGATTTTTCAGGTATAAAAGACGGTTGTAAATTTACAGGACACTGCATTGTCAACGAGCGTTCGCCTCAAAAATACTCAGGACTAGGCAAGTTCCAATATGAAGGGTACGAGGCTTACGAAAGCCATATTGAAGTATTAATAAAACTTGAAGATCCATTCTTGGCAATATCAGGAAAATGGCTTGAAGATGGTGTTGAATACAGAATGAATGGCGAGCTTGAGAAAAGCCTCTAACAATAGCGCCTCGCTCACTGGGACGGGTTAAGGCCCGCCCCTTAACCAAACGGTTGGAGGCCTACGAGAATAATGCGTTACCTCATACTACTCATGACACTTTTTATTACTTCACCCGCACTAGCTGACTGGTTCCATACGCTTGCTCGATATGAATGTAATCAAGCCGCAGATGCTCTGCTGCTCTCTTATCTTGGCGCTTACAATGAAGACGGTGAAGCTCTACTCGCCAAGGCGGGTGAAAACGAGTGGAATCCGTGGAGTCTGCTAGAAATACAGGACGACACCAAAGGCACCTATGTTACAGGCATTAAAAGCATTGAGCGAAGCTGTAAGCTTTCCGATGGAATATATGTAGTAATTATCTCCGGCCAACCTGGAAACACCAATATATTAGGTCGCTGTGGAGCCCAAGCAACAGCATCGGTAAAAATAATCAAAAATAACAACCCCATCTATACCGGAAGCTTTGAGAGCGACTGTCACAGCGGCGCCCCCGTAATTACAGAAATAAAGGCCAGCCCAAACAACTCAATCAAAATAACAACAACACCAAATAATGATTTTTTCAAGTAAACCTCCAGCAATTGGTTCCATCCGTTCGCTCAGGCTAAAGCCCGCCTTTTAACCAAACGTTAGGCATCCCTATGTACGGACCAGACACTGAGCGAGCAAGTAGCCTGGGTAGAGCACAGCGAAACCCGGGGATGATTCAATGGGTTTCGCGTTGCTCTACCCATCCTACGGTGCTGAAGTTGCCTTCTGAGAGCGGCCTTCAGACGACTGTCACACTCAGTACCAACCTGAAAGTCGGTTCCGTCAGTCTGATTAAGTGATCTATAAGCGATGCCTGCCTGCAGGTCATGAACCCAGGCTTATCCGTGGCTCCAGCCGGAAACCCTGACGATGACCGAAGACACAGCCCCACGAATCCTTCACTTCACCTCTGGCGGCGAAAGCTGCACGGCCAGCTTCCATCGCCCACGAGGGGACGGGCCGTTTCCGATCATCGTCATGGCACACGGCCTGGGCGGCACCCGCGACATGCGCCTGCCCGCCTATGCCGAACGCTTCGCGGCTGCCGGCTATGCCTGCCTGACCTTCGACTACCGCCATTTCGGCGACAGCGATGGCCTGCCCCGGCAACTGATCGACATTGGCCAGCAACTGGAGGACTGGAAAGCAGCTATTGCCTACGCTCGCAGCCTGGACGACACGGACGCCGATAGGGTCATCCTCTGGGGCACCTCGTTCAGCGGCGGCCATGTGCTGCGTGTCGCGGCCGATGATGCCGGGATAGCCGCCGTCATTTCTCAGGGCCCGTTCAGTGACGGCCTCTCGTCGAGCCTTGCGATCAGCCCGATAACCTCCGTGAAACTTACCGCCTTGGCCCTGCAAGATCGGCTTGGCGCACTGTTCGGGGCCAAGCCAAGGATGGTCAAGATCGCCGGGCGCCCAGGGGAAACGGCACTGATGACCGCGCCCGATGCCTTCGACGGCTACCATGGCCTCGTGCCCGAAGGCGGTACGGTCAACAACTTCGCGGCCGCACGCTTCGCCCTGGATATCATTCGTTATTACCCGGGCCGAGCCACGAAAAGAATCCAGGCTCCTGTGCTGTTTCAGGTATGCAACCAAGACAGCGTCGCCCCGGCCAGAGCCACCCTGAAGCATGCCCAGCACACGCCGCGCAAGGAAATCCGGCGCTATGACTACGGCCATTTCGATATCTACCTCGGCAGTGCGTTCGAGCACATAATCGAGGATCAGCTCGAGTTTCTGCGGCGCGTCATTCCGCTGGGGTGAGCACTCACCTGGGATGGGCCCTGCTCTGACCGAGCAGGCTCTCGGTAAAAGCACCAACAACCTCTGGAAAAGCCACGAAGGCGCCGCTAGAATTGCGCACTTTTTGATCAGAGGCGCCAGCCAGGCGCCCGCTAGAGGTTAGCCCGCATGTCCAGCGCCACCCCGAAAGTCGGTTTCGTCTCCCTCGGTTGCCCGAAGGCAACGGTCGACTCCGAACGCATCCTGACCCAACTGCGCATGGAAGGTTACGAGATCGTGCCGACCTACCAGGATGCCGACGTGGTGGTAGTCAATACCTGTGGTTTCATCGACAGCGCCAAGGCCGAGTCGCTGGATGCCATCGGTGAAGCCCTGGCCGAGAACGGCAAGGTGATCGTCACCGGCTGCATGGGCGTGGCCGAAGACAGCATCCGCGACGTGCACCCCAGCGTGCTGGCCGTCACCGGCCCGCAGCAGTACGAGCAGGTGGTCAGTGCAGTGCACGAAGTCATCCCGCCGAAGGCCGAACACAACCCGCTGATCGATCTGGTGCCGCCGCAGGGTATCAAGCTCACCCCGCGCCACTATGCTTACCTGAAGATTTCCGAAGGCTGCAACCATAGCTGCAGCTTCTGCATCATTCCGTCCATGCGCGGCAAGCTGGTCAGCCGCCCGGTGGGCGACGTGCTCAGCGAGGCCGAGCGCCTGGTCAAGGCCGGCGTCAAAGAGCTGCTGGTGATCAGCCAGGACACCAGCGCCTATGGCGTGGACATGAAGTACAAGCTGGACTTCTGGAACGGCCAGCCGGTGAAGACGCGCATGCTCGAGCTGTGCGAGGCGCTGTCGTCCATGGGTGTATGGGTACGCCTGCACTATGTCTACCCCTACCCCAACGTCGATGACGTGATCCCGCTGATGGCCGCCGGCAAGCTGCTGCCCTACCTGGACATCCCCTTCCAGCACGCCAGCCCGAAAGTGCTCAAGTCGATGAAGCGTCCGGCTTTCGAGGACAAGACCCTGGCGCGCATCAAGAAGTGGCGCGAGATCTGCCCCGAGCTGACCATTCGCTCCACCTTCATCGTTGGCTTCCCCGGCGAAACCGAAGAGGACTTCCAGTACCTGCTGGACTGGCTGACCGAGGCGCAGCTCGATCGCGTCGGCTGCTTCCAGTATTCCCCGGTCGAAGGCGCGCCGGCCAACGACCTGGGCCTGGAGCCCGTGCCAGACGAAATCAAGCAGCAGCGCTGGGAGCGCTTCATGGCGCACCAGCAGGCCATCAGCTCGGCGCGCCTGCAGGCCAAGATCGGCCTGGAGATGGACGTGCTGGTCGACGAAGTGGATGACGAAGGCGCCGTGGCGCGTTCCTGGGCCGATGCCCCGGAGATCGACGGCAGCGTGTTCATCGACTCTACCGCAGTGAAAGCGGGTGACAAGGTGCGTGTGCGCATCGTCGATGCCGACGAGTACGATATGTGGGGCGAACTGGTCTAAGCCCGCCCCCACATCAAGAGCCCCGCAGCGTGCGGGGCTTTTTCTTTACGGCCCCCCAACGCCTTGCCGGTACAATGACCTTCTTTTTATCGAGCGCCACCATGAGCGAACCCACCCGCCTGTCCAAACGCGTCATCGAACTCTTCGGCTGTTCACGGCGCGAGGCTGATCTGTACATCACCGGCGGCTGGGTCACGGTGGAGGGTCAGGTGGTCGAGGCGCCGCAATTCAAGGTCGAGGATCAGTGCGTTGAGCTGCATCCCGATGCCACGCTTGAACCGGTAGAGGCGGTGACGCTGCTGGTGCACTGCTCAGCGGGTACCAGTGCCGCGCAATTGCAGCATCTGCTGGTGCGCGAGAACCACTGGGAAGAGGACCCGCATGCCCAGCGCATCCTGCACGGCCACTTCCTGCGCCAGGAACAGAGCCTGCCGTTGCAGAGCGGCGCCAGCGGCCTGGTGGTGCTCAGCCAGGACTGGCGGGCCCAGCGCAAGCTACGCGAGGATGGCGCCAAGCTGGAGCAGGAATATCTGGTGGATGTCAGCGGCGAAGTGCCGGCCAGCACCTTTGAACGGCTGAAGAAGGGCCTGATCCACAAGGGCACGCAGTTCCCGCCCTGCAAGGCCAGTTGGCAGAGCGAGCAGCGCCTGCGCTTTGCCCTGAAGAACCCGGCACCCGACCTGCTGCAGCAGATCTGCAAGGCGCTGGGCCTGCAAATCAAGGCGATCAAGCGTATCCGCATCGGCGGCGTGCCCATGGCCAAGCTACCGGCCGGGCAGTGGCGCTATCTGGGAGAGAAGGAACGCTTCTGAGACACCCGTGTTAGGGTTCAATGCTCACATACAGGAGAACGTCACCATGCGCACTTTGCTTCTGACCGCCCTGCTCGCCCTGAGCCTGCCCAGCCTTGCCGGGTCGGCGCCCTTCTATCTGTGGCAGAGCAAGAGCGACGGCCACCTGACCTGCGCCCAGGTCAGCCCCGGCGAAGGCTGGATCCGTTTCACCGGCCCCTTCCGCGATGCCGGCTGCAAGATGCTCGTGCCACGATGAAGCACAGCGTCAGTGCGGTGGGCATCGTCCGCTCCTGCTTCAAGGAAAAGTTCGCCATTCCCCGCCAGCCGCACCTGGCACCCGCTGCCCGAGGCGTGCTGGAGCTGTTGCCGCCCTTCGACCAGGGCGACGCCGTGCAGGGGCTGGAACAGGTCAGCCATGTCTGGCTGCTGTTTCTCTTTCACCAGGCCCTGGAAGACAAGCCACGCCTGAAGGTGCGCCCACCGCGCCTGGGCGGTAACCAGTCGGTGGGGGTGTTCAGCACTCGCGCCACCCACCGCCCCAACGGCATCGGCCAGTCGGTGGTGCGCCTGGACAAGGTAGAGCCTGGCCGCCTGCACCTGTCCGGCATCGACCTGCTCGACGGCACGCCGGTGCTGGATATCAAGCCTTACGTGCCCTATGCCGATGCCGTGGCCGAGGCTCGTAACGACATGGCCGGCGCCCCACCGCCACTGATCGCGGTGGAGTGGCAGGCCGAGGCGCTGGAAGCTGCCCATGGCCATGGCCAGCGCCTGGACGAACCGCTGGTGGCACTGATCGAGCAATGCCTGGCGCAGGATCCGCGCCCGGCCTATCAACAGCCGCAGCCAGAGCGCCGCTACGGTGCACGTTTCTGGGATCTGGACGTGCACTGGCACTACCCCGAGCCGGAGCGCATTCGCGTGCTGGATGTGCAAGTGGCAAGTCGCGGCTGAAGCCCTCCCACAGGGCGCCGATTACGCGGGAGGGGCTTTAGCTGCGACAAGGCAAAACGCATGAGGCGTCATTTCGCCCGGCAATGATGCCTGCTTTCTCGGCAGCCAGGCTCTAGGGTGAAGGTCTCAATCGCTCATGAGGCCTTTCCATGCATCCTTACTTCTCCCTTGCCGGGCGCACGGCCCTGGTCACCGGCGGCACCCGCGGTATCGGCCTGATGATCGCCAAGGCCTTCGTCGAGGCTGGCGCCCATGTCTATGTCTGCGCCCGCGACGGCGAAGCCTGCGCGCAGACCGCCGCCGAGCTCTCTGCGCTCGGCCGCTGTACCGGCCTGGCTGCCAATCTGGCCAGCGAGGAAGGCGTGCACGCCCTGGCCAGAGAACTGGGCGAGCGCATCGAGCGCCTGGATATCCTGGTCAACAACGCCGGTACCACCTGGGGCGCACCGCTGGAAAGCTACCCGGCCAAGGGCTTCGAGAAAGTCATGCAGCTCAACGTCACCTCGGTGTTCGGCTGCATCCAGCAACTGCTGCCGCTGCTGCGCAAGGCCGGCTCGGCAGAGCGACCGGCGCGAGTGATCAATATCGGTTCGGTGGCGGGCATCAGCGCCATGGGCGAGCACGCCTATGCCTATGGCCCGAGCAAGGCGGCCCTGCATCAGTTGTCGCGCATGCTGGCCAAGGAGCTGGTGAGCGAGCACATCAACGTCAATGTGATCGCGCCGGGGCGCTTTCCCAGCAAGATGACCCGCTTCATCGCCGAGGACGAAGCGGCCCTGGCCGCCGATACAGCGCTGATCCCGATGCAGCGCTGGGGCCGCGAAGAGGAAATGGCCGCACTGGCGCTGAGCCTGGCAGGCAGCGCCGGTGCCTACATGACCGGCGCGATCATCCCCATCGACGGCGGCTTCCACCTGGGCTGAAGATCAGGTGCGGAATTGCCGCACCAGTCCCTGCAACTCCACCCCCAGGCGCGCCAGCTCAGCACTGGAAACGGCGGTCTGCTCGGTGGCCGTCGCACTCTGTTCGCCGATGTCGCGCACGCGGGTCACGCTCTCGTTGATGGTTTCGGCTACCGCGCTCTGCTCCTCGGCAGCGGCGGCAATCTGCTGGTTCATCTGTTCGATGGTGCTGACCGACTGGGTGATGCGCGCCAGTGCCTCACCGGCTTGGCCGGCCAGGGCCACGGTACGCTGGGTCAGGCTACGGCTGCTCTCCATCTGCTGCACGGCGCCCTTGGCCATGCGCTGCAGGCTGCCGATCAGGGTTTCGATTTCCTCGGTGCTGTCCTGGGCACGCTTGGCCAGGGCTCGCACCTCGTCGGCGACTACGGCGAAACCGCGCCCCTGTTCACCGGCACGCGCCGCCTCGATGGCGGCGTTGAGTGCCAGCAGATTGGTCTGCTCGGCCACACCGCGAATCACCTCGAGTACGCTGCTGATGCGGCTGCTCTCCTGATCCAGGGCGGCAATGGCCTCGGCTGATTGCTCCACCTCGGTCGCCAGGCTGTGCACCTGATCCACCGCCTGCTGCACTACCTCGTTGCCCTGCTGCGCTTCGCGGTCGGCCTCCTTCGCTGCATGCGAGGCCATCTCGGCGTTATGCGCCACCTCCTGCACGGTCGCTGCCATCTGATGCATGGCGGTGGCGGTCTGCTCGGTTTCCAGCTTCTGCGTCTGCACCCCAGCGCTGGTCTGCGCGGTGATGGAAGAGAGTTGCTCGGCAGCGGCGGCGATCTGCCCGACACCACCCCCGATGCGCCCGACCAGGGTACGCAAGCTGCTGGTCATGCCCTGCATGGCAGCGAGCAATTGGCCTAGCTCGTCGCGCCGGTTCTGCGGGATATCCTGGCTGAGGTCGCCCGCGGCGATGCGCTCGGCGAAACCCACGGTCTGGCGCAGCGGCACGACGATCAAACGGGTGATCAGCAAGGCCGCACACAGGCCCAGCACCACGGCAGCGATGCCCATGCCACCGAGCATCAACTGGGCTTGGCGACTGTCGCCCTGCATGCTCTCCTCGGCGCTGGCCTGTGCAGCCTCGGCCAGGCCGATGACCGAACGGGCACGCTCGATCATGGCGTCTTCGGTGGCCTTGTTCTGCGCCCGCAATTGCTGGTAGTAGAGGAAAGAGCGCTGATAGGTGGTCAGCGCCTGCAAGGCCGCTTCGATCGACGCCTTCTGCTCGTCGTCGAGCCAGACCATCAGGCTACGCGCCACGTTCTGCAGGTCTTCGCTGAGGTAGTTCCACTCCTCCAGCGCCTCGGCCGAGCCGTCGATGATGTACAGGCTTTCCTGGCTGCGCAGATCGAGCATGCGCTTGCTCAGGCCGGAGGCGGTTTCGGCCAGGGTCAGGGGGTCGCTGCCACGCAGGTTGTCGCCCTGCAGGCGCAACTCGCGCACGGCATCGTACATGCCCAGTTCGATGGTCTCGAACTGATCGCGGGCCTCGCCCGCCGCACTGCGCATGTCGGCACGCGCCGCTCGGGCCTTGCCCTGCAGATCGACATAGCTGTCGAACTGCTGCATGTACTCGTCGACCGCCTGCTGCATGGTCTGCACGCGTGTACCGTCCAGGGTCTTCGACTGTATCAGGTGCTCCAGCGAGTCCTTCACCACGCTCAGGCTCTTGCGCACGCGCTCGGCATTCTCGGCAGTCGGCTCGATGGCGAAATTGCGCTCCAACCGGCGCGCCTCGAGCACCTCGATGTTCACTTCGGCCAATTGCCCGACCTGATGATGCCCTTGCAGCACGGCCTGCACGGCGAGAAAACCGATACCCGTCATGGCAGCGGTAAGCAGCAGTACCAGGCCAAAGCCACAGATCAGTTTCTTGCCAACGGAAAGATTGGCCAACAGGCGAACGGCAGGCTCTAACATAAAAAACTCCAAGACTCTTTTTATTCTGGTGAGGCCTCGTCGAGGAGGCCAAAGGTTTGCCAAAGCAAGCCTTGCGCCAGACATGAGGGATGCCCGTCATTTGGATATCGGCAGCAACTCAGCACGCATGAGTCGACGATGGCCTCGCACCTGCCCAGCACTGCCCACCGGCAACAATTCGCTCACGGCTCACCAGCGCCTGGCGGTTTTCCGCCGTCAAGATAGTTACGGAGCGCAAAAAAAAGCGCAGCCGAAGCTGCGCTCTGTGTTCTCACCTTCTGCCACTCAGCGGCTGGCCAGATTGCTCAGTACTCGAGGGCTGGTCAGCTCACCGGCAATTGCCAGCAGGCCGATGGCGCCGGCGATCCAGTACCACTGCGCCACCGGGTCGAACAGCAGCCAGCCCAGGGCGTGCAGGAACACCACCAGAATCAGCACCGGGCTGACGTAGCGCACCATGAACAACCACAAGGCATAGCCAGCCGGTGGCAGGTTCAGCTCGTCACGCATGATCTCGCTGCGCAGTGCATAGCCGGCCAGCACCACCATGAAAATGCCACCCAGCGGCATCATCCAGCGCGAGGTCAGGTAATCCAGCCAGTCGAAGAAATTCTTGCCCAGCGGCGTCCAGCCCGCCATCAGGTTGAACGAGAGCATCGCCAGCAGGCTGATCACCAGCAGCACCGCGCCTGCACCGATGGCCGCGCGTAGACGGCTGATGCCGTGCTTCTCGTTCAGGTAGGCCACGGTGGCTTCGATCATCGAGATCGCCGAAGTGAGCGCGGCGATCGACACCATGGCGAAGAACAGCACGCCGAACACCGTGCCGAAGGGCATCTGCTGGAAGGCCAGCGGCAGGCTCATGAAGATCAGCCCCGGCCCGGCACTGGGGCTCATGCCGTTGGCGAAGATGATCGGGAAGATCGCCAGGCCAGCCAGCAACGCCACCAGGGTGTCACAGATGGCCACCATGAAGGTGGTACGGGCGATGGACTGGCCATCGGGAATGTAGGAGCCATAGGTGAGGATGGCACCGGAAGCCAGGCTGAGGGTGAAGAAGGCATGGCCCAACGCCGCCAGCAGCGCCTCGCCGGTGATCTTCGAGGCGTCGAAGTGAAAGAGGAAGGCGAAACCGGCATCGAAGCTGCCACTGCTCAGGGCATAACCGACCAGCGCCACGAGCATCAGCGCCAACCCCGGCATCATCCAGCGCACAGCGTTCTCGATGCCCTTCTGCACACCCTTGGCCACGATCCACAGGGTCAGCAGCGCCACCAACACGCTCCAGCCACCCAGTTGCCAGGGGTTGGCGTTGTGCGCCTCGAACACCCCGCCAAGCGCCTCGACGCTGGTGGCTGTCAGCGAACCGTCGAGCATCTTCCAGGTGTAAGCGAAGGCCCAGCCGGCGACGACCACGTAGAAGCACAGGATCATGAAACCGGCGAGCATGGCCATGCCGCCCACTGCCTTCCACGCCGGGTTGCCGCCGTTCTCGCGAACCACGCGGCCGATGGCGTCGATGGGGCTGCCGCGACCACGGCGGCCGACGGCGATCTCGGTCATCATCACCGGAATACCGATGGCCAGGATGCACGCCAGGTACATCAGCACGAAGGCGCCGCCACCGTACTCGCCAGTGATATAGGGGAATTTCCAGATATTGCCCAGGCCGACGGCCGAGCCGGTTGCAGCGAGGATGAAGCCCCAGCGCGAGAGCCAGAGGTTCTTGGGTTTTTCACGGGTCATGCGTCACCTGCTTGTTTTTATCTGTGACGGAATCGAACCCGCCGCGCTCGTGGCGCAGCGGAATGCAAGGCTTGGATGAAAGCCGGGGGTGTCACTGGGCGTCGGCTTGCACCTCCGGCGCGGCCAGTCGGAAGGCCTCCAGGGGTTCACAGCGCGCCGCCATGGCGACGATGCGTGGGTACGCGGCAAGGTCACAGTTAAAACGCCGCGCATTATACAGTTGCGGAATCAAGCAGGCTTCCAGATATCCAGGTCGCTGACCGAGCGACAGGCGCCCGTCGAATGCGGCCAGGCCCTCCTCCACCGCAGCCAGACCGAGCGCGACCCAATGGCGGTACCAGGCGTTCTTCGCCTCGTCGGAGGCGCCCAGTTCGCTGGCCAGGTACTGCAGCACGCGCAGATTGTTCAGCGGATGCACATCGCAGGCGATATGCAGTGCCAGCGCCCGCACCTGGGCACGCTCGGCCGGGTCGGCCGGCAATAGCGCCGGCACCGGGAAGATTTCTTCCAGGTATTCGAGGATCGCCAGCGACTGGGGGATGCGCACGCCGCCGTTTTCTTCGTCCACCAGCAGCGGCAGCAACTGCTGCGGGTTCAGCGCGCGGTAGTCGGCGCCGTGCTGCTGCCCACCATCCTTGACCAGATGCACCGGCACCTGCTGGTAAGCCAGGCCCTTGAGGTTCAGGGCGATACGCACCCGGTAGGCGGCGCTGGAGCGCCAGTAGCCATAGAGTTTCAGCATGAGGCTGTGCCTCCAGCGGCAAGCTGCAAGCGACAAGCCTCAAGCAAAAGCCTGTGCGCACACCGCTTGCAGCTTGTGGCTTGCAGCTTATGGCTCATAGCGTTCCACCACCTGATCGATGGAACCGAACAGGCTCTGGCCAGCCGCGTCGAACATCTCGATACGCACCCGGTCGCCGAACTTGAGGAATGGCGTCTTCGCCTCGCCCTGCTCGACGATCTCCAGCATGCGTTTTTCCGCCAGGCAGGAGGAGCCGGCGCTGCGGTCGTAGTTGGAAACGGTGCCAGAACCGATGATGCTGCCAGCGCCCAGCGGCCGGGTCTTGGCGGCGTGGGCCACCAGGGTCGGGAAATTGAAGGTCATGTCCACGCCGGCATCCGGCTGGCCGAACAATTCGCCGTTGATATGCGACACCAGTGGCCGGTGCACCTTGCCATCCTTCCAGCTCTCGCCCAGTTCGTCCGGGGTGATGGCCAGCGGCGAAAAGCTCGACGATGGCTTGCTCTGGTAGAAGCCGAAGCCCTTGGCCAGTTCGCCGGGGATCAGGTTGCGCAGCGACACGTCGTTGACCAGCATCAGCAGGCGTATATGACCGGCCGCTTCGGCTGGCGTGGCGCCCATGGGCACGTCGTCGGTGATCACCGCCAGCTCTGCCTCCAGGTCGATGCCCCAGGCCTCGTCGGCCAGGCGGATCGGGGCGTGCGGCGGGATAAAGGCATCGGCGCCGCCCTGGTACATCAGCGGGTCATGCCAGAAGGATTCCGGCATCTCGGCGCCGCGCGCCTTGCGCACCAGCTCGACGTGGTTGACGTAGGCACTGCCGTCAGCCCAGTGATAGGCACGCGGCAAGGGGCTGTGACAGGTCGTTTGGTCGAAAGCGAAGGCGTCATCGAGCAGACCGTCGTTGAGGCGCTGGTAGATCGCCTCCAGTTTCGGCCGGGTGACGGCCCAGTCGTCCAGCGCGGCCTGCAGGGTGAAAGCGATCTGCGGCACGCACACGGCGCGGGTCAGATCGCGGGACACGACAATCAGCACGCCATCGCGGCCTTGATTCAGTGATGCGAGTTTCATGGTTTCTACCTATTCGTCTGTTCGGGTGCGGGCTGTTCTCCCCTCTCCCACTTGTGGGGCGGAAGCGGAAAAAGCGAAGCACTGCTTCGCCCGCTGTAGCGCCCTGAGCTCTGCGAAGGGCTGGGGCGCAAAGCGGGGGCCGGGGGAGAGGGTGTATTGCCAGCCCCCTCTCCCTAACCCTCTCCCCGAGGGGGAGAGGGGACTATTGGTGCCCGCCCTTAAGCTTGTGTACCCGGCGCGCGCCAGGAGTTGACGTACTCGGCCACGTCCACCGCAGCAGCGGCATCGCTCACTTCCAGGGCGCGCCGGGTGTCGATCATCACAGCCACCTCGTCGATGAAGGTGGCTGGATCCTCCTGGCTCTTCTTCAGCGCCTTGGGGTGCGGCCCATGGGGGAAGCCGCACGGATGCAGGGTGACCATGCCCTGCTCGATGTTGTCGCGGCTGAAGAAGTTGCCGCGGTGGTAGAACAGCACTTCGTCGTAGTCATCGTTGTTGTGGAAGAACGGCACCTTGAGCGCGCCGGGGTCGGATTCCACCGGGCGCGGGGTGAAGGTGCAGACCACGAAGCCATTGGCGACGAAGGTGGTGTGCACCGACGGCGGCAGGTGGTAGCGATGGCTGATCAGCGGGCGAATGTCGCGCCAGTTCAGGCGCACCACGGTGTTGTCGCCGTGCCAGCCAACCACGTCCAGCGGGTTGTAGGGGTAGGTCACGGTGCTGATCTGGCCGCGCCGCTTGATTCGGATCTGCCAGGTGTTTTCGTCCTGCTGCGCCTTGAAGGCGTCATCGATGTGCGGATGCTCCAGCACTGCCAGGTCGAAGATCGCCTGTGGGCCGAGCAGGCCCTTGTCCGGCAACTGGTAGGCACCGTCTGAGTTCTCGATCAGCAGGAAATAGCTCGGTGTGCTGGCCTCGATACGCCAGGCGGTGCCGCGCGGGATCAGCAGGTAGTCGCCGTCGCGGTATTCCAGATGACCGAAATCGCAGTACAGGTGCCCTGCCCCCTCGTGGACGAACAGCAGCTCGTCGCCATCGGCATTGCGCACCAGATGGCGCATGGCGCCATGGGTGCGCCAGACGCGCAGCTTGACGTCGGCATTGTGCAAGGTCAGCGGCGCCGCCAGCGGGCAGTCGCGCTCGCTGGGGATGTCGTTGAAGTTGAAGGCATGCGGGCGCAGCGGGCCTTCCCAGTCGATCCAGCCGGTGGGCGGATGCTTGTGGTGAAGATGCGCGGTGGGGCCGAAGAAACCCTCGCGGCCCATTTCGCGCTCGTAGGTGCCCAGCGGCAGGTCGCAGTGCGCCTGGCGCGAGCACTCGCCTTCACGCAGGGGAAAGCGGATCCATTGACGGCTCATGGCATCACTCCTCGGAGATCACACCGCGACGCAGTTGGTCTTCCTCGATGGATTCAAACAGGGCCTTGAAGTTGCCCTCGCCAAAGCCCTGGTTGCCCTTGCGCTGGATGATCTCGAAGAAGATCGGGCCGATCACCGTATTGGTGAAGATCTGCAGCAGGATGCCGTCATCGCCCGGCGCACCATCGATCAGGATGTTCAGTTCACGCAGTTGATCGAGCGGCTCGCCATGGCCGGCAACACGGCTGTCGACCTTCTCGTAGTAGGTGTCCGGGGTGGTCATGAAGTCCACGCCGTTGGCGCGCAACTGACGCACGGTGGCGTAGATGTCGTCGGTGGACAGGGCGATGTGCTGGATACCCTCGCCGTGGTATTCGCGGATGAATTCCTCGATCTGCGATTTGTCATCGGCCGACTCGTTGATCGGGATGCGGATCTTGCCGCACGGCGCGGTCATGGCGCGGGAGAACAGGCCGGTGAGCTTGCCTTCGATATCGAAGTAGCGGATCTCGCGAAAATTGGCGATGCGCTCGTAGAAGCCCGACCAGACGTCCATCTGCCCGCGGCGCACGTTGTGGGTCAGGTGGTCGATGCACTGCAGGCCGACGGCATTGTCATTGGGGCTGCGGCCTTCGATGTACTCGAAGTCGACGTCGTAGATGCTCTTGTCGCCATAGCGGTCGACCAGATACAGCAGGGAGCCGCCGATGCCTTCGACACACGGGATGTTCAGCTCGCCGAAGTTGGCGTGGCTGCCCACCAGAGTAGCGCCCTGTTGTTCGACGTAGGCGGCGGCCTGGGCGGCGTTCCTGACCCGGAAGGCCATGGCGCAGGCGCTGGGGCCATGCTTCTCGCCGAAGGCACGCACGTGCCCGCTGGGGCTGCCGTTGAGCACGATATTGATATCGTTCTGCTGGAACAGCCACACCTCTTTCGAGCGGTGCTTGGCGGTTTCGGTGAAACCCATGGCGGTGAACAACTGGCGCAGTTGCTCGATGCCTTCGGCGCTCGGTGCGGTAAATTCGACGAACTCGAAACCGTCGGTTCCGATGGGGTTGTGCTGCTCGATCTTGGCCACGGCGTTCATCTCGCCTCCTGATTGTCATTGTTATGGCAAGCGCACGAATGCGTTGCGGACAACCTCATGACAACCGAGCGCAGAGCCGCTCTCAAGATGGGGTGCGACACCTGGGCGCAGGGATTCGCTGCAGAAGTGGCAAATTTTCCTTACACAGCCTGCAAGGCCAAGCGCTTGGCATGCAAAACCCCGGCATTCGTAAATATTTCCTTACACCCTGGTTGATACCCTTGCCGCTTGCTCTCACACCGAGCGCTGAAAACCGTAGGCTCGCTCCACCTTGGCCACACGGGTTGTACAGGCGGCATACCATTCGGCCCGCCCGCGTTCGCGCACGGCGCTGTGCTCGGCATGCTCGCGCCAGGCAAGGATGGCCTCCTCGCTCTGCCAATAGGACAGGGTGATACCCAGGCCGTCGCTGCGCGCCGACTCCACACCCAGAAACCCAGGCTGCTGCGCGGCCAGCTCCAGCATGCGCTGCGCCGCTTCGGCGTAGGCGGCGTCCACCTCGGTGCGTACCGAGGTGAAGATCACCACGTAGTAAGGCGGCTGCGGCGTCGCGGCGATCATGCCACCGCGTCCTGCTGCGCCTCGTGCACCGACTGCACCGCGCAAGCGCCGACCAGGCCTGCGACCAGCGGCGGTAAGCGCCCTTCCAGAGCAGCGCGTTCAGGCTGGAACAGGGTGGCGATGAAGAAGGGATGATCCTCAAGTTCGATGGCACGCACGGCACCGGCCTCATCGTGCCCGGAGGCCTTCAACGCCTGGACCATCAACGGCTCGACGAAAGCATCATCGAGGCCATAACGGCACAGGTACTGCTCGCTGATCTCGCGTACGCCATACAGCTCGGCGATACGCGAGCCCGATACCAGGTGCACACGCTCACTGACGTCCTGCAGAGCACAGGCCAGCGGCGCGATCAGCGGAGTCTGTGCCTGTGGTGACAACTCGGCGTGCTCGGCATCCGTCCAACCCAGGCGGTTACGCGCATACTCCAGCAGCGCGTGCTGGAAGCCGCCACAGGTGCCGAGAAATGGCACGCCCTGCTCGCGGGCGAAGCGGATAGCGCGCAACGCGCCTTCGGTGGCGGCATAGGGGCTGCCCGGTACGCACCAGATGCCATCGTAGGCCAGCAAGCTCGCGTCATCGAGAATGCGCTCGGTGCCCAGCCAGTGGTATTCGACCGCCACGCCCAGCGCCTCGCTGGCCAGATCCAGAGCCTCGGGAATGGCGCGGTGCGCAGTGATCGCCGTATTGTAGTCACCCACCAGGGCGACCTTGACTCGACATTTGCTGTACATGGTTGCTGGCCCTCTTGCATGGCGGTCTGCCTGGCACTATAAGATGGCGCTAACGCAATGATAATTGGCGAATAGGCAAGTAGAGCTTGCACTCATGCAATATCAGATCGACCACGCCGACCTTTCACTGGTACTCGCTCTGGTGCGTGGCCGCTCCCTGGCGCGGGCCGCCGAACTGCTGCAGGTGGACGTTTCCACCGTGTTCCGCGCCGTGCGCCGCCTGGAGGCGGCGCTGGGGGTAGCCTTGTTCGAGAAGAGCCGGCGCGGCTACGAGCCAAGCGAAGCCGCACGCGCCCTGGCCGAGCAGGCCGAGCGTGCCGAACAAGCGCTGGAGGCTGCGCGCGTGGCCCTGGAGCTGGGCAAACAGGTGGTCAGCGGTACGGTGCGCCTGACCTGTACCGACGCGGTGTTGAGCAGTCTGCTGCTGCCGGCACTGGCGCGCTTCATGCCCAGCTACCCGGCATTGTCGCTGGAGCTGGTGACCTCCAACGACTTCGCCAACCTCAGCCGGCGTGATGCCGACCTGGCCCTGCGCCTGACCAATCAGCCGCCGGAACACCTGGTCGGCCGGCGCCTGGCCAGGGTGTCCTACCTGGTCTGCGCGCGCGACGACGGCCAGGATCGCAGCGACCTACCGCGACAGAGCTGGATCGCCCCGGACGAATCGATGCCGGATCACGCCACAGTGCTCTGGCGCCAACGCGAGATGCCGAGTGTCACCCCCAGTTACCGCTGCAGCAGCATGTACGCCGTGGCGCAACTGGCCCGCGCCGGGCTCGGCGTGGCCGCCCTGCCCGACTTCGTCCTGCGCAGCCAACCCGACCTGCGGGCGCTCAGCGCGCCGCTGGCCGGCTGCGACACCGAACTATGGCTGCTGACTCGCCCCGACTGCCGCGCCCTGCGCTCGGTGCAGACGCTGTTCGAGGAATTGAGCGAAGCCTTGATGAGCCAGGACAGGCCTGCCAGGTAGCCCGGATGCAATCCGGGAAATGGTGTGGCGAGGCGCTTCCCGGATTGCATCCGGGCTACGCCACCAACAACCTTTATCGCGGCGGTGCGCATAGCGCACCCTAGCCCTGCTGCAAATGCCCGTAGAGCTTGGCGTACAGGCCGCCTTCGGCGATCAGTTGCTGGTGGTCGCCATCTTCGGCAATGCTGCCGCCATCGAATACCAGCACGCGGTCGGCCTGTTTCACCGCGCTCAGGCGGTGGGCGATGATCAGGGTGGTGCGCCCGTCGAGAAAGCGCCCCAGAGCCTCATGCAGGGCGTACTCGGTGGCAGCGTCCAGCGCCGAGGTGGCCTCGTCGAGAATCACCACCTTGGGCTCGGCCAACACCATACGGGCGATGGCCAGGCGCTGACGCTGGCCACCGGACAAACGCACACCACTGCGCCCGACCACGCTGTCCAGGCCCTGCGGCAGCAGCGCGATGGTGTCGTATAGCTGGGCGATGCGCAGCGCCTGCCAGCAGGCCTCGTCGCTGCGCTCGCGGCCCATGCACAGATTGGCGCGCACCGTATCGTTGAACAGCGCCGGGTGCTGCAGCACCACCGCGACGTTGTCGCGCACGCGGTCCAGGCCGATCTCCTCCTGGCTGCTGCCGCCGAAGCGGATGGTGCCGGCCTGGGCCGTGTAAAGCCCTAGCAGCAACTGCACCAGGGTACTCTTGCCGCCACCGGAAGCGCCGACTATGGCCACCTTCTCGCCCGGCGCGATGGACAGGTCGAGGCGATCGAGCACCGGCTCGTCGTCATAGGCGAAGGTCAGCCCCTGGATCTCGATGCCCACAGTGTCGCGCCCCTTGAAGGGGTCGACACGCCCGGCGTACTGCGGTTCGTCCTGGCGCGCCAGCAGCTCGTTGATGCGCGTCAGCGCGCCAGCGGCGGCGTAGAAGGCGTACTGCAGGTTGAGCAGTTGCTCCACCGGGCCGATCATGAACCACAGGTAGCTGAACACCGCGAGCATCTGCCCGATGGACAGATCGGAGAACAGTACGGTGAGCATCGCCGCGGCGCGGAACACGTCGATGCCGAACTGGAACAGCAGGCCGCTGGCGCGGTTGGAGGCATCGCTCTTCCATTGCGAGGCCACGGCGTAGTCGCGCACCTCCCGCGCACGTGCACCGAGGCGGCCGAGAAAATGCCCCTGGCGGTTGCTGGCGCGCACCTCCTGAATGGCATCGAGGGTCTCGGTCAGCGCCTGGGTGAAGCGCCCGGTGCTGTCGTTCTCCAGCTTCTTCAGATGCTTGACGCGCTTGCCCAGTTGCACCGTGGCGTAGATCACCAGCGGGTTGAACAAGAGAATCAGCAGCGCCAGCTTCCAGTGCATCCAGATGAGAATGGCCGAGGTGCCGACCAGCGTCAGCATGGCCACCAGGAAGCGGCTCAGGGTCTCGCCGACGAACTTGTCCAGGGTATCCAGATCGGTAACCAGGTGGGTGGTCACGGTGCCGCCACCGAGGCTTTCGTATTCGCCGAGGGAAATGCGCTTGAGGCGCTCGATCAGGCGCATGCGAATGCGGTAGACGATGTCCTTCGACAGCCTGGCGAACAGGCGCGCCTGCAATACGTTGAAGATCAGCGCCGAGCCGCGTAACAGCAAGGTCAAAAACAGCATCAGGCCGATATAGCCGGCTGCCGTTTCCCAGTCGGCCGGCAGGAAATTGTCCATCACCTTGAGCGCCGCGTCGCCATCCTTGAGCAGCACTTCGTCCACCAGCAAGGGCAACAGCAGAGGAATCGGCACGCTGCACAGGGTGGCCAGTACGGCCACCAGATTGGCCAGGATCAGCGCTTTCTTGTGACGCAGGGCCAGGCGACGGACTTCTGCCCAGCTCAACCGATCAGGCATTGGCAGCACGCTCCAGCCAACGCCCCAGTAGCGGTGCCAGCGCCTCGAGCGGCTGATAGCCATTGGTCAGCAGCGCCAGTTGGCCGTCACGCTCGGCCAACAGGGTGGGAAAGCCGGCGATGCCCAGATCCTGCACCCAGGTGAAGTCCGCGGCGGTGGCCTCGCGCATGGCCAGGCTGTCGAAGGCCTCAGCGAATTCGATACGCGGAATACCGGCCCGCTCGGCCAGTTGCGCCAGCACGCTGGCCTGGGTGACATCGGCCCCCTCGGTGTAGAAGGCCTGCTGGATCAGCTTGAGCAGGCTCCAGGCGCTGGAGGCATCGAGGCTGCGCGCGGTGACCAGAGCGCGGCAGGCCGGCTCGGTGTCGTACACCAGTCCCTCCGGCAGGCCACGCTCGAAGTCGAACAACTGCCCGGTACTGGCGTTGACCGCCTGCCAGTAGCCCAGGTAACGCACCCTGGCAGCGGCATCGACCGCCACCTGATCGCGACGCAGGCCACCCACCACGATCTGCAGCGGCACGCCGGCCGCCGCCGCCTGCTCGGCCAGCGCCTCGACCACCGGAGCGAAGCCCCAGCACCAGGAGCACATCGGATCCATCACGTAGAGCAGGCGGCTGGCCATGGTCACACCTCGTTCAGTTGGCGGGGGTCGCGGCCGATGGGATGCGGCTGGTTGCGCGCACGGGCCAGTTCGATCTGCTTCTGCCGCTCACGGGCGCTCTCGCGGGTCTTCTCCGGCAGCGAATCCCGGCAGTGCGGGCAGCTCACGCCGGGGCTGTAGAACTCGGACTGGCGGTCTTCCACGGAAATCGGGTTGCGACAGGCATGGCATTGATCGTAGTCGCCTTCGGAGAGGTCGTGGCGCACGGTCACACGGTTGTCGAAGACGAAACAATCGCCACGCCACTTGGTCTGCTCCTGCGGCACTTCCTCCAGGTACTTGAGGATGCCGCCCTTGAGGTGATAGACCTCCTCGAAGCCCTCTCCAAGCATGTAGCTGGAGGCCTTTTCGCAGCGGATGCCGCCGGTGCAGAACATCGCCACCTTCTTGTGCTTGCTCGGGTCGAAGTGGGCCTTGATGTACTCGGGAAACTCGCGGAACGACTTGGTCTTGGGGTCGATGGCGCCCTCGAAGGTGCCAATGGCCACCTCGTAGTCGTTGCGCGTGTCGATCAATAGCACCTCGGGATCGCTGATCAGGGCGTTCCAGTCCTGCGGCTCGACGTATGTGCCGACACGCTGATTAGGATCGACACCCGGCACGCCGAGGGTGACGATTTCCTTCTTCAGCTTGACCTTGGTGCGATAGAACGGCTGTTCATCGCAATAGGATTCCTTGTGGTCGATATCGGCCAGGCGCTCATCCTGGCGGAACCAGGCGAGCAGCGCATCGATACCCGCACGGGTGCCGGAAACGGTGCCATTGATGCCCTCCTCGGCGAGCAGCAGAGTGCCCTTGATGCCATGGTCGATGAGGGTTTGCAGCAGAGGCTCGCGCAACGCCTGATAGTCCGGCAGGGAGACGAACTTGTACAGCGCCGCGACGACGATCTTGTCGGTCATGAATAGTCTCTCAGTAGTCACCCACGTAAAGGGCGGACTGGGTCTCGATCAGCTACGCGTCGGCCTTGCTGCGTTAAAAACAGGCTCGGACAGTGACAAGTCACTGAACGTCCGGAGGACGGCCCGAAGGGCGAGTGAAACGAGTAATGCTCATGTACAAAGTACACTGCGCTTCCTCGCCTGTTTTCGCCTTGCATGGCTCTAGCTCGCTAGATCGAGAGTCTAAATAAAAGCGCCGGCTTGAGCCGGCGCGGGGGGATTGTAGCAAAGCAGCGAACCGCCTGGGGTAGCTCGGCGACAAGACGCGACAGCCTGTCACGTAGCCCGGATGCAATCCGGGAACTGGCGCCGGACTTCCCCGGATTGCATCCGGGCTACATCAATGGCCGCCGCGGCAGGTCGGCGAAGCCGGTGCCACGCCCTGTGCCGCCCACTCCTCGGGGGTGTAGGTATGCAGCGCCAGGGCATGGATCTGGCTCATCAGCTCTCCCACCGTGGCATAGGCCTTCTGGTGGCGCTTGACCGCATTCAGGCCAGCGAATACCGGGCTGACGATCACTGCCTTGTAGTGGGTTTCCAGGCCGCGGCTGTGCATGTGGCTCTCGTCCAGCACCTGCAGGTGCTCGGGTTGCAGCGCGGCCAGGGCCTGCTCGATCAGGGCTTGCTTGGACATCGTCACTCCGCGGGTTGCTTGATACCGAGATCTTTGCTCATGTCCGCCAGCAGCTTGTTCACCTCAGGAACGGCCGCCTCCAGCTTGCCCTGGGTGATCTGCGCCGATTGCGCGGTCAGGGTCGGCATCTTCTGCAGCACTTTCTGGCCCAGTGGCGACTGGTAGAAGGTGATCAGATCCTTGAGTTCCTGCTCGCTGAAGTTGCTGGTGTAGAGCTTGATCATGTCCGGCTTCAGCTTGTCCCAACCGACCGCCTTGTCCAGCGCGGCATTGGCCTTGGCCTGGTAGCTCTCCAGCACCGCCTTCTTGCCATCCGGCGCCTGGGCGAAACGCTGGGCGAACATCTGCTGTACCTGGGCATACACCGGCACGGTCAGCTTGTCGGCATGCGCCAGCTTGAGAAAACGCTCGGCATCGGCGGCATGGCTGGCCGCATCGGCCATGGCCAGGGACGAGCCGGCAGCGAGCAGGAAGGCGGCGCACAACTGGTGGAAACGGGGCATGAAAGGCTCCGACTGTGGTGAATGAGTCTGAATAGACTGTGGTGACGGCATTTTGTGCCCAACTCGGTTTTCCCTCAAGCGATAAGGGTTGTGAAACGGCGCACAGTGATTTCGTGCACTGGCGTACTCCATTGATCGATTGCCAAATTGCCAGCACTTGCCCATGCTCAAGCGTTATCGGCATGCTCGGTATCTGACCGAATGACCCCATCCGGCAATCACTTGCCGACCCGCACACACATGGACGTGCTCGATGAACAGTTTCGCCGCCCCCGTAGCCTTCACCCCCCAGCCCCTGTGCGATCGCAAGGGCCGCTTGCTGTCCGATGCCATCGGCCTGTCACCGCGGCCTCAAGTGCATTGCGCGCTGCACGGCCATCCCGGGCGACGCAAGCGCTGGAACCACTGGTGCATCACCAACCCGCAGTGGATGCTCTCGCTGACCCTGGCCGATCTCGACTACATCGGCTATGGCGCCCTCTACTTCCTCGACCTGGAAAGTGGGCTGGCGGTGGCCCACACCCAGTTGCGCCCCTTCGGCCTGGGCTGCCACCTGCCCGACCTGCCCCAGGAAAGTCATGTCTTCCTGCATTCGCGGCTGCAACTGCGCATCGATGAGCACCCCGGCCGCCTGCGCCTGACAGCTACGGCCCCGGATATCGGCGGCCATGCGCTGCAAGTGGCGCTGGACATCCAGCGCCCGGCACACCTGGAGTCGCTCAACCTGGTCACCCCGTTGGCCCATGGCGGCTTCCATGCCTGTAGCCGGCAGCTCGGCATGCCGACGCTCGGTAGTGTGCAACTGGGGCAGCGTCACTATGCCTGCACGCCGGGCCAGAGCTTCGCCGCTCTCGACTTTGGCCGTGGCGTCTGGCCCTTCAACAGCTACTGGCAGCGCGCCACCTTCGCTGCGCCGGGCGGTATCGCCGGCAACTTCGGCGCGGGCTGGCTGGAGTACAGCGGCTTGTCGGAGAACGCCCTGTGGTTCGGTGGCGAGCTGTCGCCGCTGGACAGTCCGCTGCATATCAGCCAGTCAGCGCCCACCACCCTGGCCCCCTGGCAGTTACACAGTGACGATGGCCGGGTGGATCTGAGCTTCACGCCCCGTCAGTTACACCGCGCCCGTCCCAGGTTCGGCCCCTTCCATGCCGACACCCAGCAATGGTTCGGCTACTACGAGGGCTTATTGCGCGGCCCACAAGGCGAGCGCGTGCCGGTCGATGGCGCCCTGGGCTGGCTCGGCGAAACTCACGCCCGCTGGTAACGCACGCGTGGAACCAGTGCGCAACGGCGCGACCTAAACTGCCAGCAACCTTGCTACAGCCAGGAGAACGCCATGAGCCGTACCGAAACCGACAGCATCGGCCCCATCGAAGTCCCCACCGACGTCTACTGGGGCGCGCAGACCCAGCGCTCGCTGATCAACTTCGCCATCGGCGCCGAGCGCATGCCGCTGGCCGTGCTGCACGCCCTGGCGCTGATCAAGAAGGCCGCCGCACGGGTCAACAGCCGCAGCGGTGAACTGCCCGCAGATATCGCCCGGCTGATCGAGCAGGCCGCCGACGAAGTGCTCGAGGGCCAGCATGACGCGCAGTTCCCCCTGGTGGTCTGGCAGACCGGCAGCGGCACGCAGAGCAACATGAACGTCAACGAGGTGATCGCCGGTCGCGCCAACGAGCTGGCCGGCGGCCAGCGTGGCGGCAAGAGCCCGGTGCACCCCAACGATCACGTCAACCGTGCGCAGAGTTCCAACGACTGCTTCCCCACCGCCATGCACATCGCCGCCGCACAGGGTGTACGCCATTGCCTGCTGCCGGCACTGGCGGAGCTGCGCGATGGCCTGCAGGAACAGGCGCAGCGCCATGCCAACCTGGTCAAGACCGGGCGCACGCACATGATGGACGCCACGCCGATCACCTTCGGCCAGGAACTGTCCGCCTTCGTCGCCCAGCTCGGCCATGCCGAAGCGGCCATTCGTGCCGCCCTGCCCGCCGTCTGCGAACTGGCCCAGGGTGGCACCGCCGTGGGCACCGGCCTCAATGCCCCGGCCGGTTTCGCCGAAGCCATCGCCGCCGAGCTGGCCGCGCTCACCGGCCTGCCGCTGACCAGCGCAGCGAACAAGTTCGCCGCACTGTCCGGCCACGAGCCGCTGGTGCAGCTCTCCGGCGCACTGAAAACCCTGGCCGTGGCCCTGATGAAACTGGCCAACGACCTGCGCCTGCTCGGCTCCGGGCCGCGTGCCGGCTTCGCCGAGGTACGCCTGCCGGCCAACGAGCCGGGCAGCTCGATCATGCCCGGCAAGGTCAACCCGACCCAGTGCGAGGCGCTGTCGATGCTGGCCTGCCAGGTGCTGGGCAACGATGCCACCATCGGTTTCGCCGCCAGCCAGGGCCACCTGCAGCTCAACGTGTTCAAGCCGGTGATCATCCATAACCTGCTGCAGTCGATCCGACTGCTCGCCGATGGCTGCCGCAACTTCCAGCAGCACTGCGTGGCCGACCTGCAGCCAGACGCTGCGAAGATGGCTGCGCACCTGGAAAACGGCCTGATGCTGGTGACCGCGCTCAACCCGCACATCGGTTACGACAAGGCCGCGGAAATCGCCAAGAAGGCCTATGCCGAGGGCAGTACCCTGCGCCAGGCGGCACTACAGCTCGGCTACCTCAACGAAGAGGAATTTGAACAATGGGTACGACCACAGGACATGCTCGGAGCCGGGCGGCATGAGTGAGGGCAAGAGCGGCGCAACGCCGCTGGAGGGTGATGGCAAGCGCATTCTGCTGATTCTCGGCACACCCAAGCAGAACAGCCTGTGTCACGCCCTGGCCGAGGCCTACAGCCAGGGCGCGCGCAGCAAGGGCCATGTGGTGCGGCAACTGCGCCTGGGCGAGCTGCAATTCGACCCGATCCTGCATGACGGCTACGCACAGAGCCAGCCCCTGGAACCCGACCTGCTGGAGGCCCAGCGCCTGATCCACTGGGCCGAGCATCTGGTGTTCGTCTACCCGGTGTGGTGGGGTGGCGTGCCGGCCTTGCTCAAGGGCTTCTTCGACCGCGTGTTCCTACCCGGCTTCGCCTTCAAGTACCGCAACCGCTCACAACTCTGGGACAAGCTGCTCAGCGGCCGCAGCGCCGATCTGCTGGTGACCTTGGACACGCCACCCTGGTACTTCCGCTGGGTCTACGGCGCCCCGGCGCATCGACAGATGGTGCGCACCATTCTCGGTTTCTGCGGCATCAGGACGCGGCGCCTGGCGGAGTTCGCCCCGGTGCGCCCGGCCAGCGAGGAGCAGCGCCAGGCCTGGTTGCGCAAGGCCGAAACACTGGGCAGCAAGGCGTAGCCCGGATGCAATCCGGGAATGCTTCCTCGAACGTTGTTCCCGGATTGCATCCGGGCTACAGCAGCAAACCGTCACGGGCCAGGCTGACGCCTTCCGGCAAGGCGTCGGGATGCGCCAGCAGCCAGGCATCGAAACTGTGACCGATATGGGTCAGCACCGCCTGTGTCGGCTGCAGGCGCTGGATGACCTCCAGCGCGCGGGTCAGGTCGTTGTGGTTGCGCGGCGCCACCGGCTGCGGTGCGGTGGAGCAGTCGAGTACCAGCAGATCCAGCGGCACGCGCTCCAGTACCAGACAACTGGCCTCGGGCACGCCGACCGTATCGGTGAGGTAGGCGATGCGCCTGCCCTGCCCCTCCAACAGATAGCCGAAAGTCGGTTTGGAATGGTTCAGCGGCAGCGCGGTGACGCTCAGTTCGCCTAGCTGGCGGCACTCGAAGGCGGCGAAGGGCTGGCTGAAGTCGAGGATGCCGGGGTGCTTGTACAGATCGGCCAGGCCTTCGGGGTCATACGGCCCATGCACCGGGATCACCAGACCCTGACCCCAGCGCAGGTGCAGCAGGCCCTGGGCGTGGTCGGCGTGGTAGTGGGTCTGCAGGATGCCGCTGAGGCTGTGCGGCACGAAGCGCTCGGTGAGGTCGGTCAGGCCGCTATCGAGCAGCCAGCGCTGTGTGCCGCATTCGATCAGCGCACAGCACGGGCCACGGCGTCGCGCCGGCTGCACGCGGGCCGCCGTGCAGGCCGGGCAGTCGCAGTTGTAAACGGGCACCTGGCGGGCATCACCGGTGCCCAACAGGGTCAGGCGCACCGGCGGTTCTCGTCGAGCAGGTGCAGCAGACGGCTGAGGGTGTCCTCGAGGGGGCCGGAGTTGTCGAGGATGATGGTGCCGGCCTGACCCACCCTCTCCCCCGGCCCCTCGGCTTTGGCCTCCTGCGTCGCTCTACCTCCTGCATCCCTGCAGTCGTCTCCCGCAAGCGGGCGAGGGGAGAAAGCAGTGCCAGCCTGCAATTCACGGCTGCGCGCCAGGCGTGCCTCGATCTGCTCCGGTGTCTCCCGGCCACGGGTCAGCAGACGCTGGCGTAATACTGCCTCATCGACCTGCAGCACGATGGCCAGCAGCTTCGGGTAGCGCCGACGGGCCGTGTCGAGATGGCCGCGCGAGCCATTGATCAGCACGTCATGCCCGGCGTCCAACCAATCGTCGATCTCCCGCGGGATACCATAGGCCAGGCCGTTGGCCTGCCAGCTCAGGGCGAAGGCGCCCTCGCCCTCCAGGCGCTGGAACTCGGCGCGAGTGACACCTACGGCATCCTCGCCCACAGCCTCGGCACTGCGGGTGATCACCCGCCGGGCGAAACGGCAGCCACGCGCCTCCAACGGCGCCCGCGCCGCCAGCAACAGGCTGTCCTTGCCCGAGCCTGAAGGCCCCATCAGATAGATCAACCTGCCCCGCATCAGAACACCCTTCGTGCTTGCCGCCACACCTGCTGGATCACCGGCTGCTCACCATGCACCCTGGCCTGGATCAGGTCGGCGCGCAGGCCGACGCGGATCTCGCCGCGATCATCCATACCTGCCGCCCTGGCCGGTGCGCGGCTCACGGTGGCGATGGCCGCTGGTAAATCATAGTCGTTGTCCTGGCCGGCGAGCAGCCAGGCCGCATGCAGCAGGCTGGCCGGGTAGTAATCGCTGGAAAGGATGTCCAGCACACCATGCCGGGCCAGCTCGGCGGCAGCGATATTGCCCGAGTGCGAGCCGCCGCGCACCAGGTTCGGCGCACCCATCAGCACCTTCAGGCCCAGCTCGTGGCTGGCCTGCGCGGCTTCCAGGGTGGTAGGGAATTCGGCGATGGCCATGCCGAAGCCGGCCGACTCCTGCACATGAGCCAGGGTCGCGTCGTCGTGGCTGGCCACCGAGATACCGCGGGCGTGGCAGTCTTCGACTATGGCCTGGCGCTGGCGGTCGCTGTACTGGCGCGAGTTGGCGATCTGCTCCTGGATGAAGTCCTCCATCTCCGCCGGGCTCAGGTGGTACTTGCCCATGTAGTACTCGCGGTACTTCTCCAGCCTGGCGAACTGGCGCTGGCCGGGTGAGTGATCCATCACCGACACCAGCGCCACCAGCGGGTGCTCCACCAGGTCGCGATAGACGGCCAGGGCATCGGGGTGGCACAGCTCGCAACGCAGGTGCAGGCGGTGCTCGGCGCGGGTCTGCCCAGCCGCCTCGCTGGCGGCGATGGCCTCGATCATCGACGGCAGTTGCTGCATGCGCTTGCCGCGTGGGTTGATGTCACCAATGGACAGCGCATCGAACACCGTGGTGATGCCGGCGGCAACGATCTGCGCATCGTGGGTCAGCACCGCCGAGGCCGACGGCCAGTCCACACCCGGCCTGGGGCTCATGTGCTTTTCCAGGTTGTCGGTGTGCAGCTCCACCAGCCCTGGCAACAGGTAGTCACCGCCGAGATCCTGAACCTGCGGCAGACGGCTGGTGCCTTCATCCACCGCCGCGATCAGGCCATCGCGCAGCAACAGGGTGCCGAGAAACTCACGGTCAGCCGTGACGATGCGAGCATTGCCGAGAATCTGTTCAGACGACATAGACATACTCCGGTTGCGCTGCAAAAGCGCTCATGTCGAGGTAGCGGTCGGCCACCGCCTCGCGGGCCGTGCGATCGTGGAAGATGCCGACCAGCGCGCTGCCGGCCACCTTGGCTTCATCGATCAGCTCCAGCACCACCTGGCGGTTGGCCTCGTCCAGCGAGGCGGTGGGCTCGTCGAGCAGCAGCACCGGCCACTCCACCATGAAGCCGCGAGCGATATTGACGCGCTGCTGCTCGCCACCCGAGAAGGTGCCCGGTGCCAGTTGCCACAACGCCTCGGGAATGTTCAGCCGCGTCAGCAGCGCCTTGGCCCGAGCCTCGGCGTCGCTGCGCGCCCAGCCACGCGCCAGCGCCGGCTCCATCACCACGTCAAGGGTCGAGACACGCGGAATCACCCGCAGGAACTGGCTGACGTACCCCAGGCTCTGCCGACGCACCTCCAGCACCCGGCGCGGCTGCGCGCCGACCAGCTCCACCGGGCACCCCTCATGCAGGATGCGGATGCTGCCGCTGCTGGCCAGGTAGTTGCCGTACAACGTGCGCAGCAGGGTCGACTTGCCGGCACCGGACTGGCCGGCCAGCACCAAGCACTCACCGCCGCGCACGGCGAAGTTCAGGTCGCGCAGCACCTGCAGGACAACACCGTTCTGCTGGTGCAGGGTGAAGGTCTTGCTGAGGCCACTGACCTCGATCAGGTTGTTCATTCGATCCTCTCTGCCTCGTAGGAGCGAGCTGTTGCTATTGGTCGTAGCCCGGATGCAATCCGGGGATGGCTGGCACGGCTTTCCCGGATTGCATCCGGGCTACGGGTTGGCGATTGCGGGGCGTCATCAGGGCTGCAACACCGACGACACCAGAAGCTGCGAATACGGGTGCTGCGGGTCGTCGAGAACCTGGTCGGTCAGCCCCTCCTCCACCACGCGCGAGCGGCGCATCACCATCAGCCGGTCGGCCAACAGGCGCGCCACCGCCAGGTCATGGGTGACGATCACCACCGCCAGATCCAGCTCGCGCACCAGGCCGCGCAGCAGGTCGAGCAGACGCGCCTGCACGGAGACATCCAGCCCGCCGGTCGGCTCGTCCATGAACACCAGACGCGGCGCGGAGACCAGGTTGCGGGCGATCTGCAGGCGCTGCTGCATGCCACCGGAGAAGGTACGCGGCAGGTCGTCGATGCGCGCCAGGTCGATTTCCACCTGATCCAGCCAGTGCAGCCCGGCGGCGCGCAGTTCGCCGTAGTGACGCACGCCCTGGGCCATCAGCCGCTCGCCGATGTTGGCGCCGGCCGATACCGCCATGCGCAGGCCGTCGCGCGGGTTCTGCTCGACGAAGCCCCACTCAGTACGCAGCAGGGTGCGCCGCTCGGCCTCGCTGGCGCTGTACAGGTCGAGCCACTGGCCGTCGCGGCTGCGGTAGCTCACCGTGCCGCGATCCGGCGGGCAGCGCCCGGAGAGCAGGCCGAGCAAGGTGGACTTGCCCGAACCGGACTCGCCGACGATACCCAGCACTTCGCCGGGATAGAGGTCGAAGCTCACCCCCTGGCAGCCCTTGTCCGGGCCGTACAGGCGGGTCAGGTCGCTTACCGAGAACAGCGGCTCAGGCGTTTGCTCGACAGGTTGCAGACGTTCGGCGGCGCTCATTGCAGGTTCTCCTCGCTGCGCTGGCGGCAGTAGTCGGTGTCGGAGCAGACGTAGCGCTTGCTGCCGGCGTCGTCGACGATCAGCTCGTCGAGGAAGGATTCCGTACTGCCACAGAAGGCGCAGCACTCGTCCCAGCGCTGCACGGCGAAGGGGTGATCCTCGAAGTCCAGGCTGACCACGCGGGTGTAGGGCGGTACCGCGTAGAGGCGCTTCTCGCGGCCGGCGCCGAACAGCATCAGCGCCGGGCTCATGTCCAGCTTGGGGTTGTCGAACTTGGGAATCGGCGATGGATCCATCACGTAGCGCTCGTCCACCGTCACCGGGTAGGCGTAGGCGGTGGCGATATGGCCGAAGGTGGCGATGTCCTCGTACAGCTTCACGTGCATCACACCGTAGTCTTCCAGCGCGTGCATGGTGCGCGTCTCGCTCTCGGACGGCTCGATGAAGCGCAGCGGCTCGGGGATGGGCACCTGGTAGACCATGATCTGTCCAGCGGCGAGCGGCGTTTCCGGGATGCGGTGGCGGGTCTGGATGACGCTGGCGTCCACCGTGCGCTCGGTGGTGGCCACACCGGCAGTACGGGCGAAGAAACGGCGGATCGACACGGCGTTGGTGGTGTCGTCGGCGCCCTGGTCGATCACCTTGAGCACGTCGTCCGCGCCGAGAATGGCGGCGGTCAGTTGCATGCCGCCAGTGCCCCAACCATAGGGCAGCGGCATCTCGCGGCCACCGAAAGGCACCTGGTAACCGGGGATGGCCACGGCCTTGAGCAGGCCGCGACGGATCATGCGTTTGGTCTGCTCGTCCAGGTAGGCGAAGTTGTAGGCCGACGCCTCGCGGGCGCCGCTTGCGATGGAAAGGTTCATCAGCGGTTCTCCTCTGCCGGCGCCTGGCGGCGCAGCTTGCGGATCAGTTCCAGTTCGGCCTGGAAGTCGACGTAGTGCGGCAATTTCAGGTGCGAGACGAAGCCGGCGGCCTCGACGTTGTCGCAGTGCATCAGCACGAATTCCTCCTCCTGCGCCGGGCCCTGCACCTCTTCGCCGTACTCGCCGGCACGCAGCGCGCGGTCGACCAGGGCCATGCCCATGGCCTTGCGCTCGGCATAACCGAAGGCCAGGCCGTAGCCGCGGGTGAACTGCGCCTGCTCGGCAGTCTCACCGACGAACTGGTTGACCATCTCGCACTCGGTCACCTCGATGTCGCCCAGCGGCACGGCGAAGCCCAGCTCGGCGGGGGTCATCCACACCTCGACGGTGCCGATGCGGATTTCCCCGGCGAAGGGGTGGTTACGTCCGTAACCGCGCTGGGTGGAATAGCCCAGCGCCAGGAGAAACCCTTCGTCGCCACGGGCCAGTGCCTGCAGGCGCTCGGCGCGGCTGGCGGGAAAGGCCAGCGGCTCGCGGGTGATATCCGGCACCGGCGCGCCGTCATCCACCTCACGGGCCATCAGGCCTTCGTCGGCAAGAAAATCCAGCACGCGCGGACACGGATTGGGCTCATCGACGACAGCCGCTTCCGGCGCCGGATAGTCGCCTTCGGCCAGCAGGGCGAAGTCCAGCAGGCGGTGGGTGTAGTCGAAGGTCGGGCCGAGCACCTGGCCACCGGGCAAGTCCTTGAAGGTGGCGGAAATGCGTCGTTCCACCTGCATGTTCGTGCTGTCCAGCGGTTCGCTGGCGCCGAAGCGCGGCAGCGTGGTGCGGTAAGCACGCAGGAGGAAGATGGCCTCCATCAGGTCACCGGCGGCCTGCTTGATGGCCAGCGCGGCTAGCTGTTCGTCGTACAGCGAGCCCTCGCTCATCACCCGGGCCACGGCCAGCGGTAGCTGCTGACGGATTTGCTCCACGCCCAGCTCGGCGATGGCGGTATCACCACGGCGACGGCTGGCCAGCAATCGATGGGCATTGTCGATGGCGCGTTCGCCACCCTTGACGGCGACATACATCAGGCAGCCTCCTCGGTTTCCAGCAGCACGCGGGTGCTGCGCGGCAGGCCGATGACTTCGCCGGCAGCGGCGAAGAAGCAGTCCAGGCCACGGGGAAAGGCGCTGCGCATCTCGCGCTGGCGCCAGAAGGTGGCTGGCAACGGCAGGTTGACGCTGCGCACATCCTTGATACCCGGGCCGCGCCAGCGCAGCGCCGAGCCGGCACGCAGGTCGTGTAGCTGAATCAGCAGCGTGCAGGACTGATCCGGGTAGCGCTCGCTGCCGTTGTCGAAGTCCGACAGGTCGGCCAGCTCAGTTTCGTCGAGCAGCGCGAACAGGGCGATCTCGCGCTCGGCGACGATCGGGCAACCACAGTGGAAAGCCAGGTTGGCGCGGATCAGCGGCGTGTCGAAGCGCGGCGCCAGCCATAGCGGCGTGTCGCTATCGAGAAAGGCCAGGCACAGACCATAGGTGGCCGGGGCCAGCTCACCCAAGGCATGGGCGCGATCCATGGCACGCGGCAAGCCCGGTTCGGCCAGGGCACCGAGGGCAGCGCGAAAGCTGACCTGGGCATCCAGCACCGGGTCGTCGAAAGCCGGTTGCAGCCAGTGCGAGCCGTGCGGCGTAGTCATCAATCCTCTCCTCTGACCAGGGTGAAGAACTCCACCTGGGTGGTGGCGCTGCGGGCGGCCCGAGCCAGGCGTCGTTCACGCTGCTGGCGGGCCAGGGGTTCGATCAGGTCATGCAGCCAGCGCGCCTGGTCGCTGCCCTGCAGATGGGCGTCGGCCAGGGCGGCCAGTTCGGCGCGGCGCTTGTCGCGGCCAGCCAGGTAGCTGTAGCCGGTACGGCCATCGGCCAGGCGCACCACGCAGCGGGTCACGGCCATCTCGCCGAGGTTGAAGGCGCTGCCGGTGCCGCCCATGCGTCCGCGCACCAGGGTCATGCCCACCTCGGGCGCGCGGATCAGTTGGTAGGCGCTGTCCTTGAGCGCCGCCTCGTGGGCATCCAGGGCGTCGCCGGCACGGGCCAGCACGCCCATCCAGCGCTGGCGCGCGGCGATGTTCGGGTCGGATTGCTTCATGCGGGTCTCCATCAGGTCGCAACCTGGTACTGGAAGCGGTCGGCGCGGCTGCTGGACTGCGCCAGCTCAACCGCCCGGCCATGGGAATCACGGGACAGGGTCAGCACGCTGAGCAGCGGCGCATGGCGCGGCATCAGCAGGTGCGCGGCCTCGTCACGGCTGGGCAGGCGCGCGCCGATCAGGCTGAAGGTACGCACCAGGGGCAGGTCGCGCGCGGCCAGGTACTGGCGCAGCGAGCCGCCTTGGTAGTCAGCCAGCAAGGGCGCCAGGCTGGCGCAGAAACGATGGCGGATCAGGCTCAGCGGCTGGCCGTCGAGCAGGCGCAGGGTGGCCAGTTCGATCAGCTCGCTGCCATCGGGCAGTTGCAGGTGGCGGCACTCCTCGCTGCTGGCCGTGCGTTTCAGGCGCTCGAGCAACTGCGCCTCGACGCGATAGCCCAGCGCCGACAGCGACTGACTGAAGGCACTGCCCGCCTCGACCGGATACAACAAGGGCCTGGCCAGCACCTGGGTGCCCTTGCCCTGGCGCCGCAGCAAATGGCCTTCGAGTACCAGCTCGTCCACCGCGCGGCGCAGGGTGTGGCGATTGACGCAAAAGCGCGCAGCCAGTTGCACCTCACCCGGCAGGTAATCGCCCGGGCTCATGCACTGCACTTCTTCGCGAAGCACGGCGGCCAGTTCGCGGTACAAGGGCTGATCTTGTCTAGACATGTCAATGCTCTAAAAAAGCACCCGCACAGTGTGTGAAAACTGCTGCGCTCGGCCATGCTGCGTTAAAAAACGGCTCAGAATGCTCATTTACAGCTCGTAAACTGCGCTTCTTCGCCGCTTTTTGCCTTGCCTGACCTTCGCTCGCTACGTTTTCACACGATGTGCGCAGGCGCCCCCGTCCTCTCAGATAAAGAGTTTGCGCAGTCGTTGTGACAGGATGTCGATGGCGCTCACCACCAGGATGATCACGATCAGCAAGGCGCAGGTCTGACCAAACTGGAAGCCGCGAATGGCTTCCCAGAGAATCACCCCGATGCCGCCGGCACCGACCATGCCGACCACGGTGGCCGAACGCACGTTGGACTCGAAGCGGTACAGCGAGTAGGAGATCCACAGCGGCAGCACCTGCGGGATGACGCCGAAGATCACCTCCTGCAGGGCGCTGGCGCCAGTAGCACGTACCCCTTCCACCGGCCCCGGATCGATGGCCTCCACCGCTTCGGCAAAGAGCTTGGCCAGCACTCCGGTGGTACTGATGAACAGCGCTAGCACGCCGGCGAAGGGCCCCAGCCCGACCGCGACGACGAAGAGCATGGCGAAGACCATTTCGTTGATCGAACGGCAGGCATCCATCACCCGCCGTACCGGCTGGTACACCCACCAGGGCACGATGTTCTCCGAGCAGAGGATGCCCAGCGGGATGGCGCAGAGAATGGCCAGCACCGTGCCCCACAGGGCGATCTGCACGGTGGTCACCATTTCCTTGAGATAATGCCGCCAGTCGCTGAAGTCCGGCGGGAAGAAGTCGGCGGCGAAGGTGGCCATGTTGCCGCCATCGCGCAGCAGGGCCAGCGGGTTCATTTCCGCGCCCTGCCAGGACCAGGCGAGCACGGCGAAAAACAGCCCCCAGCCGACCAGTTGCAGCCAGCTACGCTTGCTATCGACCGGGGTGGCGGTGGTCAGAGTGGTCATGGGTAAGTCTCGATGACGCCGTCGGAACGAGCCGCCCTGCCAAGAGCATGGCGGCTCTCGAAATCAGCCGGCGCTGGCGCCAGTGCTTTGCTCCAGTTCGGCCATGCGTTGCTGCAACTTGGCCAGCTCGGCATCCAGTTCCTTGAGCTGGGCCTGCTTGTCGGCGTCCTTGAGCGTGGTGTTGTTGGCCACTTCGGTGCGCTTCTTGAACAACTCGAGCTGGCGGATCGGCAGTAATTGGTCGTTGTCCGAAGCCTTGAACTGGCCCCATTGCAAACCGGCCAGCACCTTCTTCTGTTCCGGCGTGGCGCCGTAGGTCATGAAGAAGTTGCGCAGCTTGTCGCGGGTTTCCTGCGGCAGGTTCTTGCGCCAGACGATGGGATCCGACGGAATCAGCGGCGATTTCCAGATCACCTTGAGTTGCGCAGCCTTGTCCGGCGCGGTCACCTCCAGTCGCTCCATGCCTTCGCTGTTGAAGGTGCCGACGTCGACCTGCTTGTTGGCCACCGACAGGGCATTGACCTCGTGGCTGCCATTGAGCGAACGCTTGAAGATCTTGTTGGCGTCGACGTTGTTCTTGGCGAACACGTAATAGCCCGGTACCAGATAGCCGGAGGTGGAGTTCGGGTCACCGTTGGCGAAGGTCAGGTTGGCGGCATTCTTGAGCATGTCCTCGACCGAGTTGATCGGGCTGTCCTTGTGCGCCACCAGCAGGCTGTAGTAACCCTGGGCGCCGTTGGCCGCCACGGTCTGGGCGAAGATCTCGCCGCCAGCACGATCCACCGCTTCCATTGCCGCCTTGTTGCCGTACCAGGCCACGTCCACCTTGTCGAAGCGCATGCCCTGGATGATCCCGGCATAATCGGGGGCGAAGAAGGCGTTGATCTTGATCCCGGTCTGCTTGCTCATGTCGGCCAGGAAGGGATCCCACATCGTCTTGAGATTCTGCGAGGACTCGGTGGAGATGATGCCGAAGTTGAGTTCCTCGGCTGCCTGGGCCGAGCCCAGCAGGGAACCGGTGACGAGCACAGAGGCAGCCAGCACCTGGCCGATGCGTTTGAACATGGAGCACACTCCTGTTGCGGGTTGGCGGGGTTGGTTCGGATTAGGTGGCGGCGTCAGGCCTTGGCCAGCACCAGCGGGCGCGCAACGGCACGAGGGCGCCGCCCTTGCGGCAGCAGCAGGTCGATATCGAGGTCGCCGCCGTAGAGGTCGTTGAGGAACTCGGGGTTGAAGTCGGCGGTGGAGCCATCGAAATGGATGCGCCCATCCTTGAGTGCCACTGCACGCGGGCAATAGCGCACGGCGTAATCCACCTGATGCAGGGTCACCACCACGGTCTTGCCGTCACGGCGGTTGATGTCGGCGAGAATCTCCATGACCTTGCGCGCCGACTCCGGATCGAGCGAGGCGATCGGCTCATCGGCAAGAATCACCTCGGCTTGCTGACACAGTGCACGAGCGATGGCCACCCGTTGCTGCTGACCACCGGACAGGGTCGACGCGCGCTGAGCGGCAAACTGGGCCAGGCCAACCCGCTCCAGCGCCTGCATGGCGCGCTGCTTCTCCTGCGAGTTGAACAGGCCCAGGCTGCCACGCCAGCGCGGCATGCGCCCGAGACCGCCGAGCAACACGTTCTGCAGCACGCTGAGGCGCCCCACCAGATTGAACTGCTGAAAGATGTAGCCGATGTCGGCACGCTGGCGGCGCACCTCACCACTGAGCCGCCCCTCACTCTGCAGCAGGCGTCCGAGCACCTCGATACGACCGGCATCCCCACGCGTCAGGCCAGCCAGATGCCGCAGCAGGGTCGACTTGCCCGAGCCGGACGCACCGATCAGTGCCACCATTTCCCCCGGCTGTACCGACAGGGCCAGATCGAACAAGGCATGTTTGCGCCCGAAGGTCTTGTTCAGATGCTCGACTCGAATCGCTGCGCTCATGTGCCCTGGCCTCACAATCGTCGATAAATGTGATGGGCAGCACTCGACCGCCCACTGGTGTAGACCAAGGTAGGCGTAAGCTATGTCAGACCAGTGAACCGAAGGTGACCATTGAATGACGGGAGACTTGAACGTTTTGCTCTGCAGCGCGTCAAAGCGACATGGTTATGCTGAGCACTGCTCATTTCTGACAATCGGTGCTGGCATAAAGCCTTTACCTGGCCCACAATCGTCATGCAATTGGCGTCAAGGAACTGTTCAGGTGACCCTTGGGTCATAAAGACGCACAACGCGATACAGGTTGAACGGCTAGTGTCAAAGACAGTCGAATCCGGTGACAATCTCGACACTGACTGCCAGTATCGCTTCTTGAACTAACCGGTAATGTAAGCGCCCTATGAAACAGGCTACCTACTCCAGCCGCACGGCTGACAAATTCGTCGTTCGCTTGCCTGATGGTATGCGTGAGCGCATCGCTGACGTAGCACGCAACCATCACCGCAGCATGAACTCGGAAATCATTGCCCGCCTGGAGCAGAGCATGCTGCAGGAAGGTGCCTTGAGTGATGATCTCAACCTGAGCATCGACAGCCCAGAACTGTCGTTGCATGAACGCGAACTGCTGCAGCGCTTCCGTCAGTTATCGCGCCGCCAGCAGACCGCATTGGTCGCCCTGATCGCTCATGACGCGGAAATGGCCAGCGAGGAAGCCTGAAGCGGACGAGCCATGAAAAAACCGGCTTTCAAAGCCGGTTTTTTATTGCCTGCAAGAAGCCTGTCAGCCGACGAAACTGAGCAGCACCCCCGCCGCCACCGCCGAGCCGATCACCCCGGCCACGTTCGGCCCCATGGCGTGCATCAGCAGGAAGTTCTGCGGATTGGCCTCCAACCCTACCTTGTTCGACACCCGCGCCGCCATCGGCACCGCCGACACGCCCGCCGAGCCGATCAGCGGGTTGACCTTGTTGCTGCTGAACAGGTTCATCAGCTTGGCCATCAGCACCCCAGCCGCCGTACCGGCGCAGAACGCCAGCATGCCCAGCAACAGGATGCCCAGGGTCTTGAGCTGCAGGAAGGCTTCTGCCGACAGCTTCGAGCCCACGGTCAGGCCGAGAAAGATGGTGACGATATTGATCAGCGCGTTGCGCGAAGTATCGGCCAGACGCTCGACCACCCCGGCCTCGCGCAACAGGTTGCCGAGGGCGAACATACCGATCAGCGGCGCGGCATCGGGCAGCAGCAGACCGATGAGGATACACAGCACGATGGGGAAGACGATCTTCTCGGTCTGCCCCACCGGACGCAGTTGTTGCATGACGATGGCGCGTTCCTCCTTGGTAGTCAGCGCCCGCATGATCGGCGGTTGCAGCAGTGGCACCAGCGCCATGTAGGCATAGGCGGCAACGGCGATGGGGCCGAGCAGGTGTGGCGCCAACTTGGAGGTGACGAAGATCGAGGTCGGCCCGTCGGCCCCGCCGATGATGGCGATGGACGCCGCCTCCTTGAGCGTGAACTCCATACCGGGAATGCCCAGCGCGGTGATCGCCAGGGCGCCGAGCAGCGTACCGAAGATGCCGAACTGCGCAGCGGCGCCGAGCAACAAAGTCTTGGGGTTGGCGAGCATCGGGCCGAAGTCAGTCATGGCCCCAACGCCAAGGAAGATCAGCAGCGGGAAGATGCTGGTGGGCAGCCCCACTTCGTAGATCAGGTGCAGGAAACCCGCCCCTTCGGCCATGTTGGCCACCGGGATGTTCGACAGCAGGCCGCCGAAGCCGATGGGGATCAACAGCAGAGGCTCGAAGCCCTTCCTGATGGCCAGGTAGATCAGCAGCATGCACACCGCGATCATGAAGGCCTGGCCCGGCTCCAGGTGATACAGACCGGTGCTCTGCCAGAGCTTGAGCAGCTTGTCCATGATGCGCCCCTCAGCCGATGGTCAGCAGGCTGTCGCCCACTGCCACCGCATCACCGACCTTGACGTTGACGGCACCGATGGTGCCGGCCTTGAAGGCACGGATCTCGGTTTCCATCTTCATCGCCTCGAGGATGATCACCAGTTGCCCCTCCTCCACGGCCTGGCCTGGCTGCACCAGCACCTTGAAGATATTGCCGGCCAGCGGCGCCGCCTGCGGCTCACCGCCACCGGCCGCGACCGCGACCGCGGCCGCCGCGGGCGCGGCGCTCGAAGCAGCACCGATAGGCTTGATGCCCTCGATATCGCCACCTTCATTGACCTGCACGACGAAGGACTTGCCATTGACCTCGACGGTATAAACCTCCGGCTTGCCAGCCTCGCGGGCAGGTGCTTCCTGGCCGGTGGGCGCCGGCTCGAAGGCCGCCGGATTGCCACGGTTCTCGAGGAACTTCAGGCCGATCTGCGGGAACAGTGCGTAGGTCAGCACGTCGTCGATCTCGTCAGCGGCGAGCTTGATGCCCTTCTCCCGGGCGATGCCCCCGAGCTCGGCGGTGAGCTTGTCCATCTCGGCGTCCAGCAGGTCGGCCGGGCGGCAGGTGATGGCCTCGGCACCATCGAGCACGCGGGCCTGCAGCTCAGCATTGAAGGCTGCCGGAGCGGCGCCGTACTCGCCCTTGAGCACGCCGGCGGTTTCCTTGGTGATGGACTTATAGCGCTCGCCGGTAAGCACGTTGATCACCGCCTGGGTGCCGACGATCTGCGAGGTGGGTGTGACCAGCGGGATGAACCCCAGGTCTTCGCGCACGCGCGGAATCTCGGCCAGCACCTGGTCGAACTTGTCCTGGGCGCCCTGCTCCTTGAGCTGGCTTTCCATGTTGGTGAGCATACCGCCCGGCACCTGGGCAACCAGGATGCGCGAGTCGACGCCCTTGAGGTTGCCCTCAAACTTCGCGTACTTCTTGCGCACCTCGCGAAAGTACGCGGCGATTTCTTCCAGCAGCTCCAGGTTGAGTCCGGTGTCGCGGTCGGTGCCCTGGAACATGGCCACCACCGACTCGGTGGGCGAGTGGCCGTAGGTCATCGACAACGAGGAGATGGCGGTGTCGACATTGTCGATACCCGCCTCCACCGCCTTGAGGATGGCCACCGAGGACAGCCCCGCCGTGGCGTGGCACTGCATATGAATCGGGATAGCCAGGCTGGCCTTCAGGCGCGAGACCAGCTCGAACGCGGTGTAAGGGGTGAGGATGCCGGCCATGTCTTTGATGGCCACCGAGTCGGCGCCCATGTCCTCGATCTGCTTGGCCAGGTCGACCCACATCTCGAGGGTATGCACCGGGCTGGTGGTGTAGGAGATGGTGCCCTGGGCATGCTTGCCCTGCTGTTTGACGGCCTTGAGCGCGGTTTGCAGGTTGCGCGGATCGTTCATCGCATCGAACACGCGGAACACGTCAACGCCATTGATGGCCGCGCGCTCGACGAATTTTTCCACCACATCATCGGCGTAGTGGCGGTAGCCCAGCAGGTTCTGCCCACGCAGCAGCATCTGCTGGCGGGTGTTGGGCATGGCCTTCTTCAGCTCACGGATACGCTGCCAGGGGTCTTCACCCAGGTAACGAATGCAGGCATCGAAGGTGGCGCCCCCCCAGGACTCCACCGACCAGAAGCCAACCTGATCGAGCTTGGGCGCGATCGGCAGCATGTCCTCCAGACGCAGACGCGTCGCCAGGATCGACTGATGGGCGTCACGTAACACCACATCGGTAATGCCGAGTGCTTGTTTTACGGCAGTCATACAGGTGCTCCCTCTGTACCTGAATCAACCACGACGGGCGCGGTGCTGGGCAATGGCGGATTGGATGGCGGCCAGCGTGTCCGCGTCCGGCACAGGATTGGCCGGCCGGGCACTGGGCACTGCAGAAGCAGCGGCGGGATTGGCGGCGGGCGACGCGAAGGTCGCGATAAGGCGTGACATCAGGCTGACCACCACGACCAGCATGATCAGAAAGACGAACACGAAACCCATGCCGAACAGCATGAGTTCGACACCCTCGAGCAACAGTTCACTGGGGGTCATCTTGGCTCCTTTGGCCAGCAGCTTGGTGGCTGCATTCATTATTGATCAGGAGCACCCAGGGTCAGCGCCTGGGCAAAGCTGCCGAACCTTAGCCTGAAACGAGCGTTTGAAGCAAACGCCAGAGAGGTCTGCGTAGTGTCCACTACCCAAGAAGGAGGCAGGCTCTATGGCGGCGCTCAGGAGACCGAGCGCACTGTGGTATCGACCGCTGGCGCCAGGGCGAGAAGCTGTTTGAAATGGCGCGTTTCATCACCAGGCGTGCGCCCGAACAGACGCTTGAACTCACGACTGAACTGCGACGGGCTCTCATAGCCAACGCGCTGCGCCGCACTGATCGCGCTCATGTCGCTGCGAATCATCAGCAGGCGCGCCTGATGCAAGCGTATGGCCTTGAGGTACTGCAGCGGCGAGCGACTGGTCATCGCCTTGAAATGCACATGAAAGGCCGGCACGCTCATGCTGGCGATTTCGGCCAGCGCAGGCACATCGAGCGATTCCTGATAATCGCGGTGAATGCGCTGCAGAACGCGCGCGATGCGGCCAAAATGGCTGTTCTGTGCCAAGGTCGCGCGCAGACCACTACCCTGCTCGCCCTGCAGCACGCGAAAGACGATCTCGCGCACGATCGATGGCCCGAGCAGACGCACCTCATCCGGGTCGGCCAACGCCTCCAGCAGGCGCAGTGTCGCGTCGCTCAGGCGTGCATCCATCGGGCTGGAATACAGCATTGCCGGCGTATTGGACGGGGGCTCGTCCAGATCCATCACCAGTTCGGCCACCAGCAGCGGATCGACCCGGAGCGCCACCCCCAGCATGGGCTCCTCGGCAGTCGCCTCGGTTTCGATGGAGAACGGCAAAGGCAGCGCCAGCACCAGATAGTGCTGCGCATCGTAGACGTAGAGATTGCCGTCGTGCAGCCCGCGCTTGCGCCCTTGAATCACGATCACGATGCTCGGCTCGTACAACGCCGGCGTCACCGGTAGCGGCCGGTCGGAACGCATGTAGGTGACGCCATCGAGCTGCGCCGCGGTATAGCCCTCCTCCGGGGCCAGGCGCAGCATCAACTCGACCATGCGCTGCTTCATGCTCTCGGAACTCGCATGCATGCCTCAGACACTCGCTCGTGATGAATACCGGCACATTGTAGAGAGCGCTCAATAGGAATAGGCAATATCGAAAGAGTAACGAGACTTAGCAGACGCCCTACCCCTGCCTAGCATGAAGGCTCCATAACGCAACGGAGACCGACATGAGCAAAGTCATCCTCATCACCGGCGCCAGCAGCGGCATCGGCGAAGCCATTGCCAGACACCTCGCCAGCCTGGGCCATCAGGTGGTACTCGGCGCCCGACGCATCGAACGCCTGCAGATACTCGTGCAAGAGCTGCAGGCACAAGGTCTGAGGGCGTCCTGCCGAGCTCTCGACGTCAGCCAGTTGGATGACATGCAGGCCTTCGTCGAATATGCCGAGGCCCACCACGGCCCTGTCGACGTCATCGTCAACAACGCCGGGATCATGCCGCTATCACCGCTCAACGCGCTGAAGGTGGACGAGTGGAACCGCATGCTCGACGTCAATGTACGGGGCGTGCTGCATGGCATCGCCGCCGTGCTGCCGGGCATGGAAGCACGCGGGCACGGCCAGGTGATCAACATTGCCTCCATCGGTGCACACGCCGTATCCCCCACTGCTGCGGTGTACTGCGCCACAAAGTACGCGGTCTGGGCCATATCCGAGGGCCTGCGCCAGGAGAGCGAGCGCATCCGCGTCACCACCATCTGCCCCGGCGTGGTCGAGTCCGAGCTGGCCGACAGCATCACCGACGCCAGTGCCCGCGATGCGATGAAGGCTTTCCGCCGTATCGCCATCACCCCGGACGCCATTGCCCGCGCGGTGGCCTATGCAGTCGAACAGCCCGACGACGTCGACGTCAGCGAAGTCATCGTGCGCCCCACCGCCAGCCCCCATTGATGGAGAACACCATGTCAGCGAAGAACACCGTCGCGACACTGCTAATCAGCAGTGCCTTGCTACCCAGCGCGGCAATGGCGCAATCCGAGAACCCGCATCCTTACGTAGGCATGTGGGTAACAGACGACGGTCATGTCCGCCATGAGCTGTTGGCCAATGGCCGTTATGACGAGGCACGCGGCAATCGCGAAAGCGCCTACCAGGGCAACTACCGTGTCATCGGCAACCATATCGACTACTTCGACGACACCGGTTTTACCGCCGATGGTGAATTCATCAACGACGTGCTCTACCACGGCGGCATGGTACTGCGCCGCAAAAGCAACCCAATTGACGAATAACGTTATCCGTCAGCCAAGGAAAAAAGCCCATGAACATGCACAAGATCATCGCCGTATTGCTACTGAGCGCATCCCTCTGCCTCCCGGCCTGGGCAACTGACAACACCGCGGCCAATCAGGCCCTGATTCAGAAAGCCTTCGATGATTGGCGCGCAGGTCAAGGCGGCATCTTCCAGTTGCTGGCCGATGATGCCGTCTGGGTCGTGGCCGGCAGCAGCCCGTACTCCGGGACTTACCCCACGCGAGAGGCGTTCATGGAAGATGCAGTCAAACCCATCACTGACAAACTGGCCACGCCCATCGTGCCCACCGTCCGCCAGATCGTGGCGCAAGGGCCTTACGTGGTCGTACACTGGGATGGCCAGGCGACCGCCAAGGACGGCAGCCGCTACGAGAACAGCTACTCCTGGCACATGCAGTTGGAAAATGGCCGGATCACACGGGTCACGGCCTTTCTCGATACCTGGCGGCTGGTCGAGCTGATGAACTGATTACAACAGGAAGATCGTGGCCAATCCGAGGAAAATGAAGAAGCCGCCGCTGTCAGTCATGGCGGTGATCATCACGCTGGCCCCCATGGCCGGGTCGCGCCCCAGGCGCGCCAGGGTCATGGGGATCAGCACTCCCATCAGCGCCGCCAGCAGCAGGTTGAGGGTCATCGCTGCGGTCATCACCACACCCAGCGACCAGCTACCGTAGAGGCCATAGGCAACGGCGCCGATCACCCCACCCCAGAGAATGCCGTTGATCAGGGACACCCCCAATTCCTTGCGCAGCAGGCGTTTGGTATTGCCGGTGCTGACCTGATCCAGTGCCATGGCGCGGACGATCATGGTGATGGTCTGGTTGCCGGAGTTGCCACCGATACCGGCGACGATGGGCATCAGCGCCGCCAGCGCCACCAGCTTCTCGATCGAGCCCTCGAACAGACCGATTACCCGCGAAGCAACGAAAGCCGTGACCAGGTTGATCGCCAGCCACGCCCAACGGTTACGCACCGACTTCCACACCGAGGCGAAGATGTCCTCCTCCTCACGCAGACCGGCCATGTTCAGCACTTCGCTTTCGCTTTCCTCACGGATCAGGTCGACCATCTCATCGATGGTCAGACGGCCGATCAGCTTGCCGTTCTTGTCCACCACGGGAGCGGAAATCAGGTCATAACGCTCGAAAGCCTGGGCCGCGTCGTAGCCGTCCTCGTCGGGATGGAAACTCACCGGATCGTCGGCCATCACCTCGCCGACCTGCTTCTCCGGATCGTTGACCAGCAGCCGCTTGATCGGCAACACGCCCTTGAGCACACCGTCGTAGTCGACCACGAACAGCTTGTCGGTATGCCCTGGCAGCTCCTTGAGGCGGCGCAGGTAGCGCAGCACCACTTCCAGGCTGACGTCCTCGCGGATGGTGACCATCTCGAAGTCCATCAGCGCGCCTACCTGATCCTCTTCGTAGGACAGGGCCGAACGCACGCGCTCGCGCTGCTGGGCATCGAGCGTCTCCATCAGTTCGTGAACGACGTCGCGCGGCAGTTCCGGCGCCAGATCGGCCAGTTCATCGGCATCCATGTCCTTGGCGGCCGCAAGAATCTCGTGATCGTCCATGTCGGCGATCAGGGTTTCGCGCACCGCGTCGGACACTTCCAGCAGGATGTCGCCGTCGCGCTCGGCCTTGACCAGTTGCCAGACGGTCAGACGGTCGTCCAGCGGCAAGGCTTCGAGGATGTGGGCGATGTCGGCGGGGTGCACATCGTCGAGCTTGCGTTGCAGCTCGGCGAGATTCTGCCGGTGTACCAGGCTCTCGACCCGGTCTCTGTGCTGGCCTTCCTGACGATGGGTCAGGTCTTCCACCAGCTTGTGCCGATGCAGCAGTTCGATCACCTGGGCCAGGCGATCCTGCAGGCTCTCTTGCGGCTTCTTGGCTTCTACTTCGGTCATGGCGCGCTCCACCCCCAGTTGGCGGGCACGCCAAAGGGGATCAATCAGGTCTTACACGATTGTTCGAGGGGAGTATTGAGTAACTACTGGGTAAGTCCATGGTGGTATTCCACAAGCCCCGGCGGGGCTGACACGGCAAATGATAACACCGCAAAACAGCTTTGTACGTGACAAAAGCGCGGCAAGAACAATTGCTTGCGCTACAAACTTCGATCTCGCATGAAAACTTGGCTATGCGACGCCGGCCACCTCCGCCAGGACACCTTGGTAAGAGCGAAAAAACGGTTTAGGCTGAAACAGGTAAACGTCACGGAGGACGACTCATGCGCGGATCGCACCTTGCAGCGCTACTGGCCGCTGCGCTTCTCTCCCCTATTCAAGACAGCTCGGCGACCAGCGTGTTCCGCTGCGTGGACGCCGGCGGCCATGTCACCTTCACCCTCCATGGCTGCGAGAGCGACCAGCAACAGCACCTGCAGGAGGCGCAAAACCTCACTCCCAGCAGCGGCAAGGCGATTCCACTGGCAGATCCCTCTCGTCACTCCGGACGCAAACATGCCAATTCACCGGAGGTGGTGACAGTCGGCCAACAGGACGACGGCTGCGGCAATCTGCTGACAAGCCGTGAAAAACGCCAGGCGATCATCCGCAAGGAGGTTCGCCCAGGCATGAGTCTGGCCGATGTGGAAAGCAGCCTGGGCAAGCCGGACAGGATCACCCGCCATAACGGCAGGCAGCGTTATCACTACGATGACAAGCGCGGCAACCGCCAGCAGGTCAACTTCGACGCGTCTGGCTGCGTGAAGAAATAGCACACAAAGAAAAAGGGCCTGCAGTGATGCAGGCCCTTTTGGGTATGGCGGACTCAGGAGGATTCGAACCTCCGACCGCTCGGTTCGTAGCCGAGTACTCTATCCAGCTGAGCTATGAGTCCATTAAAGATCACCCGAATGCCAACAAGCTTTCATGCGACCTTTATGGTGTTTTTAGACCAGACCACCACTGGTTGAAGCAAAATGGCTTGCATCGCTGCAACGCCATTGAATATGGCGGACTCAGGAGGATTCGAACCTCCGACCGCTCGGTTCGTAGCCGAGTACTCTATCCAGCTGAGCTATGAGTCCGTTGAAGATCACTCGAAAGCTACGCTTTCATGCGACCTTGATGGTGGTTTTAGGCCAGATCACCACTGGTTGAAACAAAATGGCTTGCAGCGATGCAAGCCATTTGAATATGGCGGACTCAGGAGGATTCGAACCTCCGACCGCTCGGTTCGTAGCCGAGTACTCTATCCAGCTGAGCTATGAGTCCGTTACAGATCACTCGAAAGCTACTGCGCTTGGTTATGCTTCGTTGAAACCGAACTCAGAATGCTCATTTAGAAAACTAAACTGCGCTTCTTCGCTCGCTTTCGCCTCGCCTACCCTTCGCTCGCTACGCTTTCGCGAGATCTTTGGTGCTTTTATACCAGATCACCTCTGGTTGATTCGCCAGCCTGGCAACCGCCCGGCTCGCTGAATAATGGCGGAGAAGGGGGGATTCGAACCCCCGACACCCTTTTGAGGTGTACTCCCTTAGCAGGGGAGCGCCTTCGGCCACTCGGCCACCTCTCCGCAACACGGGGCGCATGATAACCATGTTTTCCCCGTTTGCAAACAAAAATTTGTAGAAAAATTAGTGGCTTGGTTCGTCACCCTTCTCTTTCTGGATGCGTTGGTAGATTTCCTCACGGTGCACGGCAACCTCTTTCGGCGCATTGACACCAATGCGCACCTGGTTACCTTTCACACCCAACACGGTGACAGTCACATCATCACCAACCATCAGGGTCTCTCCAACCCGGCGAGTCAGAATCAGCATTCCTTTCTCCTCACGAATTACATTTCAGGACAACACGTCTGCAAAAAGAAAAATGGTGTCGGCTTCCTGCTCATTCAAGCCAGCAAGCGTCTACCCAAGTATTGACCAGCTCGCGTAGAAATAAAGTTCCCGCGTACCAGTCAAAAAGACGAAAGGCGCGGAACCAGCCGCGCCTTTCGGATCGATGCATCAGTCACCCTGTCGAGCCGGGGCGTCGAGCTCGAAAGCCGTGTGCAGGGCACGCACGGCCAGTTCCAGGTATTTTTCCTCGATGACCACGGATACCTTGATCTCGGAGGTGGAGATCATCTGGATGTTGATGGTCTCCTTGGCCAGGGCCTCGAACATGCGGCTGGCGACACCGGCATGGGAGCGCATGCCGACACCGACGATGGACACCTTGGCGATATTGGTGTCCCCCACCACTTCACGGGCGCCCAGTTCGTCAGCGGTCTTCTGCAACACGCTCAGGGCGTTGTTGTAGTCGTTGCGGTGCACGGTGAAGGTGAAGTCGGTGGTGTTATCGTGCGAAACGTTCTGCACGATCATGTCCACTTCGATGTTGGCGGCGCTGATCGGGCCGAGAATCTTGAAGGCGATGCCGGGGATATCCGGTACCCCACGGATGGTCAGCTTGGCTTCGTCGCGATTGAAAGCGATGCCGGAAATGATCGGCTGTTCCATGGATTCCTCTTCATCAAGGGTAATGAGGGTGCCCGGCCCCTCCTGGAAGCTGTGCAGGACGCGCAGCGGGACATTGTACTTGCCGGCGAATTCCACCGAGCGGATCTGCAGCACCTTGGAGCCGAGGCTGGCCATTTCCAGCATTTCCTCGAAGGTGATCTTCTCCAGACGCTGGGCCTTGGGCACCACGCGCGGGTCGGTGGTGTAGACGCCATCGACATCGGTGTAGATCTGGCACTCATCGGCCTTCAACGCCGCCGCCAGGGCCACGCCGGTGGTGTCGGAACCGCCACGCCCCAGGGTGGTGATGCTGCCGTGCTCGTCGACGCCCTGGAAGCCGGCGACGACGACGACACGCCCGGCCTTGAGGTCGGTACGAATCTTCTGATCATCGATCTGCAGAATACGCGCCTTGTTGTAGGCGCTGTCGGTGAGGATGCGCACCTGGTTGCCGGTGTAGGACACCGCCGGCACTCCGCGCTTGATCAGCGCCATGGCCAGCAGGGCGATGGTCACCTGCTCACCGGTGGACACCATCACATCCAGCTCACGCGGTACCGGCTCGCCGTCGGTGATCTGCTTGGCAAGATCGATCAGACGGTTGGTCTCGCCACTCATGGCGGACACCACGACGACGATGTCGTCACCTTTCTCGCGGAACTTCTTTACCTTCTCGGCCACCTGCTGGATACGCTCGACGGTGCCGACGGAGGTGCCCCCAAACTTCTGTACGATCAAAGCCATTTCAAAAAGCCGCCTGATTCCTCGAAGGGCGCCCATTAAACCCGCATCGGGTCACACTGCCAAGGCCTGCCGGACGCACTGCTGGCCTCGCTTTCACGCTACTTGCAAGACGATACCCACGTTAACTCGCCGATGCCTGTACAGGAGCGAACTCATTGATGAAATTCGCGCCCGCACCAAGCCATGTCAGGACGCAGGCATCCCGGGTCACGAGGCCTGTTCGACCAGAGCAGCCGCCAAGGACAGCGCCTCGTCCAGCTTGCCAGCGTCGACGCCGCCGCCCTGAGCCATGTCCGGACGACCACCGCCCTTGCCGCCCACGGCTGCTGCTGCCTGGCGCATCAGGTCACCCGCCTTGAGCCTGGAGGTCAGATCCTGGGTCACGCCAGCGACCAGCACAACCTTTTCCTCGAACACGCCGCCGAGCAGGATCACCGCGCTGCCCAGCTTGTTCTTGAGCTGGTCGACCAGTGCCAGCAGCGCCTTGCCATCCAGGCCATCGAGACGCGCAGCCAGCACCTTGGTGCCCTTGACGTCCACGGCCGATGCGGCCAGATCGTTACCGGCTGCGCTGGCGGCCTTGGCCTTGAGCTGCTCCAGCTCCTTTTCTAGCTGACGATTGCGCTCAATCAGCGCCGAGAGCTTGTCCAGCACGTTGTCGCGGCTGCCTTTGACCAGAGAGGCGGCTTCCTTGAGCTGCTCTTCTGCGCCATTGAGGTAAGCCAGCGCGGCTGCACCGGTGACCGCCTCGATACGACGCACGCCGGCTGCCACACCGCCTTCGCTGACGATCTTGAACAGACCGATGTCGCCAGTGCGGGCCACGTGGGTACCGCCGCACAGCTCGACGGAGAAATCGCCGCCCATGCTCAGCACGCGCACCTGATCGCCATACTTCTCGCCGAACAGCGCCATGGCACCCTTGGCCTTGGCGGTCTCGATATCGGTGATCTCGGTTTCCACCGCGGTGTTCTCGCGCACCACGCGATTGACGATGTCCTCGAGCTGCTTGATCTGTTCGGGCTTGATCGCCTCGAAGTGACTGAAGTCGAAGCGCAGGCGCTGGCTATTGACCAGCGAGCCCTTCTGCTGCACGTGCTCGCCCAGCACCTGGCGCAGGGCTTCGTGCAGCAGGTGAGTGGCCGAGTGGTTCAGCGCCGTGGCCTGGCGCACCTCGGCATCGACCTCGGCCTTGACGCTGGTGCCAACACTCAGGCCGCCCTTGGCCACCACACCGTGGTGCAGGAAGGCGCCGCCAGCCTTGGTGGTGTCACGCACGTCGAAGCGCACGCCGGCTCCTTCCAGATAGCCGCAGTCGCCGATCTGGCCACCGGATTCGGCGTAGAACGGGGTCTGATCCAGCACCACCACGCCCTCCTCGCCTTCGGCGAGGCTGTCCACGGCGCTGCCGGCCTTGAACAGGGCGATGATCTTGCCGCTGCCGCTGGTGCCTTCGTAGCCGAGGAAGCGGGTGTCGGCGTCGACCTTGACCAGCGCGTTGTAATCCATGCCGAAGGCGCTGGCGGAACGGGCGCGCTCGCGCTGCGCTTCCATCTCGCGCTCGAAGCCTTCTTCGTCCACCGACAGCTCGCGCTCGCGGGCGATGTCGGCAGTCAGGTCGACCGGGAAGCCATAGGTGTCGTACAGCTTGAACACGACGTCGCCAGGAATGACAGTGCCCTTGAGCTCGGCCAGATCCTGCTCGAGGATCTTCAGGCCCTGTTCCAGGGTCTTGGCGAACTGTTCTTCCTCGGTCTTCAGCACGCGCTCGATATGCGCCTGTTGCTGTTTGAGTTCGGGGAAGGCGTCACCCATCTCGGCCACCAGGGCAGCGACGATCTGGTAGAAGAAGCTGCCCTTGGCGCCCAGCTTGTTGCCGTGACGGCAGGCACGCCGCACGATGCGGCGCAGCACGTAGCCACGGCCTTCGTTGGACGGGGTCACGCCGTCGGCGATCAGGAAGCTGCAGGAACGAATGTGGTCGGCGACCACTTTCAGCGAGGCCTGGCCTTCGTTGGTGCAGCCAATGGCCTTGGCCGAAGCGGCCAGCAGGTTCTGGAACAGGTCGATCTCATAGTTCGAGTTGACGTGCTGCAGCACGGCGCTGATGCGCTCCAGGCCCATGCCGGTGTCCACACTCGGCGCCGGCAGCGGGTGCAGTACGCCGTCCGCAGTGCGGTTGAACTGCATGAAGACGTTGTTCCAGATCTCGATGTAGCGGTCGCCGTCCTCTTCCGGGCTGCCGGGTGGGCCGCCCCAGATGTGCTCGCCGTGGTCGAAGAAGATCTCGGTGCACGGGCCGCACGGGCCGGTATCACCCATGGCCCAGAAGTTGTCGGAGGCATAGGGCGCCCCCTTGTTGTCACCGATGCGGATCATGCGCTCGGTGGGGATGCCGACTTCCTTGGTCCAGATGTCGTAGGCCTCGTCATCGGTGGCATAGACGGTGACCCAGAGCTTTTCCTTGGGCAGGTTCAGCCACTTCTCGGAGGTGAGGAATTCCCAGGCGTAATGGATGGCATCGCGCTTGAAATAGTCGCCGAAGCTGAAGTTGCCCAGCATCTCGAAGAAGGTGTGGTGGCGCGCGGTGTAGCCGACGTTTTCCAGGTCGTTGTGCTTGCCGCCGGCACGCACGCACTTCTGGCTGGTGGTAGCGCGGGTGTAGGCGCGCTTTTCCAGGCCCAGGAAGCAGTCCTTGAACTGGTTCATGCCTGCGTTGGTGAACAGCAGGGTCGGGTCGTTCGCCGGAATCAACGAGCTGGAAGCGACACGGGTGTGCCCTTTTTCTTCGAAGAAGCTCAGGAAGGCTTCACGGATTTCTGCGCTTTTCATAGGGGATATCCACGGAATCAGGCGGCTACGGCAGAGCCGGCGAAGTGACAACCTAGCGAGCGAAGGTCAGCCAAGGCAGAAGGCAGCGAGGAGGCAGAATTCACAGCCTGTGAATGAGCATTCCGAGCCGATTCCCAACGCAGCATGACCGGGCGCAACGGTTATCACGCAGTCTGCAAAGGGACGCATTATATCGGCCCTGTCGCCCGCGGCTAGTGCCCTGTTGATAGGCGACAGCTATGAACCGTCCCTTTCTTGCTCAATGGTCACGGAAAGCGGCGAAGGCCTCGATCACCCGCTCGATACCTTCGGCACCGACATCCAAGTGGGTGATCAGGCGCAGGCGCGGTGCGGCGACGACGGCGATGCGGCGCTCAGCCATGAAGGCCTTGATCCGCGCGGCCCGCTCGCCAAGCTGCACGTAGACCATGTTGGTCTGCACCGGCTCGACACTGTAGTCCAGCTCGCGCAGTGCTTCGCCCAGGTGCGCGGCCTTGGCATGATCCTCGGCCAGGCGCTCGACCTGGTGTTCCAAGGCATAGAGCCCGGCTGCCGCCAGCAGGCCCGCCTGGCGCATGCCGCCGCCGACCATCTTGCGCAGGCGCCGGGCCTTGGCGATCAACTCTTCGCTGCCACAGAGCACCGAGCCGACCGGCGCACCGAGCCCCTTGGACAGGCATACCGACACGGAGTCGAAATACTGGGTGATCTGGCGTGCCGGCACCTGCAGCTTGACTGCCGCATTGAACAGGCGCGCGCCATCCAGATGCAGACTCAGGCCACGTCGACGAGTCAGCTCGCGCGCGGCGGCCAGATAGTCGAGCGGCAACACCTTGCCCTGCATGGTGTTTTCCAGTGTCAGCAGGCGGGTGCGGGCGAAATGGAAGTCGTCCTGCTTGATCGCCGCCTCCACCTTGGCCAGATCCAGCGAGCCATCGTCTTCGGCGTCGATCGGCTGCGGCTGGATGGAACCGAGCACGGCGGCGCCACCGCCCTCGTATTTGTAGGTGTGCGCCTGCTGGCCGACGATGTATTCGTCACCGCGCTCGCAGTGCGCCATCAGGCCCAGCAGGTTGCTCATGGTGCCGGTGGGCACGAACAGTGCCGCGGCAAAGCCCAGTTCCTTGGCCAGCCAGCTTTCCAGGCGGTTGACGGTAGGATCCTCGCCATACACATCGTCACCCAGTTCGGCGGTGAGCATGGCCTCGCGCATGGCGGCGGTGGGCTGGGTGACGGTATCGCTACGCAGGTCGATCAGATGCATGGCAGGCATTCCCGGCTTCTGGCGAAAAAGCCCATGCTAAAGAGGCTGCCCGGACAGTGAAAGATACAGTTGTGCGATAAAGCAACTGGCCGACACCGTAGCCCGGATGCAATCCGGGGAAAATGTGCCGGCCATCCCCGGATTGCATCCGGGCTACAGCACGCCGGCGCCATCGTCGGGAACGATGAGGATGCCGGCGCGCAGGCCGTTCCTGACCTTGGGATTGGGGAAGATGATGCGCTCGCCCTCCCCCTGCACCACCCAGCGCGTGCCGGCGATGTCTTCGGCCAGGAGATACCCGGGCTCCAGCTCAGTGAAGTTCTCGATGTCCGCCGGCAGGTGCAACTGGAAGCTGTCGCTGTGTTTGATGATCTCGCGCGATACGGCGAACAGTTGCAGGCCATCGAGGCTCGTCCCGTCGCTCGTCATTTCACGCCCCTCGATCAAGTCGTGCAGAGCGCCTTCCAGCAGCCCGAGGTTGATCCGCTGGTTCTGCCCGAAGGCGCGCGCCTTGCCCAGCTCCAGGGTAAAGGCCTCGGCACCGAGCTGCGCATAGGTGTAGGCGCTGAAGGTACTCGATGCCTTGTTCTGCAGCAGCACCGCCTCGATCCCGGCGGCGCGCAGGCGCTGCAGCTCGCGACGGGAATGAGCGCGACCCTCCTGCCAGGGATAGAGGGCGAACTGCTCGATCTTCGAGCCACGCATGGCGGTGTGCAGGTCGTAGTGCAGCCGCATGCGCCCCGTTGCCTTGCCGAAGAAGGTGGCAGCCAGATGCTCCAGGTCGCAGGCACGAATCGCCTCGAAGCCGCTGGCCTGTTCGTGATGACCACTGAACAGGCGGTTGATGTCCTGTTCCACGTAGCGCTCGCCGCGGCGCATGGCCTCGGGGTTACCGAACAGGAAAAGCATGCGTGCCGCCGGATGCAACTCGTTGCGCGCGATGCCACGCAGCAGACGGTCGAGCAGCTCGATAGGCGCGGTTTCGTTACCGTGGATGCCGGCCGACAGCAGCAGGTCGAGGCCAGTGTCACGGGCAGCTGGCGGAGTGACCTCCAGCGCACCTTCGTCCAGCCATCGCAGGCGCGTGCCGTCGGGTGTCAGTTGAATCTTCGCCGACGGCTCATGGCCGGCCAGGGTCAGTTCAAGCAGTTTGCCGAGGGCAAGCATGGCGACTCCTTGGTTCGCAGCATTCTTGTAGGCGCGAGCGAACAAGCGTTTTCGCTCGCCCCTACCAGGCTCGATCAGTGATTGCAGTCCGGACCATGCACGTGATCGTCGTCACCGGCATCGACCGCCTCCATTTCCAGCTGCAGGCTGACCAGATTGGTGGCCTGCGGGCGCAGCAGCAGGTTGGCGTACTCGGTATCGCCCTCCTCGACGTCGACACCGATCAGCAACTGATCGCCAACGGCCTGAATCCATACCTCCTTGCCCTGCCAGACCACGGCGAAGCGGGTGCAGGAGGTTTCTAGCTGAGTGCCGTCGGTATCTTCGAGAATCAGTTGCAGGGACATGAAACAGCTCCTAGTTACAAGCTTCAAGCTGCAAGACAAGCTGACACTTGCAGCTTGAGGCTTGGAGCTTGTCGCTAATTCAGTTCAATTGGAAAGGATAGACCGAGCCCAGTTTAAGGATCTGCGTCAGTTCATCCAATGCCGTGCGGCATTCGTACAGCAGTTGTGGGTCGGCCAGGTCGGCTTCGCTCAGGCGGTCACGGTAGTGCCTGTCGACCCAAGCCACCAGGCGCTCGTGCAGCCCAGCCGTCATCACCACACCCGGATTGACCGCCGCCAGCTCAGCTTCGTTCAGCGCCACACGCAGACGCAGGCAGGCCGGGCCGCCACCGTTCTGCATACTCTGCTTGAGGTCGAACACACGCACCTCGCGGATCGGCCCGCCACTGACGGTGAGCTGTTCGAGGTAGCGCCAGACGCTGGCGTTGTGACGGCACTCCTCCGGTACCACCAGCAGCATGCTGCCATCGGCGCGAGTCAGGAGTTGGCTGTTGAACAGATACGAGCAAACCGCATCCTGCACGCTGACCGCCGCAGTCGGCACACACACCGCCTGGAGGTTGCCACCGCGTCGGGCCAGCTTGTCGCTCAGTTCGGCCAGCACCTGGTTGCTGTGGAGAAAGGCGTCCTGGTGATAGAACAGCACCTCACCGTTGCCCACGGCGATCACGTCGTTGTGGAACACGCCCTGATCGATCACTGCCGGATTCTGCTGAGCGTAGACCACCCCCGCCTCGCTCAAGCCATGCAGGCGTGCCACCGCCTGGCTGGCCTCCAGGGTCTGCCGCGCCGGGTAACGGGCCGGTGCCGGGTAGCGGGTGTCGAAGGCGCTGCGCCCGTAGACGAAGAACTCCACGCCGGCAGCGCCATAATCCTTGCAGAAGCGCGTGTGGTTGGCCGCGCCTTCGTCGCCGAACTGCGCCACCGCCGGCAGCGCCGGGTGATGGGCGAAGTGCGCCTCGTCGGCGAACATGGCCTGCAGCACGCGGCTGGTGGTGGGGTGCTCGATCGAGCGGTGGAACTTGCAATTGAGGTTGGCGGCGGTGAAGTGCACGCGGCCATCGGCGGTGTCGGCACTGGGGCTGACGGTACAGGCATTGGCCGTCCACATGCTCGAGGCCGAGCAACTCGCCACCAGCAACGGCATGGCCTCGCGTGCGGCGCGCTGGATCACTTCGACATCACTGCCGCTGAAGCCCAAACGGCGCAGTTCGGCGACGGCCGGGCGCTCCTGCGGGGCCAGCACGCCCTGCTTGAAGCCCATGTCCATCAGCGCCTTCATCTTCGCCAGGCCCTGCTTGGCGGCTTCCTTGGGGTTGGAGGCCGCCTGGCCGTTGCTTTGCGAGGCGACGTTACCGTAGGACAGCCCACCGTAGTTGTGGGTCGGCCCGACCAGACCGTCGAGGTTCATCTCATAGGCAGGCATCAGAGGCTCACTCCTGGACTCAAGGTCGCAGGCAGCGCCAGGCTTTCGCTTTCCAGCGAGGCCACCGGATAGGCGCAATAGTCCGCGGCGTAGTAAGCGCTGGGGCGATGGTTGCCGGAGGCGCCGATGCCGCCGAACGGCGAGCTGCTGGCGGCGCCGGTGAGCGGCTTGTTCCAGTTGACGATGCCGGCGCGGCTGTGCAGCCAGAAGCGCTCGAAGCGCGCCCGCGAATCGGACAGCAGCCCAGCAGCCAGACCATAGGCGGTGGCGTTGGCCTCGGCGAGGGCGGCCTCGAAATCGCTGTAGCGGATCACCTGCAGCAACGGGCCGAAGAATTCCGCGTCCGGACGCTCGGCCAGCGCCGTGACATCGAGGATGCCGGGTGTGAGCAGCGCCGCATCGGCCTGCGGCTGGGTCATCGCCAGCAGCGCCGTGGCGCCACCGGCCAGCAGCTCCCGCTGCGCCTGCAACAACTGCGCGGCGGCCTGCAGGGAAATCACCGTTCCCATGAAAGGTGCCGGTTGCGCATCGAAACGGCCGACGCCAAGCTGCCCGGCCACCTGCACCAGGCGCGCCAGCAGGGCATCGCCCCACTCTCCTGCGGGCACCAGCAGGCGCCGCGCGCAGGTACAGCGCTGGCCGGCGCTGATGAAGGCCGATTGCACGATGGTATAGACAGCGGCCTCGACATCGGCCACCTGATCGACGATCAAGGGATTGTTGCCACCCATCTCCAGCGCCAGGATCTTCTCCGGGCGCCCGGCGAACTGCGCATGCAACAGGTTGCCGGTACGGCTGGAGCCGGTGAAGAACAGCCCATCGATGCCATCATGACCGGCCAGGGCGATGCCGGTGTCACGCCCGCCCTGCAGCAGATTGAGCACGCCCGCCGGCAGCCCCGCCGCAATCCAGCACTTGACCGTCAGCTCGGCCACCTTCGGGGTCAGCTCGCTGGGCTTGAACAGCACGCAGTTGCCGGCCAGCAGCGCCGGCACGATATGGCCATTGGGCAGATGCCCCGGAAAATTGTAGGGGCCGAACACCGCCACTACGCCATGAGGTTTGTGCCGCAGCACGCTGCTGGCGTCGGCCACCTGCCCGCGTTTCTCGCCGGTGCGTTCGCGATAACCCTGGATGGAGATGGCTACCTTGCCGATCATGCTGCTGACCTCGGTGGCCGCTTCCCACAGCGGCTTGCCGGTTTCTTCGCCGATGGCCTGCGCCAGGGACTCGACCTGATCCTTGAGCTGCACGGCGAAGCGCTCGAGCATGGCGATACGGGCGTCCAGCGACTGCCCGGCCCAGGCCGGAAAGGCCTGGCGCGCAGCCGTCACAGCGGCATCGACCTGTTCGGTCGTGGCGCCGTGCCCCTGCCAGAGCACGGCCTGGCTGAACGGGTCGAGCGACTGCAGCGGCTCGCCAAGCCCCGCCAGCCACTGGCCGGCGATATAGTGAGTGCTCATTGTATTTTTCACTCCACGCATTCACGGCCGGCAGGCTGACCGGCCCGGTACAGTCTCTTTCAGCCGCCGGCTGCCAGCGGCACGGCACGTACCAGGTCGCCGGCGGACATGCGCAGGCGCTTGGCAGTCAATGGCGCCACCACCAGGGTACCGGCGGCCACCCGCGCCGGGCCGACGGTGATGCGGCAGTCGTAGCCCTTGCGGTTGTGCACCAGATAGGGCACTGCGTCGTCACCCGGCGTGCCGATGGCCAGCACCAGTTGCTGGCTGTCACGTACGGCGCGAATCTTCGCGGTTTCCGCCTCGATGGCCGGCCCGGCATCGAAGATGTCGACATAACCCTGATAGCTGAAGCCCTCGGCCTTGAGCATGGTCAGCGCCGGCTCGGTATCGGGGTGCACACGGCCGATCACCGCGCGCGCCTCCGCCGAGAGGAAGCAGGTATAGAGCGGGAACTTGGGCATCAGCTCAGCGATGAAGGCCTTGTTGCCAACGCCAGTGAGGTAGTCGGCCTGGGAGAACTCCATCTTGAAGAAGTGCCGCCCCAGGCTTTCCCAGAACGGTGAACGGCCGTGCTCGTCGGACATGCCGCGCATCTCGGCGATCACCTTGTCGCTGAACAACTCGCGGAACTCGGCGATGAACAGAAAGCGCGCCTTGGACAGCAGGCGGCCATTGAGCCCGGTACGGTGATCAGCATGCAGGAACAGGGAGCACAGCTCGCTGTTGCCAGTCAGATCGTTGGCCATGAACAGGGTCGGAATCTGCCGATGGATGTTCAGCGCCTGCGAGGCGTTGACGGTCAGACCGACGCGGTAGTTGTACCAGGGCTCGCGCAGGCCCACGGCGCCCGCCACGGCAGAGATGCCGAGCACCTGGCCGGCATCGTCCTCGAGCACGAACAGGTAATCGGCGTCGGCACGCTCGGCCTCGCCACGGAAGGTCTTTTCCGCCCAGACGACACGCTGCGCCAGACGCGCCTCATTGGCCGGCAAGGTGGTCAGGCCGGCGCCGGTACTGCGTGCCAGGTCGATCAGAGCCGGCAAATCGGCACTGCGCACGGGACGAACGATCATTGGATCCTCCGGATCAAGCTATTAGCTTCAAGCGACAAGCTACAAGTCAGAAGCCAGGCTGGCTTGCCGCTTGGAGTTTGGGGCTTGCCGCTTCGATTCAAACCGCCACCAAACGCACGCTGCCGCCCTCGCCCACGCTCAGCACTTCGGCGGCTTCGGCGCTGAGGGTCACGGGTTTGCCCGGCACCCAGTCCAGCGTGGCGACGATGGCGCGAAAATCCTGCAACTGGCCATTGCTCACCAGGTACTGCCGGCCAGCCTGCGCGCCCTCGCCGATGAGCACCGGCACCAGGCGGCTCTGGGCGATGCTGCGGATACCCGAGGTGCGCGCATGCAGGGTCGGCCCGCCGTCGAAGATATCGATGTAGTGGTCGGTCTCGAAGCCATCACGCATGAGGATGTCGAAGGTGATCTGCGCCCGCGGGTGCACCTGGCCCATGGCCTCCTGCGCCGCGTCCGGCAACAGTGGCACGTAGATGGGGTAATGCGGCATCAGCTCGGCGAGGAAGGTGCGACTGCGCAAACCGCACAAGCGCTCGGCCTCGGCATAACTCATGTCGAAGAAGTTGCGTCCCACGGCGTCCCAGAACGGCGACTCGCCATGCTCGTCGCTGTGGCCGACGATCTCCACCACCACCGCGTCGGCGAAGCGCTCGGGGTGGCTGGCCATGAACAGTAGGCGGCCACGGGAGTTGAGCTCGGCGAACGCCGTGGACACCAGCGAGCGCTCGACATAGAAGCTGGTGAGCAGGCTGTTGCCGGTGAGGTCGTGGCACAGCGAGAGCACGTGGATCTTGTTGTGGATCTTCAGCTCGCGGGAGTGGTGCACGAAGGTTTCGTTGCGAAAGCTGTAGAACGGCTCGGAATAACCGGCCGAGGCGACGATGCCCGAGCAGCCGACCAGGCGCCCACTGACGGTATCTTCGAGGACGAAGAAATAGGTTTCCTCACCATTGAAGCTGACCTCGGCAGCGAAGGATGACTCCGACGCGCCGATCTTGTCACCCAGGCGTCCGGCATCGTCCGGCAACGAGGTGACCCCGACCGGGCTGTCGGCAGCCAGCCGCTGCACCTCGGCCAGATCCGCCATTTGCGCGGGGCGCATCACCAGCATGGGGCACTCCTTCTCAACAGGGAATCGGTAAGGCGGCGACACGGGCCCAAGCCGCGGCTGTGCGGCTCGAGCCCATGCCTGGGGCTACTCAGGCCGCCGTCAGCTTGCTCAGCGCGCGCTCGAAACGAGCCAGGCCTTCTTCGATATCGACGTCCTCGACCACCAGACTCGGGGCGAAACGCACCACGTCCGGGCCAGCCTGCAGCACCATCAGGCCTTCGGCCGTGGCGGCATCGAGCACCTGCTTGGCCTGCCCCTTCCACTTGTCATTGAGCACGCAACCGAGCAGCAGGCCCATGCCGCGCACCTGCTCGAACAGGCCGTACTGCTGGCCGAGGGCCTCCAGGCGGCTCTTGAAACGCGCGCTCCTGGCCTTGACGCCATCGAGCGTCTCGCGGGTATTGACGATGTCCAGCACCGCCTCGCCCACGGCGCAGGCCAGCGGGTTGCCGCCGTAGGTGGTGCCATGGGTGCCAGGGGAGAAATGCTTGGCCAGTTCGGTGGTGGTAAGCATCGCCGCGATGGGGAAACCGCCGCCCAGGCTCTTGGCGCTGGAGAGGATGTCCGGCACCACGCCGTAATGCATGTAGGCGAATAGTTCGCCGCTGCGACCCATGCCGCTCTGCACCTCGTCGAACACCAGCAGCGCATCGTGCGCATTGCACAGCGCGCGGGCACCTTCCAGATAAGCCTTGTCCGCCGGCAGCACCCCGCCCTCGCCCTGGATCGGCTCCAGCACCACGGCGCAGGTCTTGTCGGAGATGGCCGCCTTCAGCGCCTCCAGATCATTGTAAGGAACATGGGTGATGCCCTGGATCTTCGGCCCGAAACCGTCGGAATACTTCGGCTGGCCGCCGACGCTGACGGTGAACAGGGTGCGCCCGTGGAAGCTGTTGGTGGCGGCGATGATCTCGTGCTTTTCCGGCCCAAAGCGGTCATGGGCGACACGCCGGGCCAGCTTGAATGCGGCCTCGTTGGCCTCGGCGCCGGAGTTGCAGAAGAACACGCGCTCGGCGAAGGTGGCCTCCACCAGCTTCTTGCCCAGGCGCAGGGTCGGCTCGTTGGTGAACACGTTGGAGATGTGCCACAGGGTCTTGGCCTGCTCGGTCAAGGCTGCTACCAGCGCCGGGTGGCAGTGGCCGAGCACGTTGACGGCGATGCCGCCGGCGAAGTCGATCAGCTCGCGACCGCTCTGATCCCAGACTCGCGACCCCAGGCCGCGCACCGGGACGAAGGCAGCAGGGGCGTAGTTGGGGACCATGAACTGGTCGAAATCGGCGCGTTGCACCGCATCGTGCTGAACGGACATCGAAGCTCTCCTGATGAGAAATACCGGCCGCCCGGGCAGCCAGAAGGCCCGTAACGACAGGGAATGCCAAGGATTGTAGGGGCTGATTCGGGGTCGGCCTTGTGCTCATGCGACATGTTCTTACAGCGCCACCCCAGGTTTCCCGCGGGTTTTCGTCAAAGCGACAGAAAACGTCGGAAAGGCGCAGTGTAAACGCAGTTAAGCGCTGCGGTGCAGGGGCCGGGGAAAAATCTGCGCAGGCTGACCGGCCTATTGACGCGATTTCATCCTAATGCGGTTCATTCAAGCGGTGCGGCCATTGCCGGCTAATGAATGGCGGGCCTTGAACGCGTCAGCGTCCTGAGTCGTGATGGGTCTGGGCAGTGATCGCCCAAAAGGTTCTTCGCGGAGTTTCGGGGGGAGATCAGTTTTGATACTGGACTGGCAAGTTTGTGTGTTGGCTTACTGGTGTTCTGAACGCCGCTTCGGTGTGTTCAGAAACTCCTTGTTTCGCCCCCTCGGGCGACTCACTTTTCTTTGAACTCGGATTGCCGCCCAGCGCAAAGAAAAGTAAGCAAAAGAAACGCCCCCCGCCATCCGGAACTAGGCGTCCCCGTCATGCTTCGCTCGACTTCCCTCACTCCGGCATCGCTCCGGGGTCGGCGTACATGGGCCATCCCTGGCCCATTACGCGGGGCCGCCATCGGTATCTCGCGGCATCCATGCCGCTCGCCCCCTGCGCAATGCCTGCGTTCGGCCTCCTGAAGGGGGCATTTGCGCGCCTGAACGTACATTGGTTCCGGGCATGCCCGGCGTGTTCTGGTAGCTATGGAGCCGAGATTTGGCTGTCGAATTAAACCAATACTTTCATTCGCGCAGTTTCATGCAGTGAACAGCTTGCCGGCTTGCAGCCGACATTAAGGTCAGCCCTAAGGCTGACCCATGTTCAAACACTCCACGCTAATTCTGGGTTACCTCGGGTTCAGGCGCGTGCAGAGCCCGCCCAGGAGGGCGAACGGAATCGTCGTGGAAGAGGTTGAGCGACATGGATGTCGCGAAAGCCGCGATGGGCCAGGGACGGCCCTTCGCGGCGGGCCTCTGGAACGGCGATGGAGTGAGCGAACCCTGGCGAAGCCAGGGCCGGATGACCGGGCGGAGGGTTTTGGTTACTTTTGCCCGTCAAAAGTGACTCGCCCGGGAGGGCGAAACCAAAAACATCAACAAAAACGCGGCAACCCGGAACAGACACAGAACAACTAACACAGTATTGCCAGTCCGGTATCAAGCAAGCAGCTCAAGACCTGGCACGAGGTTTCAAGGAAGTGCCTTAAATGAACGTCAGGATTTCATCCGGTTGCCCGCTCGCGAACCGAGGGAACACCGCAGCTTCGCGAGCAGAGGACGGATCAGCCCCGCTCGACCGGCGTCGAGCTGAGCTCGAAGGGGCTGTTGCTGCGCCGTTGGTTACGGTCGTCACGCGGCGTGGCGCCGAAGAAGTTACGGTAGGCGCTGGAGAAATGCGGCCCCGAGGAAAATCCACAGGACAAACCGATCTGGATGATCGACTTGCTGGTCTGCATCAGCAGTTGTCGCGCCTTGTTCAGGCGCAGCTCCAGGTAGTACTGGCTGGGCACGCGGTTGAGGTACTGCTTGAAGATGCGCTCCAGTTGCCGACGTGACACGCAGACGTGCTGGGCGATCTCGTCGGTGGTCAGCGGCTCCTCGATATTGGCCTCCATCAGCAGCACCGCCTGGGTCAGCTTGGGATGGCTGGAACCCAGACGATTCTGCAATGGGATGCGCTGACGCTCACCGCCCTCGCGGATGCGCTCGACCACCAGCTCCTCACTCACCGCGCCGGCCAGTTCGGCACCGTGGTCACGCGCCAGCACCGCCAGCAGCAGGTCGAGCACCGCCAAGCCACCACAGGCGGTGAGGCGGTCACGATCCCAGTCGAACAGATGGCTGGTGGCGATGACCCTGGGGAAGCGTTCGGCGAAGTCGTCCTGCCAGCGCCAGTGCACCGCCGCGCGGTAGCCGTCGAGCAAACCAAGCTGGGCCAGCGGATAGACCCCCGCCGACAACCCGCCAATGACGCAGCCACTACGCACCTGCTGCTTGAGCGCGGCAGCCAGCGGCGCCGATACCTGAGCCGGCGGCGCATCGGCGAGCAGAAACAACTTGTGCAGGCCATCCATGTGCCCGGCCCATGGCTCGCCCGGCAGGCGCCAATCCCCCGCCATCGACGGCTCGGCCTGCAGGAATACCAGCTCGTAGAGCACCTCGGGGTGTACCCGCTGCGCCACGCGCAGGGCTTCCTCGGCCAGGGACAGGGTCAGGGCCTTGGTGCCGGGCCAGTATAAAAAGCCGATTCGATGGGGGGTCATTAGTGTCTATTCAATGGGCTCAACGCACCCGTAAGTGCGCAGTCTAGCTTCTTATTATTTGAGACTACCGGAAAGGAACTGCTTGAGCCGTTCGGATTGTGGATTGGCCAGCACTTCACGCGGGCAGCCACGCTCTTCCACCAGGCCCTGATGCAGGAACAGCAACTGGTTCGACACCTCGCGGGCAAAACCCATCTCGTGGGTCACCACCACCATGGTGCGGCCTTCGCTGGCCAGATCCTGCATCACCCTGAGCACCTCGCCGACCAGCTCCGGGTCGAGCGCCGAAGTCGGCTCGTCGAACAGCATCACCTCCGGTTCCATGGCCAGGGCACGGGCAATGGCCACACGCTGCTGCTCGCCGCCGCTCATGTGCGCCGGGTAGGCGTCCTTGCGATGGGCCACGCCCACCTTGTTCAGGTAATGCTCGGCCTTGTCGCGGGCCTCGGCCTTGTTCATGCCGAGCACGTGCACCGGCGCCTCCATCACGTTCGCCAGGGCGCTCATGTGCGACCACAGGTTGAAGTGCTGGAACACCATGGCCAGGCGCGCGCGCATGCGCTGCAGTTGCTTGGCATCGGCGGCACGCAGCGAACCGTCCTTGGCCGGCACCAGCTTCAATTCTTCACCGTTGAGCAGGATCTTGCCGGCATGCGGCTGCTCCAGCAGGTTCAGGCAGCGCAGGAAGGTGCTCTTGCCCGAGCCGCTGGAACCGATGATGCTGATGACGTCGCCGGCCTTGGCCGCCATCGACACGCCCTTGATCACCTCATGGCTGCCGTAGCGCTTGTGCAGGTCCTGGACTTCGAGTTTGTACATGTTCGGGTTCTCTTGAATCGACATGGCATCAGGCCTTGCGCGGGGCCATGTAGGCCAGCCAGCGGCGCTCGGCCCGCTTGAACAGGCGCACCAGGGTGAAGGTCAGCACCAGGTAGAACAGGCCGGCGGTAATGAAGGCCTCGAACGGCATGTAGTACTGCGAGTAGACCGTGCGCGCCGCGCCGGTGATGTCCACCAGAGTGACGATGGAGGCCAGCGAGGTGGTGTGCAGCATCATGATCACCTCGTTGCTGTACTGCGGCAGCGCGCGGCGCAGCGCAGACGGCAGGAGAATGCGGCGATAGAGCTTGGCGCGCGACATGCCCATGGCCTTGGCCGCCTCGATCTCGCCTGGCGGCGTGGCCTTGAGGCTGCCGGCAAGAATTTCCGCCGTGTAGGCGCTGGTATTGATGGCGAAGGCCAGGCAGGCACAGAAAGTGGCGCTGGAGAAATACGGCCAGAGAAAGCTATCGCGGATGAACTCGAACTGCGCCAGACCGTAGTAGATCAGGAATAGCTGCACCAGCATCGGCGTGCCGCGGATCACGTAGGTGTAGAGCCAGGCCGGGAAGTTCACCCAGGGCGACTGCGACACCCGCATCAGAGCCAGCGGCAGAGCCAGCGCCAGGCCGACGCTCAGGGAAATGCCCAGCAGCTTGAGGGTCACCAGTACACCGCTGAAATACAGCGGCAGGTTTTCCCAGATCATCTGATAATCGAAGATCATAGTTCGGCCACCTTGGTGCCCACCGAGTAGCGTTTCTCCAGCAGGCGCAGGGCCAGCAGCGACACGCTGGTCAGCAGCAGGTACAGGCCGGCCACCGCCAGGTAGAAGGTGAAGGGTTCGCGGGTGGCGTCAGCGGCACTCTTGGCCTTGAACATCATGTCCTGCAGGCCGACCACGGAAATCAGCGCGGTGGCCTTGGTCAGCACCAGCCAGTTGTTGGTGAAGCCGGGGATGGCGAAGCGGATCATCTGCGGCACGAGGATGCGAAAGAACACCTGCACCCCGCTCATGCCATAGGCAGCGCCGGCCTCGCCCTGCCCCTTGGGAATGGCCATGAAGGCGCCACGGAAGGTTTCCGACAGGTAGGCGCCGAAGATGAAACCCATGGTGAACACGCCAGCGACGAAGGGGTTGATGTCGATGTACTCATCGTAGCCAACCATCGGCGCCACGCTGTTCACCAGGCTCTGGCCGCCATAGAAGATCAGCAGGATCAGTACCAGATCGGGAATGCCACGGATCACCGTGGCATAGGTTTCACCGAGCAAGGCCAACCACCTGATGGATGACAGGCGGCACGCCGCGCCGATCAGGCCGAGAAAGATGGCCAGCGCCATGGACGTCAGCGCCAGCAGCAGCGTGAGCCAGGCGCCATCGAGAATGGTCGAGCCATAGCCTTGAAGCATGCGCGAATACCTCGTCAGGCACCGCAAGGGCGCCAGGGAGCACAGTGGAAAGGTCAGCGGTGGCGGCCAGGCTCACCACAAGGGCCATCTGGTGAGATGGCCCAGAAAAACGGCACGGCTTGCGGCAAGCCGTGCTGTCTGCAGGTTAGGCTTATTCGCCGTATACGTCGAAGTCGAAGTACTTGTCCTGCACCTGCTTGTAGGTGCCGTTGGCGCGGATCGCCGCGATGGCCGCGTTGAGCTTGTCGAGCAGGGCCTTGTCGCCCTTGCGCACGGCGATGCCCTGCCCTTCGCCGAAGTACTTCACATCGGTGAAGTCGGGGCCGACGAAGGCGAAGCCCTTGCCGGCGTCGGTCTTGAGGAAGCCGTCGTCGATGTTCACCGAGTCGGCCAGGGTGGCATCCAGGCGACCGGCCTGCAGGTCGAGGAAGACTTCGTTCTGCGAGCTGTAGCGCACCACTTCGGCACCGGCCGGGGCGAAGACGTCGGTGGCGTAGCGGTCATACACCGAGGAGCGCTGCACGCCGATCTTCTTGCCCTTGAGGTCGACCAGCGGATCCTTCAGCTCGGTGCCGGCCTTCATCGCCAGCTTGGCCGGCGTGGCGTAGTACTTGCCGGTGAAATCCACGGACTTCTTGCGATCCTCGGTGATCGACATGGACGACAGCACGGCGTCGAACTTGCGCACCTTGAGCGCCGGGATCAGGCCGTCGAACTCCTGCTCGATCCATTGGCACTTGACCTTCATCTCCTCGCACAGGGCGTTGCCGATGTCGTAGTCGAAGCCGGCGATCTGGCCATCGGGGGTCTTGAAGGCGAAGGGCGGATAGGCCGCCTCGATGCCGATGCGCAGCGGCTTCTCGGCCATGGCCAGGGGCGACAACAGGGACAGCGCCAAGGCGCCGAGCAGTGCGATCTTCTTCATTCTTTGCTCCTCGAATTTGGGTATGGCATCGATGGCAGTGAGGGGCCCGGGCCTTTTATGGGTGATAGAAGGCAGTGCTGCGCTGTCGTGCAGGGTGGACGACAAGGGGCCTTGGCTGGGTGTGCGGCATTCTAGCGGCAGGCATTGAGGGGATATTTCTTCAATGCGACAACTAATTACAGAAGCGCAGGATGCACAGGCGAGAGATATTGACAGACAGAAAAAGCAGTGATCAACAGAAAAAATCCAAACGAATCTTCAAAGCAAGACCCAGGCCATGAAATCGCCACCCTCTCTATTTCGGGGCTTGCGCTGAAGAGTGAGCCATCACGGCGGCCAGCAGGCGCACCGAATCAGGGCAATTGCGTTCCCGAAACGCCCAGTCCGGTGCAGGGTGTTACCCGGCAGCTAGCAACAGCCCCCAGCAGGCCGTTGAAAAACGTAGGCGACGACTGCATGGATGCAGGAGGTAGAGCGAAGCAGGAAGCCCGAGCCGAGGCAGGCAGTGCAATACCGATGGCGGCCCCGCAAAAACAGCCGCAACGACCAGCGGGAGTAACAGCCGAAGGCTGACCCGAAGGGTGAACGCAGTGAGTCAAGAAGCACTGGGTCCGCACTCGGGTTTACGTGTTGTAAATGAGCATTTTTGACGGGGGCGCCTAGCCTGGGCTCGCACGCGAGGCTGTTTTTAACGCAGTATTGCCAACGCAGGTAGCTTTTCAACAGCCTGCTAGCCAAACACCCCTGCGTCACGCAATCTGGCCACACCTTCGGCATCGAAACCCAGTTCGGCCAGTACCTGCTCGGTGTGCGCGCCAAGCGCCGTGCCGACATGCCGTGGTGGTGGCAGGCCCTCGGAGAACTTCAGCGGGCAGGCCAGTTGCGCCTGCGCCGGCAGCCCCTCGCGCGGCACCTCGGTCACCAGTTCACGGGCGCGGATCTGCGGATGCTCCAGCGCCTCGGAGAGCGGCAACATGGGTTCGACACAGGCATCTAGCGTGGCGAACACCTGGCCCCACTCGGCAAAATCACGCTTCTCGAACTCGATCGCGATCTCACGCTTGAGCGCCTGCTGATCCTCCGGCTTCTGCGACAACCCACGAGCCGCCAGCTCCGGCCGCCCGATGGCCTGACAGAAGGCCTGCATGAACTGCGGCTCCAGGCTACCCACGGCGAACCAGCGGCCGTCACGGGTGCGGTAGTAATCGTAGAAGCTGCCGCCATTGAGCGGCTGATTCTCCATGGCCGGCTCCACTCCCGCCCCCAGGTAACCAGCACCGGCCATGCCGTGCAGGCTGAAAGCGCAGTCGGTCATGCTCACGTCCACCTGCTGTCCCTTGCCCGTGGCCTGGCGCTGCACCACGGCGGCGAGCAGGCCGATCACCCCATGCAGGGAGCCGCCGGCGAGATCCGCCAGTTGCACGCCAAGCGGCAGTGGGCCGCTGTCGCGGCGCCCGGTGTAGCTGGCGATGCCGGACAGCGCCAGGTAGTTGATGTCGTGCCCGGCGCGCTCGCGGTACGGCCCGGTCTGCCCATAGCCGGTAATGGAGACGTAGATCAGCCGTGGGTTGATCGCCTTGAGCGCCTCGTAGCCCAGCCCCAGCCTATCCATCACGCCAGGGCGGAACTGTTCGAGCAGGATGTCGTACTCGCCCACCAGCCTCTTGACCAGCTCCACCGCCTCGGGCCGCTTGAGGTCGAGGGCGATGCTGCGCTTGTTGCGATTGAGGTAGGCATGGCTGGTGGAGGTGCCGCCCTCGTGCGGCGGCAGCACCCGCACCAGATCCATGCGCGTGGGCGACTCCACGCGCAGCACCTCGGCGCCCATGTCCGCCAGCAGCAAGGAGGCGAACGGCCCCGGCAACAGGGTGGAGAAGTCGAGGATTTTCAGCGAAGACAGTGGGCCGGACATGGCGATTCCCGTTTCCTGAGTGTGATGTAACCGATAGCGCCGCGCGAACTCCAGCAACACCGGGCTGTGGAACCCTACAGCTTCATACCGCGGCTGATGATCTCCTTCATGATCTCCGAGGTGCCGGCGAAGATGCGCTGAATGCGCGCGTTCGCGTACATCTTGCAGATCGGGTACTCCCACATGTAGCCCCAGCCGCCATGCAGTTGCACGCCCTCGTCTACCACCTTGCCGAGCAGCTCGGTGGTGAAGAGTTTGGCCTCTGCGGCAACTTCCGGGGTGAGTTTCTTCTGGTTGTGATCCAGCACGCAGCGGTCGGTGAAGACCTGCGCCACGTCGACCTGGGTGCGCATTTCCGCCAGTTTGAAGCGGGTGTTCTGAAAATGCGCCACCGGGCGCCCGAAGGCCTGGCGTTCCCTGACGTAATCAATGGTGGTCTGCAGGGCCACCTCAGCCCCAGCCACTGCACCGCAGGCGTTGGTCAGGCGCTCCTGAGCGAGCATGTTCATCAGGTAGAAGAAGCCGCCCTTGGCATCGCCCAGCAGATTCTCCTTGGGCACCTTGACCTCGCTGAAGAACAGTTCGGCAGTGTCCTGGCTGTGCATGCCGAGCTTCTTCAGCTTCTTGCCGCGCTCGAAGCCAGGCATGCCACGCTCCACCAGGAACAGGCCCATGGCGTGCTTGTTGGCCGGGTCGGTCTTGGCCGCGACTATCACCAGGTCGGCCAGGTAGCCGTTGGAGATGAATACCTTGGAGCCGTTGAGCAGCCAATGATCGCCCTTGTCCACCGCAGTGGTGCGCATGCCCGCCAGGTCGGAGCCGGCAGACGGCTCGGTCATCGCCACGGCGAGAATGGTCTCGCCGCTGACGATGCCCGGCATGAGACGCGCCTTCTGCTCGGCGTTGCCGTACTCGGCGATATAGGGGCCGCACAGGGCCGAGTGCAGCGGGATCATGAAGCCAGGCTCGTTGATCCGCGCCAGCTCCTCGCACATGATCTGCTCGTAGCGAAAATCCTTGAGCCCGGCGCCGCCGTACTGCTCGTCCGCCCAGGGCAGCAGAAACCCCATCTCGCCGGCCTTGCGCCACACGCTGCGGTCGACCACGCCGGCGGCCTCCCACTCCTCCTGATGCGGCACCACCTCCTTGTCGAGGAACGTCGCGAAGGCATCGCGGAACAGATTGTGCTCGGTGTCGAAATGGTTGCGCTGCATGGGGCGGATCCTCCGCTGCTTGTTATTGCGCGAAGGTTAGGTGTGCCGCCGCATGCCGCTCAATGACCCATGCGCTCAGGTGCGGTTGACTCATTCGGTCAAAGTAGCTGGTGATACCGGACTGGCAAGTTTGTGTGTTGGCTTACTGGTGTTCTGAACGCCGCTTCGGTGTGTTCAGAAACTCCTTGTTTCGCCCCCTCGGGCGACTCACTTTTCTTTGAGCTGCGCAAAGAAAAGTAAGCAAAAGAAACGCACCCCCGCCATCCGGGTCTCGCTTCGCTCGACTTCCCTCACTCCGGCACCGCTCCGGGGTCGGCGTACATGGGCCATCCCTGGCCCATTACGCCTCTCGCGGCATGCCCCCTGCGCAATGCCTACGTTCGGCCTCCTGAAGGGGGAGTTAGCGCGCCTGAGCGTATATTGGCTCCGGGCATGCCCGGCGTGCTCTGGTAGCAGTGGAGCCATGATGTGGCCGCCGGGTTAAACCAAAACTTTCATTCGCGCACTTTCATTCGCTTGAATAGCTTGCCGGCTTTCAGCCGGCATTCAGGTCAGCCCTAAGGCTGACCCATGTTCAAGCACTCCACGCTAATTCTGGGTTACCGCAGGTTCAGGCGCGTGCAGAGCCCGCCCAGGAGGGTGAGCGGAATCGTCGTGGAAGAGGTCGAGCGACATGGATGTCGCGAGAGCCGCGATGGGCCAGGGATGGCCCACCGTGGCGGGCCTCTGGAGCGGCGATGGAGTGAGCGAACCCTCGCGCAGCGAGGGCCGGATGATCGGGCGGAGGGTTTTGGTTACTTTGCCCGCAAAGTGACTCGCCCGGGAGGGCGAAACGAGAGACGTCAGCTAAACACCTATAAGCAGCTTGAACACCGAAAACCACCGAGCACTCACACCGTATTGCCAGTCCGGTATCAAGCCCTCAGACCTACCCGAAGCCCCTCAAAAAGCCCGCCATAAAGGCGGGCCGAGGGTGACACCTCAAGAAGGTCAAGCCAGCTCGCGATTGGCCGGAGCTGCCGGTACGGCAGGTGCCTCGACCATATCGGGCCTGCCATCGGATGCCAGCTCACGCTGCAGCGTGTCCTCATCCAGCTCCTTGCACCACTTGGCGACCACGATGGTGGCCACGCCATTGCCCACCAGGTTGGTCAGGGCCCGGGCTTCGGACATGAAGCGGTCGATGCCGAGGATCAGCGCCAGGCCGGCGACCGGCAGGTGGCCGACGGCAGACAGGGTGGCGGCGAGCACGATGAAACCGCTGCCGGTCACCCCAGCCGCACCCTTGGAGGCCACCAGCAGTACCAGCAGCAGGGTGATCTGGTGGGTGATGTCCATCGGCGTGTCGGTGGCCTGGGCGATGAACACCGCGGCCATGGTCAGGTAGATGGAGGTGCCGTCGAGGTTGAAGGAGTAGCCGGTGGGAATCACCAGGCCGACCACCGACTTGTTCGCCCCGAGCTTTTCCATCTTGCTCAGCATGCGCGGCAGCGCCGACTCGGAGGACGAAGTACCGAGCACGATCATCAGTTCCTCGCGGATATAACGGATGAAGCGCAGGATGCTGAAGCCATGGGCCCGGGCGATGCCGCCCAGCACCACCAGCACGAAGAACAGGCAGGTGATGTAGAAGCACATCATCAACTGCCCCAGTTGCACCAGCGAACCCACGCCGTACTGACCGATGGTGAAGGCCATGGCGCCGAAGGCACCGAGCGGCGCCAGCTTCATGATCATGTTGATGATGCCGAACATGACGTGGGCGATGCGGTCGATGAACTCCAGCACCGGCTTGCCGAAATCCCCCATGCGCTGCAGAGCGAAGGCGAAGAGCACGGAGAAGAACAGTACCTGGAGGATGTCGCCATTGGCGAAGGCGCCGACCACGGTGTTGGGGATGACGTTGAGCAAAAAGCCGATGGTGCTCTGCTGCTCGCCCGCCGTGGCGAAGGCAGCGATCTTGCTGGCGTCCAGGGTGCTCGGGTCGACATGCATGCCGGCGCCCGGCTGAGCGATGTTGACCACCAACAACCCCACCATCAGAGCGATGGTGGACACCACCTCGAAGTACATCAACGCATAGCCGCCGGTACGGCCGACCGCCTTCATGTCCTGCATACCAGCGATGCCGCTGACCACGGTGCAGAAGATGATGGGGGCAATGACCATTTTGATCAGTTTGACGAAACCGTCGCCGAGCGGCTTCAACGCAACACCGGTTTCCGGATAGAAGTGGCCGAGCAAGATACCCACGGCGATGGCAAACAGCACCTGTACGTAGAGCACCTTGTAGAAGGGTTGACGGTTGACGGCAGTGATCATGGCAATACCTCGACGCCCCATGGCAGCATCCGCAACACGCCAGGGGGCTTTGCATAAACGATGCCCCTCCTTCTGGAGGGATTTATTGTCCAGGTGCGCCTCGCGCGCCCTTGTACGCAGCCATCGCAAACGCCATGCCACAGGTTACAAAATATTAAAAACCTTCAATTTCAATGAGTTGAGAAGCATAAACTCTGCTAACGCAAGGATACGCCTGGCGGTTTCCCGCACGCGCCCTGCACCAGCCTGGCGGATATCCCACCGCTCGGCGTGCTTGTTCAGCAGGCGCGGGACTGGCTACCATCGCCAGCAAAAAGGCTGAACCCTCCATGCGCGAACGCACCATCGCCAGCCACTTCGTCCAGGCCGCTTTGCGCGGAGCGCAGCGTCATGGCCAGCCCTGCGACGACCTGCTGCGCCAGGCCGGCATCCAGTCGGCAATCCTCCAGCAGCCGCGCGCGCGTATCGCCCCCGAACAGTTCGCCCGCCTGGTGCAGTTGCTCTGGGAAGCCCTCGACGACGAGTACCTGGGCTTCGGCAGGCTGCCGAGCAAGCGCGGCACCTTTGCCATGATGGGGCACGCCATCATCCATTGCCGCACGCTGGAAAAGGCGCTGAACCGCGGCGTGCTGTTCTATGGCCTGTTTCCCGAAGCACCACGCATTCGTCTGCAGCGTGAGGGCGACTGGGCGCGCCTGAGCGTGGACGACAGCGCGCTGTGGGATCCGGATCACTTCCTGCTGGAAAGCCTGCTGGTGATCTGGCACCGCCTGGGCAGTTGGTTGATCGGCCAGCGCATCCGCCTGGAAGAAGCCACCTTCGCCCATGCGGAGCCGGCCCATGCCGCCGAGTACGACCTGCTGTTCCCCTGCCCCCGGCGCTTTGCCGCTGGGGGCAACAGCCTGCTGTTTCATGCCCGCTACCTGGACATGCCCCTGCTACAGGACGAGCGCACCCTCAAGCAGTTTCTCCTGCACTCCCCCGCCGACCTGCTGGCCCGCCCCGATGGTGGCGCCAGCCTGATCAGCCAGATCCGCCGTCTGCTCGGCCGCGATTGCCGCACCTGGCCGGATCTGGAGCGGGTCGCCCAGCAGTTGCACACCAGCCCGCAGACCCTGCGCCGGCATCTGCGTGAGGAAGGCAGCAGCTTTCAGGAGCTCAAGGATCATCTGCGCCGCGATCTGGCCATCTATTACCTGGGTCGCAACGAAATGACCATCGAGATCATCGCCGAGCAGCTCGGTTTTTCCGAACCCTCGGCGTTCCACCGCGCCTTCAAGAAATGGACGGGACTGACGCCCGGCGCCTACCGGGCCGCCCAGTAGCGATCAGCTCAAACCTGCCGCGCGCGCACGGGCCGCGTGCAGTTTCTTGTAGCTATCGATCAGGCGCAGGTGCTTGTCCAGGCCTTCGAGCTGCATGCTGGTCGGGGTCAGGCCATGGAAGCGCACGCTGCCGTCCACCGAGCCGATCACCGCGTCCATGCGCTCGTTGCCGAACATGCGCCGCAGGTTGTGCTCGTAGTTGGCCAACTCCAGCTCGTCGTCCAGCTGAATCTCCAGCACGGCGTTGACCGCCTGATAGAACAGGCCGCGCTCGACGGTGTTGTCGTTGTACTGCAGGAAGGCCTCGACCAGCTCCTTGGCGTCGTCGTATTTCTTCAGCGCCAGGTTGATCAACAGCTTCAGCTCGAGGATGGTGAGCTGGCCCCAGACCGTGTTGTCGTCGAACTCGACGCCGATCAGCGTGGTGATGTCGGTGTAGTCATCGACCTCGGTGTTGTTCAGGTTACGCAGCAGCGACTTCAGCTCGCGGTCGCTCAGGGCGTGCAGGTTGAGGATGTCCTTGCGGAACAGCAGCGCCTTGTTGGTGTTGTCCCAGATCAGGTCCTCGACCGGGTAGATCTCCGAGTAACCCGGCACCAGGATGCGGCAAGCGTTGGCGCCGAGGTCGTCATAGGTGGCCACGTAGACTTCCTTGCCCATCGCTTCAAGGATGCCGAACAGGGTCGCGGCTTCCTGCTCGTTGGAGTCGGCCCCCTCGCCGGAGAAGTCCCATTCGACGAACTCGAAGTCCGGTGTGGCGCCGAAGAAGCGCCAGGACACCACACCGCTGGAATCGATGAAGTGCTCGACGAAGTTGTTCGGCTCGGTCAGCGCCAGGCTGTCGAAGGTGGGTTGCGGCAGGTCGTTGAGGCCCTCGAAGCTGCGCCCCTGCAGCAGCTCGGTAAGGCTGCGCTCCAGCGCCACCTCGAAGCTCGGGTGCGCGCCGAAGGAAGCGAACACGCCGCCGGTGCGCGGGTTCATCAGGGTCACGCACATCACCGGGAATTCGCCGCCGAGCGAAGCGTCCTTCACCAGCACCGGGAAGCCTTGCTCCTCCAGGCCCTGGATGCCGGCGAGGATGGCCGGGTACTTGGCCAGTACGGCCTGCGGCACGTCCGGCAGGCACAGCTCGTTCTCGAGGATCTCGCGCTTGACCGCTCGCTCGAAGATTTCCGACAGGCACTGCACCTGGGCCTCGGCCAGGGTATTGCCGGCGCTCATGCCGTTGGAGAGATACAGATTTTCGATCAGGTTGGAGGGGAAATACACCGTCTCGCCATCGCTCTGGCGCACGAACGGCAGCGAGCAGATGCCGCGCAGGGTGTTGCCGGAGTTGGTGTCGTACAGGTGCGAGCCGCGCAGCTCGCCGTCCGGGTTGTAGATGGCTCGGCAGTGCTCGTCGAGAATTTCCTCGGGCAGCGCATCCTTCGGCCCCGGCTTGAACCAGCGCTCGTTGGGGTAGTGGACGAACGCGGCATTGGCGATGTCCTCGCCCCAGAACTGGTCGTTGTAGAAGAAGTTGCAGTTCAACCGCTCGATGAACTCGCCCAGAGCCGAGGCCAGCGCGGCCTCCTTGGTCGCGCCCTTGCCATTGGTGAAGCACAGATTCGACTGCGCGTCGCGGATATGCAGCGACCAGACGTTGGGCACGATGTTGCGCCAGGAGGCGATCTCGATCTTCATCCCCAGCTCGGCGAGGATGCCCGACATGTTGGCGATGGTCTGTTCCAGCGGCAGATCCTTGCCGGCAATGTAAGTGGTGGTATCGGCTACCGGCATCAGCAGCGCCTGGGCGTCGGCGTCGAGGTTCTCCACCTCCTCGATGATGAACTCGGGGCCCTGTTGCACCACCTTCTTCACGGTGCAGCGGTCGATGGAGCGCAGAATCCCTAAGCGATCCTTCTCGGAAATGTCCGCCGGCAGCTCGACCTGGATCTTGAAGATCTGCGCGTAGCGGTTCTCCGGGTCGACGATGTTGTTCTGCGACAGGCGGATGTGCTCGGTGGGGATGTCGCGCGTCTGGCAGTACAGCTTGACGAAGTACGCCGCGCACAACGCCGAGGAGGCCAGGAAGTAGTCGAACGGCCCCGGCGCCGAGCCGTCGCCCTTGTAGCGGATGGGTTGGTCGGCCACCACGGTGAAGTCATCGAACTTGGCTTCAAGTCGAAGGTTGTCGAGAAAGTTGACCTTGATTTCCATGGGGGCTTACCAGAATAGCGGGTGGGACGATCAGCCCGCCATTATCCGGGTTTTGCCCCGGATGTCTCGCCCCGCGGCTTCAGTCGTACAGACGCACGCGGAAGCAGGCCCCGCCGAGTTCGGAATCCTCCAGGCTCAGTTCGCCGTCGTAGCTTTCGACGATGTCCTCGACCACCGCCAGGCCGATGCCCTGCCCCGGATTCTGCACATCCAGGCGCTCGCCACGCTGCAACACGCGTGCGCGCTGGTCGGCTGGCACGCCAGGGCCATCATCTTCGATGGTCAGCAGACAACCGTCCGCCAGTGGCTCCAGGCGTACCCGCACCTGATGCAGGCAGAGCCGGTAGGCGTTCTCCAGCAGATTGCCGAGCAGCTCCATCAATGCTCCACGCTCCATGGTGATCTGGCTGTGCTCGGGCACGTCGAGGGTGGCCTCGACCTGCTTGTCGCGATACACCTTGGCGAGCGAGCGACACAGGCCGTCGAGCAGCGGCCAGACCTGCTCGCGATGACGCACCAGGCCACTGCGGCGCAGGCTGGCGCGCTGCAACTGATAGCCGACCTGCTGGCTCATGCGTTCGATCTGCGCCTGCATCAGTTGCGCCTGCTCGCGGTTCTCCGGCTGCGCGGTGAGCGTCTCGCCGATGCCTTGCAACACGCTGAGGGGCGTTTTCAGGCTATGGGCAAGATCCTCCAGAGAGTCACGGTAGCGTTCGCGCTGACGCCGTTCGCTGTCGAGCAGGCGGTTGAGGGAGCTGGTCAGGCGCAGCAGTTCGCGCGGATGCTCATCGCTCAGGCGCTGACGGGTACCGGCCTCGACGCCATCGAGTTCGTCACTGAGGCCGCGCAGACTACGGAAGCCCCAGGTCAGACCGAACCACAGCAGCCCCAGCAACACCATCAGGGCCAGGCCCAGCCACAGACGCAACTTCCAGGCGAAGCCATCGAACAGACTCTGGTACTCGCGCGTCGGCTGCATGGTGACGATACTCAGCGCCGTTTCATCGCCGCGCAGCAGATCCACTTCGATGTCGTAGACGAAATACTCCTGGCCGTTGTGGTCGTCGTGGATACGCACGAACTCATGACCATGCCCATCATAGCGCGGCAGGTAACGCACCAGCTCGTACAGGGAAGAGCGCGAGCGCCAGATCAGATTGCCGTCGCGATCGAAGATGAAGCCCAGCAGATGCGAGTCGAGGTTGTCGAATTCCTCGTCTGGCATCTTGTCCGGCATATGCAACTGGCCGTCCTCGATGCGCGCGGCCGAGATCAGTGCGGCGGCATCGGAGGCCAGACGCTTTTCCACGGTCTGCTCCAGGGCGCTGAGAAACACCCCCTGCAGCACCGGCAGCAACAGCAGCATGAACAGCACCGCCAGAGCCGCCGTGCCGAGCATCAGGCGCAGGCGCAGCGAACCGAGACGGGCACGCAGACGGCGCAGGATGATGCGAGCGTGCCTCACTTGCAGCGCTCGTTGAACATGTACCCCTGGCCGCGCACAGTCTCGATCGGTTTGCTCTCCAATGCTGTCTCGAGCTTGCGCCGCAGCCGCCCGACAAGCACCTCGATGACGTTCGGGTCACGTTCCTCGTCGCCGGGATAGAGCTGTTCCATCAGGCGTTCCTTGGCGATCACCTGCTGGTGATGGAGCATCAGGTATTCGAGGATGCGGTATTCGTAGGCCGTCAGTTGCAACGATTGCTCACCGACCGTGGCCTGCTTGCGGTTGAGATCCAGCACCAGATCGCCGGTTTCGATGGTCGACTTGGTGAACCCCGACGAGCGCCGCAGCAAGGCGTTCAGGCGCGCTTCCAGCTCCTCGAACTGGAAGGGTTTGACCAGATAATCGTCGGCACCACAGGACAGACCTTCCACCTTGTCCTGCCAGTTGCCGCGCGCGGTGAGGATAAGGATCGGGAAGTGCTTGTCCTGGCTGCGCAACTGGCGAATCAGGTCGATGCCACTCATGCCCGGCAGGCCGAGATCAACCAGGGCCAGGTCGTGATTGAAGTTGTCCGCGCGGTACAAGGCCTCCTCGGCGGTACGCACGGCATCGACCACATGGCCGTTTTCACTGAGACGAGTGAACAGGTGGTGACGCAACAGGGCCTCATCCTCCACCACCAACAATTTCATGATCCGTGTTCCCTCCTCTTTTCAGTTATACGAAGGCCGGGTATACGCCCGGCCCGTGAATCGCAGTCCGCCGTCAGAAGGCGTAGTTGGCACCGAGGTAGAACTGCGAGCTGCTGTGCAGATCCAGCGAACCGGCCTTGCCCGCACCATGCGGCGCCATCTCGGTGCTGGCATTGGTACGCAGATAACGATATCCGCCTTCGATCGACGTATTGCTGCCCAGTTCCTGCACCACACCCGCTTGCAAACCGGCTGCCAGGCCGATATCGCTGTCACGGGAGAAGCCCCGGCTCTCCTGTTCCAGCTTGACCAACCCGCCGCTCAGGCCGCCGAACAGCTTGGTGCCGTTGTCACCCAGCGGCAAGAACAGGTCGTAGCTTCCCAGCAGGTTCTGCTGGCGCAGCTTGTAGCCACTATGGCTATCGGAAAAATTCTCGTAGCTGAGGTAGTAGCGACCATCGCCCTGCTGCTGGCCAATACGCACGCCCCAGGTGCCGGTGCCATCGATCACCTTGTCGAGCTTGGGGTCGTCCAGGTTGGCATTCAGCGCATTGGACTTCTGGATGTTGTTGTCGGTCTGCCCCCAGGTCAGGCCGAGGAAATTGTCATCGGCCTTGGCAGCGGTAGCGCCCAGCGCCAGGCAAGTGGTCAGTGCGATACGGTTCAGTATGACTTTCATCGAATCGTTCCTCTCGTTGCAGTTGCGATCAACTCGCCAACGAGTCTGTGCGAAGACTACTGAATCCCTGCTGAACCCTCCTTGAACCTGCACTGAATGGGCAGCGAACGACCTATAAACGTCGCACCAGAGCCGCTGCCAGCAGAAACAGGGAGGCGAGAACGGCCAGCAATGCCAGCCAACCGGCATGCTCCCAGACATAACCACCCAGATACCCCACCAGGCTCGACCCCAGGTAATAAGCGCACAGGTACAGCGCCGAAGCCTGCGCCTTGGCCCCCTGCGCATGGACACCGACCTGTCCGCTGGCCACCGCATGGGCAGCGAAGAACCCCAGGGTGAACAGCGCCAGCCCGGCCACGGCCGCACTCAGCCAGGGCGTCGCGCACAGCGCCACGCCCAGCAGCATCAGGGCGATGCTGCCGAGCATCACCTGGCGCGCGCCGAAGCGCGGCACCAGCCGCCCGGCCCAACCGGCGCTGAAGATACCCAGCAGATAGACCACGAACAGCAGGCCGATCACCGTCGCCGAAAGATTGAAGGGCGCGCCGGCCAGGCGAAAGCCTACGTAGTTGAACAGCGCGACAAAGCCGCCCATCAGCAGGAACGCCAGGGCGAACAACCGCCGCAGACGCGGATTGCCCAGGTGCAGGGCGAAGTTGCGCAGCAAGCCACGGGGCGACAGTGGCTGCGCGGTGAAATGCCGCGATGGCGGCAGCAACCAGACGAACAGGCCCAGCGCCAACAGGCCCAGCCCGGCGATACCGCCCAGCGCCCAGGGCCAGCCGCCGATATCACTGAGCAGACCGGCCAGCAGACGGCCGAGCAAGCCGCCCAGGGCCGTGCCACCGATGTACAGGCCCATTGCCGCGGGCAGGGACTGCGGGTCGAACTCCTCACCGACATAGGCCATGGCCAACGCCGGCAGACCGCTCAGTGCCAGCCCCAGCAGCGCGCGCAGGATCAGCAGGCTGTGCCACTGCTCCACCAGCGCGCAGGCGATCCCCAGCAACGCCGCCAGGCCCAGCGCCGCCACCATTACCGGCTTGCGCCCCCAGCTCTCGGCCAACGCACCGGAGACCAGCAGGCACAGCGCCAGGCTGAGGGTCGTCAGCGACAGTGCCAGGCTGCTGCTGGCTGCCGACACGCGAAAGTGCGCGGCCAGCAATGGCAGCAAGGGTTGAACGCAGTAGAGCATGGCGAAGGTGGCGAAACCGGCGCAGAACAGCGCCAGAGTGGCGCGCCGGTAAGCCGCGCTGCCACGAGTCAGATGGGCAGTAGACATGAACGAAAAAACTCACGAAGCATGATGCGGGTGCGCGCTGAATCGACGCCGCCTAATGAATGGAATGCGTAAGAATATTAGCACGCTATCGATAATTCCGAACGCGCCCTCATGCACCTGGCCTGATCTCCCCTCCCTTGATCCAGCTCAACGGACTTTGCCCTTACTAAGGCTAGGGTCTAGCCTGAGATAGGGAACGCACTGGAGCCAAGCGAATGGATAGCACGCCTGAGAGCCAAGCCACGAAAGGCAAGGAAACCCGCCTGTTCATCTTTCTCGTCGTCTGCCTGTTCCCCCTTCTTTCGGTCGCCTTGGTCGGCGGCTACGGATTCATCATCTGGTTCATGCAGATGCTGCTGGGGCCGCCTGGCCCACCCACCTGATCGTTCCTCACCAGACGGAGCCACGGAACATGGCCGCCCCCCTGCATATCGCCAGCCTGCTGGTACACGTACGCCCCGAACTGCTTGGCGCGGTGAAGGCCAACCTGCGCCAGCTCGACGGCGTCGAACTGCACCAGGAAAGCCCTCAGGGCAAGCTGGTGGTGGTGCTGGAGACCGAGCACGAGCGCCACATCCTCGCGCATATCGAACAGATCAACGCGTTGCCGGGCGTGCTCAATGCAGCCCTGGTTTACCACGAACTCCTCGAGCCAGAAGGAGACTCAGAATGAAGCTAACCCGCCGTGAATTCGCCAAAGCCAACGCCGCTGCCATTGCCGCAGCGGCGGCCGGCCTGCCGTTCGTCAGCACTGCCAGCAACCTGATCACCGAGGCGGACATGACCCGCCTGGACTGGAACAAGGCGCCCTGCCGCTTCTGCGGCACCGGCTGCAGCGTGATGGTGGCCACCCGCGACAACCGCGTGGTGGCCACCCATGGCGACGTCAAGGCCGAGGTCAACCGCGGCCTGAACTGCGTCAAGGGCTACTTCCTGTCGAAGATCATGTACGGGATCGACCGCCTCACCCAGCCGCTGCTGCGCATGAAGAACGGTGTGTACGACAAGCAGGGTGAATTCCAGCCGGTGAGCTGGGATCAGGCCTTCGACATCATGGCGCAGAAGATCAAGCAGGCCATCGCCGAACACGGCCCGGAGGCCGTCGGCATGTTCGGCTCCGGCCAGTGGACGGTGTGGGAAGGCTATGCCGCCAACAAGCTAATGAAGGCCGGCCTGCGCAGCAACAACATCGACCCCAACGCGCGGCACTGCATGGCCTCAGCGGTGATGGGCTTCATGCGCACCTTCGGCATGGACGAGCCGATGGGTTGCTACGACGACATCGAGGCCGCCGATGCCTTTGTGCTGTGGGGCTCGAACATGGCCGAGATGCACCCGATCCTCTGGAGCCGGGTCACCGATCGCCGCCTCAGCCATCCGAACACCAAGGTCGCCGTGCTTTCCACCTTCGAGCACCGCAGCTTCGATCTGGCCGACATCCCGCTGGTATTCAAACCGCAGACCGATCTGCTGATCCTCAACTACATCGCCAACCACATCATCGAAAGTGGCGCGGTGAACAAGGAGTTCGTCGGCAAGCACACCAAGTTCGCCCGCGGCGCTGACGACATCGGCTACGGCCTGCGCGCCGACAACCCGCTGGAAATGCAGGCCAAGAACGCGGCCAAGGCCAACACCTGGGAAGACATGTCCTTCGAGCAGTTCGCCGCCTTCGTCAAGCCCTACACCCTGGAGCGCACCGCCAAGGAAAGCGGCGTGGCGCCCGAGCGCCTCAAGGCCCTGGCCGAACTGTACGCCGACCCCAAGCGCAAGGTGGTGTCATTCTGGACCATGGGTTTCAACCAGCACACACGAGGCGTCTGGGCCAACAACCTGATCTATAACATCCACCTGCTCACCGGCAAGATCAGCGAGCCGGGCAACAGCCCCTTCTCGCTGACCGGCCAACCCTCGGCCTGCGGCACCGCACGCGAGGTGGGCACCTTCTCCCACCGCCTGCCCGCCGATCTGCTGGTGGCCAATCCCAAACACCGCGAAACCGCCGAGAAGATCTGGAAGCTGCCGCCCGGCACCATTCAGGAAAAACCGGGCTTTCATGCCGTGGAGCAGAGCCGCAAGCTCAAGGACGGCGTGCTCAAGGTCTACTGGACGCAGGTCAGCAACAACATGCAGGCCGGCCCTAATGTGATGCAGGAAGTGCTGCCGGGCTGGCGCAACCCGCAGGCTTTCGTCATCGTCTCCGACGTCTATCCCACCGTCTCGGCCCAGGCCGCCGACCTGATCCTACCCAGCGCCATGTGGGTGGAGAAGGAAGGCGCCTACGGCAACGCCGAGCGCCGCACGCAGTTCTGGCACCAGTTGGTGAAGGCGCCGGGCGAGGCCAAGTCCGACCTCTGGCAACTGGTGGAATTCTCCAAGCGCTTCACCACCGACGAGATCTGGCCCGCCGAGCTGCTGGCCAAGGCCCCGGACTACAAGGGCAAGACGCTCTACCAAGTGCTGTTCGCCAATGGCCAGGTCGACCAGTTCCCCAGCGAGCAGATCGAGGCCGGTTACGCCAACGACGAGGCCGAAGCATTCGGCTTCTACCTGCAGAAAGGGCTGTTCGAGGAATACGCTCAGTTCGGCCGCGGCCATGGCCATGACCTGGCGCCCTTCGACCGCTATCACGCCGAGCGCGGCCTGCGCTGGCCGGTGGTCGATGGCAAGGAGACGCGCTGGCGCTACCGCGAAGGGCTCGACCCCTACGTGGAAAAAGGCAGCGGTGTACAGTTCTACGGTTACCCGGACAAGCGCGCGCTGATCTTCGCCCTGCCCTACGAGCCGCCAGCCGAGGCGCCGGATGCCGACTTCCCGTTCTGGCTCAGCACCGGCCGCGTACTGGAGCACTGGCACACCGGCAGCATGACCCAGCGTGTCGAAGAACTGCACGGCGCGGTGCCTGATGCCCTGGTGTACATGCATCCGGACGACGCCAAGGCGCTCAAGGCGCGGCGCGGCAGCGAGGTCAGGGTGATCAGCCGACGCGGCGAGATCCGCGCCCGCATCGAAACCCGTGGGCGCAACAAGCCGCCACGCGGCCTGGTCTTCGTGCCCTTCTTCGACGCCAACAAGCTGATCAACAAGGTCACCCTGGACGCCACCGATCCGATCTCCAAGCAGACCGATTACAAGAAGTGTGCGGTGAAGATCGAACTGGTCAGCCTGGCCTGAGGAGAGCCGTCATGAGCCTGCGTTTCCTGCCCCTGCTACTGCTCGCCGCCTTCGGCCTGGCCATCGCCGGTGAGCTCAATTACCCACTCGACGCCCCGGCGCCGGACGGTCGCCGCCCCGGCGGCACCCTCAGTCAGACACTACCGGCACCGGTGCTGGGCAACGAAGAGAACAAAGACCTGCGCCGCGAGCGCAACTACCCGGAACAGCCACCGACCATCCCGCACAGCATTCGCGGCTACCAGGTGGACGCCAACGGCAACAAGTGCCTGACCTGTCACAGCCGGGCCGGCAGTGCCCGCAGCCAGGCGCCGATGATCAGCATTACCCATTACATGGACCGTGACGGCCAGGCCCTGGCGGCGGTTTCACCGCGGCGCTACTTCTGCACCCAGTGCCATGTCACCCAGCAGGAGGTCAAACCCCTGGTCGGCAACAGCTTCCGCAATATCGACCACCTGCTCGAAGACGAAGCAGCCGGCACGGCGAAACCCTGAGAGGCTTATGAAGAAATCGTCGCGAGCGAAGGCAGATCGCGTTTCGCCTGCGCGCAGCAAGCGGAGTGTATTGAAATACATGAGCATTGCGAGCACAGCCGAAATGCGAGATGCCGAGCGCAGTAGATTTATTCACAAGCCGTGAGGAGGCCCAATGAAGTCGTTAATTACCCTGCTCAAGGAATACTGGGGCATCCTGCGTCGCCCGAGCGTGCATTACAGCCTGGGCTTTCTCACACTCGGCGGTTTCATCGCCGGGATCATCTTCTGGGGCGGCTTCAACACCGCGCTGGAGGCCACCAACACCGAGCAATTCTGCATCTCCTGCCATGAGATGCGCGACAACGTCTATGTGGAGCTGCAGGACACCATTCACTACAGCAACCGCTCCGGGGTGCGCGCCACCTGCCCGGACTGCCATGTACCGCACCAGTGGACGGACAAGATCGCGCGCAAGATGCAGGCTTCCAAGGAGGTCTGGGGCAAGATCTTCGGCACCATCGACAGCCGCGACAAGTTCCTGGCAAAACGCCGCGAACTGGCCGAGCACGAGTGGGCCAGGCTCAAGGCCAACGACTCGCTGGAATGCCGCAACTGCCACAACTTCGACTACATGGACTTCACCAAGCAGAGCCCGCGCGCCCGACAGATGCACTCCAGTGCATTGGCCAGCGGTGAAGCCACCTGCATCGATTGTCACAAGGGCATTGCTCACCATCTGCCGGACATGAGCGGCGTGCCGGGCTGGTAGGAGCCTATTGGCCGCGCAGGCGCTGCAGATGCGTCTGCAGGCCAGCCGAGGTCTGCTCGCCCACCAGGCGCTCACGCAGCTTGCCCTGATCATCGACGATATAGGTCACCGGCAGCACATCATTGTGCGGCAAGGCGAAACGCGGCGCCGGATCCTGTGCCAGCACGGTGAACTGGATATCGAAGGCATCGGCGGCACGCTTGAGATCCTCGCCCTGCAAGCCATCGAAGTTGACCCCGATGACTTTCGCCGACTGTGTCTCGAGCGCCTTGGACAGCGCATTGAGCTGGGGAATTTCGGTGCGGCACGGCGCGCACCATTCGGCCCAATAATTGATGACCAGCCACTGGCCATCCAGACGCTCAGCCGGTACCTTCTGCCCATGCTGATCGAGGCCGAAATCCTCGCTGCAACCAACCAGCAGCAGACCGGCCAAAATCCCTACTACCGCATTGCGGAGCTGTAAGCCCATGCACTCGATCCTCGTCTACCCGGTGTTGATATGACGCTGGACACCCTGCGCCTGGAAGTACCAGAACTGCGCGAAGAGCACGGCGTCGTGCCGGCGGATCTGGTCGGACAGCTCGCCAGCGCGCGCCGGCAGGATCTGGGCAACGCACTGCAACAGCTACTGAGCCTGCTGTTCAACCTCAACCGCAGCGCGCTGACCTTACTGGAAAGACAACGTGCGCTGCAAAACTTCAGCGATGAGTTCCGCCATTACGCTGCCCTGAGCGACGCTGCCGGCCCACCCAGCGCGCTGCTCCTGCGCCTGTGCAACGAACTGGCGATCGGCTTCAAGCGCCTGTTGCTGCAGATTCTCCAGGGCCGCCAGCCGTCCCTGCCCCACCTGGCCTGGTGCCTGTACATGGCACAGCACTATCTCGCCCAGCACCTGTTGCGCAGCTACCAGCTCTACCAGCAGCCGCCAGACTCACTGTGGCGCGACAGCCACCTGCTGTACTGGATCGGCGAACACCAGCAGTGTCTGGACGAACCCATCGCCGCTGCCTTCCAGCCCCGGCCGGCCAGCAGCCTGCGCGGCCTGTACCAACAGTGCCTGCTGCTGGCGCTGAGCGACCCCTTCCAACTGGCCGAAGGTGAATGCCTGACCCTGTTCGCCGCCCTGTCGCCCTATGCCGAGCTGGCGCGCCTGCAGCCCTGGGACGAAGACGACGACAGCGAAGGGGCGCTGCTGGATCTCAGCATCGGCAAACCCTGCCTGGGCTTCGAGCAACGTCCGCAAGGGCCGACGCAAACGCTGCGCCGCCTCGAGCTGGGTGCCCTGCTGGTCGCCCTGCAGGAACCCGCACCCCTGCAGAGCGCGCAGGAGCATGAGCTGCTCGAACGCGTGCAACCCCACTGGCTGGGGCAGCGCCAACGCCGTCACGCCCGTGCCGAACTGGACGGTCAGTGCAGCCTGGTGATCGGCCTGGCCGCCATCCATGCACACCTGCTTGAGCAACGGCCGCCGCGCACTACGGCCCATCTACTCGACGCCGGTGCCGGCGGCGCACGTCTGCTGTGCAACGCCAACGAGGGCCTGCAGATGGTGGTCGGGCAATTGGTGCTGCTGCTCACCGAAACCACGCCGACTCTGGCCCTGGTACGCTGGCGCCATGTCAATGGCGAAGGTCTGCACCTGGGCATGCGCTACCTCAAGGGTCTGCCACGGCCGGTCTGGCTGCGTCGCGCACCCAGCGCGCAGACGCACCCTGGCGTCCTGCAGAGCACGCCAGCTCCCGGCTCCGGCTGGCATCACGGCCTGTGGCTGGCGCTGGGGCAGTTCGTCGAGGGCGAGCACCTCTGGCTGCAACTGGCCAACGTGCACAACCAGGCCATCGTGCAGCTACCTGCGAGCAACCTGGCGACCACCAACGTGGCGCGTCACCCCCTGCATCTGAATTAAGCCGAGGCCCGCGGCTCGGATGGTCGCGCCAATAGCCAGTCCGCCAGGTTGCTTGCGAACAGCTCATCCTGCTGCGCCTGCAGGGTTTCCAGCGCCTGGCGCATGGCCGGGAACCAGGGCTCCTCGAGCTGTTGCGGCAACTGCTGCAGGTTCGGCAACGGCCAGGGGCTGCGCGTCAGCAGTTGCTGCAGGCTGAAATAATGCAGGTCACGACACAGCACCCAACCACCACCACTGGCACGGCAGGCCAGTTGCTCCTGCTCGAGAAAATCCATCACCTCGCTCCACTCGTCCTCAGGCATGCGCCAGCCCGCCCCTTGCAGGCCCCGATAGTGCAGCGCCTGACCATGCTGCTGGCGCGCCAGCAGCAGGCGCAGGATGCCCAGCAATACCAACATGCGCGGCAAGGGGCGGCGGCGCCATTGCTTGGGCAGCGACAGGCTGCACACCAGCTCGGCGCCCAGCAGCACGATCAGCCACGACAGATAGATCCACAGCAAGAACAGCGGCACCGTGGCGAAGGCGCCATAGATCAGTTGATAACCGGGAAACAGCCGCACGTAGAGGCCGAACAGGGCCTTGGCGATCTCGAACAGCACGGCGGCGAACACCCCGCCCAGCAGGGCATGGCGCACCGGAACACGGGTGTTGGGCACGGCAGCATAGAGCAGGGTGAAGGCCGCCACGCTCGACAGCAGCGGCATGAAGCGCAGCAGGGTCTTGGCACCGAGCACCGCATCCGGGCCGGAGATCAGCGACAACGACGTGATGTAGGTGCTGATGGCGAACCCGGCACCGAGCAGGATCGGCCCGAGACTGAGGATCGCCCAGTACAGCAGGAAGCTGGACATGCCACGGCGTGGCTGACGCACGCGCCAGATGGCATTGAAGGTCTTCTCGATGGTCACCAACATGAGGAAGGCTGTGACCGCCAGCAACACCACGCCGATCCAGGTCAGTTGCTTGGCCTGGCCGGTGAACTCACGCAGGTACTCCTGCACCGTCTCGCCGGTGGAGGGCACGAAGTTGTGGAAGATGAAGGACTGGATCTCTTCGCCCACGCCCTGGAAGGCCGGTACCGCCGAGAGCATGGCAAAGGTCACGGTCATCATCGGCACCACGGCGAACAGGGTGGTATAGGTCAAGGCCGCCGCGCTGCTGGTGCCACGATCCTCGAAGAAGCGCTGCAACAGGCCACGCCAGAACTCCCACCAATCGCGCAGTCGATAGCGCATGCCCTCTCCTCAAAGCTGCATTGCTCGGCTCGTCGCCGCTTGGATTGCCTGGGCGCCCGGGCAGGCCGATTGCCTGAACGCTGAATCTGAACAGACCACCGGCCGCGTGAAAAGGTCGCACGGCCTCATGCAGGGGGTTTCGCCTATCCATGCCGGAGGCGGTTAGAATAGCGGCCACCTGAAGACGAATACAGCTCACCATGACCGACCTGACGCTCTATCACAACCCGCGCTGCTCGAAATCCCGCGGCGCGCTGGAACTGCTCGAAGCCCGCGGCCTGCAACCGAAAGTCGTGCGCTACCTGGAAACCCCGCCGAGCGCAGCCGAACTGCGCGACCTGCTCGGCAAGCTGGGCATCAGTGCCCGCCAGCTACTGCGCAGTGGCGAGGACGAGTACAAGGCTCTGGGCCTGGCCGATACCAGCCTGAGCGACGCGCAACTGATCGAGGCCATGGTGCAGCAGCCGAAACTGATCGAACGCCCGATTCTGGTCGCCGGCGACAAGGCGGTGATCGGCCGGCCGCCGGAAAAGGTATTGGAGCTGCTGGCATGAGCACGCCCTACATTCTGGTGCTCTACTACAGCCGCCACGGTGCCACCGCCCAGATGGCCACGCAGATCGCCCGTGGCGTCGAACTGGCCGGCCTGGAAGCCCGCCTGCGCACGGTGCCGGCGGTGTCCAGCGAATGCGAAGCCGTAGCGCCAGCCGTGCCCGAGGCAGGCGCCCCCTACGTCAGCCTGGACGACCTGAAGAACTGTGCCGGCCTGGCCCTGGGCAGCCCGACCCGCTTCGGCAACATGGCCGCGCCGCTGAAGTACTTCCTCGACGGCACCAGCAACCTGTGGCTGACCGGCGAACTGGTGGGCAAGCCGGCTGGCGTGTTCACCTCCACCGCCAGCCTGCACGGCGGCCAGGAGAGCACCCTGCTGTCGATGATGCTGCCGTTGCTGCACCACGGCATGCTGCTGTGCGGCCTGCCCTACAGCGAATCGGCCCTGCTGCAGACCCAGGGCGGCGGCACGCCCTATGGGCCCAGCCACCATGCCGGCGGCGACGGCAAACGCGGCCTGGACGAACAGGAAACTGCTCTCTGCCGCGCCCTCGGCAGCCGCCTGGCGCGCCTTGCGCAGAAGCTGGAGAACTGACGTGGCCCGCGCCAAGAAACCTCTGCCCAACCTGCAATGGCTGGAACCACGCATGAAGCTGAGCCGCGCCCTGAGCCTGTTCAGCTTCGTCACTCTGGTGGCCCTGCTGCTGGTCTGGAACCTGGCCTTCGCCGACCTCCATGGCGCTCGCATCGGCGTGGTGCTGGCCATCCAGCTAATCCCCCTGGCCCTGCTGGCACCCGGTCTGATCATGGGCAGCGCTCGCGCGCATGCCTGGACCTGCTTCGTGGTCAACATCTACTTCATCCAGGGCGTGCTTGCCGCCATTGACCCGCAACGCGCCCTGTTCGGCGTACTGGAGGCGCTGATCAGCTTCAACCTGTTCTGCTGCGCCCTGCTCTACACCCGCTGGCGCTTCCAGTACGACCGCAAATTGGCAGGGGAATAAAAGCAGCTTCAAGCTCCAAGCCACAAGAAGGAGCGCTCACCCCCTCTGACTTGCGTTTTGCAGGCCCGTAGCCCGGATGAAATCCGGGGATGGTGCGGGAAGCCTCCCGGATTGCATCCGGGCTACGCTCTTGCTTGTAGCTTGCGGCTTGCAGCTCGCCTCCTACCAGCCCAGGGTTTCCTTGAGAAAGGGAATGGTCAGCTTGCGCTGGGCTTGCAGCGAGGCCTGGTCGAGGCGTTCGAGCAGCTCGAACAGCGCGCTCATGCCGCGCTCGCCACGGGTGAGGATGAAGCGCCCAACCTCGTCGCTCATCTGCAGGCCACGGCGCGAAGCACGCAGTTGCAGGGCGCGCAACTTGTCTTCGTCGGACAGCTCGTGCAACTGGAACACCAGCGCCAGGGTCAGCCGCGACTTGAGGTCGGGCAACTGGATCGGCAATTCGCGCGGCGACATGGTGCCGGCCAGCAGCAGACGTCGGCCACTGTCACGCAGGCGGTTGAACAGGTGGAACAGACCCTCTTCCCAATCACTGCGCCCGGCAATCGCGTCCAGATCGTCGAGGCAGACCAGCTCGCACTGCTCCAGATTGTCGAGCAGTTCCGGGCCGTGCTGCACCACCTCACCCAACGGCAGGTACACCACAGCCTCGCCACGCTGCTCGAAACGCAGGCAGGCCGCCTGCAGCAGGTGGCTGCGGCCGACACCTTCGGCGCCCCAGAGGTAGATCAGGCTTTCCGTCCAGCCGGCATCGGCCTCGCACAGGCGCTCGACATAACCGAGCGCTGCGGCGTTGGCACCGGGGTAGTAGTTGGCGAAGGTAGCGTCGTCGCGCAGACGCACCCCCAGAGGTAGCTGGATAGGTTTCATGCAGGGCTCGGCGGCTCATCGGAACCGCTGTTGGACTCTCCGTAAAGGCCGGAAAGTTTATACAAATCATGAGCATGGCGCAGCAGCACCATGATCACCGCCGCCACTGGCAGGGCCAGCAGCACGCCGGTAAAGCCGAACAGCTGACCGCCAGCGAGGATGGCGAAGATTACCGCCACCGGGTGCAGGCCGATACGATCGCCCACCAGCAGCGGGGTCAGCAGCATGCCTTCGAGCATCTGCCCGACCATAAACACCGCACCGATGCCCAGCAGCGGATAGGGGTCGAGACCGAACTGGAACAGCGCCGCCACCAGCGCCGCGCCGATGCCGACGATGAAGCCCATGTACGGCACGATGCTCGCCAGGCCAGCCAACAGACCGATCAGCAGGCCCAGCTCCAGCCCCACCAACATCAGGCCGACGGCATAGATGACGCTCAGCGCCAGCATCACCAGCAACTGCCCGCGCAGGAAGGCGCCAAGCACCTCGTGACATTCGCCCACCAGCTTGACCACCAGCCCTTCGCGCTGACGGGGCAGCAGGCGGCGCATGCGCTCGACCAGCAGATCCCAGTCGCGCATCAGGTAGAAGCTGACCACCGGAATCAACAACAGGTTACCCAGCCAGGCCAACAGCGCCAGGCTGGAAGACGTGGCCTGCGCCAGCACCGTTCTGAGCACGTCGGTGGTCTTGCCGAGATTGTCGGAAAACACCTGCTTGAGCTGGTCGAGCTGCAGCAGATCGTGGTTCAGGCCCAGGTGCGACTGCGACCAGGGCAAGGCCGTGCCCTGCAGCCAGTCGAGCATTTGCGGCATCAGTTGATACAGGCTCACCAGTTGCCGGCCGAGCATCGGTACCAGTACCAGCAACAGGATCAGCAAGGCCAGGGAGAACAAGGCGAAGACCACCACCACACCGCCAGTGCGCGACAGGCGATGGCGCTCCAGGCGGTCTACCAGGGGGTCACCCAGATAGGCCAGCAAGATGCCCACCAGAAAGGGCGAAAGAATCGGGTGAAGCAGGTACAGCAACCAGCCGAGCAGAAACAGCCCAGCCATCCATAGCCAGCGATTGGAGTCGGTCATGCTCGCTTCCTCGGTTTGCGCAATGCCAGGTGCACACTGCGGCCTGGTTGGCCGCAGCGTTGCAGTTTACCAACGGAAATACAGGGCGTTGGACGCTGCAGGCTGCGCTGGCGCCGGCCCACTGGCAGCCTGGGCATCGCCGGAAGCAGCAGGCGCCTCATTATTGGCTGCCGTTTCAGCATTAGGTGCAGGGGCCGGCATTTCCTGCAACTGCCCCAGGGCCAACTGCGCACGCAACTGCTCGGCACTGGCGTTGACCTGATAGGTCAGGCGCTTGCCGTCGACGGCCAGCAGGCGCGGCGCGAAGGGCTCGAGCAGGCGCTCGACGGCAGCGAAGCGGCTCAGGTCAGCGCCCTCGAGCACCAGCGTCAGGCTCTGCGCCGCCCCCGGCTTGACCACGAAACGCGGCGCCAGGCGCTGATTGACCGCCAGCATCACCGCATCGGCCAATGTTGCCTGATCGGCAGCCTCGGCACTGCCCTGCTCACGCTCATCGCCCAGCCACAGGCGCCATTGTGCCTGCCACTTGCCATCGGCCTGACGGGCGACCACCGCCAGCAGCGCATCGGCGCCATAGCGCTCGGAGGCATCGCGCAGGGCCTGCGGGTCATTGGCGGCAAAATTCTCCGCAGTGGCCACCAGTTGCTCACTGAGATCGGCCAGGGGTAGGCGCACCGGCAGGCCACGGTGCTGCGCGGCATTGCGCAACAGCCCGGCATCGGCCTGGCTCTCGCCAATTAGCTGGCTTTCCTCGTTGCTGTCGCTGAGCCACCAGGTCAGGATCAATGGGCGATTGGCACCCCACAGCGGCAGTCCGGCACCACGCAACAGACGCTCGGTGCTGGCCGGGTCGAAATCCACCAGCAGCGCATCACCCTCGTAGCCGAACTGGCTGACGATCTGTTGCGGATCCTTGCGCAGCCCGTCCAGGGCCGGATTCTGTATCGCCTGGGTATCGCCGGTCAGGCGTTGCACCAGGGTCTGCAAGGCACGCTGCATGGCCTCGTCGCGACTGCCGGATTCCTGGTCGGCAACCGGTTCACGCACCTGATAGAGGCCACTGACCGGGGCCGCCCAGGCGGGCAGGCAGAGCAACGACAGGCAAAACAGCAGCGGGCGAAGGAACGGACGCATGGTGGGCTCTCGCAGAAGGAACGACGGCGCAAGGCCGTGCAGAGGGCCTATACCTTAAACAGCCGCCAGCGGCCGGGCAACCGGCGATGCAAGGCGCGACGAAGCGCACGCGCGTGAGTGGCCGCTACCGGGCAAGCCTGATAAAATCGCGCGCCTTCGCCAGCCGGTAGGCGCGCCGGGCTCCTCAGCATGAGCCTGCGCCACGTCGGCGCTACCCGAACTCCCCATTCAAAGGCCCGGATCTATGAGCAAGCAACCCTCCATCAGCTACAAGGACGCAGGCGTCGACATCGATGCCGGTGAGGCCCTGGTCGAACGCATCAAAGGCGTGGCCAAGCGCACTGCCCGTCCGGAAGTCATGGGTGGCCTGGGTGGCTTCGGCGCCCTGTGCGAGATCCCGGCCGGTTACAAGCAGCCGGTACTGGTGTCCGGCACCGACGGCGTCGGCACCAAGCTGCGCCTGGCGCTGAACCTGAACAAGCACGACAGCATCGGCCAGGACCTGGTGGCCATGTGCGTCAACGACCTGGTGGTCTGTGGCGCCGAGCCGCTGTTCTTCCTCGATTACTACGCCACCGGCAAGCTCAACGTCGACGTGGCCGCCACCGTGGTCACCGGCATCGGCGCCGGCTGCGAACTGGCTGGCTGCTCCCTGGTCGGTGGTGAAACCGCCGAAATGCCCGGCATGTACGAAGGCGAGGACTACGACCTGGCCGGCTTCTGCGTCGGCGTGGTGGAAAAGAGCGAGATCATCGACGGTTCCAAGGTGGTCACTGGCGACGCCCTGATCGCCCTGCCCTCCTCCGGCCCGCACTCCAACGGCTACTCGCTGATCCGCAAGATCATCGAAGTCTCCGGTGCCGACATCGAGCAGGTGCAACTGGGCGGCAAGGCCCTGGCCGACCTGTTGATGGCCCCGACCCGTATCTACGTCAAGCCGCTGCTCAAGCTGATCAAGGACACTGGCGCGGTCAAGGCCATGGCCCACATCACTGGCGGCGGCCTGCTGGACAACATTCCGCGCGTGCTGCCGGAAGGCGCCCAGGCGGTGATCGACGTGGCTAGCTGGACTCGCCCAGCGGTGTTCGACTGGCTGCAGGAGCAGGGCAACGTCGACGAGCACGAGATGCACCGCGTGCTCAACTGCGGCGTCGGCATGGTCATCTGCGTGGCGCAGGATCAGGTCGAAGCAGCTCTGGCCAGCCTGCGTGCCAGTGGCGAACAACCCTGGGTCATCGGCCAGATCAACGAGGCGGCCGAAGGCGCAGCCCAGGTGCAACTGAACAACCTGAAAACCCACTGATGCCGTGCAATGTCGTCGTCCTGATCTCCGGGTCGGGCAGTAATCTGCAGGCCCTGATCGACAGCAGCACCCAGGACGACAACCCGGCACGCATCGGTGCGGTGATTTCCAACCGCGCCGACGCCTACGGCCTGCAGCGCGCGCAGCAGGCCGGCATCGCCACCGAGGTGCTCGACCACAAGCAGTACGAGGGGCGCGAAGCCTTCGATGCCGCGCTGATCGAGATCATCGACGCCCACCAGCCCGACCTGGTGGTGCTGGCCGGCTTCATGCGCATCCTCTCGCCCGGCTTCGTCAAGCACTACAGCGGGCGCCTGCTCAATATCCACCCGTCCCTGCTGCCCAGACACAAGGGCCTGCATACCCACCAGCGGGCGCTGGAGGCCGGCGACGCAGAGCATGGCTGCAGCGTGCACTTCGTCACCGAGGAACTCGATGGTGGCCCCCTGGTCGTACAGGCAGTGCTGCCGATCCTGGCAGACGACACGCCCGAGCGCCTGGCCAGCCGCGTGCACCAGCAAGAACACCGTATCTATCCGCTGGCGGTGCGCTGGTTCGCCGAAGGCCGCTTGCGTCTCGGCGCGCAAGGCGCAATGCTGGATGGCCAGCCGCTGCCCGCCAGCGGCCACCTGATTCGAACCTAGGAGACTTTATGCGTCGTGCCCTGTTGTTCGCCCTGACCCTGCTCAGCCTGCCGGCCTTGGCCGCAGAGCTGGAACCCTTCTCTGCCAGCTACACCGCCGATTGGAAGCAACTGCCGATCAGCGGCAGCGCCGAACGCAGCCTCACCAAGGTCGATGGCGAGCGCTGGAAGCTCGACTTCGAGGCGTCGATGCTGGTGGCCGGCCTGTCCGAACAGAGCACCTTCAACCTCGACAACGGCGCCCTGCTACCCCATAGCTACCGTTTCGACCGCAGCGGCCTGGGCAAGAGCAAGAAGATCGAACTGGATTTCGACTGGCAACAGAAACAGGTGATCGGCAGCGACCGTGATAACGCCGTGCGCCTGCCCCTGAACCGCGGCCTGCTGGACAAGTCCAGCTACCAGATCGCCCTGCAGCTCGACGTGGCCGACGGCAAGAAGAGCATGAGTTACCAGGTGGTCGATGGCGACGAAGTGGAGACCTACGACTTTCGCGTGCTCGGCGAGGAAGTGGTGCGTACCCGCGCCGGCCTGATCGACGCCATCAAGGTCGAGCGCGTGCGCGACCCCACCCAGAGCAGCCGCAAGACCATCCTCTGGTTCGCCAAGGACTGGGGCTACCTGCTGGTGCGCCTGCACCAGGTGGAAACCGACGGCAAGGAATACCAGATCATGCTCAAGGACGGCACGGTCAACGGCAAGCCGGTCGAAGGCCGCCAGGGCTGAGACTTAGTTTTTTGCCCTTCTTGTAGGAGCGAACTCATTCGCGATTGGGGCCAGGCACCGTGCCAGCCCCTCGCGAATGAATTCGCTCCTACCTGTTTGTGCATCCCTCAATCGTGGCTAACAGCACCGATCTTGTGGATCGACAGGTCGGCGCCATTGAACTCCTCTTCCTGCCCCAGGCGAATGCCTAGCGTCACCTTGATCAGCCCATAGACGGCGAGACCACCGACCAGCGCCACCAGCACCCCCAACAGCGTGCCGATCAGTTGGCTGGCCAGGCTGACGCCACCCAGACCGCCGAAACCTGGCTGAGCGAAGATGCCGCAGGCAATACCGCCCCACACGCCACACAGACCATGTAGCGGCCATACGCCGAGCACGTCGTCGATCTTCCACTTCACCTGAGTGGCCGTAAAAGCCCAGACGAACAGCGCACCGGCGATAAGCCCGGTCACCAGAGCCCCGATCGGATGCATCAGATCGGAGCCGGCGCACACCGCCACCAGCCCAGCCAGCGGGCCGTTGTGCAGAAAGCCGGGGTCATTACGCCCCACCAGCAGGGCCGCCACCGTGCCGCCTACCATCGCCATCAGCGAATTGACCGCCACCAGGCCGCTGATATTCTCCAGGTTCTGCGCGCTCATCACGTTGAAGCCGAACCAGCCGATGATCAGGATCCACGAGCCCAGCGCCAGGAAGGGAATGTTCGAGGGCGCCATCGCCACCAGACGCCCATCACGGTAGCGGCCATTGCGCTGGCCGAGCAGCAGCACGGCGCCGAGCGCCAGCCAGCCACCCACCGCATGCACCACCACCGAGCCGGCGAAATCATGGAAGCCGGCGCCAAAGCGTGCCTCCAGCCAGGCCTGGAAGCCATGGTTGCCGTTCCAGATCAGGCCCTCGAAGAAGGGATAGACGAAGGCGACGATCAGCGCCGTGGCGCACAACTGCGGGCCAAACCTGGCACGCTCGGCGATGCCGCCGGAAATGATCGCCGGGATGGCCGCAGCGAAGGTCAACAGGAAGAAGAACTTCACCAGGCCATAGCCATGATTTTCCGTCAGCACGGCGGCCGGCTCGAAGAAGGTCACGCCGTAGGCCACCCAGTAGCCGATGAAGAAATAGGCCAGGGCCGACACGGCGAAGTCCGAAAGGATTTTCGACAGGGCATTGACCTGATTCTTCTGTCGCACCGTGCCCACTTCGAGGAAGGCAAAACCGGCGTGCATGGCCAGAACCATGATGGCGCCCAGCAGGATGAACAGCGTATTGGAACCGTGCACCAGGGTGGCAACGGCACTATTGAGGTTTTCCATCTAAGACGAGGGCTCCGAAAATGGAAAAAGCACCAAATGAAAGCAAAACGGGCCAATCACGCACCATCAAATGGCAGACCAGCTACCGACGCCCAAAAAAAGCCCGGACAGTCGGCACCAAACTGGCACTACCCGCTTCCACCGAAAAGGCACTTATTTTTTATTTATCAATGGGTTGAAATCTTTTCTGGCCATCCTGAGCCAACCCGAAGCAGCCCCACAAGAGGGCATTTCGAGCGCATCACGCACCAGTACAATGCAATCGATATACCAGTACGGGAGTTTGCTAATCTGACTGAACCCTCGGAGCCAACAAGACTCAGACCTCATACATTCACCACGCAGAGGATGCGCATGATGCCCCGCAAGACTGCTACTTCATCGCAAGACAGCCTGCTCGACGAGTTCCAGGCGCTGGTCACCGACACCGAGAAACTGCTGCAACACTCCGCCAGCCTGGCCGGCGAGCAGGCCGACCACCTGCGCGAAGACATTCACAACAGCCTGCTGCGAGCGCGTGAAACCCTGAAGAATGCCGAAAGCAGCCTGCGCGAACAGGGTAAGCTGGCGGTGGACAGCACCGAGGAATACGTGCACAAGCACCCCTGGCAGGCACTGGGTCTGGCAGCCGCCATTGGCGCGCTGATCGGCCTGTTGCTAAGCCGGCGCTGATTCAGCGACATGAGTCAGAGCCCCTCACCGCGCCGCCTCGGCGGCGCCCTGCTCGGCTGGCTGCAGGGCCACCTGGAGCTGATCGGTCATGAACTCGAAGAACAGCGCAGCCAGGCGCTACGGGCTTTGCTGCTTGGTGGTCTGTGCCTGGGTTTCGCCCTGCTGCTGCTGATCGGCCTGTCGGCACTGCTGCTGATCGTTTACTGGGACAGCCACCGCCTGGCCGTGGCCACGGGCCTGTGCCTGTTCTACGGTCTGGGTCTGCTGCTCAGCGCCAGTGCCTTGCTGGCGAGCTTGCTACGCGCGCCCGCACCGTTCAGCGCCAGCCTTGAAGAACTGCAACGAGACCGCGAGCAACTGCTGCCATGAACCCGCCCAACCTGCCCAGCCACGGCTCACGCCGCGAAATGCGCAAGGCCATGCTACGCATGCGCCTGGAGATGCGCCGCCAGGAAATCCGCCATGAAGCCTTATTGCTCACCCAGCCTCTGCGCCAGGTGCGGGACATGAGCATGCACCTGCGCAGCAGTGGCTCTGCACCATTGTGGCTCACCGGTGGTGCCCTGGCGTTCGCCGTGCTGCTCAGGGGCAAAGGTGGCTGGCGCCGCTGGCTGCGCATCGCCCTGATACTGATGCCATTGCTCAGACGGCGTGGCGCCTCCCGCCCGGCATCCGGCGAGGTCACCCGCCATAACTGAATGGTTACCTTTCATGTGCCGCCTGGCCGCGTTCTTGCTTAGTCGAGTCATCTGCTTATTGAATAACCATAAAACGGCTCATAACTAAGGAATTCCCAGGTGACCGAGGGAACGCCATTCGCTGTCTTCCAACCTTTTATCGATACCGCCACCGGGCGTATTGCTGGCGTCGAAGCGCTGGCACGGCTGGTTGACGAGCATGGCCAGATACACTCAGCCGGCCCATTGTTCGCCGATCCCAAGACGCCGCCGGCAGCTCTACGCCGGCTCGACCGCCAGGTGCGTGAAAACGCCCTGATGCGTTTTCACGAGGCGCCGAAGGACTGGTTCCTCAGCCTCAACATCTCGCCGCGCTGGATCAGCCGCCTGCGCCCGGCGCAACCCCTGCCCAGCCTCATCCAGTTGCAGCGCAGCGGCGTCGACCCCCAGCGCATCGTCTTCGAGATCACCGAACTCGGTGGTGCCAGCCAGCGCCTGCCACAGGTGGTGGCGCGCTATCGCGAAGCCGGTGCGCGTATCGCCATCGACGATTTCGGTGCCGGTTACTCGCAACTCGACCGGGTGCTGGCGCTACAACCGGACATTCTCAAACTGGACATGCGCCTGTTCCAGGAAGCGGCGCGCGGCGGCCCCAGCGGCGAGGTAGTCAAGGCCCTGGCGCAGATGGCCGAGAAGACCGGCTGCTGGATCATCGCCGAAGGGGTGGAAACCGAGGCCGAGCTGAACTTCGCCCTGGAATGCGGGGCTCGCTACGTGCAGGGTTTTCTCTTCGCCCGCCCGGAGCGTGAGCTGTTCGCCAGCGATGCCTTCGTCGACCGCTTCGCCCATCTACGCGACAGCTACGTACAGCACAAGCTGTCCGAACGTGCCCGCCTGGTAAAGCTGCGCAAACACCTCAGCGAACTGATGAGCGAACTCAAGCCATGGGCAGAGAGTGGTGCTGCCAGCAGTCTGCTCAAGGCACCGGATGACTATCCCTGGCTGCTGCGCACCTATCAGTGCGACCGCAACGGCACGCAGATCAGTCCCAATCTGGAATGGTGCGGCAGCCATTGGCGCACCGACGATCGCTACCTGGGCCACAACTGGTCCTGGCGCCCCTATTTCTACCAGTTGCTCGCCGAGGGCTGGGACGAGCGTCGTCTTACACTGTCGAGCACCTACCGCGACGCCACCACCAATCAGTACTGCATGACTGCCGGCCAGTTCATCGACAATGGTCAGCGCCTGCTGCTGGTGGATATCGATGCTGCCGCGCTGTAGCGTGGTGACGCTAGCGAACTTGCAATCCGACCTGGGGCTTTGAGATTTCTCTCGTGCCTGATACCCCCTGGACGGTGATCTCCGGGTAGATTCTTCGCTGGGTTTCAGGGAAGTCAGTCTTGATACCGGACTGGCAAGTTTTTGGTACTTCGGGTGTTTGTTCCGAATTGCCGCGTTTTGGTTGATGTTCTTTGTTTCGCCCTCCCGGGCGAGTCACTTTTGGGGCAAAAGTAACCAAAACCTCCGCCCTTTCATCCGGCCCTCGCTGCGCGAGGGTTCGCTCACTCCATCGCCGCTCCAGAGGCCCGCCGCGGTGGGCCATCCATGGCCCATCGCGGCTCTCGCGACATCCATGTCGCTCGACCTCTTCCACGACGATTGCGTTCGCCCTCCTGGGCGGGCTCTGCACGCGCCTGAACGTGAGGTAACCCAGAATGGTCGCAGAGTGCTTGAACATGGGTCAGCCTTAGGGCTGACTGAGAGGCCGGCTATACGCCGGCAAACTGTCCATGCGCATGAAACTACTCGAATGAAAGTTTTGGTTTAACTCGACGGCCACATCGCAACTTCACAGCTACCAGAACACGCCGGGCGTACCTTGGAATGCCAGTTCCTTCAGGCGCGCGAATGTCCCCCTTCAGGAGGGTGAGTGGAATCGTTGTGTAGAGGGTTGAGCGGCATGGATGCCGCGAGAGCCGCGACTGGCCAGGGATGGCCCTTCGCGGCGGGCCCTCGGAGCAATGATGGAACGAACGAACCCCGGCGCAGCCGGGGCCGGATGGCGGGGGTGCGTTAATGAGATGGTCACCCCCACACCCAGCGAGGATTACGCTTCCACTGGGTGTTTTATTTGGAGGCCATCACCATGAATACAGTCGCGTTAGTTGGTATCGATCTCGGCAAGCACAGTTTCCACCTGCATGGGCAGGACAATGCCGGACAAGCTGTCTTTCGCAAGAAGACGACCCGCACGCAAATGATGCGGCTGCTAGGTAACCTGCCAACGTGCACAGTGGTGATGGAGGCCTGTACCGGATCGCACTTTCTGGCCCGGCAACTCATGAACTTCGGGCATGAGGTGAAGCTGATCTCGCCGCAGTTCGTGCGCCCCTTCGTCAAGACCAACAAGAACGACTTCATCGATGCCGAGGCGATCTGCGAAGCAGCTTCACGGCCCAGCATGCGCTTCGTGACACCCAAGACCGAAGCCCAACAAACCCTGTCGGTATTGCACCGAATGCGCGAATCCCTGGTACGCGACCGGACGAAAACGGCTAATCAGGCTCATGGTTTTCTGCTGGAATTCGGTATCAGCCTGCCTAAAGGCCTGTCGCAGGTCAGGCGCCTGCTGTGCACATTGGACGAGCACGAATTGCCGCCTCGTCTGGTCGGGCTGCTGAGGCGTCTGCATGAGCACTTCTGCTATCTGGATGAGCAGATCAAGGCGTTGGACAAGGAAATGGCCAGCCAGCTTGTCGAGGATGATCTGGGCAGCCGCCTGCTGACGATCCCCTGTGTAGGCACAATTACAGCCAGTCTGCTGTGTGCCGAAATGGGCGATGGCAAACAGTATGGCCGTAGTCGTGATTTTGCCGCTTCAGTGGGGCTGGTGCCACGCCAATACAGCACGGGAGGCAGGGCCAATCTGTTGGGCATCAGTAAACGTGGCGACAAGAACCTGCGCCGGCTACTAGTGCAGTGCGCCAAGGTTTATTTGCAGCGCCTGGACTATCAGCAGGGCGCCTTAGCCGATTGGGTACGCTCGCTTCTTCAACGGCGTCACGCGAACACCGTGGCATGCGCCCTGGCCAACAAATTCGCCCGGATCGCCTGGGCAATTGCAACCAATCATTCGCAGTTTGAAGCGAGATCAGGCACTGCCGTCGCTTGATACCCGGTCTTACTGCTGTGATACGAAACACCCTTTCAGGTTTTGCGATGCTGAACAACCGATGACATGAACGGCACACCGGCCTGGTGAAGATCCTGGCAAAAGAATCGGCTTTTGAAGCCGCTGCGCTTATAAGGATCACCCGGCGCGACTCTCATCGTGGCGCGGGGCATACCCTATACAGACGCCGGATAGATTTAGGCAAGCCAATCATCCATCGCTGATCAGCGTTGCAAAAACGGGGGTGACCATAGATTCTTTTGCTTACTTTTCTTTGCGCATTTCAAAGAAAAGTGAGGCGCCCGAGGGGGCGAAACAAGGAGTTTCTGAATACATCGCCGCGGCGTCCAGAACACCAACTCAAGTCAACAAGATCACACAAACTTGCCAGTCCGGTATCAACCAGCAGCCCGAACCTCAAATGATCAATTACACCATCCCCCCGGGCTTGCAGCCAGCCGCCCGAACACCCAAGCTAAGGACTCTGGATCAACCCGATGAGGATCGGCCTTGGATTGGCACACCCTGCTTACCCGCGAACGTCTCGGCAAACCTGCCCCCAGTTCGGCCGAACTGGGCCGCAGCCCGTTCCACAAGGATCATGACCGCATCATCTTCTCCGGCGCCTTTCGCCGCCTCGGACGCAAGACCCAGGTGCATCCGGTCTCGAGCAACGACCATATCCACACGCGCCTGACCCACTCGCTGGAAGTGAGCTGCGTGGGCCGCTCGCTGGCCATGCGCGTCGGCGAGATGCTGCGTGACGAACTGCCCGACTGGTGCGAGCCGAGCGACCTGGGCATGGTCGTGCAATCGGCCTGCCTGGCCCATGACATCGGCAATCCGCCCTTCGGTCATTCCGGCGAGGATGCCATCCGCCACTGGTTCCAGCAGGCTGCCGGACGCGGCTGGCTGGACGCGATGAGCGATGCCGAGCGCGGCGACTTTCTCAACTTCGAGGGCAACGCCCAGGGCTTTCGAGTGCTCACGCAACTGGAATACCACCAGTTCGACGGCGGCACGCGACTGACCTACGCCACCCTCGGCACCTACCTCAAGTACCCCTGGACGGCCCGCCACGCCGAAGCCCTGGGCTACAAGAAGCACAAGTTCGGCTGCTACCAGAGCGAACTGCCGCTGCTCGAGCAGATCGCCGCCAAGCTGGAGCTGCCACAAGTGCAAGCGCAGCGCTGGGCCCGTCACCCGCTGGTGTATCTGATGGAGGCGGCCGACGACATCTGTTACGGCCTGATCGATCTGGAAGATGGCGTGGAGATGGAGCTGCTCGACTACAGTGAGGTGGAAGCCCTGCTGCTCGATCTGGTCGGCGACGATCTGCCGGAAACCTACCGCCAGCTCGGCCCGCGCGACTCGCGCCGGCGCAAGCTGGCAATCCTGCGCGGCAAGGCCATCGAGCACCTGACCAATGCCGCCGCCGGCGCCTTCGTCGAACAGCAGCACGACCTGCTGCGCGGCGAGCTGCAGGGGGATCTGGTCGAACACATGCACGGCGCGGCCAAGCGCTGCGTGCAGCAGGCCAAGGCGCTGGCGCGGGAGAAGATCTTCCACGACAAGCGCAAGACCCTGCACGAGATCGGCGCTTACACCACCCTGGAGATCCTGCTCAACGCCTTCTGCGGCGCCGCGCTGGAGCAGCACAGCGGGCGCCCGCTGTCGTTCAAGCATCAGCGCATCCTCGACCTGCTCAGCTACTACGCCCCGGAGCCGGGCTGGCCGCTGTACCGCTCGTTCATGCGGGTGATCGACTTCATCGCCGGCATGACCGACAGCTACGCCACGGAAATGGCCCGGGAAATGACCGGCCGCTCCAGCCCGGTATAGGTGGCAGATGAAAAGCCTGATCCGCAACGGCCTGTCCTGGCATGCCGGGCCACCGGCCTGGGGCGCGGCGCTGGTCGCTGGTTTCGGCTGTGCCTTGCCGCTGCTGCTGGGGCTGATCACCCTGCATACGGGCTTTCTCTGGGCCTCGCTGGGCGCCTTCCAGGCCGCCCAGGCCAATCCGCTGCACCGCTTCGGCATGCTGCGCATGCTCATGCTTACCGGTTTCGGCGCCTGCAGCGCCGGCCTGGGCTTCTGGGCCGGTAGCGATGCACTGCTCAGTCTGGGCCTGTTCGCCGGCTTCGGCCTGCTGCTGGCCTGGTTGCAGCGCTATGGCAGCGAAGCCGGCAAGCTGGGTTTTGGTCTGTGCATCTGCCTGTGCCTGGGGCAGAGCCAATATGGCCTGGGCAACCTGCACAACCCCTACGCCGTGGCCATGCTGTTCAGCCTCGGCGGCCTGTGGGTGATGCTCCTGGCATTCGGCATGCGCGGTATGCATGGGCTGCGCACATGGCCTTACATGCCTCGACTGCTTCGCCTGCTCAAGGTCTTGCGACGCCATGCCAGGCGCCTGCCCAAGCGACAATGGCGCCTGCACGCGTTGGGCTGCATGCTGGCCTTCGCCGCCTCCGGGCTGGTGGTCAACCTGGCAGGGCTATCACATGGTTACTGGCTGACCCTGGCAGTGATCACCACCTTGCAACTGGAGCTTCACGACAGCCTGCTGCGCGCCTTGCAGGCCAGCCTCGCCAGCCTGGCCGCCGCTGCTCTCTTGATCCTCGTTGGCCACAGCCTGCAGAACCCACCACTGATGGTCATGGTGTTACTGCCGTTGATCCTGCTCAACCGTGCTCTGCAGGCCAATCACTATGGCCTGTTCGTGCTGCAGACCAGCCTGTGCTTCGTGTTGCTCACCGAGAGCCTGTCACGCGACTGGCACCTGCCCGAGGTACGTTTGCTCAATGCCTTGATCGGCAGCGCCCTGGCGCTGGCCGTGGCCCTGCTGATCCATGCCCTGCAGCGACGATTCGCCAAGGGCAAACGCAACGCACAGGCACAACCGCCCACCTAACCAGGCAGACCCGGCCACTCTTCACTACGCTTGCCAGACAGGTTCAGCGCCCGCCCCTCGCCTCGACCCAGGAGTGAAGAGCCATGCTCAGCAACGCCGTGCCGCGCGAACGCCGCTTTCCTCTGCACGTCCATATCAGCCTGCTGTTCACCTTTCTGCTGCTGCTCACCGGCGTGCTGCTGGGCCTGTTCAACTACCAGCAGACCAGCCGCCTGATCTTCTCCAGCAGCGCCACCCTGTTCGAGCGCATCCAGAGCGAGGTGCAGAAGGATCTGGATGCCACCTACCGCCCCATCCGTCATCTGCTCAGCCTGCTGGCGCTCAACCCCGCAGCCCAGGCGGATGACCTGCAGACTCGCCTGGAGCTTCTGCCGATCTTCGCCCAGGCCCTACGCGACAACCCCAAGCTGGCCTCGCTGTACCTGGGTTACGAGGATGGCGACTTCTTCATGGTGCGCCCCTTGCGCAGCGAGCACCTCAAGCAGCTCTTCGATGCCCCAGAGAATGCCGTCTACCAGGTCTGGTCGATCGACCGCAGCAGCAGCGGCATCGCCAGCGATTACCTGTTCTACGATGGCTCGCTGAGGCCCGTGAGCCGCCGCCAGAACCTCAACGAACGCTACGATCCACGCCAGCGCGAGTGGTTTCAGCGCGCCCGGGGCGATGGCGGGCAGATCACCACAGCACCCTATCTGTTCTTTTCCAGCCAGGAAATCGGCACCACCCTGGCGCGCCGTGCGGGCCTGACCACGGTGCTGGGCGCCGACCTGACCCTCGACGACCTCTCGGCAACCCTGGCCAAGCACCGCGTCACCCCCAGCAGCGAGGTGGTACTGGCCGACAGCGAAGGTAACGTGGTGGCCTACCCGGACAGCAGCCGTTTGATCCGCCAGCACAACGGCAAGCCCGTGCGGGTCAAGGTAGAAGAACTCAGCCCTGCGCTGGGCGAACTGCTCGCCAGCGACCAGGCGCCTCAGGGCATCATTGAACTGGCTCACAAGCGCTGGGCCACGGCCCACTGGCATATTCAGGACGGCGGCCCGCAGGGCCTGCAACTGGCCCTGCTGGTGCCCGAGCACGAGCTGCTGGCCGACGCTTACCGCATTCGCTGGCAAGGCGCGCTGATCACCCTCGCCACCCTGCTGCTGTGCCTGCCCGTGGGCTGGATGACCGCACGGTTGCTGATCAAGCCCCTGCGCTCACTGGTGGAAGAGGCCGAGGCCATTCGTCGCTTCGACTTCAATACGCCGCCATGCACTCGCTCGCCGATACTCGAAGTCGATCGACTGGCCGTATCGATGACCCATATGCGCGATACCCTCGCACGCTTTCTCGATATCGCCGCCAGCCTCTCGGCGCAAACCCATTACGACACCCTGCTCAAGCAGGTGATGGACTCTACCGTGGCCATCAGCGAGGCCCAGGGCGGCCTGCTCTATCTGCTCGACGACGACAGCGGGCGCCTGGAGCCACAGGGCCTGGTCATCGATGGCCAACAACGCTCCCTGGATGAGCTGTACATCCAGGCCCTGCCCCATGACGCCCCGGATCTGCCCGCCTGGCTGAGCGGCCCTGTCCAGGGTGGCAAGAGCATTGCCCAGTCCATCGGCTTCGACCAGGCCGGGCACCTGCAGAAACTGTTGCTGGCGATGGACAGCCCGCGCCTGCACCTGATCGCCGCCGGCCTGCACAACCGTCAGGGCGATACCATCGGTGTACTGGTGCTGTTGCAACGCGATACCGGCGAGAACGGCGAAGACATGCTCAGCCCGGAGCGGGTCGCCTTCGTCGACGCGGTATCCGGCAGCGCCGCCCTTTGCATCGAAAGCCAGCGCCTGCTGGCTCGGCAGAAGCAACTGCTGGATGCGTTCATCCAGCTCATCGCCGGTGCCATCGATGCCAAGAGTCCCTATACCGGCGGCCACTGCCAGCGCGTGCCGGAAATCACCCTGATGCTGGCCCGCGCCGCCGCCGCGAGCGAGGCGCCCGAATTTCACCAGTACAACCCCACCGATGAGGAGTGGGAGGCACTGCATATTGCTGCCTGGCTGCACGATTGCGGCAAGGTCACCACCCCCGAGTACGTGGTGGACAAAGCCACCAAGCTGGAGACCCTGTATGACCGCATCCATGAAGTGCGCATGCGCTTCGAGGTGCTCAAGCGCGACGCCTGGATCGCCTACTGGCAAGGCGTCGCCGAGGGGGGCGACGCGCAGACACTGGCCGAACAGCGCGACGCCCAGCTCGCCACCCTGGACGAGGAATTCGCCTTCGTCGCCAGTTGCAACCTGGGCAGCGAGCAGATGGCCGAAGCCGATCAGGCACGCCTGACGCAGATCGCCGAACGCCGCTGGCTGCGTACCCTGGACAAGCGCCTGGGGGTGTCCTGGGAAGAGGCGCAGCGCCTGGAACGCACGCCAGCCGAACCGCTGCCGGTACTCGAACCACTGCTGGCCGACCGCCCCGAACATCTGCTCGAACGCCCGCCGCAGGAGCTGTTCGCCGCCGACAACCCCTGGGGCTTCAAACTGCAGGTGCCGCCGTACAAGTTCAACCGCGGCGAGCTGCACAACCTCGGCATCGAGCGCGGCACCCTGACTGCCGAAGAGCGCTACATCATCAACCATCACATCGTGCAGACCATCCTCATGCTCGACCGCCTGCCATTCCCGCGACATTTGCAGAGCGTCAGCGAGATTGCCGGTGGGCATCATGAAAAGATGGATGGCAGCGGCTATCCCAAAGGCCTGACGCGCGAGCAGATGAGCCTGCCAGCACGAATGATGGCCATTGCCGATATCTTCGAGGCGCTCACCGCCGCCGATCGTCCTTACAAGAAGGGCAAGACCCTGTCACAGGCACTCGGCATCATGGCCGGCATGTGCCGCAATGCGCATATCGATCCGCAGCTCTTCGCCCTGTTCGTGCATAGTGGTATCCCACAGCGCTACGCCAGGCGCTTCATGCAGGCCGGGCAGATCGATGAGGTGGATGAGCGGAGTATTCTGCAGCAGGCCGGGTTGGCCTGAGAGAAGGCGCCGGAAACACCGGCGCCAGGGTGACGATCAAGCCTGGTTGATCGGCGTACCCGGGTACCAGACGTCCAGCAGCGGGCTGATCTCGAAACCTTGCAGCTCCTCACGGCCCTTGAGCCAGGCCTCGACGGCCGCGCGCTGTTCTTCGCTCACCGAGCCACGCTTGGCCAGGCAGACCAGGCCGTAATCCTCGCCACCGACATAGTCCAGGCCATTGCCGGCGATGGCATCGTCGAGGAACTGGTCGATGAAGCCGTCGATCACTTGATCGCTCAGGTCGGCCTTGAAGTTCAGGGTCAGCTCGAAGCCCAGCTCCTGAAATTCATCGACACAGAGCTTCTTGCGCAGACGGCGGGAACGGTTGGTGGCCATGTAGCTTTCCTCACAGATGATAATCCGCGGCACTCTAGCAGTTTCCTCGCCGGATAGCCCGTCTTGATCGCGTGCAAAACCCCAGCAGTGCGGCATAATGGGCGCCATTCGCTCCACCCATCTATCGTTGCTCCGCTGCTTGCGGAAGGTTTTCTCGATGATTCAACGGTTTCGCCAACTGGCGCTCGGCGCCCTGCTTCTGCCCCTCGTTCTGACCACCCACGCAGCCTCCTCCATCAACCTGCCGGCCAATGTCGAGAAGGCGTTGCGCGCCAACAAGATACCCAGCCATTCGCTGTCCGTGGTCACCCTGCCGCTGGACGGCCAGCCCGGTGGTCTGCAGTTCAACGCCGACATCTCGGTGAACCCGGCCTCCACCATGAAGCTGGTGACCACCTTCGCCGCGCTCGAACTGCTCGGGCCGACGCACCAGTGGCAGACCGAGTTCTATACCGATGGCCCCCTGGAAAATGGCGTGTTGAAGGGCAATCTCTACCTCAAGGGTGGCGGTGATCCCAAGCTGAACATGGAGAAGCTCTGGCTGCTGCTACGCGATCTGCGCATCAACGGCGTGAAGCAGGTGCAGGGTGACCTGGTGCTCGACCGCAGCTTCTTCGTCACGCCGCAGTTGCCGGCCTTCAACGACGATGGCGGGGATGACAACAAGCCGTTCCTGGTCAAGCCCGACTCGCTGCTGGTCAACCTCAAGGCGCAACGCTTCGTCGCCCGCGCCAGCGAAGGCAAGGTGCAGATCGCCATGGATCCGCCCATCGCCGCCATCCGTATCGACAACCAGGTCAAGTTGCTCAAGCCGGGAACCTGCCCGTCCTGGCCGGACGTGCGCTACAACCCGGTGCGGCAGTACGACGGCCTGACCCTGATCGTCAGCGGCCAGTTGCCCGAAGGCTGCAGCGCACAGACCTACCTGTCGCTGCTCGACCACCCGGCTTACGCGGCCGGCGCCGTACGCGGCATCTGGCAGGAACTGGGCGGCCAGATTCTCGGCAAGGATCGCCAGGGCCAGGTGCCGGAGAAGGCCCGCCTGCTGGTGCGCGCCCAGTCACCGGACGTGGTGGAGGTCATCCGCGACATCAACAAGTACAGCAACAACACCATGGCCAAGCAGTTGTTCCTCAGCATTGGTGAGCATTTCCGCAATGCCGCTGACAAGGACGACGGCATGGCCGCGCAGCGGGCGATCCGCAGTTGGCTGGCACGCAAGGGCATCACCGCCTCGCACCTGGTCATGGAGAATGGCTCGGGATTGTCCCGTGCCGAACGCGTCAGCGCCCGGGAAATGGCGGCGATTCTCCAGGCCGCCTGGCGCAGCCCCTACTCCGCCGAATTCCGCAGCTCGCTGCCGCTGGTGGCGATGGATGGCACCATGCGCAAACGCCTGCGCCGTACTCCACTGGTGGGCGAGGCACACATCAAGACCGGAACGCTGAACAACGTGCGTGCCATCGCCGGCTACAGCCGCGACAGCAACGGCCAGAACTGGGCCGTGGTGGCGATCCTCAACGACCCCAAACCCTGGGGCGCCAGCGCCATCCTCGATCAGGTACTGCTGGACACCTACAAACAGCCGAAACGTTGAGGAATGAGTAGCCCGGATGCAATCCGGGGCCAGGGTCAAAAGCCCCCGGATTGCATCCGGGCTACGCCATCAGCGCGCAGTGAAACGCCACGCGCGATGGATCTTGGGGTTGCGCGCGAAGTCGGGGTCGAGGGTCTGGGCACTGATCTCCTCCACCTGATAACGCGCCGCCAGTCCTTCATCGAGCTGGAACTTGCGGAAGTTGTTGGAGAAGTACAGCACGCCGCCACGAGCCAGGCGCGCCATGGCCTGATCGAGCAGTTCGACATGGTCACGCTGCACGTCGAACACCCCTTCCATGCGCTTGGAGTTGGAGAAGGTCGGCGGGTCGATGAAGATCAGGTCGTACTCCTCACGATCATTCTCCAGCCACTGCATGACGTTGGCCTGCTCCAGGCGATGCTTGTCGGAGAAGCCATTGAGCGCCAGGTTGCGCCGCGCCCAATCCAGGTAGGTCTTCGACAGGTCGACGCTGATGGTGCTGCGCGCACCGCCCTTGGCCGCGTGCACGGTGGCCGTGGCGGTGTAGCAGAACAGGTTGAGAAAGCGCTTGCCGGCAGCCTCGCGCTGGATGCGCAGGCGCAATGGCCGGTGGTCGAGGAACAGCCCGGTATCGAGGTAATCGATGAGGTTGACCAGCAGCTTGACTCCACCCTCCTCGACCTCGAGGAACTGGCTCAAGGCCGCCTGGCGCTGGTACTGGCTGGTACCACTCTGGCGCTCGCGGCGCTTGACCACCACATGGCTCTGCGCGATGCCCAGGGCCTGAGGCACCGCAGCCAGGGCATCGAGCAGGCGCGCCTGAGCCTTGTCCGGGTCGATCGAACGGGGTGCGGCATACTCCTGCACATGCACCCAGTCGCGGTACAGATCGATGGCCAGGGCGTACTCGGGCATGTCGGCATCGTACAGCCGATAGCATTCGACACCCTCGCGACGCGCCCACTTGCCCAGTTGCTTGAGGTTCTTCTGCAGGCGATTGGCGAACATCTGCCCGCCCTCGGACAGGCGTGCCGGCGTGGCCGGCTCGGCTGGCGCATCCTCCTCCCTGCGACCACGACGGTCACCGATGACGAACTGATCGGCCTGCACCTTGATCAGCAGCAACTTGCACGGCAACGCACCGTTCCAGAAGGCATATTGCTTGTGGCTGCGCAGGCCCATGCGCTTGCCCAGTTCCGGCGTGCCGGTGAACACCGCCGCCTCCCAGCCCAGGCAGGCCTGGCGCAGGCGCTCACCGAGGTTCTGGTAGAGATACAGCAGGCTGGCCTCATCCCCCAGGCGCTCTCCATAAGGCGGGTTGCTGATCACCAGGCCCTTCTGGTTCTGGTCGGGGCGCGGCTCGAAGCTGCCCAGCTCGCCCTGGTAGATCTTCACCCAATCGGACAGCCCCGCGCGTTCGACGTTGTTACGCCCGGGCTGGATCAGCCGCGGGTCGGCCTCGTAACCGCGAATCCACAAAGGTGGCCTGGCCAGCCCATCGGCCGCACGCTGCTCGGCCTCGGCATGCAGCTTCTTCCACAGCGCCGGTACGTGCCCAAGCCAACTGGAGAACCCCCAGCGCTCGCGCTTGAGGTTCGGCGCGATATCGGCAGCCATCAGCGCCGCCTCGATAAGGAAGGTGCCAACGCCGCACATGGGGTCGGCCAGAGCACCGCCTGCGGCGGCGATTCGCGGCCAGCCGGCACGTATCAACACGGCTGCGGCCAGATTCTCCTTGAGCGGCGCCGCCCCCTGCTGCAGGCGGTAGCCACGCTGGTGCAGACTGTGCCCGGAGAGATCGAGCGAGAGCACCGCCTCGCCGCGGTCAAGGCGCAGGTGTACGCGCAGATCCGGGTTGAGCTTGTCGATGCTCGGGCGCTCGCCAGTGCGGGTGCGCAGGCGATCGACGATGGCGTCCTTGACCTTCAGCGCGCCAAAGTGGGTATTGTCGATTCCCGACCCCTGGCCGCTGAACTCCACCGCCAGGCTGCCAGTCGGCTCGAGATGATCGCGCCAGTCCACCGCCTGTACCCCGGCATAGAGCTGCTCGGCATTGCTCATGGAAAAGCGCGACAGCACCAGCAGCACGCGGTTGGCCAGGCGCGACCAGAGGCACAGGCGATAGGCCACCTCCAGATCCCCCTGCCCGCGCACGGCTGCGGTCTGTTCACGGGCCTCCTCGAGGCCGAGACCAGCGGCCTCTTCCAGTAGCAGGCCTTCGATGCCCTTGGGGCAGGTAAGCACGATTTCGTAACGCTCGGACATAACCATCCAGTGCCAATGGCGATAAAAAGAGGTGCCAAACACCTCGGCTAACATTAAGAGACAAAAGGACGCAGTGCCCCTTCGTCGGAATAAGCAGCAATCTCATTCAGGCCATCACGTCGCCATCCCGCCCGTGAAGGCAGGCCACACGGGCCGTCTGGCTCGTCGCTGGACGCATGACCAGTTCCCTTATGGCATGACCCGTCATTAGGTTACGCCCTTATGACAAATCGATCATTCACAGGCTTCGGAGCATTCGTTAGAACACTACTCAATGCGTCGCTGCAACGGCGCACGCACAGGAGGCTCGCCACGCCGGCAGCGACCTCCGCCGGCAGATCATTTCTGCCACAGGCCTCCCCTGGAGGCCAACGGGACATTACAGTCAACAGCGAGGGCAACACCCTATGAGAAGACTCAAGCGTGATCCGTTAGAACGAGCTTTCTTGCGCGGCTATCAATACGGCATCAATGGAAAATCCCGCGAACTCTGCCCCTTCACCCTGCCATCGGTACGCCAGGCCTGGCTCAACGGCTGGCGTGAAGGCCGTGGCGACAACTGGGACGGGCTGACCGGCACCGCCGGTATTCACAGACTCAATGAACTTCACGCTGTCGGCTGATTCAGGGGCTTGGTTCCACGCCTCACCTGGCTGAACCAAGCTCCACAATTCTGCAGACTTCACCATGCCGACCCCATCCGGGCGGCGGGCGCAAGCCCAGGGGCTCCTTGAGAGCCCCTTTTCATTTCTTCATTTCATTTGCGCAGTGCAGCAATGGCATCCACGGCCTCGCGAATCAGCGCCGGCCCCTTGTAGATGAACCCCGAGTAAATCTGAACCAGGCTCGCCCCCGCCGCGATCTTCTCCGCCGCGTGCCTGCCCTCGGTGATCCCGCCCACGGCGATGATAGGCAAACGCCCACCCAGCTCGCCGGCCAGTACCTTGACGATATGCGTGCTCTTGTCGCGCACCGGCGCGCCGGACAGACCACCGGCCTCATCACCATGCGCCAGGCCCTCGACGCCCTCACGACTGAGCGTGGTGTTGGTGGCGATCACCGCGTCCATGTCGGCCCCCAGCAGCGCTGCGGCGACCAGCGCGGTTTCCTCGTCGCTCATGTCCGGGGCGATCTTGATGGCCAGGGGCACGCGCTTGCCATGCTCCTGGGTCAGGTCTTCCTGACGTCGGCGTAGTGCTTCGAGCAGCGCCTTGAGCGAATCGCCGAACTGCAGGCTGCGCAGCCCCGGCGTATTCGGCGAGCTGACGTTGACCGTCACGTAACTGGCGTGGGCATAGACCTTGTCCAGGCACAGCAGATAATCATCGACCGCATGTTCGACCGGGGTATCGAAGTTCTTGCCGATGTTGATGCCCAGCACACCCTTGAACTTCGCCGCCTGCACCCGGCGCAGCAGATGCTCGACGCCATGGTTGTTGAAACCCATGCGATTGATCACCGCCTCGGCCTCGGGTAGGCGGAACAGACGCGGTTTGGGATTGCCCGGCTGTGGGCGCGGCGTCACGGTGCCGATCTCGACGAAACCGAAGCCAAGCTGGGCGAACCCGTCGATGGCATCGCCATTCTTGTCCAGGCCAGCGGCCAGCCCGACCGGGTTGGGAAATTGCAGCCCCATCACCGAGGTTGGTAGGCTGGCCGGCGCCTTGGTCAACAGCCCATTGAGCCCCAGACGCCCACCCGCACCGATCAGGTCGATGGACAGCTCATGCGAAGTTTCCGGGGACAGTTTGAAAAGCAGCTCGCGGGCCAGGGCGTACATGAGGCAGACTCGGTTCGGCAAATTGAAAGGCGGCGATTATAGCCGTGCTGACCGCCACGACGCGAGGCGTGCACCACGCCACACTGCACTCAGGATCTCAGGACAACCGGCGCAGGCTTAGCAACTCGCCCTCGGCGCTGAACTCCAGCTCGAAGGAACCATGGATGCCGGAATGGGTCAGAAAGGGCCGCAGATGATGCGCAGGCAAACTCACACGACGACCGTCGCGACTTTGCGCCATAATCCGGTTGGCATGGCCACGATAGATGGCCTGCAACCGTTCTGCCGATAACGCGATATCCAGCACCAGGCTGGGCATGGAGGCACCCTCGCAAATGAATGCGCTCATTCTGCCACAGAGCGAACGCCACGCCTGCCCCGAGCGGCATGGGCAGGCCATGGCCTGCCCGCCTGTTTGCCCCCTAGTCCAGGCTGCCGCTTGATCATGCCCCTCTCGCAATCGCCCACGCTCAGCACTCGCCTGGCCTCACTGGCCCAGCGTCTGGGTCTGATTGGTCGCAGCACCCGCCAGATCCTGCAGCGCGCCAGCACCCTGGAATTGCCGTTCAGGCCCATCGCGCGAAACCTGGACAGCATCTGCTGGCTGGATGGCCCGCCCCTGCATCGCTTCGTCGACCTGCCACGCGGCGCCCTCTCCGGCCCCGTGCAGGAAGACAAGGAGCAGGCACACGCCGCCCTCAGCGGCCTGGTGGCCGTGGAGCAGCAGCATCTGCAGGCCATCGACCTGCGTCAGATCGATGGTCTTTCCAGCCCCCTGGCCGAAGGCCGAGACTACCGCAGCCTCGAGGACTTCGCCGCCAGCGAGCAGTGCAAGTCGGTGCGCATCATCAGCTACAAGGATTTCATCAAGACCTTCAACCAGGCGCTGCCGGGCTACCAAAGCGGTGAAGCCATCGAATTGCGCCAAGCCAGTTGGCTGGGGGAACGTCTCTACTGGGCAGGCGAACAACAGGCGCCGGCCTTCGCCGGGGCCATCGTCTATGCCCGACGCCGCGGGCTGGAAATCATGCTGCCGGCCACCCTGACCCACTACAGCCTGAACCAACAGGCGCTGGACAATCTGCAACAGCACTACCACGTCCAGCTCATGCCCTGCCAGGCCTGGAGCGACCCAGCCTTCATGAGCCTGCTGCTCGATAACGGCATGCCCTATGCGCGCCTGTCCCTATGGAAGACCCCAGGCGCAGCCGAGCTACTGTTGCTACCCAAGGCCCACCCAGACGCCACCGCCTTGGGCGAAGGCCTGCAATTGGCAGGAGCGCCTGACGTTCTGAGCTATTTGCGCGGGTTGAGAAGCTAATCCCAGTCGCCACGTCCGCTCAGCAGGCGCCCGATCATGTCCATGGGATAACCGCGATAGGCCAGGAAGCGGCCCTGCTGGGCACGCTCACGAGCGTCGACGGGCAAGCGCCCGGCGAACTTGCGCTGCCAGACATCGCGTAGTTGCGCGAACCAGTCGATGCCGCTTTCACGCAGTGCTTGTTCGACCTGGGCACGGGCCAGGCCACGCTGCACCAGTTCCTCGCGGATGCGCTGCGGGCCATGGCCGGAGCGCGCCCGTGCGGCGACGAAGCTTTCCAGATAACGCGCCTCCGAGAGCAGGCCCTCTTCGGCAAGGCGATCCAGCGCCGCCTCGATCAGCTTATCCGGCGCACCACGCCGACGCAACTTACCGGCCAGCTCGACGCGGCCATGCTCGCGCCGGGCCAGCAGATCCATCGCTGCCCGGCGCACGGCGGCCGGGCTGTCGAGTACGGCGGGCATTGCCTCAGAAGTCGACTTCGGCGTCTTCCACCTCGGCGGCGGCAGCGGTGGCTTTTACCGGCGCGCTGCTGACCAGCAGCTTCTCGCGGATCAGGCCTTCGATCTCACGGGCGACGGCCGGGTTGTCCTCGAGGTACTTGGCGGCATTGGCCTTGCCCTGACCGATCTTGTTGCCCTGGTAGCTGTACCAGGCACCGGATTTCTCCACCAGATTCTGCTGCACGCCGAGGTCGATGATCTCGCCGTTACGGTAGATGCCCTTGCCGTAGAGAATCTGGAACTCGGCCTGGCGGAACGGCGGCGCCACCTTGTTCTTGACGATCTTCACGCGGGTTTCGCTGCCCACCACCTCGTCGCCTTCCTTCACCGCGCCGGTACGGCGGATGTCCAGGCGTACCGAGGAGTAGAACTTCAGAGCGTTACCACCGGTGGTGGTTTCCGGGCTGCCGAACATCACGCCGATCTTCATGCGGATCTGGTTGATGAAGATCACCAGGCAGTTGGCGGTCTTGATGTTGCCGGTGATCTTGCGCAGCGCCTGGCTCATCAGACGGGCCTGCAGGCCGACGTGCTGATCGCCCATCTCGCCTTCGATCTCGGCCTTGGGCACCAGGGCCGCCACGGAGTCGACGATGATCACGTCGACAGCGTTGGAGCGCACCAGCATGTCGGTGATTTCCAGAGCCTGCTCGCCGGTATCCGGCTGCGACACTAGCAGGTCGTCGACATTCACGCCCAGTTTGCCGGCGTAGTCGGGATCGAGCGCGTGCTCGGCATCGACGAAGGCACAGGTGGCGCCGAGTTTCTGCGCCTCGGCGATCACCGACAGGGTCAGGGTGGTCTTACCCGAGGACTCCGGGCCGTAGATCTCGACGATGCGGCCCTTGGGCAGGCCACCGATGCCCAGCGCAATGTCCAGGCCCAGCGAGCCGGTGGAAATGGCCGGAATGGCCTGGCGATCATGGTCGCCCATGCGCATCACCGCGCCCTTGCCGAACTGCTTCTCGATCTGGCCCAGGGCAGCCGCCAAGGCGCGCTTCTTGTTCTCGTCCATTACCATCCTCACGTATTCACAAGGGCCTCGACGGCCGCCAACAACTGTATAAGTAGCCAGTATTATTCCACAGGGCAAGTCATCCGCCTACCCCGCAAGCGGATTTTCCTTCGCCAGCAGCTCGATAAGCCCCGCCAGTGCGGCCTCGACCGTCTGTCGGCGCACCTCGTCGCGGTTGCCGGCGAACTGTTTGCGCAGGCTGACGATACGTTCGCCATCGCCCCAGGCCAGCCAAACGGTGCCCACCGGCTTCTCGGGCGAGCCGCCATCTGGACCTGCCACGCCGCTGACCGCCACCGCATAACGCGCCCCGGCCTGAGCCTGGGCACCGCGCACCATGGCCTCAACCACCTCGCGGCTGACCGCGCCGACGGCCGCGAACAAGCCCTGGGGCACGTCCAGTTGCTTGCTCTTCTGTGCATTGGAATAGGTGACGAAACCGGCCTCGAACCAGGCCGAACTGCCGGGAATGCGGGTGATGGCCTCGGCGATGCCACCGCCGGTGCAGGACTCGGCCGTGCTCACCTGGGCGCCAGCGGCTTGCAGTCGCTGCCCGAGCTGGGCAGCCAGTTGGCTGATCGAATCCATGATGCTCTCCGGGGGAACAGGTCAGCCCGATACCCTACACCAGCTCCACCTGGGATTTAAGGCCGCAATCGCCCCGTAGGCGCCCTGCCCCGGTCAGACTGACAGCCGAAAGAAGCCCTCCAGCGGCGGCAGGGGCAGGCTCGCCAGACGAGTGGCCTCATCGCTATCGACACCGATGATGCGCAGCACCATTTCACAGACCCGCTCGGGCAGGCTTTCTGCGTACAGCCCCAGATCGTCATACAGCCGCGCCTGCGGCGGTGCCGGGCTCTGCAGGGTGATGGTCACGGCCCCCAGCACGGTGCTGCCGACCGCCATCAGGGCCACTCCAGTGTCGTTCACCTTGAAACGCTGCTTGGCGATGCCTTCGAGCACGTCACGCAGCAGGAACTTGCCCAGCCCCTGGGAAATAATCTCGGGATTGAAGGGAGATCGCGCCAGAAAGCGCCCCCAGACCGGATCCGCCTTGGCCTGCAGCAGGGTATAGCGCACTCCCACACTGAGGCGCTCGGCCGGATCGGTGATGTGCGCAACCGCCTCGTCCACCACCTTCGCCGAACGCTCGAAGACCTCCTCCAGCAAGCAGTTGTAGATGTCTTCCTTGGACTCGAAGTAGTTGTAGAAGGTGCCGAAGCCCACGTCCGCCGCCGCGGTGATCTGCTGGATGGTGACCTCCCCGCTGCCACGTTCCGACATCAGTTCCAGTGCCGCCTTCATCAGGCTCAGGCGGGTTTCCCGCTTGCGTCGGGCGCTGCGCGACTCGCCGGCTTCGCTGGAGCGCGCTGCGGTTTTCTGGTGGGGCGTGGGTAGCGGAGAAGGAGAGGATTTTTTCATGGGGGCGAATCTAGCACCTGGCGCATGGCGCGCTCAACGAAACAAAATATGATTGACGATCAAAAATGATTAGTTATCATCTTTTCAGCGGTCTTGCTTGCTCGACAGATCAACAAGCGGAAAACAACAAAAATGAAGTCGCACTCGCTCAGCCCGGAATTGGATACCGACCCGGTCGAAACACAGGAATGGCTGGAGTCATTGCAGTCAGCGCAGCTGCATGACCCTGAGCGCGCCCTGTACCTCTTGCGTCGGCTCGATCAGTTCGCCAAGGAGTCCGGGCTCACCGGCAGCTCCGCGCCATACTCGTCCTACCGCAACACCATCGCCCTGGAGCGACAGGGCAGCTATCCGGGAGACCTGGCACTCGAGCAGCGCCTGGTGGCCATTTCTCGCTGGAATGCGCTATCGATGGTGGTGCGTGCCAACCAGGCCTACGGTGATCTCGGCGGCCATATCGCCAGTTACGCCTCTGCAGCGGAAATCTTCGAGGTCGGCTTCAACCACTTCTTCAAGGCGCCCACCCACGAAAGCGGCGGCGACCTGGTGTTCTTCCAGCCGCATTCGGCGCCGGGCGTCTATGCCCGGGCCTACCTGGAAGGCCGGCTCAGCGAAGAACAGTTGCAGAACTACCGCCAGGAGGTAGGAGGCAAGGGCCTGTGCTCGTACCCTCATCCCTGGTTGATGCCCGACTTCTGGCAATTCCCGACGGGCTCGATGGGCATTGGCCCGATCAATGCGATCTACCAGGCGCGCTTTCTGCGCTACCTGCAGCACCGTGGCATCGCCACGACCGAGGGCCGCCGGGTCTGGGGCGTGTTCGGCGACGGCGAGATGGACGAGCCGGAATCCATCGCCGGGCTGTCATTGGCGGCGCGCGAAGGGCTGGACAACCTGAACTTCATCATCAATTGCAACCTGCAACGTCTGGATGGGCCCGTGCGCGGCAACGGGCAAATCATCCAGGAGCTGGAATCGCTGTTCGCCGGCGCCGGCTGGAATGTGATCAAGGTGCTCTGGGGCTCGGAGTGGGACGCGCTGTTCGCCCGCGACAGCAAGCACGTGCTGCTGCGCCGGCTGGCGCAGACCGTCGATGGCGACTACCAGACCCTGGGGGCCAAGGACGGGGCCTACAACATCGAGCATTTCTTCAAGCAGGACCCGGAGATTCAGGCGCTGGTCGCTCACATGTCCGATGCCGAGATCGACGGGCTAAAACGTGGCGGACATGACCTGCGCAAGCTGTATGCGGCCTACGCCAGTGCCGTCAGCCACAAAGGGCAGCCAACGGTGATCCTGGCCAAGACCAAGAAGGGTTATGGCATGGGCGCCTCTGGCGAGTCGCGCATGACCGCGCATCAGCAGAAGAAGCTCGAGGGCACTGCGCTGAAAGCGTTTCGCGATCGCTTTCAGCTTCCGCTGAGCGACGAGGATCTGCAGAGCCACAGGTTCTACCGCCCCGCCGAAGGCAGCGAGGAACTGCTCTACCTCGCCAGGCGCCGCGAGGCGCTCGGTGGCGCCCTGCCTACACGCCGGCAGCAGGCAGAGGCTGTCGCGGTACCCGCGCTGGAACGTTATGCCGCCTTCGCGCTGGATGGCTCCTCCCGCGAGATGTCGACCACCATGGCGGCCATCCGCTTGCTGGCCGCGCTGCTCAAGGATCCGCTGCTGGGGCCGCGAATCGTGCCGATCGTGGCCGATGAGGCGCGCACCTTCGGCATGGCCAACCTGTTCCACCAGATCGGCATTTACTCCCCCGTGGGTCAGTTGTATGCCCCGGAGGATGCCGGTTCCCTGGTCTCCTACCGGGAATCGCAAGACGGGCAACTGCTCGAAGAAGGGATCAACGAAGCGGGCGCGATCTCCTCCTGGGTGGCCGCCGGAACGGCTTACAGCACGTCCGGCGTGGCCATGCTGCCGCTGTACATCTTCTATTCGATGTTCGGCTTCCAGCGCGTTGGCGATCTCATCTGGGCGGCGGCCGACCAGCGCACCCGCGGCTTTCTGCTGGGCGCCACCGCCGGCCGCACCACCCTGGGTGGCGAGGGGTTGCAGCATCAGGACGGCACCAGCCAGTTGATCGCCGCCAGCGTACCCAACTGCCGCGCCTACGACCCGGCCTTCGCGGCGGAACTGGCGGTGATCATGGATCACGGCGCCCGGCAGATGATGGAGCGGCATGTCGACGAGTTCTACTACATCACCGTCAGCAACGAGAGCTACCCGCAGGAGCCGCTCGCCGAAGGCCAGGCGCAGAACGTCATCAAGGGGCTGTACCCGTACAAGCACCATGGGGTCGAGGGCGCGGTCGCCAGGGTTCGCCTGCTGGGTTCCGGGCCGATCCTGCGCGAAGTCGAAGCGGCAGCCGTGCTGCTCTCGACGCACTGGCAGGTGGATTGCCAAGTGTTCAGCGCCACCAGCTTCAGTGAACTGGCTCGCGATGCGGCCAGCGTCGAGCGCCTGAACCGCCTCAACCCTGGCGCCGCGCAACGCCAGAGCCATGTGCAGACGCTGCTTGGCGGCAACGATCTGATCGTGGCCGCCAGCGATTACGTGCGCGCCTATCCCAACCTCATCGCCCCCTATGTGAGAGGACGCTTCGTCTCCCTGGGCACCGACGGCTTCGGCCGCAGCGACACCCGCACCAGGCTGCGCGAATTCTTCGAGGTCGATGCCCACAGCCTGGTGATCGCCACCCTGCACGCGCTGGCCGAGGAAGGGCAAGTGCCCTGGGAAACGGCGCAGATGGCCGTGGAGCGCTATGGCATCGACAGCAGCAAGGCGGCGCCCTGGACCCTCTGACAGGGGCGCTGTTCAACCTAACCCAGCAAGCCATCAGGACCAGAACATGAACCAGACATCTTCTGCACTGCCCAGCAAGCCCGTGATCGCCCCCACGCAGATTGCCCATTGGGTGCTCAAGACACCGCGCCGAGAGAAGCTGATCGCCTGGTACGGCCTCGTGTTCGGCGCCGAGGTGGTGCACGCGGGCAAACTCGTCACCTTCCTCAGCTGGGATGCCGAGAGCCATCGGCTGGCGCTGGTCAAGCTGCCGGCCATCCTGCGCCTGCTGTTCCCCCTGGCCTGGCTGCGGCGCAAGATGATCGGGCTGGATCACATCGCCCACAGCTTCGACTCACTGGAAGACCTGCTGCTGACCTACGAGCGGGTCAAGCAGCAGGGTATCGAGCCGGTCTGGTGCATCAACCACGGGCCGACCACCTCGCTCTACTACGAAGATCCGGACGGCAACCGGCATGAGTTCCAGGTCGAGAACTTCGCCACTGCCGAGGAAACCAAGCGGTACTTCAACAGCCCTGCGTTCGCAGAGAACCCCATCGGCGTCAACTTCGACCCCGACTACCTGCTCACCCGCCTGCGCTCCGGTACCCCGGTTGCCGAGCTGCTGAAACAGGGCGCGGGCACCCCTCCGGGCAGCAAGCCGGTGGCGAACATGAAAGCCATTAACTGGAGAACCCTGTGATGAACGCGGACATGAAGGCACCGGTGGTCATAGTCGGTGGCGGTGCCAGCGGCTGCACCCTGGCCCTGTTGCTGGCCAGCTACGGCATCCCCTGCATCGTCGTCGAGCGCCGCACGACGCCGTTGCAGCACCCGGCCGCGCACGTGCTGAACGGCCGCGCATTCGAGATCTGGGCCCAGTACTCCCCCGCCCTGGCCCAGGAGATCCTGGCGCTGTGCCCGTCGGAGGAGGAGATCGGCAACATCCGCTGGTGCACCAGCCTGCTGGGCACCGAGTTCGGCAGCATCGATCTGCTGGCCGACCGGGAACTGGTAGAGCGGGTGCGCTCCCACAGCGAATACCGCATCGCCCACGTCGGCCAGCATCAGTTAATGCCGATTCTCTGGCGGGCGTTGGAAGCCGAGCCCCTGGTGACCTTCATCAAGGGTCACAGCCTGGAGTCACTGCATGATGCGGGGCACCAGGTAACGCTGTCGGTGCGCGACACCAACCAGCAGCGCACCAGCATCGGCGCACGCTGGCTGATCGGTGCCGATGGCGCCAACAGCAAGGTACGGGAGCTGCTGGGTATCGCCATGCAAGGCCCGACACTGGCCAACATGGCCAGCGTGTTCTTCCAGATGAAGCTCGATGAGCTTCACCCACAACCTCGCCCACTGCTGAGCTGGATCTACAACCCGCACTTCTGCGGCGTGATGATCAAGCACGCGGACGACAGCTACATCCTGATGACGCCCTACCTCTGCGACGAGCAGGCAGTCGCCACGGCCGGGCAGGACTACTGGCGCAAGGTGATTCCGCTGGCCATCGGCAACAGCGAAGTGCCCTTCACCATCCACACCATGGGCAAGTGGCTGATGACCACGCAACTGGCCGCCTCCTATGCCAAGGGCCATGCCCTACTCATTGGCGACGCGGCGCATCGGTTTCCCCATACCGGGGGCTTCGGCCTCAACAGCGGTGTCCAGGATGCCCATAACCTGGCCTGGAAGCTGGCCGCCATCCTCGAAGGCCGCGCGCCGGAGAGCCTGCTGAACACCTACGAGCTCGAGCGCAAGCCGGTGATCCGGCTGTTTGCCGAGCAGAGCATGGGCAATCACTTCAAGCTCGATGAAGTGACCTGCCATATCGGCCTGCGCAATCGCGGGCTCATGCAGGTGACGAAACTCTTTACCCTCGCCCCCTTCACCTGGCTGCCCAAATCCACTCGCGGCTCTCTGGCGGATTGGCTCATGCGCGGCGCGCTGAAGAAAACCGCCCTGCTGGAGGCGCAGACGGCCAAGGGCAAGCGCCTGCGCGCCCTGCTGCAGGCCCAGGTGCCCGAGCAACGGGAGCACTTCATTTCCACCGGCCTGGAGTATGGCTACGCCTACACCCAGGGGCTGGTGGAACCCGAAGCCACAGCGCAACCCATGATCGGCAAGGGTGTCACCGAGTATCGACCGACCACCTGGCCTGGCGCGCGTCTGCCCCATGTCATGTTGCTCAGCGATGGCCAGCCGCGCGCCATCCACCAGTTGCTCGACAAGCGTGACTTCACCCTGATCAGCGCCAAGCCCGAACAGTGGCGCCAGGCCCTGCAAGCCCTGCCTGGCAGCGCCGAGATGGCGGTGCGGATCGTCGGGCTCGACAGCATGGATGCCTCGGCCCGCCAGGCCGCCATCGAGCTGTACGAGGTGGGCGAGGACGGCGCGATCCTGGTCAGGCCGGACCATCACGTGGTCTGGCGCACCAAGGGCAGCGCCGACACGGATGCCGGCACCCTGGTCAGCATCGTCGAGCGGCTGAAAACGACCTATGGCATCGGCCTGTCGGGGCATCAGGAACAGCGCGCCGAACCGACACGCGAAAGGACGGCAGCATCTCGATGAACATGTCCGCCATGCAGCTAGCACTCAGCGTTCCGGATATCGGTGAATACAGGGACGTTCAGGTAGTCGAGATCAGCGTGCAACCCGGCACCCCGGTGGTTACCGGACAAGCGCTGTTCGTGCTGGAAACCGACAAGGCCACCCTGGAAATTCCTGCGCCCTGCGCTGGAGTGCTCAAACGCTTCCTGATCCAGGAGGGGGATCGCGTCAGCCAGGGCGACATATTCGGCGAACTGGCGCTTGAGCAGCCGGCCGAGCCCGTGGCCCCGCCTGCTACGCCCGCCCAGGCGCTGACGCAGGACGCCCCTGCTCCGCCAGCCCCGGCGGCGACCGCCGCAGTGGCGTCATCCGCCATGCCGGAAACGGCCGCCAGCGGCCTGCCGCTGCCCAAGGCCGGGCCCGTGGTGCGCAAGCTGGCACGCACGCTCGGCGTCAAGTTGTCCGAAGTCGCGGCAAGCGGCAAGTCCGGGCGCATCCTCAAGGAGGACGTCGAGGCCTTCGTGCGTAAGCGCATGACGGCAACCGTGGCCGATGAACGCCTGAGCGGCATCGCCCCGGTAGCCGAAATCGATTTTGCTCAGTTCGGCGAAATCGAGGTGAGGCCGTTGCCGCGCATTCAGAAGCTTTCTTCCGCCCATCTGCACCGGGCCTGGCTGAACGTCCCCCATGTGACCCAGTTCGAGACGGCTGACATCACCAGCCTGGATGCGCTGCTGAAGGCGGCCAATGCCGAGGGACAGGACAAGATCACGCTGCTACCCCTGCTCATGCATGCGCTGGCCCAGGCGTTGGCGCAGTTTCCGCAATTCAATGCCTCCCTGGCGGCCGATGGGCAACATCTGATCCTGAAGAAGTACATCAACATCGGCTTTGCCGCCGATACCGAGGCCGGCCTCGTCGTCCCGGTGGTGAAGGATGCGAACCGCAAGGGGGTACGCGAACTGGCGCGCGAATGCGCCAGCCTCGCCAACAGCGCCCGGCAAGGGCGGCTTGCCGCGAGCGACATCAAAGGCGGCTGCTTCACCATTTCCTCCCTCGGCGGCCTGGGGATCCGGGGCCCGTTCGCCCCTATCGTCAACACCCCCGAGGTCGCCATCCTCGGCGTATCCCGGGCCAGCCTGCAACCGGTGTGGAATGGCGAGCAGTTCGTGCCGCGCCTGCTGCTGCCGCTCTCGCTGTCCTATGACCACCGCGTCATAGATGGCGCCCTGGGCTCCCGCTTCCTGCTCCATCTGGTGAAGCTGCTGGAAAACATCGGGCTTTTGCTGTTGTAGCCAACCTGGCTGCCGCAGGCAGTCGATCACTCAAGAAGAATGAGGTACAGACATGGCGCTTCCAATCGTGCGTTTCCGCCATCAGACATCGGTGCAGTGGGGCTGCCTATCGACCGCCGACAGGATTCGGGCTCTGCCGACACCCTGCACCACTACCCGAGAACTCCTGAACCTGGGCCACGACGCGATAGCCAGACTGGTCGAAGCTAGCAGCGAGGCAGTGGATCGGGCCGAGGTCGAGTTGCTGTCGCCGATCACCGACGATGCCAAGGTGCTGTGCCAGGGCGCCAATTACCGCGAACACATGATCGATTCGGGCATGGACCCGGACGCCAAGTCCTTCAACCTGTTCTTCACCAAGTCCTCTGCCTCCATCACCGGGCCGACCGGCGTCATCGTCAGGCCCAGGCACGTGAAGCTGCTCGACTACGAGGTGGAACTGACCCTGGTGATGAAGAAGCGCACCTCAACCCCGGTGGAGGTCACGCAGAACAACCTGCACGAATACATTGCCGGCATCTGCATCGGCAACGACGTCTCCGCGCGTGATGTCCAGCTCCCCCAGATGCAGTTCCACAAAGGCAAGAGCTATCGAACCTTCAGCCCACTGGGGCCGGTTCTGTGCCTGCTCGAGCCATCCGAGATGGGCTACCTGGCGCAGATGCAGTTGAGCCTGAGCGTCAATGGCGAACTGCGCCAGAGCGACAGCACGGCCAACCTCGTGTTCAAGCCGGCGGAAACCCTGACCGAGTATTCACAGATCGTGAACTTCGAGCCGGGCGACGTGCTGATGACCGGAACGCCATCCGGCTGCGCCCTGAGCGTGCCGCCGCGCCTGCTGGTGAAACTGTCGGGCCTGCTGCCCGAACCCCTGAAGTGGAAATTCTTCATCAAGGGCCAGCAACGCCGTCGCCAGTACCTGCAGGTGGGTGATCGCGTCGAGGCCAGGATCGTCAGCCAGGACGGCCGTATCGACCTGGGCTGCCAGAGCCACAGCATCGTGGCGCAGGACTGATCGAGCGCGGGGCTGCCCGGCATCGCCCCGCTGCCATCCTGCAGGCGCCTGCCCCCAAAGACTCAAGCCAGACGAAAGCGACGCCGCTTTCAGGTATCATTGCGCGCCTGACAGCGCTGGGAGGCAGGCAAGCTCACGATGCCTCCCGGATTCCTTGAGCGATTCATGCTGAAGACAGGCCAATGGCAGCCCAACGGCAACGACACGACAGGCTGATCACGGAAGACAGGCGCGTGGACCTTGTCATCGGGCCGAGCGAAACCCGCTCCGCCACCGCGCCCCGCGTTCGGCCCTGTCCAGGCATGTACCCTCACCTGCCGAAGCCAGACCAGGCTACCTGCAGAACCCGAGCGAGCCACGACTCCCACCCACGGCCTGGAGCGATCACGGCCGGCTGGAAAGCTTCGGCGCCTCCCGGAACGCCGGCACATCCGCGGCGACGACCCTGCCGGCAAACCCGCTCCAGCTCCCAGGCAAGACAATTTCAAGCGATCGATGCCCATGACTAATTCCGACCTTTCAGCTCACACCCCGATGATGCAGCAGTACTGGAAGCTGAAGAATCAGCACCCGGACCAGTTGATGTTCTATCGCATGGGTGACTTCTACGAGATTTTTTACGAAGACGCGAAGAAGGCGGCCAAGCTGCTGGATATCACCCTGACCGCACGCGGCCAGTCGGCCGGCCAGTCGATCCCCATGTGCGGCATTCCCTTCCACTCGGTGGAGGGTTACCTGGCCAAGCTGGTCAAACTGGGCGAATCGGTGGTGATCTGCGAGCAGATCGGCGACCCGGCCACCAGCAAGGGCCCGGTGGAGCGCCAGGTGGTGCGCATCATCACCCCCGGCACCATCAGCGACGAGGCCCTGCTCGACGAGCACCGCGACAACCTGCTGGCTGCCGTGCTGGGCGACGAGCGCCTGTTCGGCCTGGCCGTGCTGGACATCACCAGCGGCCGCTTCAGCGTGCAGGAGATCAAGGGCTGGGAGAACCTGCTGGCCGAGCTGGAACGCCTGAACCCCGCCGAACTGCTGATCCCGGACGACTGGCCGCAGGGCCTGCCCGCCGAGAAACGCAAGGGCTCACGGCGCCGCGCGCCCTGGGATTTCGACCGCGACAGCGCCTTCAAGAGCCTGTGCCAGCAGTTCGGCACCCAGGATCTGAAAGGCTTCGGCTGCGAGAAGCTGACCCTGGCCATCGGCGCCGCCGGCTGCCTGCTGAGCTATGCCAAGGAAACCCAGCGCACCGCCCTGCCCCACCTGCGCAGCCTGCGCCACGAGCGCCTGGACGACACGGTGATCCTCGACGGTGCCAGCCGCCGTAACCTGGAGCTGGACATCAACCTCGCCGGCGGTCGCGACAACACCCTGCAGTCGGTCATGGATCGCTGCCAGACCGCCATGGCCAGCCGCCTGCTGGGCCGTTGGCTGAACCGCCCACTGCGCGACCGCGCGGTGCTGGAGGCGCGCCAGGACGCCATCGCCTGCCTGCTCGACGGCTACCGTTTCGAGACGCTGCAACCGCAGCTCAAGGAAATCGGCGACCTGGAGCGCATCCTCGCCCGTATCGGCCTGCGCAACGCCCGCCCGCGCGACCTGGCGCGCCTGCGCGATGCCCTGGCCGCACTGCCCGAGCTGCAGCAGGCGATGACCACGTTGGATACCCCGCACCTGCAGCACCTGGCGGCCACCATCGCCACCTACCCCGAGCTGGCCGACCTGCTGGCCCGCGCCATCATCGACAACCCGCCGGCGGTGATCCGCGACGGCGGCGTGCTGAAGACCGGCTACGACGCCGAGCTGGACGAGCTGCAAGCGATGAGCGAAAACGCCGGCCAATTCCTCATGGATCTGGAAGCACGGGAGAAGGCCCGCACCGGCCTGGCCAACCTCAAGGTGGGCTACAACCGCGTGCACGGCTACTTCATCGAGCTACCCACCAAACAAGCCGAGTCGGCGCCAGCCGATTACATCCGCCGGCAGACGCTCAAGGGCGCCGAACGCTTCATCACCCCGGAGCTCAAGGAATTCGAGGACAAGGCGCTGTCGGCCAAGAGCCGCGCCCTGGCCCGCGAGAAGATGCTCTACGATGCCCTGCTCGAACAGTTGATCGAACACCTCGCCCCGCTGCAGGACAGTGCTGCTGCCCTGGCCGAGCTGGACGTGCTGAGCAACCTGGCCGAGCGTGCGCTGAACCTCGACCTGAACCGCCCACGCTTCGTCGACGAGCCGTGCATGCGCATCGACCAGGGCCGCCACCCGGTGGTCGAGCAGGTGCTGACCACCCCCTTCGTGGCCAACGACCTGGACCTGGACGACAGCCGCCGCATGCTCATCATCACCGGGCCGAACATGGGCGGTAAGTCCACCTACATGCGCCAGACCGCGCTGATCGTGCTGCTGGCCCATATCGGCAGCTTCGTCCCGGCGGCGGCCTGCGAGCTGTCACTGGTCGACCGCATCTTCACCCGTATCGGCTCCTCGGACGACCTGGCAGGCGGGCGCTCCACCTTCATGGTGGAAATGAGCGAGACCGCCAACATCCTGCACAACGCCAGCGAGCGCAGCCTGGTGCTGATGGACGAGGTGGGCCGAGGCACCAGCACCTTCGACGGCCTGTCGCTGGCCTGGTCGGCGGCCGAGCACCTGGCGCGCCTGCGCGCCTTCACCCTGTTCGCCACCCACTACTTCGAGCTGACCGTGCTGCCGGAAAGCGAGCCAGTGGTGGCCAACGTGCACCTCTCGGCCACCGAGCACAACGAACGCATCGTCTTTCTCCACCATGTCCAGCCCGGGCCGGCGAGCCAGAGCTATGGCCTGGCCGTGGCGCAACTGGCCGGCGTGCCGGGCAGCGTGATCAGCCGTGCCCGCGAGCACCTGGCGCGCCTGGAAGCCACCAGCCTGCCCCATGACCTGCCACGCCAGCAGCCCGGCCAGCCGCAGGCACCGATGCAGAGCGACCTGTTCGCCAGCGTGCCGCACCCCCTGCTGGAGCAATTGAGCAAGATCAATCCGGATGATCTGACTCCGCGCAAGGCGCTCGAGCTGTTATATACATGGAAGACGCAGGTCTAACGCTTGCCCCGACAAGCTGCTAGAATCGCGCGCATTTTTACGACTGCCCGGTTTACAGCCTGAGCCGCGGCCCCAGACAGAGCGCCTGACAGCCCTTCGCAGAAAGGGCGTAGGCCGCCGCCCGAGGAGAGAATCAGACATGACCTTCGTCGTCACCGACAACTGCGTCAAATGCAAATACACCGACTGCGTGGAAGTCTGCCCGGTCGATTGCTTCTACGAAGGCCCGAACTTCCTGGTGATCCACCCGGACGAGTGCATCGACTGCGCCCTGTGCGAGCCGGAATGCCCGGCCCAGGCGATCTTCTCCGAGGATGAAGTGCCCGAGGACATGCAGGAGTACATCGAGCTGAACGCCGACCTGGCGGAAGTCTGGCCGAACATCACCGAGAAGAAGGACTCGCTGCCGGACGCCGAAGAGTGGGATGGTGTGAAGGACAAGCTGCAGTATCTGGAGCGCTAAGCGCCGCGTACTATGCTGCTCGCGTAAGCATTCGAGTCCCGATGGGGCTTACTTGGAAACCCGATGCCAGGATCTGGCATCGGGTTTTTTATTTCTGGGGATGCGTTTGAGCGATACCGGACTGGCAAGTTTGTGTGTGGGTTGTTGGTTGTTCGGGTGCTTGTTCCGGCTTGCCGCGTTTTTGTTGATGTTTTTAGTTTCGCCCTCCCGGGCGAGTCACTTTTGACGGGCAAAAGTAACCAAAACCCTCCGCCCGGTCATCCGGCCCTCGCTGCGCGAGGGTTCGTTCACTCCATCGCCGTTCCAGAGGCCCGCCACGGTGGGCCATCCCTGGCCCATCGTGGCTCTCGCGACATCCATGTCGCTCAACCTCTTCCACGACGATTCCGTTCACCCTCCTGGGCGGGCTCTGCACGCGCCTGAAACTCCGGTAACCCAGAAGTAGTGCGCAGTGCTTGAACATGAGGTCAGCCGTAGGGCTGACCTGAATGCCGGCTGCAAGCCGGCAAGCTGTTCACCGCGTGAAACTGCACGAATGAAACTATTGGTTTAATTCGACGGCCACATCGCGACTTCACAACTGTCAGAGCACTCAGGACTAACCTGGCATACCTGTTCGTTCAGGCGCGCAAATGCCCCCTTCAGGAGGCCGAACGTAGGCATTGCGCAGGGGGCGAGCGGCATGGATGCCGCGAGAGGCGTAATGGGCCAGGGATGGCCCATGTACGCCGACCCCGGAGCGATGCCGGAGTGAGGGAAGTCGAGCGCAGCGAGACCCGGATGGTGGGGGTGCGTTTCTTTTGCTTACTTTTCTTTGCGCATTTCAAAGAAAAGTGAGTCGCCCGAGGGGGCGAAACAGGGAGTCTCTGAAAACACCATAGCGGCGTCCAGACCACCCCCCAGTCTCACATACAAACTTGCCAGTCCGGTGTGCCCCATAAACCCGCGCCGCTTGAGCAAGCAGAACTCGCTCATTACAAACTCACAGCACGTTAGGCTCGATCTCCAGCTCGACGCCGAAACGCGCCAACACATCAGCCTGGATACGCTGCGCCAGCTCCAGCAGTTGCGCGCCGCTGGCCGCACCGTAGTTGACCAGCACCAGCGCCTGCTGGCGATGCACACCTGCATCACCTTCCCGGAAGCCCTTCCACCCGGCCCGCTCGATCAACCAGCCTGCCGCCAGCTTGACCTGGCCGGCACCCGCTGGATAGCTGACCAGATCGGCATGCTCGGCACGGATGCGCTCGGCCAGCTCGAAGGCCACCACCGGGTTCTTGAAGAAACTGCCGGCATTGCCCAGTTCGGCGGGGTTCGGCAGTTTCTCGCTGCGAATGGCGCAGATCGCCTGGCTGACCTCGCTGGCGCTGGGCACGTCGATGTCCATGTCCAGCAGACGCTGGCGCACCGGCCCATAGTCCAGGCGCAAGGTCGGCGTGCGGCTCAAGCGCAGGCGCACGCGCAGGATCAACCAGCGCCCGGCCTCGCGCTTGAACAGGCTGTCGCGATAGGCGAAGGCACACTCTTCCAGGCTGAACTCACGCAGCTCAAGGCTCTGCCGATCCAACGCGGTGAGGCCGACGAACAAGTCCTTGAGCTCCACGCCATAGGCGCCGATGTTCTGCATCGGCGCGGCACCGACGGTGCCGGGTATCAGGCTGAGGTTTTCCAGGCCATTGAGGCCCTGGGCCAGGCTCCACTGCACGAAGGGATGCCAGGGCTCGCCGGCCTCGGCCTCCACCAGCACCTGCTCGCCATCGTCTTCGACAATACGAATGCCACGGCTGGCCATGCGCAGCACCAGCGCCTCGACATCGCGGGTCAGCAGCAGGTTGCTACCACCGCCGATCACCAGCAGCGGCAGATCGCGCTGCGCGGCGAGCGTCAGGGCTTCACGCACCTCCGCATCGTCATGGGCCTCGGCGAACAGCCGTGCACGCACCTCGACACCGAAGCTGTTGAAGGGCTTGAGCGACACGTCGCTCTGCAGATTCAGGCTCACAGGCGCCCCTTGATTTCCACCAGCAGCGCGTCGCTGGCTTGTTCGATCAGATCCAGCACCTGCTCGAAGCCGTCTTCACCGCCGTAGTAAGGGTCGGGCACTTCATCCAGGGCCAGCTCGTAGCGGCGCAGATAAAGGTCGAGATCGGCGCGAGCCTCCCCCGGGCGCAACGCCTGGAGGTTGCGCAGGTTGCTCTTGTCCATGGCCAGGATCAGGTCGAAGCGCTGAAAGTCGGCAGCCTCCACCTGCCGCGCACGCTGCGCCGACAGGTCATAACCACGGCGCAGTGCGGCCTGACGGGTACGGCCGTCCGGCGCCTTGCCCACATGCCAATCGCCAGTACCGGCGGAATCCACCTCTACCCGATCCTCCAGGCCCGCCGCGCGCAGCTTGTGGCGCAGCACGCCTTCGGCGGTGGGCGAACGGCAGATATTGCCCAGGCAAACGAACAGAACCTTCATCAGACCCCCAACAGGCGGCGTACCCGCTCCAGGTCTTCAGCGGTATCGACACCGGCTGCCGGCGCCTCCAGCGCATCGGCGACATGAATACGCACACCGTTGTACAGCGCGCGCAATTGCTCCAGGCACTCGGTGTCTTCCAGCCAGCACGGGCCCCAGGCGACGAAGTCGTGCAGAAAACCGGCGCGGTAGGCGTAGATGCCGATATGGCGGCGGTACGGCACGCCAGCCGGCAATACCTCGCGGCTCTTGGCGAAGGCATCGCGCGCCCAGGCCAGCGGCGCGCGGCTGAAGGTCAGCGCCAGGCCGTTCTTGTCGGCCACCACCTTGACCACGTTGGGATTGAACAGCGCGGTGACATCCTCGATGGGCTCTGCCAAGGTGGCGATACCGGCCTGCGGATTGGCTGCGAGGTTGGCAGCTACCTGGTCGATGATGGCCGGCGGAATCAGCGGCTCGTCGCCCTGCACGTTGACCACGATGGCATCGGCAGGCAAGCCGAGCTGGCTGGCCACTTCGGCCAGGCGGTCGGTGCCGGAGTTGTGATCCTCGCGGGTCAGCAGCACCTCGGCACCGAACGCCTGGCAGGCCTCGACGATGCGTGCATCGTCGGTGGCGACCACCACACGATCTGCCGAACTCTTCTTCGCCTGTTCCCAGACGTGCTGCACCATAGGCTTGCCGGCGATGTCCTGCAGCGGCTTGCCGGGCAAGCGAGTGGAGGCGTAACGGGCGGGGATGACGACGGTGAAGGCTGCGCTCATTTACTTGTCCAGACGCTCGTCGGTAGTCAGGGTACGGGCTTCGCTCTCCAGCATCACCGGAATGCCGTCGCGGATCGGATAGGCCACGCCGGCGCCCTTGCTGATCAGTTCGGTCTTGTCTTCGGAAAGCTGCAGCGGGCCCTTGCAGATCGGGCAGGCGAGAATGTCGAGCAGTTTCGGGTCCATGATGGAGTCCTTGCTGGGGTCATCGAGACCCCGGTATGAGGCGGGCCAACGCCTTGTCCAGCCAGTCGACGAAGGCCGGCGTGGGCACGGCATCGACGGCCAGGTACCACCAGTCGGCGGCGGCGAAGGCCCGGCATTTCACCGCATCCTTCTCGGTCATCAGCAGCGGCAGCGGCGGCTCAAAGGCAAGCTGCGCGGCATCGTACTGGGCATGGTCGGCGAAGGGGTGCGGAACCGGGCGCCAGTTTAGCGCTTCGAGGGTAGCGAAGAAACGTTGCGGGTTGCCGATACCGGCCACCGCATGCAGCGCCTGGCCGGGGGGCAGATGGTCGAGGCCGACGCGCTCGCCGCTGGCCAGGTTGACCAGCGCGGTTGGTTGCAGGCGAAAGGCGAAACCATCGGCGCGATCCGCCTCGGCGCCGTTGAACAGCACGGCATCCACGGCCTCCAGGCGCTCGGCCGGCTCACGCAGCGGCCCGGCCGGCAGGCAACGACCATTGCCCAGGCCACGGGCGGCATCTATCAGCACCAGTTCCAGATCACGCGCCAGGCGATAGTGTTGCAGGCCGTCGTCGCAGAGGATCAGATCCAGCGGCTCTTCAGCCAGCAGCGCACGCACGGCGCGGCTGCGATCCGGGTCGATCATCAGGGGCACGCCTGTGCGCTGGACGATCAGCAGGGGCTCGTCACCGGCTTCAGTAGCCGGCTGCTCGGCCCGCACGCGCCAGGGCAGGCTCGGCGGCGCGGCGCCATAGCCCCGGCTGACCACGCCGACCTTGAGGCCGCGAGCGCGGCAATGTTCGATGAGAAAGAGGATCAGCGGCGTCTTGCCGGTACCGCCGACGGTGATGTTGCCCACCACCAGCACCGGCACCGGCGCGCGATAGATGTCGCCCTCCCCGGCCAGGAAGCGCGCACGCTTGCCCTGCACCACGCGGCGATACAGGCACTCCAGCGGGCGCAGCAGCGCCAGCGCCGGATGGCCGCGATACCAGGCCTCGAGCAGACGGTCGGCGAAGCTCACTCAGGGGGCTTCCTGTGCTTCCACCGTGGTGATGCGCAGGTGCGCGAAGCCCAGCTTGCCAGCGGCATCCATGGCAGTGATCACCGCCTGGTGCGGGGTCTTGCCGTCGGCGCTGATGATCAGCGGCAGGCTGTTGTCGCCGTCGGATTCCTTCTGCATGGCGGCCATCAGGTTCTTCAGGTTGCTTTCCATCAGCGCCTTGCCATTGACCGAATAGCTGCCGTCGGCACCGATCAGCACCTCGATCTGCTTGAGCTCGGTCTGCTCCGGCGGCGTGCCGCTGGCGGCCTCGGGCAGGTCGACCTTGAGCTGGGTCTCGCGGGTGAAGGTGGTGGTGACCACGAAGAACAGCAGCAGGATGAACACCACGTCGATCAACGAGGCCAGGTTGATCTCGACGTTCTCCCGCGGTTTACGCCGGAATTTCACGCCTTGTCCTCGCCCAGGTCGACGTCGCGATCACCCTGCACCATTTCCACCAGCTTGATCGCCTCCTGCTCCATGCCCACCACCAGCTCGTCGACGCGGCGCTGCAGATAACGGTGGAAGAACAGCGCCGGGATCGCCACGAACAGACCCGAGGCCGTGGTGATCAGCGCCTTGGAGATACCGCCGGCGAGGATCGCTGCATTGCCGGTGCCATTGCCCATGAAGGAGCTGAAAATGTCGATCATGCCCAGCACGGTGCCAAGCAGGCCGAGCAGCGGGGCGATGCCGGCGATGGTGCCAAGGGCATTGAGGTAGCGCTCCAGCTCATGGATGACGCGAGCGGCGGCTTCTTCGATGCATTCCTTCATGACCTCGCGGCCATGCTTGGAGTTGGCCAGGCCGGCGGCAAGGATCTGCCCCAGCGGGGAGTTCTCGCGCAGTTCCTTGAGCTTCTGGTTGTTGAGCTTCTTGTCCTTGATCCAGCGCCACACCTGAGCCAGCAGATTGGCCGGGGTGACGCGGGCGGGCCGCAGGGTCCAGAGACGCTCGGCAATGATGCCGGCAGCGGCGATGGAGCAGAGAATGATCGGCAGCATCATCCAGCCGCCAGCTTTGACCAGTTCCCACACGGTAGTGAATCCCCCTCGAAAAAGTCGCGCCACTCTAGCATAGGGTGCGGCCGCGCAGACCGCCGCCGTTCTCATTTTCCCCGCCAGAAGCGACGCTTTTCCCGCTCGCCGCGTACCCTGTCGTGCTCGCCCAGGGTCAAGCGCAAGGCGCCGCTGAGGGCCGTGTCGTGCACCTGTGCGCCAATCTGTCGGTAGCGCGCCAGCACCTGAGGGTGCGGGTGGCCGAAATGATTGTGGCGCCCACGCACGATCAAGGCATGTCGTGGAGCCAGACCTTCGACCAGAGCCTGGCTCGATGAGCTGCGACTGCCATGGTGTGGCGCCAGCAGCCAGTGCACCGGGCGCGACAGGTCACTGGCCAGCAGCGCCGACTCGGCGGCTGCGTCGATATCGCCGGTCAGCAGCAGACGCTCCCCCTGCGCCTCGATCAACAGCACGCATGAACGCTGGTTGCCCGTCTCACCCTGCGCCCACTGCCAGGTCGCAAAGCGCACGCCGTCCCATTGCCAGTGTTCACCACTCTGGCAGGGCTCGTCCGGCCTGGGCAGCGGGCGGCGCAGGGGCTCGCCACTGAGCAGGCGCGCCACTGGCAGGCCGGCCAGGATCGCCTCGGCGCCACCGGCATGATCGCTGTCGGCATGACTGAGCAGCAGCAGATCGAGACGCGAGACATTGAGTGCACGCAACGAGGGCAGCACCACCCGCTCGCCGACATCGAAATCACCGAAACGAGGCCCGGCATCGTAAAGCAGGCGGTGCTCACGGGTGCGCACCAGTACAGAAAGGCCCTGGCCGACATCGAACAACCAGACCTCCGCCCGCCCAGGGGCCGGCTTGTCCACTGGCAACAGCAACGCCGGCAGGAGCAATGCGATACCCGGCAAACGCAGGGGAATCCCCGCCGGTAGGAGCATCAACAGCGCCCCGAGCAGTGCCATGCTCCAAGCCCACCAGGGCAGGCTGCTGGGCAGCCAGGCCGGCAACCAGGCGGCGATCCAGCCAAGCATGACGAACAGCAGGTGCAGCGTAGCCCCGGCCAACCACAGCAGCCCGCTGCCCACGACGGGGATTGGTAACAGCAAGGTGCCAAGCAACGCCAGAGGCACCACCAGCAGGCTCACCCAGGGCACCGCGAGCAGATTGGCCAGCGGCCCGCTGATGCTCACCGGCAGCCCCAGCGCCAGCATCATCGGCAGCAGGCCGACGGCCATGGTCCATTGCGCGCGCGTCAGGCCCTGCCACCAGCCCCAGCGCCCAAGGCGACCGCCGAACACCAACGCCAGCAGCGCCACCGCCGCGAACGACAACCAGAAACCCGGCTGTAACGTCGCCAGGGGTTCGAGGATCAGCACCAGCAACAAGGCGATCAGCAGCGGCCAACCCGCTCCCAGATGACGAAAACGCAGACGCCATAGCAGCACCATAGCCACCATCACGCAGGCGCGCCTGACCGGCACCTCAAACCCCGCCAGCAGTCCATAGAACAAGGCGCCGGCCAGCGCCAGCAGACAGGCGCAAGGCAGCCAGGGCAGGCGCCTGGGCCACCAGCCCAGGCGCGCCAGGCCGGCCACCAGGGCATACAGGAAACCGGCCAGCAAGGCGATGTGCTGCCCGGAAATGACCATCAGGTGCACCGTGCCGGTGTGCTGCAAGAGGCGCCAGTCCGCCGTGCTGAGCCCGGAGCCATCGCCCAGCACCAGCGCCGCCAGGCCACCCTCGCGGCCCATTGCCGGCATGGCCAGCAACCTCTGGCGCAGAGCATCACGCCAACTGCTCAGGCCCTGCGCCGGGCTCAGGCGTCGCCCGGCCTTGATGGTTCCGGTGGCACCGATACGCTGGGCCAGCAACCAGGCTTCGTAATCGAAGCCCTGCGGGTTGACCAGCCCCTGCGGATGCTTGAGATTCACCGCCAGGCGCCAACGCTCACCGGCATGCAGTTGCGGCCCGCCATACCAGGCCAGGCGTATGCGCTGAGGCAATGTTGCGCGTCGGGATGTGGCCCCTTCGAGCTGGAAGCGCACCACGCCCTCGCCCACCTCCGGCAGCCCGACCACCCGCCCTTCGAGCCACAGGGTACGGCCATCGAGCTCGGGTGCCAGGCGGTCATCCAGGGCCCATTGCGCCGAGGTGCAGGCCCAGGCCAGGCCTAGCAGGAAGAAACCCAATGGATAAAGGCGGGAAAACAGCAGCACAGCGCCGACAGCGGCCGCCACCAGCAGCAGTTGCGCCGACGGCAAGGTCGGTAGAAAGGACAAGGCCAGCAATCCAGCAGCCAACGCCAGCATCCCTGCACGCATCGCCATTCCCTCGTGGCAAGTGGTCACAATATCTTCAGACCAACGTCCCTGAGTCCGGGCATAATGACGCGGCTCGTGATCGTCAGAGACCCTTCATGCCGCGCCGCCTATTCAAACGCTACATGCCCTCGCCCGAAAGCATCAAGGCCAACAAGTCCCTGCGTTTTCTTGGCACGCTGATGCACGACCCCAATCTCTGGCACCTCAATCGCCACAGCGTGGCGCGCGCCATGGCCATCGGCCTGTTCTGGGCGATGATCCCCATGCCACTGCAAATGGTCGCGGCCGCCGCCGTGGCCATACCCTTGCGCGCCAACCTGCCGATTTCCATTGGCCTGGTCTGGCTGACCAACCCCATCACCATGCCGCCGGTGTTCTATTGCAGCTACAAGCTGGGTGCCTGGCTGAGCAATACACCGCCGATACGCATGCCCTCGCAGCTAAGCCTGGAATGGTTCACCGCCGAGCTGAGCACGCTATGGAAACCCCTGTACCTGGGCTCCTTCGTCACCGCCGTGGTACTGGCCCTGCTCGGCTACTGCCTGACCATGCTCTACTGGCGCTGGTGGGTACAGCGTAGCTGGCGCAAGCGCCAGCAGAGCAGGCAAAAGCAGCTATAAGCTGCAAGCTTCAAGCTTCAAGCGACAAGTAAAAGCACCATCTTGCAGCTTGCTGCTGCTCATTCGTAGCGCAACGCCTCGGCTGGCTGTACCTGGGCCGCACGCCAGGAGGGATAGAGCGTGGCCAGGAAGCTGAGGATCAGCGCCGCCGAGCAGATCAGCGCCACGTCCAGCCATTGCAGATCCGACGGCAAGCTGTTGATGAAGTAGACGTCGGAGCTGAGCACCCGCTCACCGGCGAAAGACTCCAGCCAAGCCACCAGGGCGCTGACATTGAGTGCCGCGAGCACGCCCAGCACCGCGCCGATCAGGGTACCAACCAGGCCGATCACCGAGCCCTGCACCATGAAGATGGCCATGATCTGCCGCGGCGTGGCGCCCAGGGTGCGCAGGATGGCGATGTCACCGCCCTTGTCGGACACCACCATGATCAGCGTGGCGATGATGTTGAAGGCCGCCACTGCGACGATCAGCAGCAGCAGCAGGCCGATCATGGTCTTCTCCATCTTCATCGCGCTGAACAGGCTGCCCTGGGTGTGCGTCCAGTCGTCGGCGCGGTAGCCGGCGCCCAGCTCGGCCACCAGGGCCTTGGACACCTGCGGCGCCTGGTATAGATCCTTCAGCGCCAGGCGGATGCCCGGCACCGTGCCCTCCGGCAGGCGCTGCATGGCGGCGGCATCGGCGACGTTGATCAGCGCCAGCGAACTGTCCAGCTCGGCCCCCACCTTGAAGATCGCCGCCACGTTCAGGCGCTGCATGCGTGGCGTGACGCCACCCGGGGCGTTGCTCAGTTCGGGGATGATCAGGGTCAGCTTGTCACCCACCTGCAAGCCGAAGCGCCGCGCAGTGATGTCGCCGATGACCACGCCGAACTCGCCCGGCTGCAGGTTGTTAAGGCTGCCCTGGCGGATATGCTCGGGCAGGATCGACACCTTGGCCTCCTCGGCCGGGTCGATGCCATGAATCTGGATCGGCTGCATCACGCCACGGTGCGAGAGCATGCCCTCCAACTCGGCATAAGGGGCCGCAGCCACGACCTGCGGGTTGGCCATGGCCTTGGCGGCCAGGGCACGCCAGTCGGCCACCGGCTCGGCCCCATAGAGCATGGCGTGCGGCACCATGCCGAGGATGCGCGTGCTCATTTCCTTCTGGAAACCATTCATCACCGACAGCACCACGATCATCGCCAGCACGCCAAGCGCCAGGCCGATCATCGAGGTCAGCGAAATGAAGGAGATGAAGTGATTACGGCGCTTGGCCCGCGTATAGCGGGTGCCGATGAACAGACTCAGCGGACGGAACATCAGATGGCCACCAGCTTGCCGTCCTGCAGGCTCAGCACGCGATCCATCTGCCGCGCTAGCTGCATGTCGTGGGTCACCACCAGAAAGGCGGTATTGGAATCCTGGCTGAGCTCGCGCATCAGCTCCTGGATGCCTTCGGCGGTGTGCTGGTCGAGGTTGCCGGTAGGCTCGTCGAGCAGTACCAGGCCCGGCCGGTTGACCAGGGCGCGGGCGATGGCCACGCGCTGACGCTCGCCACCGGACAGCTCGGCCGGCTTGTGATCGAGACGATGACCGAGGCCGACCCGCTGCAGCAACGCGGTGGCGCGCTCGCGCGCCTCAGGGATCGGCGTCTTGCCGATCAGCAGCGGCATGCAGGCATTTTCCAGGGCGGTGAATTCGGCCAGCAGATGGTGGAACTGGTAGACGAAGCCCAGTGCACGGTTGCGCAGCAGGCCACGGGCGGTTTCGCTGAGCGCGGAAAGCTGCTCGCCGGCCAGCCACACGCTGCCTTCGCTGGGCGTATCCAGGCCACCGAGCATGTTCAGCAAGGTGCTCTTGCCGGAGCCGGAGCTGCCGACGATGGCCACCCGCTCGCCCGGAAAGAGTTCCAGCTCCAGGCCGTCGAGCACCACCACCGACTCGGGGCCCTCGTCGTAACGCTTGCTCAGATTGCGGCAACTGAGCACGGCATTGTGCTGTTTCATGGCGTTCGGGTTCATGGATTCACTCATAACGCAGGGCCTCGGCGGGCTGGGTACGCGAAGCGCGCCAGGCGGGATACAGGGTGGCGAAGAAACTCAGGAACAAGGCGGCGCTGCAGACCATGATGACGTCGACGCTCTGCAGTTGCGACGGCAGGTAATCGATGAAGTACACGTCGGCATTGAGGAACTTGATCCCCAACAAGTGCTCGATGCTGGCGATCAGGGCGCTGACGTTGAGCGCGGCGAGAATGCCCAGCACGGCACCGATCAGGGTGCCGACCACGCCGATCACCGTGCCTTGCACCATGAAGATGGCCATGATCTGCCGAGGCGTGGCGCCCAGGGTACGCAGAATGGCGATATCGCCCTTCTTGTCGTTCACCACCATCACCAGGGTGGAGATGATATTGAAGGCGGCCACGGCGACGATCAGCAGCAGCAGCAGGCCGATCATGGTCTTCTCCATGCGGATGGCCTGGTACAGGTTGCCATGGGTGCGCGTCCAGTCGCGGGCGTAGAAGTCGCCATCCAGGCGCTGGGCGATTTCCCAGGCGGCACGCGGCGCCTGGAACAGGTCATCGAACTTCAGGCGCAGGCCCTGCACCTGATCCGCCTGCCAGCGCTGCAGGCGCGCCAGGTCGCTGATGTTGGCCAGGGCCAGGCCACCGTCGATCTCGCCAGCACCGACATGGAAGATGCCGCGGATGGTGAAGCGCTTCAGACGCGGGAACATGCCGGCCGGGGTCACGGTGACCTCGGGGGCGACGAAGGTGACCTTGTCGCCGACCTTCACGCCCAGTTTGGCCGCGGCCTTGTCACCGATGATCATGGCGAACTCACCGGGCGCCAGGCTCGCCAGATCGCCCTGGCGCAGGAAGTCGTCGATGATCGACACCTTGTGCTCCTGCTCCGGGTCGATGGCGTTGATCAGCACCTTCTGCACCTTGCCCTCATGGGTCAGCAGGCCCTGCATCTGGGTGAAGGGCGCCACCGCCAGCACCCGTGGATTCTGCCTGACCTGGCGCTCCAGCGCCGGCCAGTCGCTCACCGGCGTGGCCGATTCGACCGTGGCATGCGGGATCATGCCCAGCACCCGGGTACGCATCTCGTGGTCGAAGCCATTCATCACCGACAGCACCAGGATCATCACCATCACCCCCAGGGCAAGGCCGAGCATGGAGGTCAGGGAAATGAAGGAAACGAAGTGGTTACGGCGTTTGGCTCGTGTGTAGCGCGTACCGATGAAGACGAACAGAGGTTTGAACATGTCGAGGAGGATTCGGGGGAAAGAGGAACGTCCTTGTGGCGGGGCCCGAGCAGCGGCCTTACACTCAGAACCAGTGCGAACCTGGCCCTGGCCGGATCGTCAACGAGTTCTCTGACCACCACTGCTGCCATGGGTTCGCCATGTCGACCAACGATGTAGATGATCGCCGCGAATACTACCGTATCGAGGATACGATCGCACTGGAATTCAACCTGCTTTCCGGTGCCGAAGCCCAGTCCAGCGACGTGCTTCACGATGCCTCTCCGCTGTTCAACCTGCTCAGCGACCTGCACCTGCTGGACTTCGAGTCGCAGCACCTGCTGCGCCATATCAGCGAGCGCGACCGCACCCTGGCCAACTACCTCAAGGTGATCAACAAGCGCATCGACCTGCTCGGCCAGGCCATGGCCCAAAGCCTGTTGCGTGACATCGGCTCGGCTCGGCGCGTGTCGCTGTCCGAGGGTGGCATCAGCTTCAACAACCTGAACCCCATCTCGCCCGGCAGCCATCTGGCAATCAAGATGGTGCTGATGCCGCAGGCACTCGGCCTGCTACTGCGCGCGCAGGTGGTGCACTGCAGCCAGCGCGCCGATGGCCAGTACGAGATCGGTACCGAGTTCGAGGCGCTGACCGATGCCCAGCGCCAGTTGCTGGCCCGCCACATCCTGCAGAAACAGGCGCTGGAACGGCGCCAGGCCCGCGAATGACCCCCGCCGAGGAAGCCCCAGCATGCACCGCCTCGCTCTGCTGATCGCCTTGCTCTTACCCGGCGCGCTGCTCGCCGAGACCCTGATCATTCCCATCGGCAGCCAGGGTGCCGATATCGACACGCAGAACCTGCCGCACAAGGGCGAGTCACAGCGTTCGGTGCTGGAGCGTTTCGGTCTCGCCGACGAGGAACACGCGCCGGTCGGCAAGCCGCCGATCACGCGCTGGGACTACCGCGATTTCAGCGTCTATTTCGAGTACGAACACGTCATCGACAGCGTGCGTCACCATCAGCCACGTCACCCCGCCAAGGAGCAACAGTGACCCTCATCTACGGCCATCGCGGCGCCAAGGGCGAAGCCCCGGAAAACACCCTGGTCAGCTTCCAGCGTTGCCTGGAGCACGGCGTCAAACGCTGTGAGCTGGATCTGCATCTCTCCCGTGACGGCGAGCTGATGGTGATTCATGACCCGACCCTCAAGCGCACCACCGGCCAGCGCGGCAAGGTGGTCGAACACGACGCCGCCGAGCTGGAAGGCTACGACGCCCGCCAGGGCGGCCCCGGCTGGGTACGCCCCTGCCCCATTCCGCGCCTGCGCACGCTGTTCGAGCAGTGCCCATTCGAGCACTGGCAACTGGAGGTGAAAAGCGCCTCGAAGGTTCGCGCGGCGCGCACCGTGCTGGCCATTGCCGAACTGGCCGAACAACATGGCCTGAAGGAGCGCATCAGCATCACCTCCAGTTCGCGCGAGGTGCTCAAGGCCGCGCGCGAACTGACGCCGCACCTGCAACTGGGCCTGGTCGCCGAATACGCCTGGCTCGACCCGCTCAAAGTGGCAGCGCACTATGACTGCCACCTGCTGGCGCTGAACTGGACGCTGTGCACTCCCGAGCGCCTGCTCAAGGCGCAGAAGCAAGGGCTGCACGTCTCGGTATGGACAGTCAACGAACCGGCCCTGATGCGCCGCCTGGCCGACTTCGGCGTCGACAGCATCATTACCGACTTCCCTGGCCTGGCGGTGCAGACACTGGGCGGTTGAACCTCGTAGGGTGCGCCATGCGCACCAGTACCCCGCTCGTAGCCTGACACTAGCGAGCTAGCAGCTTGACTCCGTCGATAGCCGTGGTGCGCGCAGCGCACCCTACGAACTGGGTGCAGTCACGTAGCCCGGATGCAATCCGGGGATGCCTGCACCCGAGCTCCCGGATTGCATCCGGGCTACGAATACAGCCCCCCATAACGACAAAACCGGCACGAGGCCGGTTTTGTCGTTGTTGCCGCCTGAGACGCTAGAAGCTCTCCCGATTCGGCCAGCGCCAGTCGCAAGCCTGCTCCCAGCCTACCTCCCCGACCGGCTCAGGCCGCCGGCCGGAGCCGCTCAAAAAAGCCGGTTGAGGCCGTCGAACGCCGCCACCCGATAGGCCTCGGCCATGGTCGGGTAGTTGAAGGTGGTGTTGATGAAGTACTTGACCGTGTTGGCCTCACCCTTCTGGTTCATGATCGCCTGGCCGATGTGCACGATCTCCGACGCCTGATAGCCGAAGCAGTGCACGCCGAGCACTTCCAGGGTCTCGCGATGGAAGAGGATCTTCAGCATGCCCACCGGCTCCACCGAGATCTGTGCACGGGCCATACCCTTGAAGAAGGCCTTGCCCACTTCGTAGGGCACCTTGGCCTGGGTCAGCTCGCGCTCGGTCTTGCCGATGGAGCTGATCTCGGGGATGGTGTAGATGCCGGTGGGCACGTCATCGACGAAGCGCCAGCTACCATTGTCGACGATGCTGCCGGCAGCGGAACGGCCCTGGTCGGAGGCGGCACTGGCCAGGCTCGGCCAGCCGATCACGTCACCGGCGGCGTAAACGTTGCTGACCTCGGTGCGGTAGAACTCGTCCACCTGGATCTGGCCACGGCTGTTGACCGCGATACCGATGTTCTCCAGGCCCAGCTTGTCGGTGTTGCCGGTACGGCCGTTACACCACAGCAGCGCATCGGCCTTGATCTTCTTGCCGGACTTGAGGTGCAGGATGACACCGTTCTCCAGCCCCTCGATGCGCTCGTACTCCTCGTTGTGACGGATCAGCACGTTGTTGTTGCGCAGGTGATAGCTGAGCGCATCGGAGATTTCGTCGTCGAGGAAGCTGAGCAACTGATCGCGGTTGTCGATCAGATCCACCAGCACCCCCAAACCACTGAAGATCGAGGCGTACTCGCTGCCGATCACCCCGGCGCCGTAGATGATCAGGCGGCGTGGCGTGTGGCCGAGGCTGAGGATGGTGTCGCTGTCGTAGATGCGCGGGTGGGTGAAGTCGACATCGGCCGGGCGATAGGGGCGCGAGCCAGTGGCGATGACGAACTGCTTGGCCACCAGTTTTTCCACCACGCCATTGAGACAGACCACTTCCACCGTCTGCTCGTCGGCGAAACTGGCGGTGCCGAAATAGGTGTCGATGCGATTGCGCGCGTAGTAGCCCGTGCGCGAAGTGACCTGCTTGGCGATGACCTTCTCGGCGCTCTTGAGTACGTCGGGGAAGGAGAACCAGCGCGGCTCGCCGATCTGGCGAAACATCGGGTTGGTGTTGAACTGCATGATCTGCCGCACCGAGTGGCGCAGCGCCTTGGACGGGATGGTGCCCAGGTGGGTGCAGTTGCCGCCGACCAGCGGACGGTTGTCCACCACGGCCACCTTGCGCCCGGCCTTGGCCGCGTTCATCGCCGCGCCCTCGCCCGCCGGGCCCGAGCCCAGCACCACCACATCGTAGTTGTAGACCGCCATGTTTACTCCTTCAGATCAGGCCGGAGCGCTTGTGGCGCACCCTCGGCAGGGCCGGCCCCGGATAGTGGGGCAGGCTATCGTTCAATGCTTCGCTAGCGCTCAGCGTTTGCTGGCGTCGTAGGCGAGGTCGGTACGCGGCGCTTCGCCCTTGTCGCGGTTGACCTCTTCGCACTTCTCGCGGCTGCCACCACAGATCGAGCACTCCTTCTCGATGCCCAGGTTGGCGATGCCACCGCAAGAACCGGCGATGGGTTTGCGCCCCATGATCACGCCAATGGCCATCATGCCGACGACCAGGATCATGGCCAGAAATGCCACCAGAAAAGTCATTGCTCATCTCCCGCAGCGAATAGCTGCTCGAATCGGCTCGTGCCTTGTGTGACGAAGCCCTTGTCCTCCCGCGTCACGAAGAACGCGGCAATCCCGTTACGCTCGGCGAAGGCCATGCCGGCCTCCGGCCCGAGCACCATCAACAGAGTAGACAAGCCATCGGCGCGCAAGGTCGATGGATCGGCCACGGTGACAGCCGCCAGCTTGTGGCGCACGGGGCGCCCACTCAAGGCGTCGAAGGTGTGCGAGTAGCGCTGGCCATTCTCCTCGAAATAGTTGCGGTAATCACCTGAGGTGGAGATACCGTAGCCATCGAGTTGCAGAATACGCTGCGCCACACGCTCGTCGTCGCGCGGTGCTTCCAGGCCGATGCGCCAGTGCTTGCCATCGGGCTTGAGGCCAGCGGCCTTGAGCTCACCCGTGGCCTCCACCAGGTAGCTGGTGACACCCAGCTCGCCGAGACGCGCGACGATGCGATCCACCGCATAGCCAGCAGCGATGCTGTTGAAGTCGACCTGCACGTCGGCGTCCTTGCACAGTTGCTCACCTTCGATATGCAGGTGCTGCTGGCCGACACGCTGGCGCACCTCGGCCAGTTGCTCGGCGCTCGGCACCGCCTCGCCCTTGCCGCGCGGGCCGAAGCCCCAGAGGTCGAGCAAGGGTTCGAGGGTCAGATCGAAGGCGCCCTGGCTTTCCTCGTGCAGGCGATTGCCGGCTCTTACCAGTTCCAGCACGCCCTCGGGCATGGCCTGGCAGGTGCCGGCCGGCGCCTGGTTGAAGCGCTCGATCAGCGAGTCATCCCGGTAGGTGGACATCTGCTGGTCAATCTCTGCGAGGATCGCCTCGGTGGCCGCCTTGATCTCCGCCTGTGGCGCCACGCCTTCGCTGCGCACGTACTTGACCGAATAGGTGCTGCCCATGGTCGGGCCGCCGAACTCTTCGACACGTTCAGAATGCAAGCAGCCCGTTAGGGCTGCCGCCAAGGCGACAGCGATAACGGGCTGAAATACAGCAGACTTCATGCTTAACCGCCGAAGTCGTCGAGGAGGATGTTCTCCGGCTCGACACCCAGGTCGGTGAGCATCTTGATCACCGCAGCGTTCATCATGGGTGGGCCACACATGTAGAACTCGCAATCCTCGGGGGCCTTGTGGGTCTTGAGGTAGTTCTCGTACAGCACGTTGTGGATGAAGCCTTTCAGGCCGGTCCAGTTGTCTTCCGGCAGCGGGTCGGAGAGCGCCAGGTGCCACTGGAAGTTCGGGTTCTCGGCCTGCAGCTGATCGTATTCCTCGACGTAGAAGGCCTCGCGCAACGAACGCGCGCCGTACCAGAAGCTGATCTTGCGCTGGGACTTGAGGCGCTTGAGCTGGTCGAAGATGTGCGAACGCATCGGCGCCATGCCGGCACCACCGCCGATGAAGACCATCTCGGCATCGGTGTCCTTGGCGAAGAACTCACCGAAGGGCCCGTACACGGTGACCTTGTCGCCCGGCTTGAGGCTGAACACCCAGGACGACATCTTGCCCGGCGGCAGGTGATCCTTGCCCGGCGGTGGCGAGGCGATACGGATGTTGAATTTGACGATGCCCTGCTCTTCCGGGTAGTTGGCCATGGAGTAGGCACGGATGGTGGTTTCATCCACCTTGGACACGTACTTCCACTGGTCGAACTTGTCCCAGTCGCCACGGTACTCGGGCTGGATGTCGAAGTCCTTGTAATGCACGGTGTGCGGCGGGCATTCCAGCTGCACGTAACCACCGGCGCGGAAGTTGACGTTCTCACCCTCGGGCAGACGCAGGGTCAGCTCCTTGATGAAGGTGGCCACGTTGGGGTTGGACTCGACGGTGCACTCCCACTTCTTCACGCCGAAGACTTCTTCCGGCACCTCGATCTTCATGTCCTGCTTGACCGCGGTCTGGCAGGACAGGCGCCAGCCCTCGCGAGCTTCGCGCTTGGTGAAGTGCGACTCTTCGGTGGAGAGCATCTCGCCGCCGCCGGATTCGACGATGCACTTGCACTGGGCGCAAGTGCCACCGCCGCCACAGGCCGAGGACAGGAAGATGTTGTTGGCGGCCAGGGTCTGCAGCAGCTTGCCGCCGGCCGGTACCACGATGGTTTTTTCGCCATTGATCTCGATGCTCACGTCACCGCTGGAGACCAGCTTGGCGCGCGCAGCGAGAATGATCAGCACCAGCGCGAGCACGATGGCGGTGAACATGCCGATGGCGAGGAAGATTTCATAATTCATCTGTTCATCCTTTCCTTACAGCTGCACGCCGGAGAAGGACATGAAGCCCAGCGACATCAGACCGATGGTGATGAAGGTGATGCCCAGCCCCTGCAGGCCAGCCGGCACGTCGCTGTACTTGAGCTTCTCGCGAATGCCCGCCAGCGCAGCAATGGCCAGCGCCCAGGAGAGACCCGAGCCGAAGCCGTACACGGTGCTTTCCGCCAGGTTGTAGTCACGCTCGACCATGAACAGGGTGCCGCCCATGATGGCGCAGTTCACGGTGATCAGCGGCAGGAACACGCCGAGGGCGTTGTACAGCGCCGGGACGTACTTATCCAGCAGCATCTCGAGGATCTGCACGATGGCGGCGATCACACCGATATAGCTGAGCAAGCCGAGGAAGCTCAGGTCGACCTGCGGCAGGCCGGCCCAGGCCAACGCGCCGTCCTTGAGCAGGTAGGTGTAGATCAGGTTGTTCGCCGGAACGGTGATGACCTGAACCACGACCACGGCGATACCCAGGCCGATCGCGGTCTCCACCTTCTTGGAGATGGCGATGAAGGTACACATGCCGAGGAAGAAGGCCAGGGCCATGTTCTCGACGAACACCGCCTTGGCCAGCAGGCTGAGATAGTGCTCCATTAGTAGGCCTCCTTGTTGGACACCTGAGGCGCCATCTTGTAGCTCGGTTTCTCGACCTGATCCTTCTTCCAGCTACGCAGCGCCCAGATGAACAGACCAATCAGGAAGAACGCGGACGGTGGCAGCAACAGCATGCCATTGGGCTGGTACCAGCCGCCGTCGTTGACCACCGAGAACACTTCATAGCCCATCAGCTTGCCAGCACCGAACAGCTCACGGATCACGCCCAGGGCGATCAGCATGGCGCTGTAGCCCAGGCCGTTACCGATACCGTCGAAGAACGACAGCACCGGCGGGTTCTGCATGGCGAAGGCTTCTGCGCGGCCCATCACGATGCAGTTGGTGATGATCAGCCCGACGAACACCGACAACTGCTTGGACAGGCTGAAGGCATAGGCCTTGAGCACCTGATCCACCACGATCACCAAGGATGCGATGATCACCATTTGCACGATCATGCGGATGGAGCTGGGGATCTGGCTGCGAATCATCGAGATGAACAGGTTGGAGAAGGCCGTTACCAACGTCAGGGCAACGGACATCACCAGCGCGGTCTTCAGGTTCGAGGTGACCGCCAGGGCCGAGCAGATCCCGAGGATCTGCAGGCCGATGGGGTTGTTGTTGAATACCGGGTTGAGCAGGACTTCTTTGATAGTCGGCTGCGACATGATCAGGCCTCCCCTTCACGCAGGTTAGCGATAAACGGACCGAAGCCGTTCTGGCCGAGCCAGAACTGCAGCAGGTGACTGACACCGTTGCTGGTCAGGGTCGCACCAGCCAGGGCATCGACCTGATGCGCGGCTTGCGGGCTTTGCGGATCGACACCGCCTTTGACCACTTTCACCGCCAGTTTGCCGTTCTCGTCGAACAGCGTCTTGCCCGGCCATTGGCCCTTCCATTTCGGGTTGTCCACCTCGCCGCCGAGACCAGGGGTCTCGCCATGCTGGTAGAAGCCCATGCCGACCACGGTGTTGAGATCACCCTTGATGGCGATGAAGCCGTACAGGGTCGACCACAGACCATAGCCGCGTACCGGCAGGATAAGGGTTTGCACCTGACCGTCCTTCTCCACCATGTACACGGTGCTGTAACGCTCGAGGCGCTTGATCCCGGCGATATCCTTGCTGCCCGGCAGCGCGGTGGAGAGCTTGGGATCCTTGGCCGCCTTCAGCGGATCGAAGGTCAGCGGGTCATAAGCATCGGAAAACTTGCCCGTTTCCAGATCCACCAGCTTGGCGGTGATGGTGCTGTCGAACACCTCTTTCACCTTGGCCGAGGACATGCCCGGCTGCCCCAGGCCGGCGATGGCGAGGATGCTGCGCTGCTTGTCCAGCAGACGATTCTCCACCTGGGTCGGCTTCAGTGCGATGGCGGCGCCGGCGACGAACACCGAGCACACCAGGCACACCAGCACGGCCACCGTCAGCGTGCGGACGGTGGATTCTTTTTGACTAGACATTACGTGCCAGCCTCCGCTTGATATTGGCTTGAACGACGAAGTGGTCGATCAGCGGTGCGAACAGGTTGGCGAGCAGAATCGCCAGCATCATGCCCTCGGGGAAGGCCGGGTTGACCACACGGATCAGCACCACCATCACGCCGATCAGGGCGCCGAAGATCCACTTGCCGGTATTGGTCATGGAAGCCGACACCGGGTCGGTGGCCATGAAGAACATGCCGAAGGCGAAGCCGCCCACCACCAGATGCCAGTACCAGGGCATGGCGAACATCGGATTGGTGCTCGAACCGATGGCGTTGAGCAGCAGGCTGAAGCCGATCATGCCCAACATCACACCGACGACGATGCGCCAGGCCGCGATGCGGGTCAGCAGCAGGATCAGACCGCCGATGGCGATGGCCAGGGTGCTGGTCTCCCCCATCGAACCATGAATGGTGCCGACGAAGGCGTCCATCCAGGTGATGCCGTGGTTGATCACGTTGTCGATGCCGCCGGAAGCCGCCAGGCTCAACGAGGTGGCGCCGGCGAAGCCGTCCACCGCCGTCCACACCGCGTCACCGGACATCTGCGCCGGGTAGGCGAAGAACAGGAAGGCACGGCCGGTCAGCGCCGGGTTGAGGAAGTTCTTGCCGGTACCGCCGAACACTTCCTTGCCGATCACCACGCCGAAGCTGATGCCCAGGGCCACCTGCCACAGCGGAATGCTCGGCGGCAGGATCAGGGCGAACAGCACGGAGGTGACGAAGAAGCCTTCGTTGACCTCATGCTTGCGGATCGAAGCGAACAGCACTTCCCAGAAGCCGCCGACGATGAAGGTCACCGCGTAGACCGGCAGGAAGTAGGCTGCACCCTGGATGAAGTTGTCCCACAGGCTGTTCGGGTCGAAACCGGCCAGCGAGCCGATCAGGGCGAAGCGCCAGCCTTCCTGAGCGGCCAGCAGCTCGGGGCTCTGGGCGAAGATCAGGTTGGCCTGGTAGCCGGTGTTCCACATGCCGAAGAACATGGCCGGGAAGGTGCACAGCCACACGGTGATCATCATGCGCTTGAGGTCGATGCCATCACGCACGTGAGCGGTGGTCTTGGTCACGCTGCCGGGACGATAGAAGAAGGTATCGATCGCCTCGTACAGGGCGTACCACTTCTCGTACTTGCCGCCCTTCTCGAAGTTGTGCTCGATCTTGTCGAGGAATGCACGAATGCCCACGGATTAACCCTCCTTCTCGATGCGGGTGAGGTTGTCCCGCAGGATCGGGCCATATTCATACTTGCCGGCGCACACGTAGGTGCACAGTGCCAGGTCTTCTTCGTCGAGTTCCAGGCAACCCAGCTTCTGCGCCATCTCGGTGTCACCGACGATCAGGTAGCGCAGCAGTTGGGTCGGCAGGATATCCAGCGGCATCACCGCTTCGTAGTTGCCTACCGGCACCATGGCGCGCGGGCTGCCGTTGGTGGTGGTGGTGAAGTCGAACAGCTTGCCGCTGGCCAGCTTGGACACGAAGATGTTCAGCACCGAGTGCTTGTTCACCCCGGCACGCAGGTAATGCATCATCTCGCGCTCGTTGCCCTCGCCCAGGCAGGACACCTGATTGTGGTAACGGCCGAGGAAGGCGAAGGCACCACGGGCGGTACGGCCGCCGAATACCGAGCCGGAAATGACGCGGTTGACACCCGGTTTGAGCTCACCGGCGGTGAGTTCCTCCAGATTGGCGCCCAGACGGGTGCGCAGCAGACGCGGCTGCTCGGCCACCGGGCCGCCCAGGGCGACGACGCGCTCGACGAACAACTGGCCGGTGGTAAACAGCTTGCCCACGGCGATCACGTCCTGATAGCCGATCTGCCATACGCTCTTGCTGGCGCTGACCGGATCGAGGAAGTGGATGTGGGTGCCCGGCAGACCGGCCGGATGCGGGCCGGCGAAGGCCTCGCTGTGCACCTTGGCCAGTTTCTCGCCAGGCAGGCTGACGCCTTCGGCCTTGCACAGGAAGACCTTGGCCAGGTTGCCAAGTACTTTCAGGCCCTGCTCGAAAGCTTCGGCCTGTTCCTTGATGATCAGTGCAGGATCGGCGGCCAGCGGGTGCGTATCGATGGCGGTGACGAAGATCGAGCTGGGCACGGCGTCGATGGCCGGCACCTTGCTGAACGGACGGGTACGCAGGGCCGTCCACAGGCCGGACTGCTGCAGGTTCTCGCGCACCTGCCCGTCGCTCAGCGACTCGAGCTGGTCGGCGCTGTACTGGGCGAAGGTTTCCTGCTCGTCGCCTTCGATGTCGATGACCACGGACTGCAGCACGCGCCGTTCACCACGGTGAACGGCGCTGATCACGCCAGCAGCCGGAGCGGTATAGCGCACGCCGGGTGTCTTCTTGTCGGTGAACAGCAGTTGACCGAGCTTGACCCGATCCCCTACTTCCACCTCCATCGTCGGCTTCATCCCGTGATAGTCGAAGCCGATGACGGCGACGCTACGTACGGGCCTGCCGGCCTCGATACGCTGCGTCGGCGCACCCGTTATGGGCAGATCGAGCCCATGCTTTAGTTTGATCATAGGTTTGCCTAACCACTGATTTAGAAAGCTTTTTATAGGACAGGGGCAACAGCCGACGACCCCAATAGGGCCACTCACGCCAACGCACCGCTGGCATGAACGAAGGTGCCTAACCTGGGTAAAAAATCCCTTCGATTATAAAGATGCCCCCCAGCACTGACCACCCAAGCGCTTGTTTTTTTGGCGCTTCGGTAACAGTCAGCAACAGACTGCTGACCAGGCAGGGCGAAGCGGAAAACGAAAACGGGAGCCGAAGCTCCCGTTCTGTCACGCCGGCCGCCGATCAGCGGGGAAAGGCTGGCGGGTTGACCCCGGCCATGTCTTCCATCACACGCACCACCTGGCAGCTATAGCCGAACTCGTTGTCGTACCACACGTACAGCACGACGCGGTTGTCATTGGCGATGGTGGCCTCGGCATCGACCACACCGGCATGGCGTGAGCCGACGAAGTCGGTGGACACCACTTCCTGCGAGCTGACGAAGTCGATCTGCTTCTGCAGGTCCGAGTGCATGGCCATCTGGCGCAGGTACTCGTTGATCTCTTCGCGGGTGGTGGCCTTTTCCAGGTTCAGGTTGAGGATGGCCATGGACACGTTCGGCGTCGGCACGCGAATGGCGTTGCCGGTCAGCTTGCCCTTGAGCACTGGCAGTGCCTTGGCGGCAGCGGTGGCGGCGCCGGTTTCGGTGATCACCATGTTCAGCGCGGCACTACGACCACGACGACTGCCCTTGTGGAAGTTGTCGATCAGGTTCTGGTCGTTGGTGTAGGAGTGCACGGTCTCGACGTGACCGTTGACGATGCCGTACTGATCGTTGACCGCCTTGAGCACCGGCACGATGGCGTTGGTGGTGCAGGAGGCAGCGGAGATGATCTTGTCCTCGGCAGTGATTTCGCCGTGGTTGATGCCATGCACGATGTTCTTCAGCGCGCCCTTGCCCGGTGCGGTCAGCACCACGCGGTCGATGCCCGGGCATTTGAGGTGCTGGCCGAGACCTTCGGCATCACGCCATTTGCCGGTGTTGTCCACCAGCAGGGCATTCTTGATGCCGTACTGGGTGTAGTCGATGGACGCCGGGTCGTTGGAGTAGATCACCTGGATCAGGTTGCCGTTGGCGGTGATGGTGTTGTGCTCTTCGTCGATGGTGATGGTGCCATTGAACTTGCCATGCACCGAATCGCGACGCAGCAGGCTGGCGCGCTTGACCAGATCGTTGTCGGCACCCTTGCGCACCACCACGGCACGCAGGCGCAGGCCGTCGCCACCACCGGTCTTCTCGATCAGGATGCGCGCCAGCAGACGACCGATGCGACCGAAACCGTACAGCACCACATCGGTGCCTTCACGGGCCGCGCCGTTCTGCTTGCCCACCACATCGGCCAGCTCGTCCTTGACGAACTGCTCGACGCTGCGACCGGCAGCCTCGGCCTTGAACTTGGCGACCAGCTTGCCCAGGTCCACCGAAGCGGCGCCCAGCTTGAGTTCGCTCATGGCCTTGAGCATGGGGAAGGTGTCGTGTACCGACAGCTCGGTCTCGTCGGCCAGGCGATGACGGGCGAAACGGTGAGCCTTGAGGATGTCGATGACCGAACGGTTGATCAGGCCACGGCCATAGATCGAGGTCACCACATTGTTGTTGCGGTAGAGCTGACCAATCAACGGAATCATTGCTTCGGCAAGGGCTTCACGATCGATCCATTCACCGAGACACTGGTCGGGCTTCTGAGTCACGGGCAATACCTTCCACATGTAGGGGCTGAAAAAAGGGGCTACATTATGACGGCGCACGCAAGCATGAGCAATGCGCGCCTGTCGCGACTGACATTGACCACCAAGCCCCGCTACAATTCCCGGCCTTTTCGTCACGACCGTGAGCCGCCCGTGTCCGTACTGCGTCTTCCGTCTCTGCCGGCCAGTGCCGGCAAACAGCAATGGGGCAACCTGCCCGGCGCCGCCCTGTCCCTGGCCATCGCCGAAGCGGCCAGCAATGCCGGGCGTTTCACCCTGGTATTGACCGAAGGCAGCCAGAGCGCCGAACGCCTGCAGGAAGAACTGGCCTTCTTCGCCCCGGATCTGCCGGTGCTGCATTTCCCCGACTGGGAAACCCTGCCCTACGATGTGTTCTCGCCGCACCAGGACATCATTTCCCAGCGTATCGCCACCCTCTACCGCCTGCCGCAACTGAGCCGCGGCATTCTCGTAGTGCCGATCGCCACCGCCCTACACCGCCTGGCGCCGAAGCGCTTCCTGCTGGGCAGCAGCCTGGTGCTGGATGTGGGCCAGAAGCTGGACGTGGAGCAGATGCGCACGCGCCTGGAAGCCGCCGGCTACCGCTGCGTGGATACCGTCTACGAGCATGGCGAGTTCGCCGTGCGCGGCGCGCTGATCGACCTGTTCCCCATGGGCAGCGAGGTGCCCTACCGCATCGACCTGTTCGATGACGAGATCGAGACCCTGCGCACCTTCGACCCGGAAAACCAGCGCTCGGTGGACAAGGTGGAGTCGATCCGCCTGCTGCCGGCGCGCGAGTTTCCCCTGGAGAAGAAAGCCGTCGGCGACTTTCGCGGACGCTTCCGCGAGCGCTTCGACGTGGATTTCCGTCGCTGCCCGATCTACCAGGACTTGTCGTCCGGTATCACCCCGGCCGGCATCGAGTACTACCTGCCGCTGTTTTTCGAGGAAACCGGCACCCTCTTCGACTACCTGCCGGGTGACACCCAGGTGTTCTCCCTGCCCGGCATCGAAAAAGCCGCCGAGCAATTCTGGCTGGATGCACGCAACCGCTATGAAGACCGCCGCGTCGACCCCGAGCGCCCGCTGCTGCCGCCGGCCGACATTTTCCTGCCGGTGGAAGACTGCTTCGCCCGCCTGAAGAACTGGCCACGGGTGGTGGTCAACCAGGACGACATCGAACCCGGTGTCGGCAACACCCGTTTCGAGGCAAGCGCCCTGCCCGACCTGGCGATCCAGGCCAAGGCCGGTGAGCCGCTGGCGGCGCTGCGCCGCTTCATCGAGGAATATCAGGGCCGCGTGCTGTTCTGCGCCGAATCGGCCGGGCGCCGCGAGGTGCTGCTGGAATTGCTCGCCCGCCTCAAGCTCAAGCCCAAGGAAGTCGATGGCTGGCCAGCGTTCGCCGAAAGCCAAGAGCGCCTGAACATCTGCATCGCACCACTGGACGAAGGCCTGCTGCTCGAGGAGCTGGCGCTGATCCCGGAGAATCCGCTGTTCGGCCAGCGCGTGATGCAGCGTCGTCGTCGCGAAAAAGGCCGCGACGGCGGCGACAACGTGATCAAGAACCTTACCGAGCTGCGCGAAGGCGCGCCGGTGGTGCATATCGATCACGGCGTCGGCCGCTACCTGGGCCTGGTGACCATGGAGTTCGACGGCCAGGCCGCCGAATTTCTCGCCCTGCAATACGCCGACGAGGCCAAGCTCTATGTGCCGGTGGCCAGCCTGCACCTCATTGCCCGCTACAGCGGCAGCGACGATGCCCTGGCGCCGCTGCACCGCCTCGGCTCGGAAACCTGGCAGAAGGCCAAGCGCAAGGCCGCCGAACAGGTGCGCGACGTGGCGGCCGAACTGCTCGACATTTACGCCCGCCGCGCCGCCCGAGAAGGCTTCGCCTTCCAGGATCCGGCCCTGGACTACGCCACCTTCAGCGCCGGCTTCCCCTTCGAGGAAACCCCGGATCAGCAGGCCGCCATCGACGCCGTGCGCGCCGACATGCTGGCCGGCAAGCCGATGGATCGCCTGGTCTGCGGCGATGTCGGCTTCGGCAAGACCGAAGTGGCCATGCGCGCCGCCTTCATCGCCGTACACAGCGGCAAACAGGTGGCCGTGCTGGTGCCCACCACCCTGCTCGCCCAGCAGCACTACAACAGCTTCCGCGACCGCTTCGCCGACTGGCCGGTGAAGGTGGAAGTGATGAGCCGCTTCAAGAGTGCCAAGGAAGTCGAAGGCGCCGTGCAGCAACTGGCCGAAGGCAAGGTGGATATCGTCATCGGCACCCACAAGCTGCTGCAGGATGACGTCAAGTTCCACAACCTGGGCCTGGTGATCATCGACGAGGAACACCGTTTCGGCGTACGCCAGAAGGAACAGCTCAAGGCCCTGCGCAGCGAGGTGGATATCCTTACCCTCACCGCCACGCCGATTCCGCGTACCCTGAACATGGCCGTGGCCGGCATGCGCGACCTGTCGATCATCGCCACGCCGCCGGCGCGGCGCTTGTCGGTACGCACCTTCGTCATGGAGGAGAACAAGCCGACCATCAAGGAAGCGCTGCTGCGCGAGCTGCTGCGCGGCGGCCAGGTGTACTACCTGCACAACGATGTGAAGACCATCGAGAAATGCGCTGCCGATCTGGCCGAGCTGGTGCCGGAGGCACGCATCGGCATTGGCCACGGGCAGATGCGCGAGCGCGATCTCGAACAGGTGATGAGCGATTTCTACCACAAGCGTTTCAACGTGCTGGTGGCCTCGACCATCATCGAAACCGGCATCGACGTGCCCAGCGCCAACACCATCATCATCGAACGCGCCGACAAGTTCGGCCTGGCCCAGTTGCACCAGTTGCGTGGTCGCGTCGGTCGTAGCCACCACCAGGCCTACGCCTACCTGCTCACACCGCCACGCAAGAGCATGACCGAAGATGCGCAGAAGCGCCTGGAGGCCATCGCTGGCGCGCAGGATCTCGGCGCCGGCTTCATTCTCGCCACCCACGACCTGGAAATCCGTGGCGCCGGCGAACTGCTCGGCGACGGCCAGAGCGGACAGATCCAGGCTGTCGGTTTCACCCTGTACATGGAAATGCTCGAGCGCGCGGTCAAGGCCATCCAGAAAGGCGAACAACCCAACCTCGAGCAGCCGCTGGGCGGCGGCCCGGAGATCAACCTGCGCGTACCGGCGCTGATCCCCGAGGACTACCTGCCCGACGTGCATGCGCGCCTGATCCTCTACAAACGCATCGCCTCGGCCACTGACGAGGACGGCCTGAAGGAGCTGCAGGTGGAGATGATCGACCGCTTCGGCCTGCTGCCCGAGCCGACCAAGCACCTGATGCGCCTGACCCTGCTCAAGCTGCAAGCCGACAAGCTGGGCATCACCAAGGTCGACGCCGGCCCGCAGGGTGGTCGCATCGAATTCGCCGCGGAAACCTGCGTCGACCCGCTGACCCTGATCAAGCTGATCCAGGCCCAGCCGAAACGCTACAAGTTTGAAGGCGCCACCGTCTTCAAGATCCAGGTGCCGATGGAGCGCGCGGAAGAGCGCTTCAACACCCTGGAAGCCCTGTTCGAGCGCCTTGCGCCCACCACCTGAAGGATTCACCCATGATGCGCCCACTGCACCTGATCGCCCTGCTGCTCTGCCTGCTCGCCCCGAGCGCCTTCGCCGACCGCCTGTACCAGGTCGAGCTGCTGGTATTCCGCCAGGGCGGCGAACCCGTGATCGCACCGAAGATCGCCCCGGACGACTGGGCTGGCGACGCCCTGCCAATCGGCGGTAGCGAACGCTCCACCGCGCTGAACGGCGAAGCAGCCAAGCTCAACCCCGGCAACGGCTACCAGCTCCTGCTGCACAAGGCCTGGAGCCAGACCCTGGGCAGCAGCCCGAGCCGCGTCTCCGTCAACAGCGGCGATGGCCAGATCGGCCACTATCCGGTCGAAGGTACGCTGAACTTCGTGCAGGAGCGCTTCACCGACCTGGATCTGGATCTGTGGATCAACCACTTCAGCGCGGACGGCCTGGTCGAGGCCAGCGAACACATGAAGGTGAGCCAGCGCCTGAAAGACAACAGCCTGACCTACCTCGACCACGGCAGCCTGGGCGCGCTCATCCGCATCAGCCCGCTCTGAGTGCATCTGCAGGTAAATGAAAAAGGGCCGCTTCGCGGCCCTTTTTCATAGCCCAAGGCTCAGCCGGCCAGCACCCGCGCCAATACCGACCTGACCGTGCCCATGCCCTGCTCCAGCACGCGCTCGATATCGGCCATGGTGATCAGGCCCGGCGCCTTGCCGGCAGCCGGATTGACCACCAGTGCCAGGCAAGCGTAAGGCAGCTCCAGCTCACGGGCCAAGGCCGCTTCGGGCATGCCGGTCATGCCCACCAGATCGCAGCCATCACGCTCCAGACGCAGGACTTCCGCTGCCGTTTCCAGGCGCGGGCCCTGGGTGCAACCGTAGACGCCATGGTCGCTGAAGGCCACGCCTTCGCCGCGCAGGGCAGTGATCAGCGCGGCGCGCAGCCCCGTATCATAGGGCTCGCTGAAGTCGATATGGGTCACCCGCTCCAGCTCACCCTCGAAGAAGGTATGGCCGCGCCCGTAGGTGTAATCGATGATCTGCTGCGGCACGCAGAAGTGGCCAGCCGGCATGGCCTGGGCAATGCCGCCGACCGCATTGACCGCGATGATCGCCTCGGCGCCGGCCTGCTTGAGTGCCCACAGATTGGCCCGATAGTTGATCTGATGCGGCGGGATACGATGTGGGTGGCCGTGACGAGCCAGAAACAGCACGGCGCGCCCACGCAGCTCGCCACGCAGGATCGGCGCCGATGGCGTGCCATGAGGCGTCTCCATGCTCAGCTCGGCCTCGATGCGCAGCCCTTCGAGCTGGGTCAGCCCGCTGCCACCGATGATGGCGTGCAGGGTCATCGCCGTCAGTCCAGCAACTGCGCGGCGCGCAGCGCAGCCATGGCCTGCGACCAGCGCGGCGAAGCGCGGTAATCGGTGCAGACGTGGCCACGCCCACGCATCCGCACCAGACGCTCGGGCGCTCGCACCCGCAAACGCTGCAGAGCACTCAGCGCCACCTCGGCGGCGGCCCGGTCATTGCACACCAGGCCCATGTCGCAACCGGCGCTCAGCGCCGCCTCGATACGCTGGCCGGCATCACCAGCCACATGCGCCCCGGCCATGGACAGGTCATCACTGAAGATCACCCCGTCGAAGCCCAGCTCGCCACGCAGGATGTCCTGCAGCCAACGGCGTGAGAAACCGGCGGGCTGATCATCCACCTCGGGGTAGATGACGTGCGCCGGCATCACCGCATCCAGCGCCCCACCGAGCAGGCGGAACGGCTGCATGTCGCAGGCACGGATCTCATCGAGGCTGCGCTCGTCGACCGGAATGGCGACATGGGAATCGGCCTCGGCCCAGCCATGCCCCGGGAAGTGCTTGCCGGTCGCCGCCATGCCGGCCTGGTGCATGCCGCGGATAAAGGCACCGGCCAGCGTGGCGGCACGCTGCGGGTCGCCGTCGAAGGCGCGACTACCGACCACCGCACTGCGCTGATGATCGAGGTCGAGCACCGGGGCGAAACTCAAGTCCAGCCCCACCGCGAGCACTTCGGTGGCCATCAGCCAGCCGCAGTGTTCGGCGAGGGTTTCGGCATTGTCGTTGTCGGCGATGGCGCGCATCGCCGGCAAGCGTACGAAGCCCTGACGCAGACGCTGCACGCGCCCACCCTCCTGATCCACCGCCAGCAACAGATCCGGGCGCACGGCGCGGATGCTCTGGCACAACTCGCGCACCTGGCGCGGTGATTCGATATTGCGAGCGAAGATGATCAGGCCGCCCACCTCGGGCTGACGCAGCATCTGGCGATCCTCGGCGGTCAGCCAGGTGCCGGCGACATCCATCATCAAAGAGCCTTGCATGGGGATATTCCTTATTGAAAGTCTTGATCTGCCGCCCACTGCGGGCATGGCGCCTCGTCGATGCGCACCCGGCAGTGCAACGGCACGCGATCGAATAGCGCCAGCATGTCGGCGTTACGCATACGCACGCAGCCATGGGACAACGGCTCACCCATGGGTTCCGTATCCGGTGTGCCGTGCAGATAGATATAGCGGCGAAAGGTGTCCACCTCGCCCAGGCGATTGCGCCCCGGCTCCAGACCGCTGAGCCAGAGAATGCGAGTCAGTATCCAGTCGCGCCCGGGAAACTGCTGGTGCAACTCGGGTGACCAGACCTCCCCGGTCCAGCGCCGCCCCCGCAGCACGGCCGCCAGCGGCAGCCCGGCGCCGATACGCGCACGCACCTGATGCAGGCCGCGCGGCGTGCAGCCACTGCCATTGCGTTCACCGGGGCCATTGAGCGCTGTGGAAACGGCAAAACGCACGAGCAGACGCCCGCCAGCAAAGCCGTAGAGCGCCTGATCAGCGAGGGAGATATGCAAGAAATCGAGATCCGCCATGCCGGCTAGCTTAGCGGATGCCTTGCGCCACGCACACCGCCGTCATGCCTTGGCCGGCACGCTCACTGGCTTGTTGCGGGGCTTGAGCTGGGCGCTTGCCAGCAGCGGATCGGCAACCCCGCTATCGGCGCGCATCCCGGCGGCCAGGAAAGGCACCATCATGCGCATGACCTGCTCGATGGAGGTGTGGACGCCGAAATCGGTCTCGGCCATGGCCCGCAGCGCCTTGATCCCGGACATGCTGAACGCCGCCGCACCCAGCATGAAGTGCACGCGCCAGAACAGCTCCAGCGGAGGGATGCGCGGTGCGGCATCGTGCACCAGCAACATGTAGCGACGGAACACCTTGCCGTAGACCTCTTCCAGGTACTTGCGCAGGTGCCCCTGGCTCTGACTGAAGGCCAAGCCGAGCAGGCGCATGAAAATGGACAGGTCATTGCCACTGCGCGGCTTCACCGCCAACGCCTGCTCCACCAGCAACTCCAGCAGCTCTTCAAGGGTCGCCGGGGCTTCACTCTTGGCCTGGCGGCGGTCGAGCTCCTTTTCCAGACTGGCACAGAAGGGGCCGAGAAAGCGCGAGAAGACCGCCTGGATCAGCGCCTTCTTCGAGCCGAAGTGGTAGTTCACCGCTGCCAGGTTGACCCCAGCCTTGCTGGTGATCAGGCGCAACGAGGTTTCGGCGAAGCCCTTTTCCGCGAACAGCTGTTCCGCAGCATCGAGAATGCGTTCAACGGTTTCCGACTGAGCCATGAATGATCACCTGACAAACACTTGTTTGAAACATACGTTTCAGCCCATCGAATTGTCAAGCCGCGCGAGCCGGATTTTGTCCGAGCAGTCACAGCATACAACAGGCAAAGACGCCCATAGCGAGCGACAAGTTACAGACCCGCGCAAGCACACTGAAATTGATGATTGCCAAGCCACGCTTACTGTATATAATCCCAGTCACTGTATAAAAAGACAGAGCCCAGCCATGCTGAAACTGACGCCACGCCAAGCTGAAATCCTTGCCTTCATCAAACGCTGCCTGGAAGACAATGGCTACCCCCCTACCCGCGCGGAAATCGCCCAGGAGCTGGGGTTCAAGTCGCCCAACGCGGCAGAAGAGCATCTCAAGGCCCTGGCCCGCAAGGGCGCCATCGAGATGACCCCAGGCGCCTCACGCGGCATCCGCATCCCCGGTTTCGAGCCTGGTGCCGCCAACGAAGACGATGGCCTGCCCGTGATCGGTCGTGTCGCTGCCGGTGCACCGATCCTCGCCCAGCAGCATGTCGAGGAATCCTGCCAGATCAACCCGGCCTTCTTTCAGCCCAGGGCCGACTATCTGCTGCGTGTGCGCGGCATGAGCATGAAGGACATCGGTATTTTCGATGGTGATCTGCTCGCCGTACACACCACCCGCGAAGCACGCAACGGCCAGATCGTCGTCGCTCGCATCGACGATGAAGTGACGGTCAAGCGTTTCAAGCGCGAGGGCAACAAGGTCTGGCTGATCGCCGAGAACCCTGAGTTCGCCCCGATCGAAGTGGATCTGGAACATCAGGATCTGGTCATCGAAGGTTTGAGTGTCGGTGTAATCCGCCGCTGAGGAAACGCCATGCAAATGCAGCAGTCGTTCGAGCGCCCACAACTCCCACTTTTCGACGCATTCCTTGCTGGCGCGTCGAGCGAGCCACTGGTTGCTGACAGCATCGCCCACAGCGAGGATGATCAGGCTTTCAGTGAATTGGCTCTGCGCGGCGCTGCCGGCCACTGCCTGCACTTGCTGGCGCCGATCCTGCGCGAGCTGAGCCAGAACCAGGACGCACGTTGGCTGACCCTGGTGGCGCCACCCGCCAGCCTCACGCAAAGCTGGCTACGCGATGCCGGGCTAAACCGCGAACGCATCCTGCTGCTGCAACCACGGCAAGGGCAAAGCGCCCTGGAGCTGGCCGAGGAAGCCCTAAAACTGGGCCGCAGCCATACCGTCATCAGCTGGCTACACCCTGTCGAACGCAGTACTCGCCAACGCCTGGTACAGGCCGCCGTTAGCGGTGGAGCGCAGAGCCTCAACATCAGCCTGGGCTGAATCAGGCTCACAAATGAAAACGGGGCTCCAATGAGCCCCGTTTGCGTTGTGTCGTAGCGCCTCAGCCTCAGTGCAGGACTCTCGGCCCTTCCTCTTCTTCGCTGCTGAAATCACCTTCGGCCATTCGACCGGCCATCTGCACTCCGACATTGAGCATGGCCTTGGCCACCTCGATATGCTGGCCCTGCAGAAAGGCCTTGGCATCGGCAGAGAAATCCAAAGTTACCAATGCCTCCTCGTCCTCTGCTCGGCGCAAGGCGATACGCCCATCGGGCAGTTCGACGATTTCCAGAAAGGATGTAGGCATGGCTCGGTCTCTTTGCAAAAAACATGAAATTGTAACAGCCGGCCCGGCTCAACCCCAGCCCACTCGTCCAGATAACGCACTCAGCACTCGCTGAGGCCTTCACGAAAACGCAGCACCAGGCCCTTGAGCTGCTGACGCCAGGCATCGATTTCATCGAGACTCAGCTCTGCAGGCTCTTCACCGACGCTGACCGCCGTGATCAAGGGCATGGCCGGGTCGACCTTGGCCTTGCGCGCCTCGCGCGGCGGCTGGAACAGCGCAGCATAGGCCGCCAGCAACTGCGCCAACCAGGTTTCGCTCTGCTGAGTCAATTCAACCAGTTCGGCCAGCTCGGGGCTGGGCGTAGCCTCTAGTACCGCCTGCTGAACGAAAGCCTCGACACGCGTGGGCGCAGCATCATGCATGCGGTAGTAACCGGCAATCTCATGGCACAGCCCCAACAAACCACCGTAGAGGTGGAACAACGCGGCCTCGCGCTCAGCCTGCACCAGCGCCTGCAAGTTGAAGGCATTGGAGGCCTCGGCCTTGCGCCAGTTGTCCAGGGCGATACCGGCGAAGAAGATCTTCTGATTGGTGCGGGTGTAGATTTCTTTGGCCATCGCGATGCCCTCCACAGCAGATCGACTCATGATACGCGCACCGGCAAAAGCCGGTGCGCATCTCGTCAGGCATTCGCCATCAATTGGCCCTCCGGCGAGCCGGCAGCACCAGCCGGCAATGAGGCCCGGTCGGCGCTCAGCCAGTGCGGACGCGCGTCAACGCTTGTCCTCGACCTTCCACTTGCCACCATCGTAGAACGCACGCCAGCCAGTCGGCTTGCCGTCCACTTCGGATTGCACGTACTGCTCCTTGGTCTTGCGGCTGTAACGAATCACTGTCGGACGGCCATCCGGGTCCTTCTGCGGCGCATCGCAGAGGAAGTGGTACTTGGGATCGATCTCGTGCTTGTGCGGAACGATCTCCAGCACCAACGGTGCACGGGTTTCACGGTTCTTGGGGAACTGGCTGGCGGCCAGAAAGAGCCCCGAGGCCCCATCGCGCAGCACGTAGGTGTCGTCCACCTTCTCGCACTTGAGCTCGGGCATGTCCACCTTGTCCATCTTCGGTGGCGCTGCTTCGCCATTCTTGAGCAGCTTGCGGGTGTTCTTGCAGCTTGGGTTGGTACAGCCGAAGAACTTGCCGAAGCGACCGGTCTTGAGCTGCATCTCGCTGCCGCACTTGTCGCATTCCAGGCTCGGGCCTTCATAGCCCTTGATGCGGTACTGGCCCTGCTCGATCTCGTAGCCGGTGCAGTCCGGGTTGTTACCGCAGATGTGCAGCTTGCGGGTTTCGTCCAGCAGGTAGGCATCCATGGCGGTGGCGCAGATCGGGCAGCGGTGCTTGCCCAGCAGTACGCGGGATTCGGACTCGCCCTCGTCGTCGGCGGCGATCTCGTCACCCGGCACCAGGTTGATGGTGGCCTTGCAGCGCTCCTTCGGCGGCAGCGCATAACCTGAGCAGCCAAGGAACACGCCGGTGGAAGCGGTGCGAATCATCATCGGCCGGCCACACTCGCGGCACGGAATGTCGGTCAGGGTCGGCTGGTTGGCGCGCATGCCGCCCTCGCCCGCCTCGGCGGCTTCGAGCTTCTTCTTGAAGTCGGCATAGAATTCGTCGAGCAGGTGCTTCCACTCGCGCTCGCCCTGAGCCACGTCGTCGAGATGCTCTTCCATGGTGGCGGTAAAGCCATAGTCCATGAGGTTGGCGAAGCTTTCGTCGAGACGCTCGGTGACGATGTCACCCATCTTCTCGGCATAGAAACGGCGGTTATGCACCGTCACGTAGCCACGATCCTGAATGGTGGAGATGATCGCCGCATAGGTGGATGGACGACCGATACCGCGTTTTTCCAGCTCCTTGACCAGGCTGGCCTCGGAGTAGCGCGCCGGTGGCTTGGTGAAGTGCTGGCTGGGGTCGAGCTTGATCAGCTTGAGGCCCTCACCTTCCTTCATTTCCGGCAGAACGTCGTCCTCGCCCGGCTTGCTCTGCTGCGGCAGCACGCGAGTGTAACCGTCGAACTTGAGGATGCGGCCCTTGGCGCGCAGCTCGAAGTCGCCAGCAGCCACGGTAACGCTGGTGGACAGGTATTCGGCTGGCGGCATCTGGCAGGCCACGAACTGGCGCCAGATCAGGTCATACAAACGCTCGGCATCGCGCTCCATGCCGGAGAGCTGGGTCGGGCGCAGGTTGACGTCGGACGGACGAATCGCTTCGTGCGCCTCCTGGGCGCCCTCCTTGCTCGAATACAGGTTGGGCTTGCCCGGCAGGTACTTGTCGCCGTACTCGCTGCCGATAAAGCCCCTGACCATATCGATTGCATCGGCCGACAGGTTGGTCGAGTCGGTACGCATATAGGTGATATAGCCGGCCTCGTAGAGCCGCTGGGCCATCATCATGGTCTTCTTCACCCCGAAGCCCAGACGATTGCTCGCTGCCTGCTGCAGGGTGGAGGTGATGAAAGGCGCCGTGGGCTTGCTGCTGGTCGGGCGATCTTCACGCTTGGCCACGCTGTAGCTGGACGCCTTGAGCTTGTCCAACGCGGCCATGGCCTGGGCTTCATTGACCGGCTTGAAGGCCGCGCCGTTCTCACGTACCACCTCGAAGCGAACCTTGGCGTTCTTCGCGGTGCCGAGGTCGGCGTGCACTTCCCAGTATTCTTCCGGGACGAAGGCACGGATTTCCTTCTCGCGCGCCACCACCAGCTTTACCGCCACCGATTGCACTCGCCCGGCGGATAGGCCCCGGGCGATCTTGGCCCACAGCAGCGGCGAGACCATGTAGCCCACCACGCGATCGAGGAAGCGCCGCGCCTGCTGGGCGTTGACGCGGTTGATGTCCAGCTCGCCGGGTTTGGAGAAGGCTTCCTGGATCGCCTTCTTGGTGATCTCGTTGAACACCACGCGCTTGTAGCGGCTGTCGTCACCACCGATGGACTCGCGCAGGTGCCAGGCGATGGCCTCCCCTTCGCGGTCCAAGTCGGTTGCGAGATAGATGGTGTCGGCATCCTTGGCCAGACGGCGCAGTTCTTCGATCACCTTTTCCTTGCCAGGCAGGATCTCGTACTTGGCCTTCCAGCCGTGTTCGGGGTCGACGCCCATGCGGGCGAACAACTGGCGCTTGGCCTTTTCCTTGGGCGACAGAGCAGGTGCTTCACTGGCGGCCTTGCCGCGCTTGGCCGGCTCCTTGCTGGCGCTTGCCGAGCCGCTGGTAGGCAGGTCACGGATGTGGCCGATGCTCGACTTCACCACGTACTGGCTGCCCAGGTACTTGTTGATGGTCTTGGCCTTGGCCGGGGATTCCACGATGACCAGCGATTTGCCCATGGATCAGAGAATTCCTAAAATTGCGAAATATAGAAGGCTGGGAGCCTTGAGGCCCCGCTATATATAGTGGCGACCAAGCGTAGGTCAAGCGCAGGGACTGCGCACTCAGACTTCCGAACTGCCGATAGGGCTGACTTCAGCCTGAATCAAAGCAAAGCGTGGAACGCGCTTGCCGTCCATCTCCACCTCTTCGCAGAACATGCTGAGCGGCCTGACCCACAGGCCGAACTCGCCGTACAGCGCCTGATAGACCACCACCTCTTCCTCGTTTTCGGAATGGCGCGCCACGCCGAATACGCGGTAGTGCGGGCCTTTGTAGTGGCGATAGAGTCCTGGCTGCAACTGCATGAGCGGTTCCCGATATAAAAAGCCGTAAAAAGCAAAACCGGGGCACTGGGCCCCGGTTTGTGTCCACCAGCGCTTAAACGCGCTCGAAGACGGTGGTGATGCCTTGGCCAAGGCCCACGCACATGGTGGAGACACCCAGAGTGCCACCGTTCTGCTTCATGACGTTGAGCAGGGTACCGGAGATACGGGCCCCGGAACAACCGAAGGGGTGACCCAGGGCGATCGCGCCGCCGTGCAGGTTGACCTTCTCGTCCATCTTGTCGAGCAGTTTCAGATCCTTCAGCACCGGCAGGGCCTGGGCGGCGAAGGCTTCGTTGAGCTCGACGAAGTCGATATCAGCCATGCTCAGACCGGCGCGCTTGAGCGCCTTCTGGGTGGACGGCACCGGGCCGTAACCCATGATCGCCGGATCCACACCGGCCACGGCCATGGCGCGAACCACGGCCATCGGCTGGATACCCAGATCCTGAGCACGCTGGGCGCTCATGACAATCATGCAGGACGCACCGTCGGTGATCTGCGAGGACGTACCCGCCGTCACGGTGCCGCCTTTCGGGTTGAACGCCGGCTTGAGGTTGGCCAGGCTTTCCAGGGTGGTTTCCGGACGGATGGTCTCGTCGTAGTCGAACACCTTGAGGAAGCCGTTTTCGTCATAGCCTTGCATCGGGATGATTTCATCCTTGAACTTGCCTTCGACGGTGGCCTTGTGCGCCAGGCGGTGCGAACGCTCACCGAAGGCGTCCTGCGCCTCACGGGTGATACCGTGCATCTTGCCCAGCATCTCGGCGGTCAGGCCCATCATGCCGGAGGCCTTGGCGGCGTACAGCGACAGGTGCGGGTTGGGGTCGACGCCGTGCATCATGCCAACGTGGCCCATGTGCTCCACGCCACCGACGACGAAGACGTCGCCGTTGCCGGTCTGGATCGCCTGCACGGCAGTGTGCAGGGCGCTCATGGACGAACCGCACAGGCGGCTGACGGTCTGGCCGGCGCTGGTGTGCGGGATCTGGGTCATCAGCGACGCCATGCGCGCGATGTTCCAGCCCTGCTCCAGGGTCTGGTTGACGCAGCCCCAGATCACGTCCTCGACTTCCGCCGGGTCGACCTTGGCGTTGCGCTCCAGCAGTTTGCTGATCAGGTGCGCGGACATGGTCTCGGCGCGGGTGTTGCGGTGCATGCCGCCCTTGGAACGACCCATCGGGGTACGACCGAAGTCGACGATCACTGCATCTCTAGGATTCAGGCTCATATTTCTACTCTCGCTCTGTTCGCTGCGCGATTAACCGAAGAACTTCTGGCCCTTGGCGGCCATTTCGCGAAGTTTGGCGGTCGGGTGGTACAGGGCGCCCAGCTCGGCGTACTTGTCGGCCAGGGCGACGAACTCGGCCACACCGATCGAATCGATGTAGCGCAGCGCACCACCGCGGAAGGGGGGGAAGCCGATGCCGTAGATCAGGCCCATGTCGGCCTCGGCCGCAGTATCGACGATGCCGTCTTCCAGGCAGCGAACGGTTTCCAGACACAGCGGGATCATCATGAAGTTGATGATGTCTTCGTCTGTGACTTCGCGCTCTTCGACCACGATGGACTTGAGCAGCTCGTAGGCGGCCGGGTCGGAGACCTTCTTCGGCTTGCCGCGCTTGTCAGTCTCGTAGGCGTAGAAGCCCTTGCCGTTCTTCTGGCCCAGGCGATTGGCCTCGTACATCACGTCGACGGCGGTCTTGCCTTCCACGGTCATGCGATCCGGGAAGCCTTCGGCCATCACGTCACGGCCGTGGTGGCCGGTGTCGATGCCCACCACATCGGAGAGATAGGCCGGGCCCATGGGCCAGCCGAACTTCTCCATCACCCGGTCGATGCGCACGAAGTCGACACCGAAGCCCAGCAGCTTGGAGAAACCACCGAAGTACGGGAACAGCACGCGGTTGACCAGGAAGCCCGGGCAGTCGTTGACCACGATCGGGTTCTTGCCCATTTTCTTGGCGTAGGCCACGGTGGTGGACACGGCCACGTCGCTGGACTTCTCGCCACGGATGACTTCCACCAGCGGCATCATGTGCACCGGGTTGAAGAAGTGCATGCCGACGAAGTTCTCGGGGCGCTTGAGGGCCTGAGCCAGGTAGGTGATGGAGATGGTCGAGGTGTTGGACGCGATGATCGCGTCCTCACGCACATGGCCTTCCACCTCGGCCAGCACGGCGTGCTTGACCTTGGGGTTCTCGACCACGGCCTCGACCACGATGTCGACGTTGCCGAAATCGCCGTAGGACATGGTCGGGCGGATGGCGTTGAGCGCCTCGGCCATCTTCGCCGGGGTCATGCGGCCCTTCTCGACGCGCTTGCCGAGCAGCTTGGACGCCTCGTCCAAGCCCATCTGGATACCCTCTTCGCGGATATCCTTCATCAGGATCGGGGTGCCCTTGGAGGCCGACTGGTAGGCGATGCCGCCCCCCATGATGCCGGCGCCGAGCACGGCGGCCAGTTTCACGTCACGGGCAATCTCGTCGTGCTGCTTGGCCTTCTTCTTCAGTTCCTGATCGTTGAGGAACAGGCCGATCAGGCTCTCGGCGACCGAGGTCTTGGCCAGCTTGACGAAGCCGGCGGCCTCGACTTCCAGCGCCTTGTCACGACCGAAGTTGGCGGCCTTCTGGATGCTCTTGATGGCTTCGACCGGAGCCGGGTAGTTCGGGCCGGCCTGGCCAGCGACGAAGCCCTTGGCAGTCTCGAAGCACATCATCTGCTCGATGGCGTTGAGCTTGAGCTTTTCCAGCTTGGGCTGACGCTTGGCCTTGAAGTCCAGCTCGCCGGAGATGGCGCGCTTGACCAGATCCAGCGCGGCATCCTTGAGTTTGTCCGGAGCGACCACGGCATCAACGGCGCCAACTTTCAACGCGTCTTCAGCACGGTTTTCCTTGCCGGAAGCGATCCACTCGACAGCGTTGTCGGTACCGATCAGGCGCGGCAGACGCACGGTGCCACCGAAGCCCGGGTAGATGCCCAGCTTGACTTCCGGCAGGCCGATCTTGGCGGTGGCGCTCATCACGCGGTAGTCAGCGGCCAGGCACATCTCCAGGCCGCCGCCGAGGGCGATGCCGTTGATGGCGACCACGGTCGGTACGCCGAGGTCTTCGAAATCGCTAAAGATCTTGTTGGCTTCGAGGTTGCCCGCCACCAGCTCTTCGTCGGGCAGCTTGAAGTTGTCGACGAATTCGGTGATGTCGGCACCGACGATGAACACGTCCTTGCCACTGGTGACAATCACGCCCTTGATCGAACCGTCGGCCTTGATCGCGTCGACGGAGGCGCGCAGCTCGTTCAGGGTAAGGCGGTTGAATTTGTTGACGGACTCACCCTTGAGGTCGAAATTCAATTCGACGATGCCGCTCTCAAGAGCCTTAACCGTGATGGCTTTACCTTCGTAAATCATCAACTGATCTCCACGGTATGGAAGCTGAACAGTACACATCGGAGCCAACCGCCAGGCCAGCTCGCGGCAGGGCCGTTCGAGCATAGCCCCAATCGGTACGACACACCCGCCGACGCGATGTTCGGGCTGTAGCGGCGCGCCTTACCAGGCAAACGCTCAATTCATACGCCCGTTTGATTTGGGTGTGCACACCTTCGGGGAAAAGCCCGAACTTGTCAATTGGCCTCGTTGCAAAGGCTTTTTTCAGTTTAGACACGCCCCAGACTGGTGCATTCACTGCTTCCGCTACCTCCGCCCCTCAAGGTGCCTAGCCAAACGCCCAGGCTTGCGAGTACATTCGCCTCTCGTTCGCCCATGCCCACGTGAACACAACAAATCGAGCCCCTCGATGGGCCAGACGGAGCTTCACGATGTCGAGCCGCGGTAAGCTTGCATTGCCCTTGAGCACCCTGCTCACCCTCATCCTCAGCACCTTGCTAGCGGCCTCGTCGTTCGCGAGCCCCGCCGATGACCTGCTGCAGCTTCAGCAGATGCGCCTGGCCGCGCAGAAGAGCCTGAGCGATTTCTACATGTACAACGCCATGGAAGGGGATCAACGTTACGCGCGTATGATCAACGATGCGGCGCAGCGGGCACAGACACGGCTCGAAGGCCTGGCCGCTCAGCCGGGAGAGGTTGCGAAGGCGCTGCAGGGCAAGCTGCAACAGCAATGGCAGGACTACCGCGACAGGTTGCAACAATTGATGGCGACCATGCAGAAACAGGGTTTCACCGACCTGCAACCCATCGCCGCCCTGGCCAAGAGCAACGAACGCCTGATGGAACTCAGCCAGGAGCTGTACCAGACGATCCAGCAGGAAAGCGGCCAGAACGTACCGACGCTCACCCAGCGCAGCCGTGAACAGAGCTTGCTGATGCAGAACATCGCCCTGGACTACGCTTCGCGCAGCGCTTCGATCGGTGGCAGTTTCTTCGGCGGCGGCGAGGAGCGCGCCATCGACGAGCAGGTACGGGAGTTCGCCAGCGGCCTCGACGCCCTGGCCCAGGCACCACAGAACACCCCCGAGATCACCACGGCCATTGGTAATATCGTCACCAAGTTCCGCTATATCGAGAAATCCCTGCTGAACTACAACCAGAACACCGTACCCTTCCTAATCAACAAGTATTCCGACAGCATCATCGACGGCCTGGAAGAGGTCGCGGCCCTGTATGCCGCGCACCAGCTTTGATGCCCTCCCCGTTTCCGGCCTGCCTGGCCTTGCCACCGCCCGGTGCTTGCATCGGGCTTTTCTTTGGGACACGAGCAGGCATCCAGGGCCATACTGGATGCGAAGCGGTTTTTATCCTCAGGAGGACTTCACCATGCCCTACCAACATATCCTGGTCGCCGTCGACCTCACCGAGGAATGCGACCCGGTGGTGAGCCGCGCGCGCAAGCTGGCACAGGCCAGCGGCGCGAAGATGTCCGTGGTGCATATCGTCGAGCCCATGGCCATGGCCTTTGGCGGTGACGTACCGATGGATCTGTCGATGCTGCAACAACAGCAGTTCGAGCAAGCCCGCGAACGCCTGGACGCATTCAGCGGCAAATACCCGGAAATCACCGATGACCGCCGGCATCTGGCCTATGGTCAGCCGCGCCAGGAGATCCACCGCCTGGCCGAGGAACAAGGCTGCGACCTGATCGTGGTCGGCAGCCATGGACGCCATGGCCTGGCTCTGCTGCTGGGCTCCACCGCCAACGACGTGCTGCACGGTGCCCCCTGCGACGTGCTCGCCGTGCGCCTGAAGAAAACCGACTGATAGCTGCCCGCTCTGCCCGATGCGCCAGCGCCTGGCGCATCGGGCAGGCCCTCAGTCGAAGGCTTCGCCCGCGCTCATGACCAGGGGGCGAATCTTCTGTAGCTGGGTTTCCAGGGTCACCGTCATGCTCGATGACAGCGAGAAGAAGGTGAGGAAGGCCTTGAGGTTGGAGTCGCCTTCACAGGTATCGTGAATGCGCTGCCAGAACGCCTGGTTGACCAGCTTGAGTTGCTGGAAATGCCGCACCAGGCCTTTCAGCTCCCAATCTGCCAGACGCCCTTCACGCATGTTGAAGTACTGCCGCGTGAGGTACAGCGACACCGCCCGCAGGATGAACTCCTGGTTGCTGGCAAAGGGCAGATGGTGCTGCGCCATCGGCCTAAGGCGCCCCAGCACCGGGCAGGCGCTGGTGGCCATGATCACCCCCAGCAGCGCCCGCAGTCCTTCTTCCAGGCCCAGGTTCTTGCTGTACTCACGTTCGGGGGTACGTACCCACACGCCAACCTTCTTGAAGGCGGGCAGGCCATGGAAGTCCTCGATGACGCGATGCAGGTCGACCGCTGCCGGGCAGTGGCTGAACTGCTCTCGGCTCAATGGACAGTTGCTGCATTGCTGATGCTCGAGGCGGGTCCAAGCTGGCGTGCGTTGCGCCAGCTCCGGGTCATACTCGCGATTCAGCTCGATCCGGTAGCTGAACTGATGTTCGTCATCCAGGGTGATGCGGTATTCGATGGCCATTGCACATTCGTTCCTTCGTCAGCCTTCCAGCTCTGCCCAGCGCTCGAGCAACGCGTCCATTTCCTTCTGCAAGTCGTCGAGGCGCGCCAATACCTGCGTCGTGGTCTGCACCGGTTGCTGGTAAAAGGCAGGATCAGACACCTGCGCCTGCACCGCCGCCATTTCCTGCTCCAGGGCATCGATCTGCCCCGGGATCGCTTCCAGCTCGCGCTGCAGCTTGTAGCTTAGTTTCTTCTTCGCCGGCTCGGCGCTCTCCTGCACGGGCGCCGCAGCCGCCGGAGTCGGCGACTCGACGATGGCCGTGGCCAGCTCGGCCTTGCCGGACTTGCTCTCGCCAACCCCGAGCAGACGCGGTGAACCGCCCTGGCGCAGCCAGTCCTGGTAACCACCGACGTACTCGCGCACCTTGCCCTCGCCCTCGAACACCAGGGTGCTGGTCACCACGTTGTCGAGGAAAGCACGGTCGTGGCTGACCATCAGCACGGTGCCAGGGAAATTGAGCAGGACTTCTTCGAGCAGTTCCAGGGTTTCCACATCGAGATCGTTGGTCGGTTCGTCCAGCACCAGCAGGTTAGCCGGTTTGCTGAACAGCTTGGCCAGCAACAGGCGTGCCCGCTCGCCACCGGACAAGGCCTTGACCGGGGTACGTGCGCGCTGCGGGCTGAACAGGAAGTCGCCCAGGTAACTCAGCACGTGGCGACTCTGGCCATCGATGCTGATGAAGTCGCGGCCCTCGGCGATGTTGTCGATCACCGTCTTTTCCGGCTCGAGCTGGTGACGCAATTGGTCGAAATAGGCCACTTCCAGCTTGGTGCCCACCTCGATGCTGCCGCTGCTAGGTTGCAGGTCACCGAGCAGCAACTTGAGCAACGAGGTCTTACCGGTGCCGTTGGCACCGAGCAGGCCGATACGGTCGCCGCGCTGCAGCACCATGGAAAAATCCTTGACCAGCCAAGGGCCGCCGGGGTGGGCGAAACTGACGTTCTCGGCCACCATCACCTGCTTGCCGGACTTGTCCGCTGTCTCCAATTGAATATTCGCCTTGCCCTGGCGCTCGCGACGTTCGGCGCGCTCGGCGCGCATGGCCTTGAGCGCCCGCACGCGACCTTCGTTACGGGTACGGCGGGCCTTGATGCCCTGACGGATCCACACCTCTTCCTGCGCCAGGCGCTTGTCGAACAGCGCATTGGCGGTCTCCTCGGCGGCGAGCTGCTGCTCCTTGTGCACCAGGAAACTGGCGTAGTCGCCGTTCCAGTCGATCAGCCCCCCGCGATCCAGCTCGAGGATGCGCGTGGCCAGGTTCTGCAGGAAGGAACGGTCGTGGGTGATGAACAGCACGGCGCCGCCGAAATCCTTCAGCGCCTCTTCCAGCCAGGCGATGGCACCGATGTCCAGGTGGTTGGTGGGCTCGTCGAGCAACAGCAGATCCGGCTCGGATACCAATGCCTGTGCCAGCAGCACGCGGCGGCGCCAGCCACCGGAAAGCTCGGCCAGGGTCTTGTCGGCCGGTAACTGCAGGCGGCTCAGGGTGCTGTCCACCAGTTGCTGCAGGCGCCAGCCATCCTTGGCTTCCAATTCCTGCTGCACGTGCATCAGCTGTTCGAGATCGTCGTCGCCCTGGATGTTCTGCGCCAAGTGGTGATAGCGGGCCAGCAGCTCACCGACACCGGCCAGGCCTTCAGCCACCACGTCGAACACCGTACGCTCGTCGGCACGTGGCAGCTCCTGCGGCAATTCGCCGATCTTCAACCCCGGGGCGCGCCAGATTTCGCCGTCATCGGGCATCTGATCACCCTTGACCAGGCGCAGCATGCTCGATTTGCCGGTGCCGTTACGGCCGATGATGCACACCCGCTCGCCCCGGGCGATCTGCCAGGAAACCCCATCGAGCAGGGGCATGGCGCCATAGGCGAGGGAAACATCGGCGAACTTGAGCAGGGTCATGGGCATCTCCAAAAACAGGCCGGGCATTCTACCCGAGTTGGCGGGCGGCTGTTTCCGTTTCGACGAGCGCCGCGTTGCTGCGAGAAACGGCAACAGCCCCTAGTCTGTCGGGGCATTCGTTCAGTGTGTATCTGCTTGCTGCCGGCGCTTTCGCCGACCCGTGGCGAAAGGCTAAGCTAGAGACTGCAGCCAGATGGAACGGGCTGTCCATTTACCTGCTTGCCCCCTGGAACTGTCATGCGCGGTCGTCTCTTATCACTCGTTTCCTGCCTGATGCTCGGCACCCTCGGCATCACCTCTGTAGACGCAGCCAACCTGGCGCAACAGCGTCAGTACTACGATGCCGCCAAGCGCGCCCTGGCCAAGGGCGACAGCGGGCCTTATCGCCAGTACGCCAGTGCGCTACGCGACTACCCCTTGACGCCCTACCTGGCCTACGACGACCTGACCAACCGTCTGAAGTCGGCGAGCAACGCCGAGGTGGAGAAATTCCTCGCCGAACATGGCGACCTGCCCCAGGCTAGCTGGATGAAACTGCGCTGGTTGCGTCTGCTGGCCGAGCGCGGCGACTGGAAGCCCTTCCTCGCCCATTACGATCCCAAGCTCAACTTCACCGAACTACACTGCCTGTACGGCCAGTACCAGCTCAGCCATGGCCTGAATGCCGAGGGCAATGCCACAGCCGAGAAGCTCTGGCTGGTGGGCAAGTCGCAGCCCGACGCCTGCGACCCGTTGTTCGAGCGCTGGGCTGCCAATGGCCAGTTGACCGAACAACGTCGCTGGCAGCGCACCAAACTGGCGGTGGAGGTCGGCAACTACGGCCTGGCCAACTACCTGGTCAAGGGCCTGACGACCCTTGGCGCGCGCGGCAAGCTGCTGCTGGAAGTGGCGCAGAAACCGCAGATCCTCAAGCAGTCGGACCGTTTCACCCCGGCCGACGAGGCCATGGCCGATGTCGTGGGCCTGGGTCTGCGCCGCCTGGCCCGGCAGAACCCAGAAGACGCCCTGAGCCTGCTCGACAGCTACGCCCGGCGCATGAACTTCTCCCAGGACGAACAGGTGGCCATCGCCCGCCAGATCGGCCTGACCCTGGCACGTCGCTTCGACCCGCGTGGGCTCGCGGTGATGGCCAAGTACGATCCGCAGTTGCGTGATGACACCGTCAGCGAATGGCGTGCGCGCCTGTTGCTGCGTAGTGGTCGCTGGGATGAGGCTTACCAGTTGACCCAACGCATGCCGGCGGAGCTGGCCAGCAGCAATCGCTGGCGCTACTGGGCCGCGCGCAGCCTGCAACTGGCCCAGCCCGACAGCCACCAACCGGCCGTGCTGTTCCAGGCCCTGGCCAAGGAGCGCGACTTCTACGGTTTCATGGCCGCCGATCAGGTCAAGGCCCCCTACAGCCTGAACAACCAGCCGCTGGCGCTCGACCCCAAGGTGGTGCAGAAGGTGCGTAACACCGCCGGCATCAAGCGCGCCCTGGAATTCCACGCCCGCGGGCAGATCGTCGATGGTCGCCGCGAGTGGTATCACGTCAGCCGCCTGTTCAGCCGTGACGAACTGGTGGCCCAGGCGCGCCTGGCCTATGAGATGGGCTGGTACTTCCCGGCCATCCGCACCATCAGCCAGGCGCAATACTGGGACGACCTGGAGGTGCGCTTCCCCATGGCGCACCGTGACGAGCTGGTGCGTGAGGCGCAGCGGCGCGACCTGCATTCGAGCTGGGTGTTCGCCATCACCCGCCAGGAAAGCGCCTTCATGGCCGACGCCCGCTCCCATGCCGGCGCCATGGGGCTGATGCAACTGATGCCGACCACCGCCAAGGAAACCGCGCGCAAGTTCAGCATCCCCCTGGCCTCGCCACGCCAGGCGCTCGACCCGGACGTCAACATCCAGCTAGGGGCGGCTTATCTGAGCCAGGTCTACAGCCAGTTCAACGGCAACCGCGTGCTCGCCTCCGCCGCCTACAACGCCGGCCCCGGCCGCGTGCGTCAGTGGCTGCGCGGAGCCGATCACCTGAGTTACGACGTGTGGGTGGAGAACATCCCGTTCGACGAAACCCGCCAGTACGTGCAGAACGTGCTGTCTTACTCGGTGATCTACGGCAAGAAACTGGGCAACCCGCAGCCGTTGGTGGCCTGGCATGAGCGGTATTTCGATGATCAGTGAGTGTTGCGGGGATATCTCTGCACCATAAAAAACGCCGCGACTCCTCTCGGAATCGCGGCGTTTTTATGGTTATTCGCAGGGGCTGGGGGAATCGGTATTGAGACCAGACTGGCAAGTTTGTGTTGGCTTGTTGCTTGTTCGGGTGCTTGTTCCGAATTGCCGCGTTTTTGTTGAAAGTTTTGGTTTCGCCCTCCCGGGCGAGTCACTTTTGTAGGGCAAAAGTAACCAAAACCCTCCGCCCGGTCATCCGGCCCTCGCTACGCGAGGGTTCGCTCACTCCATCGTCGCTCCAGAGGCCCGCCACGGTGGGCCATCCCTGGCCCATCGCGGCTCTCGCGACATCCATGTCGCTCAACCTCTTCCACGACGATTGCGTTCGCCCTCCTGGGCGGGCTCTGCACGCGCCTGAACCCTAGGTAACCCAGAATTAGCGTGGAGTGCTTGAACATGGGTCAGCCTTAGGGCTGACCTGAATGCCGGCTGAAAGCCGGCAAGCTATCCGGGCGAATGAAACTATTGGTTTAATTCGACGGCCACATCGCGACTTCACAGCTACCAGAATACGCCGGGCACACCATGGAATTTCGGTTCGTTCAGGCGCGCGAATGTCCCCTTCAGGAGGGTGAGTGGAATCGTTGCGTAGAGGGGCGAGCGGCATGGATGCCGCGAGATACCGATGGCGGCCCCGCTTAAAGGGCCAGGGATGGCCCTTGTAAGCCGACCCCAGAGCGGTGCCGGAGTGAGGGAAGTCGAGCGAAGCATGACGGGGACGCCTAGTTCCGAATGGCGGGGGTGCGTTTCTTTTGCTTACTTTTCTTTGCGCTGGGCGGCAATCCGAGTTCAAAGAAAAGTGAGTCGCCCGAGGGGGCGAAACCCGGAATATCTGGACACACCCAAGGCGGCGTCCAGAACTCCAACACAAGCCAACACAAAAACTTGCCAGCCCAGTATCAAAATGCTTGAAGAACAAGCCCCGTTTTAAAGACCGCTGCTGAGCCCGGTATCCTCGGCCGCGCCGACGATCACGTTCATGCATTGTACGGCCGCGCCAGCAGCACCCTTGCCGAGGTTGTCCAGGCGCGCCACCAGGGTCACCCGCTCGGCATTGCCGAAGACGAACAGGTCAGCCCGGTTGCTGTCGTTGCAGCCCTGCACGTCGAAGAAGCCTTCATCCAGGTTCTCGGCCCCTTCCAGCGGCATCACGCGGATAAAGCGCTCGCCGGCATAGTGGCGCTGCAGCGCCTCGTGCAGTTGTTGCGGCGTGGTGCCGGGGGCCAGACGATCCAGATGCAGCGGCACGGTCACCGCCAGGCCCTTGAGGAAGTCGCCGACGATGGGGCTGAACACCGGGGCCTGGGCAATGCCGGTCTGCACGCGCATTTCCGGCAGGTGCTTGTGCGCCTGGGGCATGGCGTAGGGGCGCGGGCTCTTCAGGCGGGCGTCGCCGCCGGCTTCGTACTGGGCGATCATGGATTTGCCGCCACCGCTGTAGCCGGTCAGGGAGAAGGCACTGAGCGGGTAATCCTTCGGCAGCAAGCCGGCATCCACCAACGGACGCACCAGCAGGATGAAGGCCGTGGCATGGCAACCGGGGTTGGCGATGCGCTTGCTGGCGCGGATCGCCTCGCGCTGGCCAGCAGCCAGCTCCGGCAGGCCATAGGTCCAGCCAGTGTCGGTACGGAAGGCCGTGCTGGCGTCGATGATGCAGGTGTCGGGGTTGTTCACCAGGCTCACCGCCTCACGCGAAGCGGCATCCGGCAGGCAGAGGAAGGCCACGTCGGCGGCATTGAGCAGGCGTGCGCGCTCGGCGCTGTCCTTGCGCTTGGCCTCGTCGATGCGCAGCAGCTCGATGTCCGGGCGACCGGCCAGGTAATCCAGCAGACGCAGGCCGGTGGTGCCTTCCTGACCGTCGACGAAAACTTTGAACGACATGACATGACCTCTCGACAGGGGCCGGACCGTAACCGGCCTGAAACAGTGGACGAAACAGCGGGGCCATAGTGTCGGTCATGCGCGCGCTCACGTCACGCGCTTCGACGACATCAGACCCTCACTGCTGCCGTACGCGCACGCTGGCGGTCATCCCAGCACTGAGCTGGACGTCCTCGGGCAAGGCATCGAAACGGATGCGCACCGGAATGCGCTGCGCCAGGCGCACCCAGTTGAAGGTCGGCTCGACATTGGCCAGCAATTGGCCGTCCGGGCTGGAATTGCGGTCGGTGATGCCACGGCTGATGCTGTCCACCGTGCCGCGTAGGGGCTGATCGCCGCCCATCAGCCAGACCTCCACCGGTGCCCCAACGCGGATGCGCGGCAGCTTGGTTTCCTCGAAATAGGCCTGCACGTAGAACGAGGCCTCGTCCACCAGGGCCAGCACCGGCTCGCCTGCGCGCACGTAGTTGCCTTCGGCCAGTTGCAGATTGGTCACCTGGCCGGCACGCGGCGCACGCACCTCGCTGCGCTGCACGTCCAGCTCGGCCAGCTTCACCGCGGCCTGTGCCTGCTGATATTGACCACGGGCGATCTCGGCGTTGATCTGAGCGTTTTCACGCAGCTCGGCGCTGATCGCCTGCGGCCCCAGGCGATCACGCCGCACCGCTTCGTGCTCACGCAGTCGCAGTTGTTGACGCCGCGTCTCAGCCACGGCCCGGGCCTGCTCCAGGGCGGCCTGATAGCGTTCACGATCCAGGCTCATCAACAGTTCCCCAGCCGCCACCTGCTGGTTGTCATGCACCTTCAGCTCACGCACCCAGCCGGACAGATCAGGGGCAATGGTGACCACATCGGCACGGATGCGGGCATCGCGCGTCCAGGGTGAATACAGGTAGTACTGCCACAGCCAGGTACCGGCGAGAATCGCCACGACCACCAGGCTCAAGGTAATGCCGACACGCAGGACGGAACGCATGCCTTTCTCCTCGCTCAATGTCCAAGCACGGCCACCACGGCCGCCAATACGCAGACGTACAAGGCGCAGTCGAACAGCGCCTCATGCCAGATCCAACGGGCCACCCCGACACGCTGCAGCCCCAGGCGCAGCAAGCCGGTCAACAACAGCGCCAACAGTGCATACAGCAGCAGCGGGCTGAGCAACACACCACCCAAGACCCATTCACGCAAGCCCATCGACCTTCTCCTGTAATTGACACCAGCGCCGCCAACCGGCCTGCAATTGCAGCAGCGCCGCTTCGGCCAGACGCCGGTCGATGCTCGACGGCGCCGCCCGCAGAGCCTGCAGCAGCGCCTCAGTTGGGATATCGAGCCCCTCTTCGCGCTGCGCCGCCGGTCCCTGCAGCAGTTGCCGGCGCAACTCATTGAGAAAGCGCTCCTCGGCTTGCCCCAGGGAGCGATCCCCGGCGGCCAGACAGGCCCGCAGGTGCAGCAGTTCGTCACCCAGGTCCAGGCCGGCAATGCCATCATCCCAACGGCTGCGCGTCTGGCTGGGTAACGCCGGGTAATGGCGCGCCAGCAACATCAGGCGATCGGCCATGCGCCCACCGAACCAGCTTTCGGCACCGAGCAGTGGCTGTCGGGTCAGACGCGCCAGATCGCGCAAGGTTGCCTGCAACAGGCGACGGCCATGCCAGCGCGGGCTGCGCAGGCCGATCAGGTTGAAAGCCAGCACCGCGCAAGCGACGCCGATAAGCATGGCCTGGGCTTCGTTGAAGAAGAAAGCCAGGTCGTAGTTCATGTCGTTCTGTGGAGCGCAAAGCACGATGAAATGCAGGCAGAAGGAGGTTGCCGTCGCTCCCAGCGCCGGCTTGGCCATACCCAGCGCGCCAAAGAACAGCGGCACGCCGAGAGCCAGGCAGAGCATGACGAAGCCATTGAGCTGGGGCAGCAGAATCTGCCCGACGAAGAAGGCCACCGGCAGCGCATAGAAGATGCCGCGTAGGAACAGCAAGCCGATCTGCGCCGCATTCTCGCGACTGGCGAACAGGCTGCAGACCACGCTGGCCAGCAGCATCGCGCCGCTGGCGGCAGGCCAGGCGGTGGCCATCCAGAACACCGCCAGCGCCAGGAAGGCCAGTGCGCTACGGCTACCGTAGAGCAGCGCGCTCTGCCAGTCGCTGTGCCAGGACAGGGCTGGCGGCAGGCTGCCACGCACCTCGCCCTGCTCCACCGCCAGCAGCGAGCCTGCGGCGGTTTCCAGGCGCAGCACGAGCAGCGCGAGGCGTTCCAGACAACGCCTCTGCGCCGCGCTCAGCCCCTCGTCCTCGGCCACTTCGCGCATCTGCTGCGCCAACGTGGCGCAGCACTGGCCCGGCGCCTCGGCCAGGCAGTCGCGCACACGCTGCATCCAGGGTGCGAGCAGCAGACTCTCGGCCCCGTCGAGCTGCCGCCACTGCCGCCCGACGCCACGTGCCAGGCGCAGCAGGCCGAGCAGGTCACGACTGAGCAGGCGCAAGGCGGCGGCGCGCTGACGGCCGCGCTGGCCCTCGAACCAGGCATGTTCGCGCTGGGCATCCACCGCCACCATGCGCCCCAGTACATCCAGCAGCCCCTGGCGCGCCATGGCCTCGCCCGCCAGCGCCTGGCTCGCCGCCCCGACCCCGGCCTGCCACAGGCTGCGCGCCTGCTGGGCCAGTTGCCGCTCCACACGCTGCGGCCAGAGCACGGCACTGACCACCGTGGCGCAGAGGATGCCCAGGGCGATTTCGGTGCCGCGCGCGACGGCCTGGTCGAATACCGTCAACGGATGGCTGATGGCCGGCAGACCGATGATCGCCACCGTGTAACCAGCCAGCACGAAGGCGTAGCTCCAGGCACTGCGCAGCATGGTCGACGCTGCCGTGCACAGGCCCATCCACAGCGCCACGGCCAACAGGAACAACCAGGGCGCCTGGGCGAACAGAGCCATCATCAACACCGACATGCTCGCCCCGATCAGGGTGCCGAGCAGCCGCGCCAGGCCCTTCTGCACCACCATACCGGACAGCGGCTGGGCAACGATGAAGGCCGTCATCAAGGCCCACTGCGGCTGCTCCAGACCAAAACGGAACGCGCACCACAAGGCCAGGCCGCCGGCCAGCAGGGTCTTGATGGCGAACTGTAGGGCCTGCACGCTGGGTGCAAAGAAGGCCGATAGGGCTTCACGCATGGGCTTGGGCTGTGGGGTCAGGACAGAAGCAGCATAGACATTGGCACGGGCGAACGGCCAAACGCGACAATTATTAGCCTGCTATCTAATTTTCGTCCAGTGCTGATCTTGTGGAGACAGCGTTCAGTCGTCTGGGATCATCGGTTTGTTTTTTATTTGGAACATGAACCAGAACTGCTTGCTGACACCGGACTGGCAAGTTTGTGTGTTGGTTGTTCTTGTGTCTGTTCCGAATTGCCGCGTTTTTGTTGATGTCTCTGGTTTCGCCCTCCCGGGCGAGTCACTTTTGTAGGGCAAAAGTAACCAAAACCCTCCGCCCGGTCATCCGGCCCTGGCTGCGCGAGGGTTCGCTCACTCCATCGCCGTTCCAGAGGCCCGCCGCGAAGGGCCATCCCTGGCCCATCGCGGCTCTCGCGGCATCCATGCCGCTCAACCTCTTCCACGACGATTTCGTTCGCCCTCCTGGGCGGGCTCTGCACGCGCCTGAGCCTGCGGTAACCCAGAAGTAGCACGGAGTGCTTGAACATGGGTCAGCCTTAGGGCTGACCTGAATGCCGGCTGCAAGCCGGCAAGCGATCCAAGCGCATGAAACTGCGCGAATGAAAGTTTTGGTTTAACTCGACGACCCAACCGCGGCTTCACAATCACTAGAGCACGCCGAGCAACCTATGGAATGCCCACTCGTTCAGGCGTGCGAATGCCCCCTTCAGGAGGCCGAACGTAGGCATTGCGCAGGGGGCGAGCGGCATGGATGCCGCGAGATACCGATGGCGGCCCCGCGTAATGGGCCAGGGATGGCCCATTACGCCGCCCCCGGAGCAGTGCCGGAGTGAGGGAAGTCGAGCGAAGCATGACGGGGACGCCTAGTTCCGGATGGCGGGGGTGCGTTTCTTTTGCTTACTTTTCTTTGCGCTGGGCGGCAATCCGATTTCAAAGAAAAGTGAGTCGCCCGAGGGGGCGAAACAGGGAGTTTCTGCACACGCCGCAGCGGCGTTCAGAACACCAGTAAGCCAACACACAAACTTGCCAGTCCGATTTCAAGCCCGAATCCCCCATCCGCCGGCAAAAAAGCCAAAAAAAAGGGCGACCGAAGTCGCCCAAATTGCCTTGCGTGCCCAGTGAACTGGAAGGATCAGCTCTGCTTGCGCTTGTGCGCATCCTTCCAGATGAAATAACCAACGCCCCCGAAGAACGCGACCATCAGAAGAACGGTGCCGACTCCGGCGAGAACCACTGTATCGACGAACATGGCTGCCTCCTGTTGTGCCTGTCTGTCTGGGATGGCTTCACGTTAACAGCGCTGGCGCCACGGAAATTGATCTGGATCAATGCTCACCCGGCCCCTGCTCGCAAGGCGCGTACGATACTGATCCAGGTCAAGAAATGAGGGGGGGGGGCGAAGGCGAACGCGGCGGATGCCGCGTCAGGAAGGGAACACGTGTGGACTTTCAACGCTTCTTGGGCTTGCCCTTGGGCTTTTTCTTGCCCTTGCCCAGCGGCAATACCTGCTCGAATACCTGGCGCATTTCGTTGAGGCGCTTGTCGTTGAGGTCGTGAATGCGCTTGTCGCGCTCAGCGGCGAAGTCGATCAGCTTGTCGTCATGGCTCATAGCGGAAACCGGATCAGGCGAAAGGTCAGATTCAGGCGTGGCGCACAGGCTTGGCGCGTCTTTGCCACTTGATGCTGCCAATGATGCTGGGTCGGCCCGCGCATGACCAGTAGCGAGCCGTGAGTCAAGGTCAGCGAATGTTCGATACGTGTGCTGCCCACCCGGCGCAGGTCGAAGCGCCGGCTGCCGCCCAGGTTCAGCGAAACGATCACCGGGTTGCGGCCCAGTTCGGCCTCGGCATCGCTGTGCCAGCCCATGGAGTCCTGGCCATCGCGATAGTAGTTGAGCAGCACGGCGTTGAGTCGTTGCCCCACTTCACGCTCGACACGCTGGCGAATCTCGGCCAGCAAGGGCGTCCAGGGCAAGGGTTGATGGATAATGCCCGAATAGCGATAGCGCGCCTCGGGCTCGCCGTACCAGGCCGTCAGCCGTGGCACGCGGTGATAGCGGCCATGGATGAACAGCTCCGGCTGCTGCCAGGGCGTCTGTTCGACCAGAGTGTCGAGCCAGGAATCGGCCAACGCGGCATCGACCCAGCCGGGCAGATAATCCAGCTCGGCATCGGCCAGCGGCGGAAGGATATCGTCGAACAACACGTCGAAAACCTGTTCAGAAAGCACGCAATGGAAATCGCTCAGACCTCCACGTCCACCCACAGCCCTTGCCTGGGCAGATCGCCAAGCGCCTGCTCGACCTCCTCCGGCTCCGCCTCGGCCAGTTGCTCGGCGCTGTAGCCGCGCCGCTGCCTGCGCCGCTGCTCTTCGCGCAGCAACTCCTCGGTTTCCTGCGGGTGGCGTTTGTCCAGGGTCAGGGCGTTCTCCTGCGCACCCGGCTCGGCTGGCGTCACTGGCGGAATCTCGGGCCTGGGCTTGACCACGTCCTGCGTGGCAGTGACCGGCACCAGGGCATGGGGAATAGGCGGTAGCACGTTGCAGCACCTCCTCTGATCAGGCTGTCGGCCCCGCCGGGCGCGACTTTAACCGGCGCTCACGGAAAATTCGACCGATCAGCCCACCGATAGTGCCATAGCCGCTTTGGCCTTGGCGCGGCATCCGTTACCATAGCCGGCTTTTTCACGCGGGAGACAGGCATGGCGCAGTATCAACCGGGGCAACGCTGGATCAGTGACAGCGAGGCGGAATTGGGGCTTGGAACCATCCTCACCGAGGACGGCCGTCTGCTCACCGTGCTCTACCCGGCCACCGGCGAAACGCGTCAGTACGCTACCCGCAACGCGCCGCTGACCCGCGTGCGCTTCGCCCCCGGCGACGAGATCACCCACTTCGAGGGCTGGAAGCTCGCCGTGCAGGAGGTGGAGGATGTCGACGGTCTGCTGGTCTACCACGGCCTCGATGCCCAGCATAAGCCGGTCAGCATGCCGGAAACCCAACTATCGAACTTCATCCAGTTCCGCCTGGCCAGCGACCGCCTGTTCGCCGGACAGATCGACCCGCTGGCCTGGTTCGCCCTGCGTTATCACAGCCTGGAGCACAACAGCCGCCTGCTGCAATCCTCGCTCTGGGGCCTGGGCGGAGCGCGCGCGCAACCCATCGCGCACCAGTTGCACATCGCCCGCAGCGTGGCCGACCGTATCGCCCCGCGCGTACTGCTGGCCGACGAAGTGGGCCTGGGCAAGACCATCGAAGCCGGCCTGGTGATCCACCGCCAACTGCTTTCCGGGCGTGCCAGCCGGGTACTGATCCTGGTGCCGGAAAACCTGCAGCACCAATGGCTGGTGGAAATGCGCCGACGCTTCAACCTCGACGTGGCGCTGTTCGACGCCGAGCGTTTCATGGAAAGCGACGCCAGCAACCCCTTCGAGGATTGCCAACTGGCGCTGGTCGCCCTGGAGTGGCTGAAGGACGACGAGAAAGCCCAGGACGCCCTGTTCGCCGCCGGCTGGGATCTCTTGGTAGTGGACGAAGCCCACCACCTGGTCTGGCACCCGGAACAAGCCAGCGCCGAATACGCGCTGGTCGAGCAACTGGCCGAGGTCATCCCCGGCGTGCTGCTGCTCACCGCCACGCCCGAACAGCTCGGCCAGGACAGCCACTTCGCCCGCCTGCGCCTGCTCGACCCCAACCGCTTCCACGATGTCGAGGCCTTCCGCGCCGAAAGCAGCCAGTACCGCCCGGTGGCCGAAGCAGTGCAGGAGCTGCTCGACCATGGCAGCCTCAGCGCCCAGGCACGCGATGCCATCGGCGGCTTCCTCGGCGATGAGGGCCGCGAACTACTGGACGCCATCGACGCCGGTGATGAAGACGCCCGCGCGCGCCTGGTGCGCGAGCTGCTCGACCGCCATGGCACCGGCCGCCTGCTGTTCCGCAACACCCGTGCGGCGGTGCAGGGCTTCCCCGAGCGCGAACTGCACCCCTACCCGCTGCCCTGCCCGGTGGAATACCTGGAGCTACCCATCGGCGAGCACGCCGAGCTGTATCCGGAAGTCAGCTACCAGGCGCAGGAAGAGGTGGACGAAGAGCAGCGCTGGTGGCGCTTCGACCCGCGTGTCGAGTGGCTGATTGACACCCTGAAGATGCTCAAGAAGTTCAAGGTGCTGGTGATCTGCGCCCATGCCGAGACCGCCCTGGATCTGGAAGACGCCCTGCGCGTGCGCTCCGGCATTCCGGCCACGGTGTTCCACGAAGGCATGAGCATTCTCGAACGCGACCGCGCCGCCGCCTACTTCGCCGACGAAGAATTCGGCGCGCAGGTGCTGATCTGCTCGGAGATCGGCTCCGAGGGCCGCAACTTCCAGTTCGCTCACCATCTGGTGCTGTTCGACCTGCCGGCCCACCCGGATCTGCTCGAACAACGCATCGGCCGCCTCGACCGCATCGGCCAGAAGCACAAGATCCAGTTGCACGTGCCGTACCTGGAAACCAGCCCGCAAGAGCGCCTGTTCCAGTGGTATCACCAGGCCCTGAACGCCTTCCTCGCCACCTGCCCCACCGGCAACGCCCTGCAGCACCAGTTCGGCCCGCGCCTGCTGCCACTGCTCGAAGGCGCCGGCGGCGACCAATGGCAGGCCCTGATCGACGAAGCCCGCGCCGAGCGTGTGCGCCTGGAAGGCGAACTGCATAACGGTCGTGACCGCCTGCTGGAGCTGAACTCCGGCGGCGCCGGTGAAGGCGAGGCACTGGTGGAGGCCATCCTCGAACAGGACGACCAGTACACCCTGCCGATCTATATGGAAGAGCTGTTCAACGCCTTCGGCATCGACAGCGAAGACCACTCCGACAACGCCCTGATCCTGCGCCCCAGCGAGAAGATGCTGGACGCCAGCTTCCCGCTGGGCGACGACGAGGCGGTGACCATCACCTACGACCGCGAACAGGCCCTGGCCCGCGAGGACATGCAGTTCATCACCTGGGAACACCCTATGGTGCAGGGCGGCATGGATCTGGTGCTGTCCGGCTCGATGGGCAACACCGCCGTGGCGCTGATCAAGAACAAGGCGCTCAAGCCCGGCACCGTGCTGCTGGAGCTGCTCTACGTCAGCGAAGTGGTAGCGCCACGCAAGCTGCAACTGGGTCGCTTCCTGCCGCCAGCCGCGCTGCGCTGCCTGCTCGATGCCAACGGCAACGACCTGGCGGCAAAAGTCGGCTTCGAGACGCTCAACGACCAGTTGGAAAGCGTGCCGCGCGCCAGCGCCAACAAGTTCATCCAGGCGCAGCGCGACGTGCTGAGCAAGCAGATCGCTGCCGCCGAGGCGAAGATCATGCCGCGCCACGTCGAGCGTGTCACTGAAGCCAAGCGCCGCCTGAGCGCTGAGCTGGATGAAGAACTGGCGCGTATGGTCGCCCTGCAAGCGGTCAATCCCAGCGTGCGTGACAGCGAGATCGCCGCATTACGCGAGCAGCGCGAACAAGGCCTGGCCATGTTCGACAAGGCCGCCTTGCGCCTGGAAGCGATTCGCGTACTGGTCGCCGGCTGACGCTGAACGCGGTGGGTGCAGCTCACCCACCGCGCGGCGGCACGATACGCCACTCGCTTTGGCGCCCCTCGCATTGGCAACCGCACGGCCACTGGCCATAGTTGCGCCATTCTAATAACGAAGGGGTCTTGTCATGCGTTGGTTGCTGCTCGGTCTGGCGGGTGCTGCGGTCTTTCTCTACGGCCGAATCAGCGGCGATGCACAACTGAGCCTGCTGTCCAAGGGCATTCCGGTAATCGTCCTGCTGCTCTGGCTACGCCAGGCGCCAGCTAGCACCTACCGGCGCTGGATCAGCATTGGCCTGCTGTTTTCCCTGGTGGGCGACATCCTGCTGGACTGGCCTGGCGATCTGTTCGTGTTCGGCCTCGGTGCCTTTCTCCTCGCTCATCTGGCCTACCTGCGCGCCTACTGCTCCGACAGTCGTCGTCCGGCTCTGCCTGCCCTGCTGCTGGCACTGGTTGCCGGTGGCGCGATGTTCACCGTGCTGGCCAGCAGCGGCCTGGGCGAACTGCTGATTCCGGTGGCCTGCTATGCCACGGCGATCTGCCTGATGCTCTGGCGCGCCCTGGCCCGCCTCGGCCACCCTGACCTGCAACCGCGCTCCACCTGGCTCGCTGCGGGCGGCGCGGCGCTGTTCGTGCTGTCCGACAGCCTCATCGGCATCGACCGCTTCGTCGTCAGCTTCGACGCCGCCCCCTACGCCATCATCCTCACCTACTGGCTCGGCCAGTGGGGCATCACGGCCTCGGCCTTCGAGCGTCAGAACGCCTGAGACAGGCGGCGAAGGTTTCCACTTGCAATCGCATAAACCTGTGGGAGCGAATTCATAGCGAATATCGCGGATAAATCCGCGCCTACAGAAGCGTGCCATCCGCGGTGAAGGTAAAAGGATTGCCCTGCACTTGCAGCTTGTAGCCTGGGGCTTGCGGCCGTCTTTTTGCTAAAATGCCGGCCTTTTCCGCTACCCGTTGTCATTGCCGTGAGCCAAGAACCCGACCGCCTGTTCGCCCAGCCCCTGGCCGAAGTGCCCGATTTCGTCTTCAACGAGGATGTGGTGCGGGTCTTCCCCGACATGATCAAGCGCTCGGTGCCCGGCTACCCCACCATAGTCGAGAACATCGGCGTGCTCGCCGGCCAGTTCGCCCAGCCACACACCCGGCTGTATGACCTCGGCGCCTCGCTCGGTGCGGTGACCCAGGCCCTGCGCCGCCATGTGCGCGCCGATGGCTGTCAGGTGATCGCAGTGGACAACTCGCCGGCCATGGTCAAACGCTGCCGCGAGTACCTGCACGCGCAGGACGCCATGTTCCAGGAGCTGCTGCCGGTGCAGGTGATCGAGGCCGACATTCTCGCCCTCGAGTTGCAGCCCGCCTCGCTGGTGACACTGAACTTCACCCTGCAATTCATCCCGCCAGAGCGCCGTCTGGAACTGCTCACGCGTATCCGCCAAGCCCTGTTACCGGGCGGCGCGCTGATCCTCTCGGAAAAACTGCGCTTCGAGGACGCCGCCGAGCACGAGCTGCTCACCGAGCTGCACCTGGCCTTCAAGCGCGCCAACGGCTACAGCGAACTGGAAATCGCCCAGAAGCGCAGCGCCATCGAGAAGGTGATGCTGCCCGACAGCCTCGAGCAGCATCGCGAACGGCTATTGGCTGCCGGTTTCAGCAAGGTGCTGCCCTGGTTCCAGTGCCTGAACTTCGCCTCGCTGGTGGCCCTGCCATGATGCGCGACCTGGATCTCGACGCCCTGCAGGCGCAACTGGCTGGCACTCCGCTGCAGGAGTGGGCAGCCGATCTGCCCGGCCAGCTCGACGCCAAACTGGCCATCGGCCACGGCGACCTGGCGCGCTGGTACGGCGCAGTGCAGGCGCTGCCGCCACTGCCGGTGAGCGAAGTGGAACTGGCCCAGCGCTTTGCCTTTGGCGGTGCCTGCGACGAGACCACACGTGTCCAGTTGAAGACCGCCCTGCAGGGCTTGATTCCCTGGCGCAAGGGGCCGTTCGAGCTGTTCGGCGTGCATGTCGACACCGAATGGCGCTCGGACTGGAAATGGCAGCGCGTCGCCCCGCATCTGGAGCTGGCCGGTAAGCGCATCCTCGATGTCGGCTGCGGCAACGGCTACTACATGTGGCGCATGCTCGGTGCAGGCGCCGACAGCGTGGTCGGTATCGACCCCAACTGGCTGTTCCTCTGCCAGTTCCTGGCGATGAAGCGCTACCTGGCGGATCAACCGGTCTGGCACCTGCCGTTGGCCTTCGAGGAACTGCCAGCCAAGCTGCAGGGCTTCGACACGGTGTTCTCCATGGGCGTGCTGTACCACCGCCGCTCGCCCATCGACCACCTGCTCGACCTCAAGGACGCCCTGGTCAAAGGCGGCAAACTGGTGCTGGAAACCCTGGTAGTGGAAGGCGATGCCGAACAGGTACTGGTGCCCGAGGATCGCTACGCGCAGATGCGCAACGTCTGGTTCCTGCCCTCGGTGCCGGCGCTGGAGCGCTGGCTGCGCCGCGCCGGCTTCGAGGACGTGCGCTGCGTCGACGTCAGCACCACCTCGGTGGAAGAACAGCGCGCCACCGAGTGGATGCGCTTCCAGTCGCTGCCCGAATTCCTCGACCCAGCCGACCACAGCCGCACCGTCGAAGGCCTGCCGGCGCCGACCCGCGCCGTACTGATCGCACGCAAGCCGTAGGGCGAAGCTCGTAGGGCGAACCGGGACGCCGGCCGCTCGTAGCGCCAGCGAACAATCTGCCGGGCCATGCCGGGTTCGGCACCACAACCAACGCCCAACACTCCAACGGCGTACTGCTTCGCAAACGGATCGCTACCCGCTACGCCCTACGCACTCGGCCTCAATATTTGCCGCGTAACCACCGTGCCCGCCGCTGGGCGATCAACCGCAGCGGCTCGCCAGCGCCCTGCTCTACCACGCCACGGGCACTGCCCAGGCGAATCCGCCCCTCAATGTCCTGCGCCAACAGACGGCGCATACGCCGACGCCAGAACCAGGCGCCAACCCAGTCGACGATGGCATTCTGCAGATCCAGCGGCCACATGGCGGGCATGTAGAACTCGGGCATGGGCGGACGGGGCTTGTCGCAACGATTAGAACCTTTCATCACCTTTCCTCCTGTCGCTGCCGGCTCGTGCCGGGCTTGCGATGAGGATGAAACGCGCCTATCGTTTAAACAAACGACAAATTTAAAACCAATGATTAAGAAAAATTTAACTTCATGAATGCTATAGCACCCACGCCCCTGCCGCTGCTGGAAAGCGATGTACTGCGCACCTTTGTCGCCATCGCCGACAGCGGCAGCTTCACCCGCACCGCCGCCCAGGTGTTTCGCAGCACGGCAGCCGTCAGCCTGCAGATCAAGCGTCTGGAGGAAACCCTCGGCCAGCGTCTGTTCACCCGCGAAGCCAGGCGCGTGCAACTGACTGCCGAGGGCGAACTGCTGCTGGGCTACGCCAGGCGCCTGCTCAAGCTCAACGAGGAGGCCGTCGCGCGCTTTCTGACGCCGACCTTGAGCGGCCGCGTGCGCTTCGGCACGCCGAACGATATCGGCGACCGCGTGCTGCCCGGCGTATTGACCCTGTTCGCCCACAGCCACCCCGCGGTAGAGGTGGAGGTCAACGTCGGGCGCAGCGTGGATCTGGTGGCGAAGCTGGATGCCGGCGAGCTGGATCTGACCCTGATCAACGCCGGCTGCGATGGCCTGGACGACTCGCGCGGCGAAGTCATCTATTCCGAGGAACTGGTCTGGGCGGGGCGTGACGGCGGCCTGGCACTGCAGCGCTCGCCTTTGCCGTTGGCGCTGGCCAACCCGGGTTGTCCCTGGCGGCGAATGGCGCTCGACGCGCTGGATCGCCAGGGTCTGAGCTACCGAATTGCCTATTCCTGCGAGCAGTGCGCCGGCCAGGAGGCAGCGATGACCGCCGACCTGGCCATCGCCCCCTTCCCGCGCAACCTGGTCAAACCGCCGCTACGCCGACTCGGTACGGAACAGGGTTTGCCACCGCTGGGTGAGTACCATATCAAGCTGATTCGCGGTCACCAGCTCAACGAGGCTATCGAGGCACTCGCCAGACAGATGGTTCAGGCGTTCGCGCAAGGCTGAGTAGGGTGCCCTGTGCGCGCCGGTAAATACCGCGGAATCTGCCCGGTGCGCACGGCGCACCCTACGAGAGGCCGCCCGACAGGGCACCGAGCGACGGCATAACGCCCCTCCCCTTCCTGCGTTCAGCCGCGATTGGCCGCCGCGACGATCAGCGCTTTCATCTCCGCCACCGCCTGCTTGAAGCCGACGAACAGGGCATGGGAGACCAGCGCGTGGCCGATGTTCAGCTCATTGATGCCCATGATCGCCGCCACAGCCTCGACATTGTGATAGTGCAGGCCATGGCCGGCGTTGACGATCAGGCCATGGTTCAAGCCGCAGATGACGCCATCGCGGATGCGCGCCAGCTCCTGGGCCGCCTCCTCTGCCGTGTGGGCATCGGCGTAGCGCCCGGTGTGCAGCTCGATGGCCGGCGCGCCGACGCGCATGGCCGCCTCGATCTGCCGTTCCTCGGCGTCGATGAACAGCGACACCTCGCACCCCGCCAGCGACAGGCGCTCCACGGCGGCGGCGATGCGCGCCTCCTGCCCGGCCACGTCCAGGCCGCCTTCGGTGGTCAGCTCCTGGCGGGTTTCCGGCACCAGGCAGACATGTGCCGGGCGAATCTGCTCGGCGAAACCGAGCATGAAATCGGTGACGCCCATCTCGAAGTTCATTCGCGTCTGCAACACGTCGGCCAGCACCCGCACGTCGCGATCCTGAATGTGCCGGCGGTCTTCGCGCAGGTGCACGGTGATGCCGTCGGCCCCCGCCTCTTCGGCGTCCAGCGCAGCCTTGACCGGATCGGGGTAGCGCGTGCCACGCGCCTGGCGCAAGGTGGCAACGTGATCGATGTTGACACCTAGCAGAATACGATTGGCCTCAGTCACGCTTGGGCTCCTTGAGCGTCATGAAAAGTTCGCGGCTGACCAGCGGTCTGCCACCAAGATGGGGGGCCAGCGCCTGGCGCATCAGGCGCTTGGCGGCGGCCAGGGCGCCTGGCGTCTGCCAGTCGGCCTCGGCCATGGCCAGCAGCTCGCGCCCTTGGAATACTCCAGGCTGCAATTGCAACACCGGCACCAGGCCGAGATCCTGCTGCCAGCGATACAGGCCGGCGGGATCGATGGGCTGATCGTGCTGGTCGCGATCCAGGGCGAAACCATAGCCCAAGTCATCCAGCAAGCGCCATTCAAACGCACGCAGCAAGGGCTCCAGCGGCCGCCCGGCGGCCAGCGCCTGCAGGGTCAGGGCGTAATGTTCGAGCATCACAGGGTGCGGATCTTCGGCCGGCAGCAGGCGGATCAGCAGCTCATTGAGGTAGAGGCCGGAAAACAGCGCCTCGCCGCTCAGCAGCAACGGGATGCCGGTGCTTTCCAGACGGCCAACGGTCTTCAGCTCGCCACGCCCGCGCAGCTCCAGTTCCAGCGGCGCGAATGGCCGGGCGATGCTGCCCACCTTGCCGCGCGCGGCACGCAGTACCGCCCGTACCCGCCCCTGAGCGGTGAAGAAGTCCACCAGGGCGCTGCTTTCCTTGTAGGGGCGGCTATGCAAGACATAAGCGGCAAGCTGCACGTTGCAAGCCTCAAGCAAGAGCGGGCTTGCAGCTTGTGGCCTGCAGCTTGCGGCTCAATCCAGGTAACCCAGCGAACGTAGGGCGCGTTCGTCGTCGGACCAGCCGCCCTTGACCTTGACCCAGAGGTTGAGCATCACCTTGGAGTCGAACAGGGTCTCCATGTCCTTGCGTGCTTCCTGGCCGATACGTTTGATGCGCTCGCCCTTGTCGCCGATGATGATTTTCTTCTGCCCGTCGCGCTCCACCAGAATCAGCCCGTGGATATGCAGGATCGGGCCGTCCTGCTTGAACTCCTCGATCTCCACGGTGATCTGGTACGGCAGCTCGGCACCGAGCTGGCGCATGATCTTCTCGCGGATCAGCTCGGCCGCCAGGAAGCGGCTGGAGCGGTCGGTGATCTGGTCTTCCGGATAGAAATGCTCGGACTCCGGCAGGCGCTCGCCCACCAGCTTCTCCAGGGTGTCGAGGTTCTGCCCCTGCAGCGCGGAGATCGGCACGATCTCGGCCTGCGGCAGTTGCTCGGCCAGCCAGTTCAGGTGCGGCAGCAGCTCGCTCTTGTCTTCCAGGCGATCAGCCTTGTTCACTGCCAGGAGGATCGGGCATTTGACGTGCTGCACCTTCTCCAGCACCAGTTGATCCTCGTCGGTCCAGCGCATGCGGTCGACCACGAACACCACCACGTCGACGTCCTTCAACGCGGTGGACGCGCTGCGGTTCATGTAGCGGTTGAGCGCCTTGTCGTTGTTCTTGTGCAAACCGGGGGTGTCGACGTAGACGGCTTGAACATCCCCCTCGGTCTTGATCCCGAGCATGTTGTGACGGGTGGTCTGCGGCTTGCGCGAGGTGATCGCCAGCTTTTGCCCGAGGATGTGGTTGAGCAGCGTCGACTTGCCCACGTTGGGCCGGCCGACGATGGCGACGTAGCCGCAGCGGGTCACAGGTGCATCAGTCATTGCCATTCTCCACCCCGAGAGCGATCAGCGCCGCGGCCGCAGCGACCTGCTCGGCGATACGCCGGCTGCCGCCCTGGCCCAGGGTCTTTTCATTGAGCAGCGATACCTGACACTCGACCATGAAGGTGCGGCAGTGCGGCTCGCCCTGAATATCCACCACCTCGTAACGAGGCAGCTCGCAGGCGCGCGACTGCAGGAACTCCTGCAGGCGCGTCTTGGGATCCTTGTTGGTGTCCACCAGGGTCAGGCCATCGAGCTCGCTGCTCAGCCAGGCCAGCACGCGCTCGCGCGCCGCGTCCATACCGGCGTCCAGGTAGATGGCGCCGATCAGTGCCTCGAGGGCATCGGCGAGGATCGACTCACGGCGGAAGCCGCCGCTTTTCAGCTCGCCGGAACCCAACCGTAGGTAGTCGCCCAGCTCGAAGCCACGGGCCAGCACGGCCAGGGTCTCACCCTTGACCAAGCGCGCCCGCAGCCGCGAAAGCTGACCTTCGCGGGCCTGGGCGAAGCGCTCGAACAGCGCCTCGCCAGCGACGAAGTTGAGGATGGCATCACCGAGAAATTCCAGCCGCTCGTTGTTGCGGCCGGCGAAGCTGCGATGGGTCAGGGCCAGGAGCATAAGATCCTGGTTCTTGAAGCTGTAACCGAGCTTGCGCTCGAGACGGGAAAGATCAGGACTCACGGCATTCGTACACGAAATTCTTTATCGAAATTGACCACCAGATCGAGGTTCTCGATCAGCGGCTCACGCTTCTCGTACTTCAGGTGCACCCGGAACTCGTTGTTCTCCAGAGTCACCTTCACGGCGTCGCGCAGGTTCAGGTCGCGGATGTTGTTGACCTGCATGCCCTTGCTCAGGTGATTGTAGAAATCCCCCACGGTACGCACGTCAGCCGCCTTGTCGGTTTCCACCGAGGTGATGATCTTTTCCATGGACATGTAGTCCAGGTAATGCGGCAGCACCTTGAACGCGGTGCTGGCGAAGAATGCAACGACGGCCAGAGTCACCAGCCAGCCGAGAATGGAAAGCCCCTGCTGCGAACGCGCGAAAGTCATATGTGTCCCCAGATGATTCCGTTGTATGGGAAAGCCTTTACGGCAGCACTAGTTATAGCCTGGCGCGCTGCACACCACAGCGCACCCGTGCTCAATGAATCAGGCCGACGCGGGAGAAGTTGGGCAGATGGCTGGTCTTGGGTTCCGGCCAGCTCATCCAGATGGCGAAGGCCTTGCCGACGATATGGTCGTCCGGAACCATGCCCCACAGCTCCTTGGGAATATGGCGATCACGCCAGAAACGGCTGTCGTTGGAGTTGTCGCGGTTGTCGCCCATCATGAAATAGTGTCCCTCCGGCACCACCCACTGGCCACCTGGCTCGCGGCGCATGCGGGTCATTTCCTTGCGGATGACGTGCTCCACTTGACCCAGGCGCTCCTGATACAGGGTCGCACTGCCGAGGCTACCCGGCTCCTCGCCGATCAATTTCTCCGCCACCGGCTCACCGTTGATCAGCAGGCGCTTGCCCTGGGTGTACTCGATGCGATCACCCGGCAAGCCCACCACGCGCTTGATATAGTTGATGCTCGGGTCGCTGGGGTAGCGGAACACCATGACATCGCCACGCTGCGGATCACCGACCTCGATCACCTTGGTATCGAGCACCGGCAGGCGGATGCCGTAGGCAAACTTGTTGACCAGGATGAAATCGCCCACTTCCAGGGTCGGCTTCATCGACCCGGACGGAATCTGGAACGGTTCGACCAGAAACGAGCGCAGCACCAGGACGATGGCCAGCACCGGGAAGAAGGACTTGCCGTACTCGACCAGCACTGGCTCCTTGCTCAGGCGTTCGAGCACCCGCTCATCGGGCTCGTCGACACGCCCCTGATAGGCTGCAATCGCCGAGCGGCGCCGAGGCGCCAGCAGGATCAGATCGATCAGCGCGAGAAAGCCGCAAACGGCGACGGCGATAACCAACAGAAGCGGGAAATTGATCGACATAGAGCCTTAGCTATCCACTTTCAGTACGGCAAGGAAGGCTTCCTGCGGAATCTCCACACTGCCCACCTGTTTCATACGTTTCTTACCGGCCTTCTGCTTCTCCAGCAGCTTGCGCTTACGGCTGACGTCACCACCGTAGCACTTGGCCAATACGTTCTTGCGCAGCGCCTTGACCGTGGTACGGGCCACGATCTGGCCGCCGATGGCCGCCTGGATGGCGACATCGAACATCTGCCGGGGAATCAGTTCCTTCATCTTCTCGGTCAGGGCGCGGCCTTTGTAGTGCGCCTTGTCGCGATGCACGATCAGTGCCAGGGCATCCACCTTCTCGCCGTTGATCAACACATCGAGCTTGATCAGATTAGCCGACTCGAAACGGTCGAAGCTGTAATCGAGCGACGCATAACCACGGCTTACCGACTTCAGCCGATCGAAGAAGTCCAGAACCACCTCATTCATCGGCAGATCGTAGGAAACCTGTACCTGATTGCCGGTGAACTGCATGTCGCGCTGCACACCGCGCTTCTCGATGCACAGGGTGATGACGTTGCCCAGATGCTCCTGCGGCACCAGGATATTGGCGCGCACGATCGGCTCGCGCATGTCGGCGATCGAGGCCAGATCCGGCAGCTTGGACGGGTTGTCGACATAGACCACCTCGCCGCTCTTGAGCTCCACCTCGAAGACCACGGTCGGCGCGGTGGTGATCAGATCCAGGTCGTACTCGCGCTCCAGGCGCTCCTGGATGATCTCCATGTGCAGCATGCCGAGGAAGCCGATGCGGAAGCCGAAGCCCAGGGCGTCGGAACTTTCCGGCTCGTACTGCAGCGCGGCGTCGTTGAGGGTCAGCTTCTGCAGGGCCTCGCGGAAATCCTCGAAGTCATCGGAGCTGACCGGGAACAGGCCGGCATAGACCTGCGGCTTGACCCGCTTGAAGCCGGGCAGCATGTCCACGTCCGGGGTGCTGGACAGGGTCAGGGTGTCGCCCACCGGCGCGCCGTGAATGTCCTTGATGCCGGCGATGATGAAGCCCACTTCACCGGCCTTGAGGTCTTCGGTGGCGGTGTGCTTGGGGGTGAACACGCCGACGCTGTCGACCTGATGCACCTTGCCGGTGGACTTGACCAGCACCTTGTCGCCCTTCTTGATGCGGCCATGGCGCACGCGCACCAGCGACACCACCCCCAGGTAGTTGTCGAACCAGGAGTCGATGATCAGGGCCTGCAGCGGTGCCTCGATCTCGCCGGTGGGCGGCGGGATGACCTTGACTAGCTGCTCGAGCACGTCCTCCACGCCCATGCCGCTCTTGGCGCTGCAGGGCACGGCGTCGGTGGCGTCGATGCCGATGATGTGCTCGATCTCGTCCTTGACCCGCTCCGGCTCGGCCTGGGGCAGGTCCATCTTGTTCAGCACCGGCATGACCTCCAGGCCCTGCTCGATGGCGGTATAGCAGTTGGCGACCGATTGCGCCTCGACGCCCTGGCCGGCGTCTACCACCAGCAGCGCGCCTTCGCAGGCCGCCAGGGAACGACTGACTTCATAGGTGAAGTCGACGTGGCCGGGGGTGTCGATGAAATTCAGCTGGTAGGTCTTACCGTCCTGCGCCTTGTAATGCAGGGTGACGCTGTGCGCCTTGATGGTGATGCCACGCTCGCGCTCCAGATCCATGGAGTCCAGCACCTGGGCCTCCATTTCCCGCTCGGACAGGCCGCCGCAGATCTGGATGAAACGATCCGCCAGGGTCGACTTGCCGTGGTCGATGTGGGCAATGATGGAAAAGTTACGGATATGACTCAGGTCACTCACAGATCAACACTCGAAGAGGGCACAGGCAATACGCTTGCCGAAAATAGCCGCGGATTGTACCCGATCCCTCACGCCTGCGTCACGCTTGGCGCACCGCCCGGCAGACATGCAAAGGGCGCTCGAAAGCGCCCTTGCTGGGGGCTGTTGCCGTTTCGACGCAAGCCACGCGCGAAACGACAACAGCGTGCAGGCTTACTCGGCCAGCTTGAAGGTGATGAAGCTGGCACGGCCCTGGCGCAACACGCGCATCGATACCGAACGGTTCTTCGGCAGATCCTGAGCCACCTTGTTGAAGGTGCTGGTGGAGTCGATGGCCTGATTGTTTAGGTGGGTGATCACATCCCCCGGACGCAGACCGATCATTGCGGCCGGGCCGTCGAGCACTTCCTTGACCACTACGCCACCCTTGAGATCCAGCCCCTTCTTCTGCTCGGCCGTGAGTTCGACCACGGTGACGCCCAGGCGGTTGTTGCTGCGCTCGACCGCCTCACCACTGGCAGTCAGCTCCTGCCCCTCTTCCGGCAGCGTGCCGATGGTGACGTCGAGCTTCTTGCGCGAACCGTCACGCACCACGTCGAGCACGGCCTTCTCGCCCGGCTTGAGACCGCCTACCAGATGCGGCAGATCGGCCGACATGATGATCGGCTCACCATTGAGCGCCAGAATCACGTCACCTACCTGCAGGCCACCCTTGTCAGCCGGGCCGCCTTCCATCACCTGCGCGACCAGGGCACCGGCCGGCTTGTCCAGGCCGAAGGATTCGGCCAGATCCTTGTTCACTTCCTGAATCACCACACCCAGCCAGCCACGGGTCACCTTGCCGCCAGCCTTGAGCTGATCGGCAACCTGCATGGCCACATCGATGGGAATGGCGAAGGACAGACCCATGAAACCGCCGGAACGAGTGAAGATCTGCGAGTTGATACCGACCACTTCCCCCTCGAGATTGAACAGCGGGCCACCGGAGTTACCCGGGTTGATCGCCACGTCGGTCTGGATGAATGGCACGTAGCTGTCGCTCGGCAGACTGCGCCCCTTGGCACTGACGATACCGGCAGTCACCGAGTGATCGAAGCCGAACGGCGAACCGATGGCCAGCACCCACTCGCCGACCTTGAGATCCTCCGACTTGCCCAGGCGTACGGTCGGCAGGTTCTTGCCGTCGACCTTGAGCAGGGCCACGTCGCTGCGCGGATCGGCCCCCACCAGCTTGGCTTCCAGTTCGCTGCGGTCGGACAGACGCACGATGATCTCGTCGGCATCGGCGACCACATGGTTGTTGGTCATGATGTAGCCATCGGGCGAGATGATGAAGCCCGAGCCCAGCGACTGCGCTTCGCGCTGACGTTCCGGGCGGCGTGGCGCCTGCGGAATGCTGCGCTCGAAGAACTCACGGAACATCGGCGGCAGGCCTTCCAGATCGGGCAGGCCAGGCTGCCCTGCCATGGCGCGCTCGGGCACCTTCTGTCGCGTACTGATGTTCACCACCGCCGGCGAGGCCTCCTCCACCAGGGGCGTGAAGTCAGGCAGATCGGCATTCGCCACCAGGCTCTGCCCCCAGAGCAAGGCGGCCATTAGCAACGGCACAACGGACTTGATATTTCTCATTGGCTACGACTCCAGCTGCAGAAGAAAATACGCGCGAGGAATCACGGACCTGCGGCCAGCGACGCGCGTAGTACAACAGGTTGCAAAAGCGGATCATCGGCCACGCGGCACGCACGCCAGCGCACCAGCAGCCAGGAAAGGAAAAGGCCGCAAAGGCCAGAGAAGATCACCCAGGGCTCGGTGAAGCCAAGGTGCTCGGCCGCCACGGCAGCAGCCAAAAGCCCCAGCAGGGGCAACAGATAGACCAACAGTGAACTGCGCACCAGCAGCTCTTCGCGCACGCCGATGACTACCGCGTCGCCTACGGCCAGATTGAGGGAAGACAATGCGCGCACGTAACCGCGCTGACGACCGACGCCCAGGCGCTCCATCAAGCCCTGACCGCAAGCTACGTTGGCCGAACAAGCCGAGCAGGTGCTCTTGCGCAGCGTTTCAACCCAGACCACGCCCGGCTCGACCGCTACCACACGCCCCTGCTCTTCGATCATCGCGCAGCCTGTTCGCCCGCTCCAGTACGCATCGACAGGGCAATGCGCTCGGCAGTGCCCAACGGAATCTCTCCAACCACGGTGACCATGACATCACCCTCGTTGGTGGTCATGCGCCGCGACACGGCAACGGTTGGCCCGAGCTGGCTACGAACGTCGTCGGCAGCCGCGCCCTGCAGAGGCTCGAGGAAAACGGAAAAGCGCGCCAGACCATCGCCATACATCAGGTAAGCGACTGGCGCATCGGAGAACTCGCTGTGGCGCAACTGCGCCGAGGTAAGGGCAAAACCTGGCGGCAACCAGTCCGCACGCCAAACATCACTGGCCATTGCATCTGCCGTCTTGAGGCGCACGGCCTGACAGTCGGCGCTGGCTGCCAGCGCGGCATCGCTGGGCGCGGCGGTACTCAGTTCGGTGAACTGGAAACGTTCGAGCAACTGCCCCTTCTCGCTGAGCAGCAAGGACTTCAGTGGCAGGCCCGTTTCACGATCCAGATGCAGCTCGAAGCCATAGCGGTACTGATCCTTTGGCGTCAACAGCAAGACCACGGCCTTGCGCCCGGCCACGCGCGAGTCACCTACCACGCGCATGTCATACCACTCACCGAGTGACGTCGCCTGCAGATCACGCGCCGGCCAGGCCTGGCCATCACTGACCTGATCAGCCAGGCCACCACTCATGCACTGGATCTGACCATCGACCTTGTAAACTTCCTGCACCGGCCCATCGAGCTGCACCAGATGCTCGCGAACCGAGCCCCCAGGCTCTGCCCGATGCCAGACCCGATGGGTGGAGAAGCTACCATTGCGTTCATAGACGAAAGTGCCTTGAAAGCTTTGCTGCTCCACCTCGGTGAGGCGCTTGAGCCAGTCTTGTACCTCGGAAGCCTGCACCGGCAGAGCCAACAGGCCACTGAGCAGGTAAAGAGGGATCGCGCGCATGTGATTCCTTAGCGGTTAGCGATTTTCCAGACTGGCAGCGCGTGCATAGGGCAGTGCGGTTTCACCCGCGCCCATTGCCGCTTGTTGCGCATGCTGACGCAGGTAGGACGGCAGACGCTGTTCATGCCAGCTAGCAGAGCCCATCTCGCTGGCCTCGACCACAGGCTCCTCGGTGGTGTAACCGGCCAGCAGCGCAGGGCCTTGCACTTGCGGCTGAACCAGCGCAGGCGCAGCACTCTGCTGAGCCACCTGGCCGCCAGTCAACTCGTCCTGATTGTACAGACGTACGCCTGCCAACACAGCGACGGTCACCGAAGCCGCAACTGCGACACGGCCCACGTTGCGCCACAGGGACGACTTGCGCACCGGCACGGCTTCATCGGCCAGAGCGGCAGACACGGCTGCGGCGATGTCCAATTGCGGAACCAGCAATTCCTTGTGCATGGCGGCACGCGCTACCTGATAACGCGCCCAGGTACCGCGCAGCTCGCCGTCCTCACTGGCGGCGAGCACACGCCGAAGTTCCAATTCATCCGCTTCGTTATCCATCACCGCGGACAGCGATTGCTGCAGGGTTTCACGACTCATGGTGTTCCTCTCTTGGCTGTCGCCGCTGCCTCAAGCTTCCTGCAACAGGGGTTGCAGGGACTTATCTATGGCTTCGCGCGCCCGGAAAATCCGCGACCGCACGGTACCGACCGGACACTGCATGACACTGGCAATGTCCTCATAACTAAGACCTTCAAATTCACGTAAAGTCAGTGCCGTTCGCAAATCATCCGGTAACTGGGCAATGGTTCGATGCACGGTGGCTTCGATCTCGTCGCGCAGCATGGCCCGCTCAGGTGACTCGATATCCTTGAGGGCATGGTCGCCGTCGTAGAATTCCGCGTCATCGCTGCTCACATCGCTATCTGGCGGCCGCCGACCGCGGGACACCAGATAGTTCTTCGCCGTATTGATGGCGATGCGGTACAGCCATGTATAGAACGCGCTGTCACCGCGAAAGTTTCCAAGCGCCCGGTACGCCTTTACGAAGGCCTCCTGAGCGACATCCTGAGCCTCGTGAGTGTCGTGCACGAAACGCACGATCAAGCCAAGGATCTTGTGCTGATACTTCAACACCAACAGATCGAAGGCACGCTTGTCACCACGCTGCACTCGTTCGACCAGTTGCTGATCATCTTCCTGGGTTAGCATGCACTCTCCTCATGAAGCTCAGAGGGGGCTGGCACCCGCAAGCCAATCAGCTTGTCTCCATAGACTCGGGCCTTAGACAAAAGTTCTCCCCTCCAAGCAAGCTTCCCGCAGAGTGAGTTGTTCTCTGCGCGGAAAGGCGCAAGCGGAACCCTTTTCCGGCTGCGCAAATAATCGTATCGCTGCTAATTTCTGCATCCATCCAGCTAGCCGATGCAGGCACACGCAAACGCGCTCTTTGTTCTATGAGCGACCTGGTTTGGAACCTTAGCGACTAAAAAAGTTCCCGACCCCAGCGGTCGGTCATAAGCCGGCTATTGTGCCGCTGCCCTGCTCTATATACTAGGCCCCGCTTCCACGCGGAATGGATCCATGAGCCAACACTTCCAGCATGACGTTCTGGTCATCGGCAGCGGTGCCGCCGGCCTTACCCTCGCCCTCACCCTGCCTGCCGAGTTGCGCATCGCAGTGCTGAGCAAAGGCACTCTGGCCAATGGTTCGACCTACTGGGCACAGGGCGGTGTGGCCGCCGTACTGGATGACACCGACACGGTCGAATCCCATGTCGCTGACACGCTCAACGCCGGCGCAGGCCTGTGCCGCGAGGAAGCCGTGCGCTTCACCGTGGAGCGCAGTCGCGAAGCCATCCAGTGGCTGATCGACCAGGGCGTACCCTTCACGCGCGACGATGAGACCGCACGCGAGGACGGTGGTTTCGAGTTTCACCTGACCCGCGAGGGCGGCCACAGCCATCGGCGCATCATCCACGCCGCCGATGCCACCGGCGCGGCGATCTTCAACACCCTGCTGGAACAGGCGCGCCAGCGACCCAACATCGAGCTGCTGGAGCAACGGGTCGCGGTGGATCTGATCACCGAACGCAAGCTCGGCCTGGATGGCGACCGTTGCCTGGGCGCCTATGTACTGGATCGCGCCTGCGGCGAAGTGGACACCTTCGCCGCCCGCTTCGTGGTTCTCGCCACCGGCGGCGCGGCCAAGGTCTACCTCTATACCAGCAACCCCGACGGCGCCTGCGGCGACGGCATCGCCATGGCCTGGCGCGCCGGCTGCCGGGTGGGCAACCTGGAGTTCAACCAGTTCCATCCCACCTGCCTGTATCACCCTCAGGCCAAGAGCTTCCTGATCACCGAAGCGGTACGCGGCGAAGGCGGCCTGCTCAGGCTGCCCAACGGCGAACGCTTCATGCAGCGTTTCGATGCCCGCGCCGAACTGGCTCCACGCGATATCGTCGCCCGCGCCATCGACCACGAGATGAAGCGCCTGGGGATCGACTGCGTATATCTGGACATCAGCCACAAGCCAGCCGAATTCATCAAGAGCCACTTCCCCACCGTTTATGAGCGCTGCCTGGGCTTCGGCATCGACATCACCAAGCAGCCCATCCCGGTGGTGCCCGCGGCGCACTACACCTGCGGCGGCGTGGTGGTGGATCAGCACGGGCGCACCGACGTGCCCGGCCTCTATGCCATCGGCGAAACCAGCTTCACCGGCCTGCACGGCGCCAACCGCATGGCCAGCAACTCCCTGCTCGAGTGCTTCGTCTATGCGCGCTCGGCCTGCGCCGACATAGTTCAGCAACTGACCACCATCACCATGCCCAGCAACCTGCCCTGCTGGGATGCCAGCCAGGTGACCGACTCCGACGAAGACGTGATCATCGCCCACAACTGGGACGAGCTGCGCCGCTTCATGTGGGACTACGTGGGCATCGTGCGCACCAACAAGCGCCTGCAGCGCGCCCAGCACCGCGTGCGCCTGCTGCTGGACGAGATCGACGAGTTCTACAGCAATTACAAGGTCAGCCGCGACCTGATCGAGCTACGCAACCTGGCTCAGGTCGCCGAACTGATGATCCGCTCGGCCATGGAGCGCAAGGAATCGCGAGGGCTGCACTACACCCTGGATTATCCCGAACTACTGCCCGAGGCGCGCGACACCATCCTCACCCCAGCTGTGGGGCAGCCCAGCGACGACGGCTGAATTTCAGGCGCAAACGCAGGCGTCGATGCTGCTCGGGCGCCAGGGCGTCAAAAGGGATGCACAGGCTGCGCGTGACGCGCTCGCCTGCCAGGCGAAAACGCAGCACCACCACCAGCGGCAAGGCCAGACTATCGGGGCGCAACTGCACCGCCTGCCAGCCGGCACCACGCGACCAGAGCTGCCAGCCCTCGGCCTCACGGCGCAAACCGCAAAAGGCTGCAGGTGAAGACAGCAGGATCTGCCGCGGCAAGACCCAGACGGCATGGGCCAGACAGGCCAGGCAAACCAGCCATTGGCACCAGAGGGGGATGGCCGCCAGCCAGGGCGCCAGCACAGCCAGCGCCAGGACGACCAGGTAGAGCCTCAGCAGCGCACGGGATGGCTGCCAACGGCACTCGAAGGCATCACTTGGGTTGGACACGATCCAGGATCATGCGCACGATCTGGCGCAGGTCGGCATCCTCGGGCTCGCCACGCTGCATGAACCAGCCGAACATGTCCTGATCCTCGCACTCCAGCAGCTTGCGGTAGCGCGCCTGATTCTCGGCATCCAGGCCCGGATAGACCTCCTGAACGAAAGGCACCAGCAACACATCCAGCTCCAGCATGCCGCGACGGCTATGCCAGAACAGGCGATTCAATTCACTTTGCTCGATCATGCAACGCACTCCTAGAACGAGGGCGCAGTATAACAGTAGCTGCAAGACGGATGGCCGCCCCCCGCAAGCCGCAAGTTGAAGATGCCGGGCTTTTTCCACGCTTTTGCTTGAAGCTTGTAGCTTGAGGCTTGCGGCTGCTCTTATGATGAGCCCCCTGATTCTCTCCAGCGATTCGATGTACACCATGGCCGATAGCGCGTATTTCACCCTCCTCGACCACGAAGGCCTGCTGGCCGTGCGCGGCGCCGATGCCGCCAAGTTCCTGCAAGGCCAGTTGACCTGCAACCTCAACTACCTGTCCGCCAGCCAGTCCAGCCTCGGCGCCCGCTGCACAGCGAAGGGCCGCATGCTGTCGAGCTTTCGCATCGTGCCGGTGGAAGACGGCTACCTGCTGGCCATGGCCCGTGAGCTGATCGAGTCGCAGCAAGCCGACCTGCAGAAGTACGCCGTGTTCTCCAAATCCAGGCTCAGCGATGAAAGCGCCGCCTGGGTTCGCTTTGGCCTGGCCGGCGCTGACACCGCGCTAAGCGAGCTCGGCCTGCACCTGGGCGCTGCCAGTGACTCGCTGGCCGGTGCCGGGCAATTCCTTGGGATACGTTTGAGCGATGGCCGCGCCGAACTCTGGGCACCGGCCGACACCGCAGCGCAGGTACAGGCCCACCTCGCCGCCCATCTACCACAGGCGCCGCTCAACGCCTGGCTGCTGGCGCAGATTCGCGCCGGCATCGGCCAGGTCTTCGGTGCCACCCGCGAGCTGTTCATCCCGCAGATGATCAATCTGCAGGCCCTGGGCGGCGTAAGCTTCAAGAAAGGCTGCTACACCGGCCAGGAAATCGTCGCGCGCATGCAGTACCTGGGCAAGCTCAAGCGTCGCCTGCAGCGCCTCGCCCTGCCAGGCAGCGAGGTGCCTGCCATCGCCAGCGAGCTGTTCTCGCCGGTGCACGGCTCCAGTGTCGGCGAAGTGGTGCTGGCGGCGCGCAGCGACGACGAGGTGGAACTGCTCGCCGTGCTGCAGGAAGATGCTGTTAACGATGGCCGCATCCACCTCGGTGCGAATGACGGCCCACGCCTGACCCTCCTCGATCTGCCCTACGAGCTGGACGCCGACAAGGAAATCCAGCGCTGACTACACTTCCCTGGCGCCCTATCGGTTCGCCTAAGAGAGCCCGTGAATGAGCAAGCTTGCCGAAAAAGTTCAACAGGAACTGATCTACGCCATCGAGAACGATGAGCTGGTACTGCCCACCTTGCCTGAGGTAGCCCTGAAGGTGCGTGAAGCGGCTGAGGATCCGGACGTGGGCATCCCGCAGATCAGCAAGGTGATCGGCAACGACGCCGCCCTGACCGCACGCATCATCAAGGTGGTCAACAGCCCGCTGCTGCGCAGCAGCAAGGAAATCACCGACCTGCAGATGGCAGTCAGCCGCCTAGGCATCAACTACACCTGCAACCTGGCCACCGGCCTGGCCATGGAGCAGATGTTCCAGGCCACCAGCGACGTGGTCGACCGCAAGATGCGTGAAGTGTGGAACAAGAGCACCGAGATCGCCGGCATCTGCCATGTCCTGTGCCGCCACTACACCCGCCTGATGCCGGATCAGGCCACCCTCGCCGGCCTGGTGCACCAGATCGGCGTGCTGCCGATCCTCACCTATGCCGAGGAGCACAACGAGTTGCTGGCCGATTCCATCAGCCTCAACCACGTCATCGAGCAGATTCACCCGATCATCGGCGACAAGATCCTGCGCACCTGGGAGTTCCCTGAGCCCATCGCGCTGGTGCCGAGCCAGTATCTGGACTTCAGCCGTGATTCGGCCAAGGCGGACTACGTCGACATCGTCCAGGTCGCCACCCTGCAGAGCTACCTGGGCAGCGAACACCCCTACACCCTGCTGGACTGGAGCAAGATCCCCGCCTTCAGCAAACTCGGCCTCGACCCGAACGTCGACATGCAGGCCGACGAAGACCTTTCCGCCGCCATGGAAGCGGCCATGGGCATGCTGCAATAAAGACATTGGTCAAGGCTGGCGAAGCAGTTCTACACTCGAACGACATCGCTCAGGGATGTAGCGCCATGCACCGCTTGCTCGTTCTGCTCATGCTTCTGTCGTTCGCCAGTGCCCAGGCTGCCGAGAGTATCCGCCTGACCAACGGCCAATGGCCGCCCTACCTCGGCGCCGAGCTGCCCCACAAGGGCATCGCCTCGCGCATCGTCGCCGAGGCCTTCGCCCTCGAAGGCATCGAAGTGCAATGGGAATTCCACCCCTGGGCACGCTCGCTGAAGATGGCCGCCGACGGCCAGCGTGACGGCAGCGCTGTCTGGCTACCGAGCCAGGAGCGCGAAGAACGCTTCTACGTCAGCGACCCGGTGATCGAAACCCACTACCAGCTCTTCCACCTCAAGGAACGCCCCTTCGACTGGCGCGACGCCCAGGATCTGCGTGGGCTGCGCATTGCCGCCACACGCGGCTACGACTACGGCGAGGCCTTTCGCAACGCCGAGGCGGTCGGTGATTTGCAGGTCAGCTATGTCAATAGTGACGAACAGGGGTTGCGGCAACTGCTGGCCGGACGCATCGATCTCTTTGCACTGGACAAGGTGGTCGCCTACGACCTGCTCTACCATCGCTTCGACAGCGCCGACGTGCAACGCCTGAGCTTTCACCCGCAGCCTCTGCGCAGTGACAGCCTGCACCTGCTGCTCTCGCGCCGCGTGCCCGGCAACGCCGAACGCATGGCGCGCTTCAACCATGGGCTGGCGCAGTTGCGCCGCAGTGGCAAGATTGCCCGCTACCTGATGGAGATCAAGCAGCCGCTGACAGGCCGTTGAAAAACGTAGGCAACGACTGCAGGGATGCAGGAGGTAGAGCGACGCTGGAAGCCAAAGCCGAGGTAGTTTTTCAACGGCCTGCTAAGACTCGGCCCCTGATGACGGGGGAAATTCGACCCGCACCCGCAAGCCGTGCGGCACCACCTGATGCAGACTGATGCGCGCCTGATGAGCTCGGCAGATCTCGCCGACGATGGCCAGCCCCAGGCCGGCACCACCGCCCTGCGCACCGCGCCGATAGAAACGCTCGAACACCTTGTCGTGTTCCTCGCTCGGAATACCCGGGCCGTCGTCCTCGACCTCCAGTACGGCAGGCGCCAACACGCGCAGAACCAGGTTGCCACCCACGGGGGTATGCGCCAGAGCATTGTCGATGAGGTTGTTGAGCAACTCGTTGAGCAGCATCGGCTCGCCATCGACCCATACCGACTCCTCGGCCTCCAGTGCCAGGGCAACGCCCTGGGCATGCGCCAGCGGCGCCAGGGCCATGCCCAGCTCACGCGCCAGCTGGCTGAGATCAATATGTTGCGCGCCGCCCTCGGCGATGGCCCGCGCCCCACTCTCGATGCGCGCCAGGGACAGCAACTGGTTGGCGAGCTGGGTCAGGCGGTCGCTCTGCTCGGCGGCCTGCTCCAGGGTCGCCCGCCAATCCTCTGCTTGCTGCGCACGCAACCCCAGGGCAATGCGCGCCTTGAGCGCTGCCAGCGGCGTGCGCAGCTCATGGGCGGCATCGGCGATGAAGGCCGACTGACGCTCGAACAGGCCACGCAGGCGTTCGTTGAACTGATTCAACGCCTCCACCAGGGGCATCACCTCGCGCGGCATGCCAGCATCGGGCAAGGGCCGCAGATCATCGCTGGCCCGCTCGGCCACTGCCCGGCGCAGTGGCTCCAGCGGGCGCAGCGCCAGGTTGATCGCCACCCATACCAACAGCAGCGCACTCACCGAAAGCAAACCCATGCGCCACAGCGTACCGACCAGCAGCTCGCGCGCCATGCGCTCACGCGCGCCCTGGGTCTCGGCCACACGGATCTCGGCAATGCCACTGATCTGCGGCTCGCTGATTGGCTGCAGCAGGCTGACCACGCGCACGCCCTGACCGCGGTAGAGCGCATCGTAGAAGTGGGCCAGCGCCGGATAGTCATTGGTGCGCGGAGTGCCGGGCGGCGTGGGTGGTAGATCCTCGTAGCCGGAAAGCTGTTGTCCCTGCGGGTCGATCACCTGGTAATAGATACGCCCGGCACTGTCGTAGGCGAAAGTATCCAGTGCCACGTAAGGCACGCTGGCCTTGAGCTTGCCGCCGTCGGCATACAGGCCATCGGCCACGGCACGCGCCGAGGCCAGCAGGGTGCGGTCATAGGCGGTGTCGGCGGCCTGCCGGGCGCTCCAGTAGGCGCTCCAGGCGCTGACCAGCATGATCCCCCCGAGCAGCACCGCCAGGCGCCGCAGCAGACGGCCGCGCAGGCTGCCACCGCGTATCATGCGTCGACCGCTTCGAGCAGATAGCCCAGGCCGCGGAAGGTGACGATGCGCACCGCACCACCCTCGAGCTTCTTGCGCAGGCGGTGCACGTAGATCTCGATGGCATCGGGGCTGGCTTCCTCATCCAGGCCGAATACCTGCGCCGCCAGTTGTTCCTTGCTCATCACCCGCCCAGGCCGGGCGATGAGCGCCTCCAGTACCGCCTGCTCGCGGGCAGTAAGGCTGAGCATCTCGCCATCGAGGGTGAAGCGACGTACCCCCAGGTCATAAGCCAGCGCGCCACAGCGCTGCACCTGCTCGCCACCGAGCACGCTGCGCCTCAGTAGCGCCTTGACCCGCGCCTCCAGCTCGGACAGCTCGAAAGGCTTGGCCAGATAGTCGTCGGCGCCCAGGTTGAGGCCATGCACCCTGTCCTTGACCTCGCCACGCGCCGTCAGCATCAGCACCGGCAGGGTCTGACCGCGGTCGCGCAGGCGTGCCAGCACGGCAAAGCCATCGAGGCGCGGCAAACCGATGTCGAGGATCGCCAGCGCATACTCCTCACTGGACAGGGCCAGATCGGCAGCCACGCCGTCATGCAGCACGTCCACCGTCCAACCGGCCCCTTTCAGCGCCAGGGCGACGCTTTCCGCCAACTGCGGATGGTCTTCGACCAGCAGAATCCGCACGCTTTCTCTCCCACCACTCGCTCGTTCAAGGCGCGCAGTTTAGCGCCAGGCGAGGCGCTGTGAATCGCCCAAATGCCAGAGCACGAAACAAACGGAAAAAACTTGCGCAACTGAAAGGCTGTTGAAAGCTTGCCCTCTTAGCATCGCCAGAAGGTGGCTCGAACCACCTGCCTGAGCGTGATCGCAGTGGTGCGAATACGCAACAAGAACAAGAACCGGAGACACCACACCATGTTGCATGCCTCTCGTCAGGCCCTGCCGCCTGTACGTCTGCTTTGCCTGGCCATTGCCGCCACTACCTCCTCCCTGGCCAACGCCGCCTTCATCGAAGACAGCAGCGCCAGCCTCACTGCCACCAACATCTACCTCAATCGTGACTTCCGCCAGTTCGACGGCCAGAACAAGCGCGAAGAATGGGGCCAGGGTCTGTGGCTGGACATGAAATCCGGCTACACCGAAGGCACCGTGGGCTTCGGCCTGGATGCCATGGGCTTGCTGGGGATCAAGCTCGACTCGGACAAGAAACGCGCTGGCACCGACCTGCTGCCCGTGCAGGACGATGGTGGCACCCCCGACGAATTCAGCCGCCTGAGCGCCACCGCCAAGGTGAAGATTTCCGCCACCGAACTGCGCTACGGCTCGCACGTGCCGGAGCTGCCGGTGGTCAAGGCCAGCGACAGCCGCCTGCTGCCGCAGGTATTCGAGGGCGGCCTGCTGACCTCCTCCGAACTCCAAGGCCTGACCTTCACCGGCGGTCGCCTGGACAAGGTGATCGACCGTGCTTCGACCAACTCCGAGAAGATGCTGCTCAACAGCAAGAACCGCCGCTTCGCCGGCGGTGTCGAAGCCGACCACCTCGACCTGGCCGGCCTGGACTACCAGTTCGCCAAGGGCATCACCGGCCGCTACTACTTCGCCGACCTCGACGACATCTACAACCAGCACTTCTTCGGCCTGCTCACCAGCCACCAGCTCGGCACTGGCACCCTGAACAGCGATGTGCGCTATATCGTCAGCCGCGACAGCGGTGCAGCGAACGCCGGCAAGGTGGACAACCAGGCCTTCAACGCCATGCTCAGCTACGGCCTGGGCAGCCACAAGTTCGGCCTGGGCTTCCAGAAAATGGGCGGCGACACCGGCTACGCCTACATCGACGGCAGCGACCCCTTCCTGGTCAACTTCGTGCAGATCAACGACTTCGCCAACGCCGACGAGCGCTCCTGGCAAGCCCGTTACGACTACAACTTCGCCAGCGTTGGCGTGCCCGGCCTGACCTTCATGACCCGCTACATCCGCGGCGACGATGCGCAGATTGCCGGCAGCGATGATCGTGGTGGCGAATGGGAACGCGACATCGAGTTCAAATACGTGGTGCAGAACGGCCCGCTCAAGGATCTCTACGTGCGCGTACGCAACGCCAGCTTCCGTTCGGACTTCGCCCGCGACGCGGACGAGAACCGCATCATCGTCGGCTACACCCTGCCGATCTGGTAAACAACAACAAGCCCTGCGAGGACTGAAAACATGAAATCCATGCTGACCCGCGCCGCATTGGCGACTGCCTGCCTGGCCTTCGCCGGCCAACTGCTGGCCGCCGAGCCCAAGCGCCCCGAGTGCATCGCCCCGGCCAAGCCCGGTGGTGGTTTCGACCTGACCTGCAAGCTGGCCCAGAGCGGCCTGAAGGACAGCGGCCTGCTCAAGGCGCCGATGCGCGTCACCTACATGCCGGGCGGCGTCGGCGCCGTGGCCTACAACGCCGTGGTTGCTCAGCGCGCCAAGGATCCGGGCACCATCACCGCCTTCTCCTCGGGCTCGCTGCTCAACCTGGCTCAGGGCAAGTTCGGTCGCTACGACGAAAATGCCGTGCGCTGGCTGGCGGCCATCGGCACCGACTACGGCGCCATCACCGTGCGTGAAGACGCGCCCTGGAAGACCCTCAACGACCTGGTCGATGCGCTGAAGAAAGACCCGAGCAGCGTGGTATTCGGCGCCGGCGCCACCATCGGTGGCCAGGACTGGATGCAAACCGCGCTGATCGCCCGTGCTGCCGGCATCGACCCGAAGAACCTGCGCTACGTCGCCTTCGAGGGCGGTGGTGAAACCCTCACCGCCATGCTCGGCAACCACGTCCAGGTGACCTCCAGCGGCCTCGGTGAAGTGACCCCGCAACTGGCTGCCGGCAAGGTGCGCATCCTCGCCGTGCTGTCCGACGAGCGCCTGCCGGGCAAGCTGTCCAACATCCCCACCGCCAAGGAACAGGGCTTCGACATCAGCTGGCCGGTGATCCGTGGCTTCTACATGGGCCCGGAAGTACCCGACGAAGACTTCAACTGGTGGAAAGGCCAGTTCGACAAGATGCTGGCCCGCGACGACTTCGCCACCCTGCGCGAACAGCGTGACCTGTTCCCGCTGTCGATGACCGGTGAAGAACTGGACGCCTTCGTGCACAAGCAAGTGCAGGACTACAAGGCCCTGGCCGGCGAGTTCGGTCTGATCCAGTAACACTCAGCGCAACCCGTGCTCGGCCGCCCTCTGGCGGCCGCAGCCCTTGAGGTAAATCTCCATGTACGTCCGCCTGTTCTCCGCGATCTGGTTGCTGCTGTGCGCCTGGCTCGCTGTCGTCGCCTGGGGCTTCCAGGCCCCCTTCGCCTACGACCCGGTCGGCCCGCGCGCTTACCCATTGCTGCTGCTCGGCCTGATGGGCGCCGGCAGCCTGTGGCTGGTGTTCAAGCCCGGCATGCTCGATCAACGCCTGGATATTCCCACCGCCCTACGCAGCGCCCTGTGCATCGCCGTGCTGCTGGTCTATGCGCTGACCTTCGAGCCCCTCGGCTTCGTACTCAGCACGGCCCTGTCGACCTTCCTGCTCGGTCTGCTGTTCACCGGCCGCCTCGTTCCCTGCCTGATCAGCGCTGTGCTGATGGGCGTGTTGCTGTACGTATTGTTCGATCTGCTGCTGGACGTGCCCCTGCCGCTCGGCCTGCTTGAAGCCTTCGTGGAGAGCTGAAATGGAAACCCTTAACTTCCTCATGCAGGGCTTTGGCGTCGCCACGCAGCCGCAGAACCTGCTGGTGGCGCTGTTCGGCGCTTTCGTCGGCACCGTGGTCGGCCTGCTGCCGGGCCTGGGCCCGATCAATGGCGTGGCGCTGCTGCTGCCGCTGGCCTTCGCCCTCGGCCTGCCACCGGAAACCGCGCTGATCCTGCTCGCCGCCGTGTACCTGGGTTGCGAATACGGTGGCCGTATTTCCGCCATCCTGCTCAACGTGCCGGGCGACGCCGCAGCCATCATGACCACCCTCGACGGCTACCCGCTGGCACGTCAGGGCAAGGCCGGCATCGCCCTGTCGCTGTCCGCAGTCAGCTCCTTCATCGGCAGCATGATCGCCACCTGCGGCGTGGTGCTGTTCGCCCCATTGCTGGCGAAATGGGCGGTAGCCTTCGGCCCGGCCGAATACTTCGTGCTGATGGTCTTCGCCATCGCCTGCCTCGGCGGCATGGTCGGCGACAAGCCGGTCAAGACCCTGATGTCGGCGCTGATCGGCCTGGCCCTGGCCACCGTCGGCGTGGACTCGACCACCGGCGTATACCGCTTCACCTTCGACAGCGTCAGCCTGTCCGACGGCATCCAGTTCGTCATCGTGGTGATCGGCCTGTTCAGCGTCAGCGAAATCCTCCTGATGCTGGAGAAGACCCACACCGGTCAGGCAGCGGTGAAGGCCAGCGGTCGTCTGCTGTTCAACTTCAAGGAATTCTGCTTCGCCTTCTGGACCATGATCCGCAGCGCCCTGACCGGTTTCGTCATCGGCACCCTGCCGGGTGCCGGCGCCACCATCGCCAGTGCCATGACCTACATGACCGAAAAGCGCATGGCCGGCGACAAGGGCCGCTTCGGCGAGGGTGACCTGCGTGGCCTGGCCGCGCCAGAAGCCGCCAACAACGCCTCGGCGTGCGGCTCGCTGATCCCCATGCTGACCCTCGGTGTACCCGGCTCGGGCACCACCGCGGTGATGATCGGCGCCCTGACCCTGTACAACATCACCCCGGGCCCGCTGCTGTTCGAGCAGCAACCGGATGTGGTCTGGGGCCTGATCGCCTCGCTGTTCATCGGCAACATCATCCTGCTGGTGATGAACATTCCGCTGGTCGGCCTGTTCTCGCGCATGCTCGCCGTGCCGAACTGGATTCTGGTGCCGGCCATCACCGCCGTCAGCCTGGTAGGCGTGTATGCCGTGCATAGCACCACCTTCGACCTGGTGCTGATGGTACTGCTTGGCGTGTTCGGCTACATCCTGCGCAAGCTGGACTTCCCGCTGTCCTCGCTGATCCTCGGCTTCGTCCTCGGCGAGATGATGGAAGACAACCTGCGCCGCGCCCTGTCGATCTCCGCTGGTGAGCTGTCGATCCTCTGGAGCAGCCCGATCACCCTGGCGCTGTGGGGTCTGACCGTACTGATGCTGGCCCTGCCGGGCATCCGCTGGATGCGTCGGCGCAAGCAACGCAAGGCACAGGCTGATGCCGCTACCGCGTGACCTGTGGGTAACGCCGCTGACCGGAGCGGTCGGCGGTTACCTGGCCAGCCTTGCCGGCTGGCCTTTGCCGTGGATGGTCGGTTCCTTGCTGGCGGTGATCCTCGTGCGCTGCCTGGCCAACCGCGCCTTCAGTGAACTGCCGGGCGGGCGCAAGGCCGGCCAATGGCTGGTGGCCAGCGGCATCGGCTTGCACTTCACCAGCGAAGTGCTGGAACAGGTCATCAGTCATTTCCCGGTGATCGTCATGGGTGCCATCGGCACCACCCTGCTCAGCCTGATCGGCATTGCCATCCTGCGCCGTGCCGGCGTCGACCGCGCCACGGCCTTCTTCGCCAGCATGCCCGGTGGCGCCAGCGAGATGGTCAACCTGGCGCTGCGCCACGACGCGCAACCGGCCCGGGTGGCCGCCGCGCACAGCCTACGCCTGCTGCTGGTGGTGCTGTTGATTCCGGCCATCTTCACCTGGAGCCTGCCGGACGTTCCCGCGCCGACGCGCGCCCCCGTGGACTGGGCGTGGCTCGCCGTGTTGCTGGCGGCCGGCGCCGTGCTGGCGATGCTGTGGGGCCGCCTGAAACAACCCAACCCCTGGATGCTCGGCCCGCTGACCGTCTGCGCCGTGGCCAGTGCCGCCTTCGACCTGCACCTGGGGCTGCCAGCAGGCCTGGGCCAGTTCGGCCAGTGGTTGATCGGCTGCGCCCTGGGCTGCCACTTCGACCGCGCCTTCTTCCGCAGCGCGCCGGGCTTTCTCGCCCGCGTGCTGGCCTTCACCCTGCTGGCCATGCTCACCGCCGCCCTGCTCGGCGAAGCGCTGGGCTGGCTGGCCGGCGAGGATCATCTGTCGCTGATGCTGGGCATGATGCCCGGCGGCATCACCGAGCTGTGCCTGACCGCCGAGGCCCTGCAATTGTCTGTGGCACTGGTCACCGCGTTGCAGGTGCTGCGATTGTTCCTGGTGATGTTTCTCGCCGAACCCTTATTCAAGCTCTGGTGCAAGAACCACGTTTAGCCCGCCTCGTGCGGGCTCTTTTTTTGATGCCGCAAAAAAAACGGCAGCCCAATCGGACTACCGTTCTCGAACCTGGAGAAAAAGCCGGTGCAGGGCACCCGCTACAACCTCACCTGCATTCTTTCTGAATGCCGGATGAGTGTGACAAAAGCCGGGACGAACGTCCGTTTATCTTTGTTGCCGCCTGCAAAGAAATGTAAACGGCAGATGACTGGCGAGTTCCCGTCGCGGCACAATGCCGGCCCATGAACGACCATAACCCCGCCTGCTGCACCGCGCTCGACGCGCATGACCCGCTGCCCCGCCCACTGGCTGGCAGCCACCTGATCAGCACCCGCTTCGACCCCGCCCTGCTGCAGGCCGATGACTTCCAGCGCTGCGGCATCACGCCGGTGCCGGGCGTGGCCAAGCGTCAGAGCGAATACCTGGCAGGTCGCCTCTGCGCCCGCGAGGCCCTGCGCCGGCTGACCGGCCAGGCCAGCGTGCCGGCGGTCGGCAGCGACCGCGCGCCGCAATGGCCACAGGGTGTGGCCGGCTCCATCACCCATGGCGATGGCTGGGCTGCCGCGCTGGTGGCCCATCAGGCGCAGTGGCGTGGCATCGGCCTGGACGTGGAACAGCTACTGCCGGCCGAGCGAGCGCTGCGCCTGCAGGGTGAGATCCTCACCGAGGGCGAGTTGCAGCGCCTGCAGGGCCTCGACGACGACACCCGCGCCCTGCGCATCAGCCTGACCTTCTCGCTCAAGGAAAGCCTGTTCAAGGCCCTTTACCCGCTGACCCTGACGCGCTTCTATTTCCACGATGCCGAGCTGCTGGAGATCGACAAACACAGCGCACGTCTGCACCTACTGACCGACCTGAACCACGAATGGCGGCATGGCACCGAGCTGGACGGCCAGTTCGCCCTGTTCGAGGGCATGGTGCTGAGCCTGGTGGCAGTGGCGGCCGGATAGATAAGCGGTGCGCGCGGCGCACCCTACGGATCTGCGCCACGAATGGCGGCTTGGCACCGAGCTGGACGGCCAGTTCGCCCTGTTCGAGGGCAAGGTGCTGAGCCTGGTGGCAGTGGCGGCCGGATAGATAAGCGGTGCGCGCGGCGCACCCTACGGGGCGTCGGTAGGGTGCGCTATGCGCACCAAGCTCAGCACGCCACCGCGCCCTACTCACCCTGACGACGTGGCCACACCAGACTGAAACGGGCGCCGCCCAACGTCTCACTCTGGCCGATCTGCGCCCGCCCGCCATGCCAGTAGATGATCCTGCGCACGATGGACAGGCCCAGGCCATGCCCACCCGAAGCCCGCGTGCGGCTGTCGTCCAGGCGCAGGAAGGGGCTGAACAGGCGCTCCCAGGCCTCCTGCGGTACCCCTGGGCCATCGTCCTCGACGTCGATGCGGCAACGCTTGTGGCCCAGGCGGCAACTGATCAGCACCCGCCCCTCGGCGTAGCGCATGGCATTGCTCACCAGGTTCTGCAACGCCCGGTGCAGGTAGCGCGGCTCGGCCTCGACCCAGCAACTGTCCTCGCCGAGCACGCTGACCAGTGGCGCTCGCTGAACCTGCACGCTGCCCCGCAGCGGTGCCAGCTCCTCGATCACCTGATCGATCAGGCCGCAGAGCTCCACCTGCTGGAAGTTCAACGCCGGCGAGCCCTGCTCCAGGCGGGCGTAGGTGAGCATCTCGTCGACCAGCTTGTCGAGATCCTGAATGTCGCTGTCCATGCCATCCATGTACTTGCGCCGCGCCTTGTCGCTCTCGGCATCGGCGATCATCTCCAGGCCGAAGCGCAGGCGCGCCACCGGCGTGCGCAGCTCGTGGGACACCGCGCGTACCAGCTCACGCTGGGTGCTCAGTGAGCTCTGCAGGTGTTCGGCCATGGCGTTGAAGCTACTGGCCAGGCGCCCGACCGAGTCGGCGCCACGGGTCGGCACACGGGCGTCCAGGCGGCCACTGGCGATATGCGTGGCGGCGCTCTCCAGCACCCGCAGGCGCTGCTCCAGAGAGCGCACCAGCAGGTAGACGATCAGGCCGATCAGGCTCAGGCCCAGGGCCCCGATCAGCACCAGCAGTTGCGGCGGATAGGGGTTCATCTGGTACAGCGGGCCGATCTCCAGCACCCAGGGGGTGTCGACGATGCCGGAGAACACATAGATGGAATCACCGCCGCGGCCCAGCGCCATCACCGTATCGCCTTCATCGATGCGGCGGCGTTGATCGAGGTCGAGCCGCGCGTCCTCCAGGCGCACCAGATGCAGGTCGAAGCCAAACTGCTTGGCTTCCTTGAGCTCGGCCAGGCGCTGCGGCTGCTCCGCCACCGGGTAACGGATCAGCTCGTCGATCAGCAGGTAATTGGTGGCCCGCGCCAGTTGCTCGCTGATCTGCTGCACTTCGCCGGTCAACAGCAGCGGCGCCTTGCCCTCAAGCAAGGCATAGACCCTCGCCGAATGCGGCCCGGTCTGGCGCACCAGCACGTTACCGCGCTGCATTTGCTTGCGCTCGCGGCTGTCTAGCTGCGCTTCGTCCAGCACCTGTAGCTGCAGGGGAATGCCCAACAGCCGCGACCAGACCACTAGCGCACGGCGCCGCTCCACCTCGTCCATGCTCTTCAGGTTGTCGGCCATCAGGCGGAAGGTGCCGCGCGCCAGGCCCTCGCGATACTGGTCGCTGCGCACTTCGTTGACCAGATGCAGCGTACCCACGCCAAGCAGAGCCACCAGCACCAGAGCGGCGAGCATGCCGCCGTAGATGCGCAGGAAGATGGAGTTCATCGCCGCACCCACTGCTGGCTGAGCAGGCCGAAGTTGTCCAGGCTGATATAGCGCCCGTCCTGATACTCGCACTCGCGGCGCACGCCCTCATGGCTGAAGCCCAGGCCGCGCAGCAAGGCGCTGCTGGCGACGTTGTCGGTGTCGACCATCGCCTCGATACGGTGCAGACCCATGGCCGCGAAGCCATGGCTGACGATGGCCTCGACGCACTCGCGCATCACGCCGCCACGCCAGTGTTCGGGCATCAGCCAATAGCCCATCTCGGCGCGCCGGTGGCGTGGCTCCCAATCATTGAAGCCGCATGCGCCCAGCAGCTCGGCTGGTGCCTGCGCGCGGCAGATGCCCCACCAGATGCCGGTGCCTTCGAGCCACTGCTCGCGGTACCAGTCCATCTGCTCCTGGGTCGCCGCCAGCGTGGCGTAGGACACCCCGTAGTAACGGATCACCTGCGGATGGGACAGCCCCTGGAAGATGGCGCGGATATCCTCCTGGACGATTTCCCGCAACTGAAACCGCGGGGTGGTCAGGGTGGGGAACGCCGCAGCCGCGGCCGCTCGGCGACTGTTCGACGGCACCTTCACGACAGCCCCTCGGCCGCCTCCCGTACGAACAGGTAGCCCTTGCTGCGTACCGTCTTGATCAGCCGTGGGTGCATCGGGTCATCACCGATCTTGGGGCGGATACGCGAGATACGCACATCAATGGAGCGATCCTGGCCATCGTATTCGATGCCACGCAGGGCGTTGAAGATTTCCTCGCGGGAGAGGATGCGCCCGGCATTGACCGCCAACAGCCAGAGCAGATCGAACTCGGCGCTGGTCAGCTCGATGCCCTGGTCGCCCAACCAGGCCTCACGCATCGCCTTGTCGATGGCCAGCGGGCCGAACTGCAGGCGGCGCGGCTCGCCATCCTCACGTTCGGCCTCGCTGCCTTCGCGGCGGCGCAACAATGCGCGAATGCGTGCCAGCAGTACACGCGGGCGTACCGGCTTGCACACGTAATCGTCCGCGCCCATCTCCAGGCCGAGCACCTGATCCATGTCATCGGTGCGGGCAGTCAGCATCAGGATCGGCCCCTTGTAGCCGTCGCGTACCTTGCGGCAGATGCTCAGGCCGTCCTCGCCTGGCAGCATCAGGTCGAGCACCACCAGATCCGGCTGCTCGGCCAGAATGCGCGCCGCCGCACGGCCGCCGTCGGCCTCGATGCTCACGCGCAGGCCGTTGCCCTCCAGGTACTCCTGGGTCAACTGCGCCAGGCGCTGATCATCCTCGACAATGAGGATCTGCCACCCTTCTCGTTCCACACCCCACCTCGCTGCTTGGCGAACGGCGCTCATTCTAGGGGCTGTTAGCATTTCGAGGCGAGCGGCATTGCTGCACCAAATGGCCCCAGGCTCGGGCGGATCGACCGGCCTCGACGGCTACGCGCCTGCCCTGCCCCACGTAAAAACTAGCCCCGGCGCGAGCGTGCGCGAAACGGCAACAGACCCTAGATATAGTGTTAGGCTGTGCGTCAGCGAACGGCCTCGTCACCTGGCTATCTGCCGCCCATCGAGGGCGACGAGCGGTCATCGGCGGCCTGAGCCAGAGTACATGCGGGCTTGGCCGCAGGCACCCACAAGGCACGCACATCTTATCCACAGGTTGTTCCGTTGCGAGCGCCTTGCAATGCCTCAAGCAGCGCACTATCTTGTATCCCCATTGCACGGCACCCACCAGATATTGGGTCGCAGGGAAAAACAGGACACAAAAAAAGCACAACGCGCAAGTCCTTGACGCCAGGTTTTTTCCACTGTTTTTGCCAAGTACATTGCATAAGCCTAGCCGTGATGCGGGCTATGCCCACCCAGGCCGCCATACAGGCGCCTGAGGCTGAGTCAGGCGACGAGCCGAATCGTGCGCCGAACACTATATGTAGTAGGCGAGCTGCGGTAATGCCTCGCTTTGCGTCGAGCGCCAGGACGGCCATCGGGCTTCCTGCGAACGCAGCCGATGCAGGCGCTTCGCACGCAGCCTGGCAGCGCCCAGCCTGCCCGCTCTTGCACCACCCCGTACCCGGCTCAAGCCGTGTGCGGCTTAGTTGTTAATGGAATGAACGGCGGACAAGGCACGGTTTCCAATCGTGATGTCCAACCTGAAAATTACAGAACACGGAGATCTCCATGCATACCGACACCACTCGCGAGAACCCGCAGGCCGTGGCGCCGCAGGCCGCCGATTCCGCCCAGGATCTGGCTGCCACCGCCCCCGGCCAACTGCGCGTGATCAAGCGCAACGGCACTGTCGTCCCCTACACCGATGACAAGATCACCGTCGCCATCACCAAGGCCTTCCTCGCCGTGGAGGGCGGCACCGCTGCCGCCTCGTCGCGTATCCATGACACCGTCGCGCGCCTGACCGAACAGGTCACCGCCACCTTCAAGCGCCGCATGCCCTCCGGCGGCACCATCCATATCGAAGAGATCCAGGATCAGGTCGAACTGGCCCTGATGCGTGCCGGCGAACAGAAAGTCGCCCGCGACTATGTGATCTACCGCGAAGCCCAGGCCAACAAGCGCAAGGCCAGTGCTGGCAGCGAAATCGCCCAGCCGCACCCGAGCATCCGCATCACCAACGCCGCTGGCGACCTGCAACCGCTGGACATGGGCCGCCTGCAGACCATCATCCGCGAAGCCTGTGAAGGCCTGGCCGAAGTCGATGGTGCGCTGATCGAGCGTGAAACCCTGAAGAACCTGTACGACGGCGTGGCCGAGAAGGACGTCAACACCGCCCTGGTGATGACCGCCCGCACCCTGGTCGAGCGCGAGCCCAACTACAGCTACGTCACCGCCCGCCTGTTGATGGACAACATCCGTGCCGAGGCCCTGAGCTTCCTCAGCATCGCCGGTAGCGCCACCCATCACGAGATGGCCGAGCTGTATGCCAAGGCCCTGCCCGCCTACGTCGAAAAAGGCGTGGAGTTCGAGCTGCTGGATGCCAAGCTCAAGACCTTCGACCTGGAGAAACTGGGCCGCGCCATCGATCACGAGCGCGACCAGCAGTTCACCTACCTGGGCCTGCAGACCCTGTACGACCGCTACTTCATCCACAAGGACGGCATCCGCTTCGAGCTGCCGCAGGTGTTCTTCATGCGCGTGGCCATGGGCCTGGCCATCGAAGAGCCGAAGAACCGCGAAGAGCGCGCCATCGAGTTCTACAACCTGCTGTCCTCGTTCGACTACATGGCGTCCACCCCGACCCTGTTCAACGCCGGCACCCTGCGCCCGCAGTTGTCCTCCTGCTACCTGACCACCGTGCCGGACGACCTGTCGGGCATCTACGGCGCCATCCACGACAACGCCATGCTGAGCAAATTCGCCGGCGGCCTGGGCAACGACTGGACGCCGGTGCGCGCGCTGGGCTCCTACATCAAGGGCACCAACGGTAAATCCCAGGGCGTCGTGCCCTTCCTCAAAGTGGTCAACGACACCGCCGTGGCGGTCAACCAGGGCGGCAAGCGCAAGGGCGCGGTGTGCGCCTACCTGGAAACCTGGCACATGGACATTGAGGAATTCCTCGAGCTGCGCAAGAACACCGGTGACGACCGTCGTCGTACCCACGACATGAACACCGCCAACTGGATTCCCGACCTGTTCATGAAGCGCGTCTTCGAGGACGGCAAGTGGACCCTGTTCAGCCCGAGCGAAGTGCCGGATCTGCACGACCTGACCGGCAAGGCCTTCGAGGAGCGCTACGAGTACTACGAAGCCCTGATCGAGTACGGCAAGATCAAGCTGTACAAGACCATTCAGGCCAAGGATCTGTGGCGCAAGATGCTCTCGATGCTGTTCGAGACCGGCCACCCCTGGCTGACCTTCAAGGACCCGTGCAACCTGCGCAGCCCGCAGCAGCACGTGGGCGTGGTACACAGCTCCAACCTGTGCACCGAGATCACCCTGAACACCAACAAGGACGAGATCGCCGTCTGCAACCTGGGTTCGGTCAACCTGGTCAACCACATCGTCGATGGCAAGCTGGACATCGAGAAACTCGGCCGCACCGTGAAGACCGCCGTGCGCATGCTCGATAACGTCATCGACATCAACTACTACAGCGTGGATCAGGCGCGTAACTCCAACTTCAAGCACCGCCCGGTCGGCCTCGGCCTGATGGGCTTCCAGGACGCCCTGTACCTGCAGCACATCGCCTACGGTTCCGACGCTGCCATCGAGTTCGCCGACAAATCGATGGAAGCCATCAGCTACTACGCCATCCAGGCCTCCTGCGACCTGGCCGAAGAGCGCGGCGCCTACAGCACCTTCGAGGGCTCGCTGTGGAGCAAGGGCATCCTGCCGCTGGACTCGCAGCAGATCCTGATCGAGTCCCGTGGCCAGAAGTACATCGACGTCGACCTGTCCGAATCGCTGGACTGGGCGCCGGTACGCGAGCGCGTGAAGAAAGGTATTCGTAACTCGAACATCATGGCCATCGCGCCGACCGCGACCATCTCCAACATCATTGGCGTGTCGCAGTCCATCGAGCCGACCTACCAGAACCTGTACGTGAAATCGAACCTCTCCGGCGAATTCACCGTGATCAACCCCTACCTGGTGCGCGACCTGAAGAACCGCGGCCTGTGGGATCCGGTCATGGTCAACGACCTCAAGTACTACGACGGCTCCGTGCAGCAGATCGAGCGCATCCCGCAGGATCTGAAAGACCTGTACGCCACCGCCTTCGAGGTAGAAACCAAGTGGATCGTCGACGCCGCCAGCCGTCGCCAGAAGTGGATCGACCAGGCGCAGTCGCTGAACCTGTACATCGCCGGCGCTTCGGGCAAGAAGCTGGACGTGACCTACCGCATGGCCTGGTACCGTGGCCTGAAAACCACCTACTACCTCCGTGCCCTGGCCGCCACCAGCACCGAGAAGTCCACCATCAACACCGGCAAGCTCAATGCTGTTTCCGCCGGTGGTGACGAAGGCTTCTCGGCCAAGGCCCAGGCCCCTGCCCAGCAGGCCGCCCCGGCCCCGGCGCCAGTGCCGAAGGCGTGCGCCATCGACGAACCCGACTGCGAAGCTTGTCAGTGATCTAAGCGCGTGGATCTGAGCGGCGCCCGCGTCGTTGCCTGGTAGGCCGGCCCCCATCACGTACTGAAGTACGCTCAGGGGCTCCAGCCTACCAGGCGCCTAGCGCTCACTCGCTCAGCTACACGCTCGCACCGAGTGCGTTTAGTTCCCTCTCCCGCTTGCGGGAGAGGGTTAGGGAGAGGGAAAGCTTTTGTAGGAGCGGATTTATCCGCGATATTCCCCCTCCCCACTAAATTCCCGCCCTCCTCCCTCCGGGGTCGAGCGGCACAGGCCGGCAGGCAACCCACCGCCTGCTGACCAGCGGTACCCGTTTACCCTTGCGCGCATCACGCAACGGAACATAATTCAAAGCATCTGTATATCCATACAGGCCGGACCTTTACCGGCCCTCACGCAGGAGCCAAGCCATGCTGAGCTGGGATGAATTCGACAAGGAAGACGGCGCAGAAGCCGCCGTCGCACAGAAAACCACCGCACAACCGGGCGACATGAGCCTCGACGCGCTGAACCGTGTCGGCGGTGACGCCGCCCTCGAAGCGCGCGCCGTGGATGCCAGCGACTCAGACGCCGTGGCCCGCGCCAAGAAAGCCCTGGACGCCCTCGACATCCAGGAAGGCCTGGACGAACTCGAAGGCGAAGGCGCTCGCGTACACGTCGGCGACAAGCAGATGATCAACGCCCGTGCCGACCTCAACCAGCTCGTACCCTTCAAGTACGACTGGGCCTGGCAGAAGTATCTGGATGGTTGCGCCAACCACTGGATGCCGCAGGAAGTGAACATGAACGCCGACATCGCGCTGTGGAAGAGCACCGATGGCCTGACCGAAGACGAGCGCCGCATCGTCAAGCGCAACCTCGGCTTCTTCTCCACCGCCGACAGCCTGGTCGCCAACAACCTGGTGCTGGCCGTGTACCGCCTGATCACCAACCCCGAGTGCCGCCAGTACATCCTGCGCCAGGCCTTCGAGGAAGCGATCCACACCCACGCCTACCAGTACTGCATCGAGTCGCTGGGCATGGATGAAGGCGAAATCTTCAACATGTACCACGAGATCCCGAGCGTCGCGAAGAAAGCCTCCTGGGGCCTCAAGTACACCCGCTCGATCAGCGACCCCACCTTCCAGACCGGCACCCCGGAAACCGATCGCCAGTTCCTCAAGAACCTGATCGCCTACTACTGCGTGCTGGAAGGCATCTTCTTCTACTGCGGCTTCACCCAGATCCTCTCCATGGGCCGCCGCAACAAGATGACCGGCACCGCCGAGCAGTTCCAGTACATCCTGCGTGACGAGTCCATGCACCTGAACTTCGGCATCGACATGATCAACCAGATCAAGATCGAAAACCCGCACCTGTGGGACGCCGACATGAAGGACGAAGCGACCCAGATGATCCTGCAGGGCACCCAACTGGAGATCGAATACGCCCGCGACACCATGCCGCGCGGCGTACTGGGCATGAACGCCGCGATGATGGAGGACTACCTCAAATTCATCGCCAACCGCCGCCTGACCCAGATCGGCCTGAAGGAAGAGTACCCAGGTACCACCAACCCCTTCCCGTGGATGAGCGAGATCATGGACCTGAAGAAGGAGAAGAACTTCTTCGAGACCCGAGTGATCGAGTATCAGACGGGTGGGGCGTTGAGCTGGGATTGATGGCTCGCTGACATCATAGTAGATTGACCCTACACCTGCCAGGGATGTTGGGGTTGAAGCTTAAAGAGAAGCCCCGCCTAGTGCGGGGTTTTTTATTGGAACAATAAAATGAATGAAGAAAAGCTCCTTGAGATAGCTGCTACAGCTTTTATCAAAGAAATATCTGCCGAAATAAAAAATGCTTACGCCGGAGTAACCGCCGAAGCAAAACAATTTCTAGAAATAGGCCTTACCGACTACATTCAAAATCAATACAACAGATTCAGAAGTGTAAAAACCATTCTTAGAGGAAACACTCCAAACTATTTCTATGACGTATATCATCCTTTAAACATAAAAAGCCACAAACACCAAGCAATAACAACCTCAATCGACAGCACATTCGAGAAAAGTAATTACATCACAGTTATCGGCGAAGGAGGAAGCGGTAAAAGCACTCTAGTAAAACATCTTTTCCTCAGAGCCCTTGGAGAAAAACGCGCAATACCTGTTTTCATAGAGCTGCGCCACCTCACAAATTCAAAGAACTCAATTGAATCACACATAAAAGATAAAATCCTTGAACAAAAACTTTCTGAATCCACAAAAATTCTTGAGCGCATGCTCTCTTCTGGAAAGTTTCTTTTTTTTCTGGACGGCTACGATGAAATATCCGGGGAATACAAGAAAAACATAACAGAGAGCATCAATGGCTTCACCGAAAAATACAGAAACAACAAATACCTACTCACCACTCGCCCGTATTCCGACATAGACCTCCTACCCCTATTCCACAACTACCACATAGAGCAACTAAAAGATCACGATATCGCCAGCTTTATTGAGAGACAACTAAGAGAAGAACCGGAGCTAGCTGAAAAAATAAAAAAATCAATTAAGGAATCAAAATCAAAGCATATAGCAAGCTTCTTAAAGAACCCCTTACTACTATCGCTTTACATACTTACCTATCAAAGCAACTCATCAATCCCAACAAAGAAATATGTTTTCTACAGACGCGTAATTAACGCTCTATTCTCTGAACATGACAGTAAGACAAAGTTAGGATTCGAACGTGAAACGAAGTGCCGCCTACAACAGGAGGACTTTGAAAAAGTATTGAAAGCATTCTGTTTCGTCAGCTATTTTGACGAGGCATTTTCATTTGAACACGACGAATTAATATCACGCCTAGACAAAGTAAAAACAGAAATATCAGAACTAAGATTCTCCCCAACCGACTTCACAAGCGATATGAAAATCGCCATTTCTCTGTGGATAGAGGATGGCGGCATTACAACCTTCGCTCACAGATCGCTACAAGAATACTTTGCCGCCCTATTCATAAAAGACCTAGACGACCAGAACAAAGAACAAGTCTACGCTCAAATATTAAAAAAACTAGAATCAATCGCAACACTCAATGAGATAGAAAACTTCTTGTCGTTATGCGAAGAAATGGACGAAGCCAGCTTCAATAAAAACCTTGCGATCCCAATACTAGAGGAACTCAGAAAAGAGCTTACTGGCAGAGACACCCTATCAAAATTTGTCACATTCTTTTCTAGTGGAATAAACCTCCGCCACATCACCTCAGAGACGAAAAAAATCACCAACATCGCTCACACAATGGTCAATAGAAAAGTCTACAAATCAATATATTTCCACCTACCCTTCACAATAAAACTACATGACCTAATGACACAACTTGACCCAGAAGAACTTTTCCCTGAAGGGATACCACCCTCTGAGAGAAGGGACTATGCGACATTTTTATTCAGCAAAACAAAAGGACTAAAGAAAAAGGTCATCGAAGTACTTAAAGAAAAAGGCGCATACTCTCTTGCGCAAAAATTCCTAGACTACATAGATAAAGAAATAGACAAGAGATCAAAAAAAATAGCACTCCAAAATAAAACAAATACAGGATTAATTAACATGATAAAAAAATGATGACAATAGCCAAGGGGAGATAATCGGGGACGGAGATAATCGGGGTAATCGGGGTAATCGGGTAATCGGGGACAGACCACGATTTAGCAACGCCTTACAGCGTTCTTGATCGTTCCCACGCTCCGCGTGGGAATGTAGCCCTCGACGCTCTGCGTCGATCAATGCCAGATCCAGCACGTCAACAAATCTCTGCCGCAGATCAAGAGCAGGACGCGGAGCGTCCTCGGAAGGCGTGCCCACGCAGAGCGTGGGTACGATCACAGTTCTGGAGCGCCAATCTCTCAGACGACGCCAAACGCCCCGTCAGGAGGCCGAGTGGAATCGTTGTGTAAGGGGTTGAGCGGCATGGATGCCGCGAGAGACGCGATGGGCCAGGGATAGTAATCGGGGACAGACCACGATTTACTAGCACCATGCAGGTTAAGCGAACACCCCCAGTTCGCATGATAGCAACGATTGCAACGAGTTGAATAACCAGGAAAGAAGCAGCCATGCACGTGAGTATGCGGAACAGAATAATTCTACCCCTTACCCTGTTGGGCGCCATGCTCTACTCACTGAACTGCCTTGCAGCCAATGACGAGGGAAAAGCGGTGGACATTGACATTCAATGGGGCGCTTATTATCTCACCAAAGAAGACAACCAATATCGAGTATTTCGACTGCTGGACTTCAACCGGTACGCTTATCACGCTGCCATTTTCAAAGAGACCTTCGCCACCAAGCCTACAAAAGATAAGCTCTTGCAGCTTACCCCATTCGTAGGACACGCTCCCATAGATGCTAAAGCTCTACTGCAAGATGAAAGTATTCAGCTCCTGGCATCAGCCCCACTGAAAAAAGAAGATCTGGAGGGTTATCGCTACTATCTTGAAGAGCAAGGAATGTCCGCAGATGAAATGGAAGAGTTAATTCAAAGAATCATGGAATTCAGTACTCAACCACCCTTGCAGCTACGACTTGAAATAATCGATAACGAACTGAAAATTTCGCAGCGCTGAGAACGCCTTAGCGCTCTCAGATCAAGCTCAAACACGGATGGAGTGTTAATACGATGTACTATCCACGAGAAGAAAAACGCGATTTCCTTGCCACCTTATCGACACTCGCTCTGATCGCAGCGATTCCTTTGGCCATTCTTGCCCTGCTAAGCAACAACGGCGCGACTTATCTGTTCCTCATGCTCGGTAACGAGCAAACACAAGCCACCGTGACCGAGGTGCGCAGCACTAGCCCTTATCAGGCTTTTATCAAATACGAGTACCGGGTCGGTGATAGTTCTTTCACCAGCGATTACGCCCAGAACAGGCAACAGGATCGAGTGGGCTATGTCACCAACGGCCCTATTCCAATTGTTCATTCGACTCTATTCCCATCTATAGAGCTGACGTTGGCGACCTACAAGACAAGCCGTGCGGACGCCAAGGTCTTCGCAGGCTGCGTGATCGGAATAGTCTTGCTACTGGCTTTGTCCTTCTTCGCGCTGACCCGGCAGATCAAGCATGCGAACGAAGACTTCTATTACTGACACCACTCCTGATCGTTCCCACGCTCCGCGTGGAAATGCCGCCCCGGACGCTCCAGCGTCCAAACTGCGGGCCGCTGTCGACTTGCAAGACTCTTTTTACCCAAGTGCTTTCGACTTATGCTCGCACCCTCAACGACGTGACACTTACAGTGTTCTTGATTCACTCAAGGAAAGAACGATGCGAAACGCAATTCTATTGAGCCTCTGCTTAGGCCTTGTCGCCTGCAGCTCCAATCCACAGCGTCTATATCAGGATCAGGTAGCCAACTCCACCACTGCCCTGGCGAAAACACCGGCAGAAGCTCTTCGCAACGCCTCGGCTCAGCCCATGCAGGTTGCACCGGGCTGGCACCCAAAACAGTGGAAGATCACAGCCGAAGAACCTCGCCTACTGATCGACAATACGCCGTCGAACTACCGGGTATTTTCGGTATCTCTCAAAGCCAGCAAGCCCTTTCAGATCAAGGTGGACTCCTGGTGCGTGAACGCCTGCCTCGGCTTCAGCAAATACGTGCTGGCCCCCTATCTGATTCTTCTGGATCAGGACTCGAAAGAGGTCAGCCGAGCCTATCGCCAGATACAAGGCTCCGTCGGCGTCATCGGACAAACGCTGACAGGTCAGGTGGAAAGCGATGGCATCTACTACCTGATCGTAGCGGCAGACAACCACGCCCCCGGCGAGTTGCTGTTGGTCGATAACGTCAGGGTCACTGGGAACGGCATGACAGCCAACGCGCCGACAATCCAGGTCGGGATGGGCAGTTCCCCCTTCGGCAGTGTGGCCGCCTATCTGGTAGAGCCACAATAATCATTCCTCACCTCCATGATCGTTCCCACACACCACGTGGGAATGCCGCCCCGGACGCTACAGCAAGTAGACCGGACATCACCTACGGTGGCTGAAACATTGCCATCTACCGGATTTAACAGCTCACTCACGAAACGATCATGGATCTTCAGTCGCCAGAGAAACATTGATGTAGAAATATTTTATCTCTGGCCAAGCGTCACGTTTATTTATGGGTGTTTCCTCAGACCCCATGCCTAGCATGTAACCCAGCCCTGTCGCTTTGTCGCGATAAAAATAAGGCGTTGAGTCCCAACCGCAGCAGATGAATTGAAGCGTTGGTAGACCGAAGCTACGGCTCATATATCGTTCGGCCTCAGGTGCGTTCGAGCCTGTTACACGGTAGCGAGCGACGAAAGGTTTTCCCTGCGCATCGATGTCTTGAGCGCAGCCTAGGAACTCAACGGAATCTGGCTTATCGCTGAGCTGTGCAAGAAAGTCACCGCAACGTAGCTCAGCCTTCGCACAACCGGCCAACACCAGCAAAACCATGAAGAGAAGCCCGGAAATCAGCCGATTCATTCAGACACCTACCACCAATAGATAAATACACTGTCAGGCTAATGCTTTCATAACGTTTTTCAGCCAGTAGTCAGGACGATCACCGCACGGTGGATGAAAAGAGCGTCATCCACCCTACGCAATTAGCCCTTGCTTCTCTTCCTGGCAATCGCCTTCATCCGCGCCGCCGCCTTCTGCACAGTGGTCATTTTCTCGGGGCGTTTCATGCCCCGCCATTTGCGGATTTCCTCGCGGATGCGGCCGCAACTGACGCACAGCTCGCCGTTGAGCTGGCACAGCGAGACGCAGGGATTTTCAATGTCCTTGGCCACTCTTGCTCCTAGTCGGCTGCTCGACCGAGAACACAACATGAGCGGCGATATCGGCAAGGCTGATGCCCATCTCATCGAACGCGGCCTGCGTCAGCGCCAGCATTCGCGCCTTGTCCGTGCAGGCGAGCGCACGCGCTCTGTTCGCCTCGCTGTCGAACATCCAGGTCACCACAAGGCTCTGCGGGAATTGCTGGTAGTCCACCTCATGGGTCAACCACTGGAAGCCGACGATTTCACTTTTGGCCGTTTCGCAGGCAGCCGTGAGGGTGCGAATCAGCTCACGCTCGATAGCTGAGTATTTTCGTTTCGGCGACGCCATAAAGCCCTTCTGAATCCGAGTTCGCTGCAGAGTCATGTTACCCGAGGGCTTCAGCACCATGAGCTACAGTTTCAGTTGAACGTCGCGGCATGCTGTTTCGCCGAGTAGCTGCAGCAAAACCTGCATGCGCTCCCGGTGCTGCGGGAAGGCTGAAAGGTATGACGCAGGCCACAGGCTATCCATCTGGCTGCTGCAACCCAGGCGCGCTTGCTGGACAATGCCTGCCCCCGACCGGAACCACCCCGCCCCCGAATGACAACTGAGCTCGCTGATGGCCATTGCCCCCAGGGCAGTGGCCGCATCGAGCCAGGCGTGGTGTGAGTGAGATACCAACGAAGCCATTCGGGCGAAGGCCAACCAGAACGTTCGCGTCATGAAAAACAAAGGTCACAAGGAGTTGCCCATGTTCAACAAGATAATCTGCCGAGTCATGCTTTCCCTGCTGCTGCCGCTGCTGGCCGGCACTGCTCAGGCGTCCGATGTCATTCAGATTCTGACCCAGAATTACCCGCCCTTCAGCATGTCGGCCAATGGCAAGAACTTCGAGCGGGAAGACGGGATAGTGGGGATCGACAAGGAGGTGGTGGTCGAGCTGTTCAAGCGCGCCGAGATTCCCTATCAGATGACGCTGCGATTCCCATGGGGCCGCTTGCAGGAGATGGCCGAACAGCAACCCGATTTTGCCGTGTATTCGCTCAGCCGCTCTGCAGAGCGCGAGCCGCGCTTCAAGTGGGTCGGGCCATTGAGCGAGATTCAGTTGGTGCTGTTGAAGATGCCGGGCAACCCGATCGTGCTGAACAGCCTCGACGATGCTCGCCGATACAGCATTGGCGCGGTCGCAGGCACCAGCGTCAGCCAGTATCTGGAGAAGCAGAACTTCAGCCTCAAGACCACCCTGAGCAACGCCCCCGCCAAGCTTCAAGCCGGTGAGTTCGATCTGTGGGCCACCACCAATCCGGCTGGTGACTATGAGTCCAGGCAGGACGGGGTCGGCAAACTGGACGTGGCCTTTTCCATCAGCAGCACTCAGCTCTACCTGGCGCTGAACAAGGAAACCCCCGATGAGGTGGTGCAGAAGCTGCAAAGCACGCTGGATCAGATGCGTCAGGAGGGTTTCATCGATCAGGTAACGGCTCGTTATCTGAGCGAATGATCGAGCGGATCGCACCGGCGCGCGGCACAGGCCGTTGCGCAAGAACGGGCCCCATGCAGCGCACAGGTTACAATCCCCGGCTCACGCCCTTGCCCAGCGGAGTCGCCGCCCGATGTTCACCCTCACCCACCTCAGCAGCCCGCCGCCCGAGTCCCTGAAAAGCCAGGTGTTGCAGATGGTGGTGGATTACTTCGCTGACCTCAGCGCGGTGCCGCTGCTGCCGAGCAACCCGCTGTATCAGCTCTACCAGTACGTGATCGGCTATGAGGTGCACCTGCATCTGCAGAGCATGAACGGCGCGGCTGAAGGCCCCGCGCAGTTGCTGCTGGCGCTGGACGATGAAGACCCGGCCCGGGTGCTGGGTTTTGCCCTTTATCTGCCGAGCCCCGACGATAGCGCCGCCTGCACCCTCGCCTACCTTGCCGTGCAGGCCGAGCATCGCGGCAAGGGCATTGGCCGGGGGTTGCTACAGCGTGTGCAGGAGCGGCGCCCTCATCTGGAGCTGGCCTGCGTGGCGAGCAAGGTGCCGCTGTTCGAGGCCCTGGGCTTGCAGGTGCTGGCCGCCCAGGGCGCGCAGGTGCTGATGAACAGCCGCGACTATCGCTCCAGCGGCATGGTGGCAATCGCCGACCTGGCGCCAGTGTTCGCCTCCACGGAGGTCAGGCAGATTCACACCTACCTGCTCAAGCAGCACGGACAACGCGCCATGCAGGAGGCGGAAAAGCAACGCGACGCGCACCTCGACATGCTCGCTTTGCAAGCCCAACAGCTAGTGAACGAACGCCTGCCTTCCCGCTCGTTGCACTGAACCGGGCTGGTTCACCTGCCCGGCGGTGACGAAACCTGCATCATCGACCATTCCCAGGCTGCGTGTGGGCCCTCGAAGCCACTCGCACATGCATGGCGTTGCGCTATCATCGGCAACCTCACAACCATCAAGAAGGGATTCACATGCTCAAGCGCATCGTTCTATTGGCCAGCGTGGCTGCCGTGCTACAGGGGTGCGGCGTGACCATGCCGCGTTACGAACCCAACTACGACAATGTTCAATTGCTCAAGCAGCATGCCCCCTTGAGCATGCTGGATACGCCGAGCGTAGTGGCGGACAAGGGGCAGGATTCGATTGCGGTTCGCGCCAACCCGCTTCGCAGCCCAGAAGGCTCGTTGAGCAAACATGTGCAGAAGGCGCTGGAGAGTGAACTGCGTCTGGCCGGGCTGCTGGATCCTGCCGCCAAGCGTCATCTGGACGTTCGCCTGCGGGAAAACAGCATGACCGCCGGCATGGGCAGCGGAAATGGTTCGATTCGTGCCGACTTCGAGCTACGCGAGGGCAATACCTCGCTGTATAGCGCCAGCAAGACGGTGAACAGCGTATGGGATAGCAGCTTCGTCGGTGCCATCGCCATTCCATCCGCCGCCAACGCCTACAACCCGCTGGTGCGCAAGCTGCTGGCCGAGTTGTATCAGGACCCGGCCTTCATCGCGGCCTTGAAGGAGTGACGCGAAGGTCGGCGCGCCTTGGGCGCGCCGCTGGATTTCAGCCGCGCATCAGCAGCGAGCGCCCCTGAGCGTACTTGAGCACCTGCTGATCCACCAGTTGCTTGAGCAGAGCATTGAGCTGACGCGCGAAGCTGGCGCTCACCGCATCGGCCGGGGTGTGGCCCATCATGGGAATGAACACCAGGCCCATCCAGGTACGCACCGAGTCGTGGTTCTCGCCCACCTTGGTTACCTGGCCTTGCTCGTCGATGACCTGCAAGGTCATGGTGTACTCGTCCTTGGCGCTGCCTGGGATGATACCCAGAGTGAGGCCGGTGATGATGCCACTGACAGCCGCCGCCCCCTCCGAACCGTCGTTGTAGACATTCAGTTTGAGGGTGTAATCGCCAGGCTGCTTCTGGAACTGATCGAGGGTATAGCGGCTGAACAGGCCCGAATCACGCAGCACGGCCTCGAGTTGCGGCTTGAGCATGTCGCGTGCCTGCGGGACTTCCACCGCCTTGGCGCTGCCGGCCTCGCCACGGTAGAAGTTGAAATCCACGAATACACCAGGGCGTTGCTGATAGTTCGCCATCGAGGGCAACTTGGTTGCCGCCACTTCCTCACCTGGAAAACTGGCACAACCCGCAAGCGCCAGTACCATCGCCATGCCTATCATCTTCAACTTCATAACTGCTCATCCTTGTTGAATTGAAAAGTGCCGCACTCATGGCAGCGCCGACACTCTATGCAAAGCCAGGAAAAGTGGCAATTGGCCATCCGACTCCTTTTGCCTCGCACCGTCCCGCACGCTCCCAGGCCAAGTAAGCTGGACAGCGGCTGCAAAGGTGGATGAAACCTACAGCTCAACACCCCATGGGCCAGGTGCAAGTTGGACAACGCGAAGCTTGTCTCACGAAACTCAGCCCATGAGACGGGACAGAAGAATTCGACCAGGGCATCCCTGCATATTCAATTGACAATGCATGGATCAGCAGAGGAACAATGGGGCATCGTCCATGATTTCGTCGCCTGCCTGACCATGGCTGGTGACGCGAACTTTCCATCCATGTGAACAAGGAAGCTCCATGCGTATTGCCCTGCTCCTCATCCTGCTGCTATGTCAGAGCGCTTACGCGACCGAGGTCGTCAACGACGTCACCGGCATGAACTCCATCGAGGTGGCGCAGGTGCTCACGCCGACCGAGCTGAAGCAGATCGTCGAAGCCGTGCGCAACCATCAAGGCCCCATCGCCATTGGTGGTGGGCGCTACAGCATGGGCGGTCAGACCGCGACTGAACACGCACTGCAACTGGACATGCGACGTTTCAACCGCGTGCTGGAGTTTTCCGCAGAGCGTCGGGAGATTCGCGTACAAGCCGGCATCACCTGGCGCGACGTGCTCGAGTACATCGACCCACAGGGTCTGTCGCCACAGATCATGCAGTCCTACGCCAATTTCACGGTAGGCGGCGCACTCAGCGTCAACGCCCATGGCCGATATGTCGGACAAGGTCCCTTGGTGCTCGGCGTGCGTTCGTTGCGCCTGGTGCTGGCGGACGGCCAGGTGGTGGAAGCCAGCCCGACGCAGAATCACGAACTGTTCTATGGCGCCATCGGCGGCTATGGCGGGCTCGGCGTCATCGTCGAAGCCACCCTGCCACTGGTGGAAAACAGCAAGCTGATACGCCAGGCGCAACGGATGCCACTCAGCGAATATGCGCAGTTCTTCGCCAGCCAGGTGCGCGGCAATCCAGAGATGGTGATGCACAACGCCATTCTTTATACCGACGATTTCGACAGTGTCCGCGCCGTCTCCTACCTGCGTACAGATGCTCCGCTGACCGTGAGTGAGCGCCTGGTACCGCGAGATCGCGACTACAAGGCCATGCGTGCAGCGCTGGCAATGGCCAGCAGCAACGGCGGCACCAAGGTGCGAGAACGCCTGGTTGACCCGCTACTGCTAAGGGAGGCACAGGTGCAATGGCGCAACCACGAAGCCAGCCTGGACGTGCGCGAACTGCAACCCATCTCTGGCCCAGGCTATAGCTACGTGCTGCAGGAGTACTTCGTCCCCGAGGCGGAGCTGGAGCGGTTCGTTCTGGGTATGAAAGAGATCCTCAAGCGGCATCAGGTGAAAGTCGCCAATGTCTCCATCCGCCATGCCAAGGCCGACCCTGGCACCCTGCTGGCCTGGGCACGCAGCGACACCTTCGCGCTGGTGCTCTACTACCGCCAGGGCGTTTCGCTCGAAGCGCGCGCCGCCGTCGCCGACTGGACTGGCCAACTGATCGATCTGGCCATCGCCCATCAGGGCAGCTATTACCTGCCTTATCAAATCCATGCCAGCCGTGAACAATTCCTGGCCGCCTATCCGCGCGCTCAAGAGTTCTTCGCGCTGAAAAAGCACGTCGATCCAACCAACAAGTTTCGCAACAAGCTGTGGGATGCCTACTACCGCCAGGGCGAGTAAGTAACGCCCCCGGACAACCTCCATCTGCTATGGATCAAGGCCCATAGCGCAACAGAGCTGCCTTAGCGCCTACCCAGCCAGAATTGCGGGCGGCGTCGGTGATGAGCGAGGGCCAGCACCTGAAAGCCTTCAGACGTTTCCCGGTAGAGGATGGATAGGGGAAAACGGCGTAGCGGAGCACTGCGAATGTCCGGCTCGAGTTCAACGCTCCAGGCTCTGGGGGATTCACCAATGAGTTTGGCCAGAGCCTCGAACTCCGCGACGAGTGCCCCACCCAAGCCAGGAATCTTCGATTCGTAATAACCGACCGACTCCAGAAACTCGGCCTCCGCTGCCGGGTGGAAAGAATATTTCATCGAATCAAGGCTCTGGCCTTGTTCATCACTGCATCACCTGGCACCGCCTGAACCGAGCCACTGTCGAGCTCTTCCATGCGCTGTCGTGCTTCAAGCAACCAGTCTGCTCGTAGCTCTTCTTCCGAGGGGGCTTCGAGGCTCAAGACCAGACGCTGGATCAGTTGTGCGCGCTCCTCACGGGAAAGGTGCAGGGCTTCATCCTCGATCTTCTGCAGATCCATGGCATAACCTCTCGCTTGTCTACCGACAAATCTTGGCACGGATGCTTGGCAGGTGCCATGGCTGGCCTCCGGATGGTCGGGCATCTTCAGGGCCCCATGCTGACGAAGTGATCGTCCCCAGGCTGCACGTGGGGACGATCAGTAACTCACCCTTCAGCAAGGCTAAGGTAGCGGCCCTTGCAACCCGATGCTTCGTACAGCTTTCACTCAAGCCCAGCCGCATCATCACCTCTGCCTGGAGCAGCAGGTCGCTAACCGCAGTGCTCGGGGCGTTTCTGGGCAGGTTCTCGGTCAGCAGCGCGGCCATCATCGGCCTCAAATCTGGCGGCGCTCTGCTCGCCCCAAGCCAGGACAACAGGCCCCGAGGACACAGGGATGAAAGACTCAGCACGCGGTTTATGGCTCGTCACCAGCGGCATCGTGGTACTCAGTTTCGATGGCCTGCTGGTGCGCCTGGCGCATACCGATGGCTGGAGCATTCTGTTCTGGCGCGGCCTGCTGATGTGCCTGGCGCTGGGGGTGTTTTCGCTGTCGGCCAGAAGCCGCGCGAGCATTCGCGCACAGCCGCTGCTCAGCGCCACCTCGGCCCTGTTGCTGGCGTTGATCTCGATCTTCTTCGTCCTGGCCATCCTGCATACCCAGGTCGCCAACGTGGTGATCATCCTCTGCACCGCGCCATTGTTCGCCGCGCTGTTCACCCGCTTCTTCCTCGGCGAGCCGGTGGCCCTGCACACCTGGCTGGCGATTGGCGTGGCCGCTCTGGGCATCCTGGTGGTGTTCGCCGGCGCCTTCCAGGCGGGCGATCTGGCCGGCAATGGCTATGCCCTGCTGTCCTCGGCAGCGGTGGGCGCCAACCTCACGCTGCTGCGCCGCCACCCGACCCTGGAGCGCATGCCGCTGATCGCCCTCGGTGGCCTGGCCGCCGCGCTGATCGCCTGGCCGAAAGCCCAGCCGTTCGGCCTGGAGGCTTCGAGCTACTGGGTGCTGGCGCTCATGGGGCTGGTACAGATGCCGCTGGCCACGCTGTTGATCAACAACGCCACGCGCTACTTGCCCTCGGCCGAGGTGGCGCTGTTCTACCTGCTGGAAAGCGTGCTGGGTACGTTGTGGGTCTGGTACTTCCTGCAGGAAACGCCGACTCACTCAGCGCTCTACGGCGGCGCGCTGGTGATTGCCACCCTGGTGGTGCATGCCGGCCTGACCTTGCGCCCGCGCCCGGCACTGCTGGCACGCTGAGCGGCAAGCCTGTCGCTAGGAGAAAATGCCGTTTCGCCTATTGCTGGCTCAGCAGCTTGCGCAGGGGCACGCCATCCTTGTGCACGGGAGATTTGATGACGATGTAGCTGAAGTACTTGGAGATGCCGATGTTCTTGTCCAGCAGGCCTTCCATCACGTCCTGGTAGTGCTGGATGCTGCGGGTCATGAAGCGCACCAGGTAGTCGTAGCCACCACTGATCAGGTGGCATTCGAGCACTTCATCGACCAGGCGGATGTTGGACTCGAACTTGGCGAAGTCTTCACGCTTGTGGTCACTGAGGGTGACTTCGGTGAATACCGTCACCGATTCGGTGATCTTGGCCAGGTTGAGGTGGGCGTTGTAGCCGGAGATGTAGCCAGCCGCTTCGAGGCGTTTGACCCGTTGCAGGCATGGGCTGGCAGAAAGACCCACGGCGTCGGCCAGGCTGACGTTGGTGATGCGCCCATCCTTCTGCAATTCGACCAGGATGTTGATGTCGATCCGATCCAGCTTCAATCCACCTTCCATCGCTTACCTCTCGAATACGCCGTGCGTCTTTCTAGCAAACTCAGCCCCGTAAAGACAACTGATGCAGCGCGACCAGGTCCGCCATGCTGCTCGCACAGAAATGCGCCTGGCAAGGCTGGGCATGGACACTCTCGGCGCGGCGGATCAGGCACATGTCCACGGGCGCCATGGGGCGGGCGGCGGCGCTGGTGATCAGCAGCAGATGCTTGCGCTGCAGGTCGTTGGCCTGCAACCAGGCCGGGTCGCTCAGGGGACTGGCGGCCGGGGAGAACAGCTCCTCGCTGGCGATGCCCAGGCGCTCGCATAATGGGTCGCGGTCGGCGCTGTCGCGATCGGCATAGACCAGCACGCGGTAGAACTTGCGCAGGTACAGCAGCGCGCCGGGGGCATCCTCGAACAATGGCCAGTCACAAGCCGAACGGGCGAAGGCCATGCCCTCCTCCCAACTGGCTTCCAGGCCCAGCTTCTGAGCCAATTGGCGATGGGCGAAACACAGCGAGCCGCCGACCCCCAGCTCATCGAAGCGCGGCGCCAGCGCCTGGGAAATCTGCCGGAACAGCTCCAGCACCTCATCCTTCTCGGGCGGTTGTGGGTGTTGGGCCAGCAGCGTTTGCAACGCAGTCCAGATCCCCGAATCACGGTCGATCAGCACTTCGTCGCAGTCGATCAACAGGGCACGATAGTCCGTCAGTTCCATGGCTTTAAAACCTCCACAGGTTCAATGGCCGCTGCCACCTCTGGGCACCTCTGCGGCAACGGCCCGAAGCGGCTCAGCGCAGCGCGCGCTGCAAGGCGCCGTCGAGAATCACCAACGCTTCGTCGATCTGCGCCGGTTCGGTGACCAGCGGCGCGAGGAAGCGCAGCACGTTGCGGTATATGCCGCACTTGATCACCAGCAGGCCACCCTTGCGCGCCTCGTCGATGATGCGCTGGTTGAGTTCGGCATCCGGGCTGCGCGCGGCGTCGTCCTTGACCAGTTCCATGGCCAGCATGAAGCCGCTGCCACGCACGTCGCCGATCTGCGGGTAGCGCGCCTGCAACGCCAGCAAGCCCTGACGCAGGTGCTGACCCAGTTGCTCGCCACGGGCCAGCAGGTGCTCGCGTTCATAGGTGTCGATCACCGCCAGGGCGGCAGCGCAGGCCAGGGCGTTGCCGCCGTAGGTGCCGCCAAGGCCGCCCGGCGCGGCGGCGTCCATGATCTCGGCACGCCCCACCACGCCGGAAATCGGCATGCCGGCAGCCAGGCTCTTGGCCACGGTGACCAGATCGGGCTGGATGCCCGCATGCTGGAAGCCGAACCAGGTGCCGGTACGGCCGAAGCCGGCCTGCACTTCGTCGAGAATCAGCACGATGCCATGTCGCTCGGTCAGCTCGCGCAGTGCCTGGAGAAACTCCGGCGGCGCGGCAAGGAAGCCACCATCGCCCTGCACCGGCTCGATGAGAATGGCGGCCACTCGATCCGGCGTCACCTGGGTGGCGAACAGCTCGTGCAGGGCGGCCAGCGCCATGTCGCTGGTGAAGCCGCGATAGGCATTGGGGTACGGGGTATGGAACACCTCGGGGGCCAGGCCGAAGTTCTGTTTGTAGGGCTGACTCATGCCGGTCAGGGTGGTGCCGAGCAAGGTACGGCCATGGAAGCCGCCACGGAAGGCGATCACCGCCGGGCGCTGGGTATGGGCACGGGCGATCTTCACCGCGTTCTCCACCGCCTCGGCGCCCGAGGTGAACAGTGCCGCCTTGTGGGCGATGCCGCTGTCACCGGCCACCAGTTCACTCAGGCGCTGCACCAGGTCCAGGTAAGGCCGGTAGGCCACCACCTGGAAGCAGGCATGGGTGACCTTCTGCAGTTGCGCCTGCACGGCGGCGAGCACCTGCGGGTGGTTGTGGCCTATGTTCATGACGCCGATGCCACCGACGAAATCCAGGTAGCGCTTGCCGTCCACGTCCCAGACTTCGGCGCCCTGGGCGCGCTCGATGACCAACGGATGGGCGGTGAGCAGGCCGCGCGGCACGAAGCGTTCACGCTGTTGCAACAGGTAAGGGGTTTCTTCGCATTTGCTGTTCATGACAGGTCCCATGGTGAGCGGGCAGCCTGGGGGGCTGCGATGCAGTTCAGGTTAAGCCTTGCGGGCAACGTTCTAAGCCGAACTTGGCGGCCCAGATACACGGATCGACTGTTTTGCTCACGGCAAACGGCAGAATCGGCCAGCCCTTGAGGTAGAGCGCCGCGTGCCATCACAGCACTGCCGCGATGGCCTTGCCGACGTCCTGGGTCGAACCCTGGCCGCCGAGATCGGGAGTCACCGCTCCGCTGGCGATGACCTGCTCGATGGCCGCGAGGATGCCGTCGTGGGCCGCGCGATAACGGGCATCGCCGGCGCCGAGAAAATCCAGCATCAGCGCACCGGACCAGATCATCGCGATGGGGTTGGCGATGTTGCGCCCGAAGATGTCCGGCGCCGAACCGTGCACCGGCTCGAACAGCGAGGGGAAGCGCCGCTCGGGGTCGAGGTTGGCCGACGGCGCGATGCCGATGGTGCCGGCGCAGGCCGGGCCGAGGTCGGAAAGAATGTCGCCGAACAGGTTGGAGGCCACCACCACGTCGAAGCGATCCGGCTGCAGCACGAAGCGCGCGCAGAGGATGTCGATGTGCTGCTTGTCCCAGCTCACCTCGGGGTACTGGGCGGCCATCAGCTCGGTGCGCTCGTCCCAGTAGGGCATGCTGATGGAGATGCCGTTGGACTTGGTCGCGGCGGTAAGGCGCTGGCGCGGCCGGCTCTGCGCTAAGTCGAAGGCGAACCTGAGGATGCGATCCACGCCCCGGCGGGTGAACACCGACTCCTGCAGCACGAACTCGTGCTCGCTACCCTCGAACATCTTGCCGCCCACCGAGGAATACTCGCCCTCGGTGTTCTCGCGGATCACCACGAAATCGATATCGCCCGGCTCGCGCCCGGCCAGCGGGCAAGGTACGCCAGGGAACAGGCGCACCGGGCGGATGTTCACGTACTGGTCGAAGTCGCGGCGGAACCTGAGCAGCGAGCCCCACAGCGAGATGTGATCGGGTACCTTGTCCGGCCAGCCAACGGCGCCGAAGTAGATGGCGTCGAAGCCCTTGAGCTGCTCGAACCAGTCGTCGGGCATCATCTGCCCGTGCTGCAGGTAATAGTCGCAGTTGGCCCACTCGAACACTTCGATGCTCAGTTGCAGTTCCCACTTGGCAGCGGCCTGCTGCAGCACGCGCAGGCCCTCGGGCATCACTTCCTGGCCGATGCCGTCACCGGCGATGGCAGCGATTCTGTAGGTTTTGCTCATGCCTCACCTCACGCGCCCAGCAGGCCGCCGATATGAAATGCCTTGATTTCCAGGTATTCGTCGAGGCCGTATCGGGAGCCCTCGCGGCCCAGACCCGATTGCTTGACGCCGCCAAAGGGCGCCACCTCCATCGAGATCAGCCCGGTGTTGAGGCCGACCATGCCGAACTCCAGTGCCTCGCCGACGCGCCAGGAACGACGCATGTCCTGGGTGAAGAAGTAGGCACCGAGGCCATAGGGCGTGGCGTTGGCCATTTCCAGCGCCTGTTCCTCGGTACTGAAGCGCATCAGCGGCGCGACCGGGCCGAAGGTTTCTTCATTGGCCAGCAACATGCCGGGGTGAGCATCGCCGAGCACGCTGGGCTGGACGAACTGCCCCTCCCCCGTCGGCATCCCGCCGCAGAGCAGCGTCGCGCCCTGACTCAGGGCATCGTCGATATGCCGGGCGACCTTGCTCACGGCCGCAGCGTTGATCAGCGGGCCGATGGTGGTGCCGGCGTGCAGGCCGTCGCCGACCTGGAGCTTGCCCACCTCCTCCACCAGGCGCGCGGCGAAGCGCGCGTAGATGCCGTCCTGCACCAGGATGCGGTTGGCGCACACGCAGGTCTGCCCGGCGTTGCGAAACTTGCTCTGCATCACCCCGGCAATCGCCTGTTCCAGGTCGGCGTCATCGAACACGATGAACGGCGCATTGCCGCCCAGCTCCAGGCTCAGGCGCTTGATCTGCTCGGCGCTCTGGCGCATCAGCAGGCGGCCGACGGCGGTGGAGCCGGTGAAGGAAATCTTGCGCACCGTGGGGTTGCCGGTGAGTTCTTCACCGATGCCCGCCGGCATACCGGTCAGCACGTTGAACACCCCGGCAGGGATACCCACGCGCTCGGCCAGCACCGCCAGGGCCAGGGCCGACAGCGGGGTCAGCTCGGAAGGCTTGACCACGATCGGGCAACCGGCAGCCAGGGCCGGCGCGCACTTGCGCGTGATCATGGCATTGGGGAAGTTCCATGGAGTGATGGCCGCACACACGCCCACGGGCTGCTTGAGGGTCAGCAGGCGCCGATCACCGCTGGGCGCGGGAATGGTTTCGCCATAGACGCGGCGCGCCTCCTCGGCGAACCATTTGACGAAACTGGCGCCATAGCGGATCTCGCCTTGGGCTTCGGCCAGGGGCTTGCCCTGCTCGCAGGTCATGATCAGTGCCAGGTCGTCGAGGTTGTCGAGCATGGCCTGATACCAGCGCTCCAGCAGCGCCGCGCGCTCGGCGGCCGGGCGCGCCCGCCAGGCCGGCCAGGCGCGCTCGGCGGCCTCGATGGCGCGGCGGGTTTCGCTGCCCTGCAGGGCCGGTACGCGGGCGATGCATTCGCCGCTGGCGGGGTTGATCACCTCCAGCGTGGCACCGTTGTCAGCCGCCTGCCACTGCCCATCGATATAGGCACGCTCGACCAGAAGGCTGGGATCCTGCAAACGATTCTTCAACATGATGGACTCCGCTTTCGAGATGACCTTCAGTCTATTGAGGGGCGGCAGGCGAGGATGCTGAAAGCGCGCCTTGCACAGTGGCGGATGCTGAAAATCGCCCCGCCACGGCAGGCTCTGCCGCCCCTGGTCGGGGCCCCGTGTCAGCTACGCAACGAGCCCAGCAGGCCGTCGAGAAAGCGCTCGCCAGCGTCCATCTGGCTCAGCTCGACGAACTCGTCGGGCTTGTGCGCCTGTTCGATGGAGCCCGGCCCGCAGACCACCACCGGCACGTCCAGGCGCTGGGTGAACAGACCACCCTCGGTGCCGAACGACACCTTGGCAGTGCCCGTACCCGGCTCGGCGAACGCTTGCAGAAAGCGCACGGCTTCCACACTGGGGTGGGTGTCGAGGCCGGGGTAGACGTTCAACGTCTCGATCTCGATGGTCGCCACGCTGGACAGGCGCTTGGCCTCGGCGGCAATGGCCTCGGCCTGCTCACGCATCTGCTCGATGAAGCCGTCGAGGTCATCGGCCGGCAGGTTGCGCACCTCGAAATCCAGGCTGCACAGGTTGGGCACGATGTTCAGTGCCTTGCCGCCGGCGATCTGGCCGACATGCACGGTGCTATAGGGCACGTCGTAGGCGGCGTCGTGCGCGCCCTGCTGTTGCAAACGCCGCTGGCCCTCGCGCAGCGTGGCGATGAAGTCGCAGGCCAGGTGAATGGCATTGGCCGAACGCGGCGCCAGCGAGGAATGCGCCTCCTGGCCACGACACAGGGCGCGGTAGGAGCCCTTGCCCTTGTGGCCGAGGACGAACTGCATGCGTGTCGGCTCACCGACGATGCACAACATCGGCCGAACCGGCGCCAGGTGCAGCACGTCGAGCAGCCGGCGCACGCCAACGCAGCCGATTTCCTCGTCATGGGACAGGGCCAGTTGCAATGGGCGATTCAGGGGGCCATCGGCCGCGTTCAGCATGGCGTCGATGGCCAGGGCGATGAAGCCCTTCATGTCGCAACTGCCGCGGCCATACAGGCGCCCGTCGCGCTGCGTCAGCGCGAAGGCCGGCAGCGTCCAGGCCTGGCCGGCCGCCGGCACCACGTCGGTGTGCCCGGACAGCAGGATGCCCGGCACCTCACGCGGGCCGACGCTGGCGAACAGGTTGGCCTTGCGTCCGCTCTCGTCCTTGACGATCAGCGACTCGATGCCCCGGCTCGCCAGCAGCTCGCGCACATAGTCGATCAGCGCCAGGTTGGACTCCGAGGAAACGCTGTCGAAGGCGATCAGACGTTTGCAGATCTCCAGTGCCCGGGCTCTCATGCGTAGGCTTCCAGAAGCTTGCGCTCGCAGCGCACCTGCTGCGCCTGCTGCAGTTCGGCGCTGCTGCGGTGACAGAGCACCTCGCTGCCACCGGCGATGAGGACACGCGGCGGCTCGCGGCGGTTGCACAGCCCCTCGACACGCACCGAACAACGATCGAGGAAGGGGCACAGCCTGGCGCCCACGGCCGGCTCGCTGATCACGGGCAAGGCGCCGTAGCTGGCGCCGCAATTTTCCAGCCAGCCCTGGCGCAGCTCCGGTACCGAGTTGATCAGCAGGTCGGTGTAAGGGTGAAACGGCGCCTGGGCGAAGGCCTGCTGATCACCGGCCTCCACCTTGTGGCCGCTGTACATCACCACGATGTCGTCGCACAGCGCGCGCACCGTGGAGATGTCGTGGCTGATGAACAGGTAGGACAAGCCCAGCTCGCGGCGCAGGTCGCGCAACAGTTCGAGAATCGCCGCGCCGACCACGGTATCCAGCGCCGAGGTGACTTCGTCACAGAGGATCAGATCCGGCTCGGCGGCCAGCGCCCGTGCCAGGTTGATGCGTTGCTTCTGGCCACCGGACAGCTCGCTGGGGCGGCGCTGGGCGATGCCGGCCGGCAACTGCACCAGCTCCAGCAATTCGGCCATGCGCCGCTGCTGCTGCGCGCCCTTCATGCCGTGGTAGAAGCGCAGTGGCCGGGCCAGGATGTCTTCGATGCTGTGCTGCGGGTTGAGCGCCGTGTCGGCATTCTGGAACACGTACTGGATGCGCCGGAACTGCTCGCGGCTGCGCCCATCCAGAGAGCGGCTCAGCGGCTGAGCATCGAGCAGGATCTGCCCGGCCGAGGGTTCGACCAGGCCGGCGATGGCCTGGGCCAGGGTGGTCTTGCCCGAACCGGACTCGCCGATCACCCCCACTGCCTCGCCACGCCGCACCTTGAGGTCGACCTGGTGCAGCACCTTCTTGATGCCGTAGCAGATTTCCAGGCCACGCACGTCGAGCAGCAGGCCCTCCTCCTCCGGAGTGACCTGATGATCGCTGACGCCGCCCTGCACCGTTGGCTTCATCGCCGCCAGCAGGCTGCGCGTATAGGGATGTTGCGGCTCGCGCAGGATCTGTTCGGTGCTGTTGTGCTCCTGAATCTGGCCATCACGCAGCACGATGATGCGGTCGGCCATCTGCGCCACCACGGCCAGATCGTGGGACACGTAGATGGCGGTGGTATCGCGCTCGCGCACCACCTGCTTGAAGGCGCGCAGCACTTCGATCTGGGTGGTCACGTCCAGCGCCGTGGTCGGCTCGTCGAGGATCACCAGGGCTGGGTCGGTGATCAGCGCCATGGCCGCCATCAGACGTTGCAACTGCCCGCCCGAGACCTGGTGCGGATAACGCGCGCCGATACGCTCGGGTTCCGGCAAGGCCAGGGCGCGGAACAGCTCGACGGCTTTGTCCTGCGCCTGCTTGCGTGACAGCAGGCCATGGATCAGGGCGCCTTCGATCACCTGCGCCATGATGGTCTTCGAGGGGTTGAAGGCCGCTGCCGCGCTCTGCGCGATATAGGCCACGGTGCGCCCGCGCAACTTGGCCAGCTCGCTGTTGGAGAGCTGCAGCACATCGACCTCGCCGATGCGCACCGAGCCACCGACGATGCGGCAACCGGCGCGGGCATAGCCCATCAGTGACAGGGCGATGGTGCTCTTGCCCGAGCCGGACTCACCGATCAGCGCCAGCACCTCGCCCTTGTTCAGGCTGAATTCGGCCCCCTGCACGATCGGTACGTCGATGCCCTGGTCATTGCGGGCGGCCACCTGCAAGCCACTTACCTTGACGATCTGCTTCATGTCACTTCTCCGTGCCGCGCTGGGTTCGTCCGCCGAGGCTGTCGATCAGCAGGTTGACGCCCATGGTCAGGCTGGCGATGGCCAGCGCCGGGGCCAGTACGGCCGGGGCGCCCTGGCCCAGACCCTGAATGTTCTCGCGCACCAGCGAACCCCAGTCGGCATCCGGCGGCTGGATGCCCAGGCCGAGGAAGCTCATGGCACTGAGCAACAGCACCACGTAGACGAAACGCAGGCCGAAATCGGTGAACACCGGGCGCAGCATGTTCGGCAGCACCTCGATGAAGATGATGTAGGCCATGCCCTCACCGCGGGTACGCGCGACCCGCACGAAGTCCATGGCCATCAGGTTCACCGCCACGGCACGGGCGATACGGAACGAGCCGGGCATGTAGGCGAAAGCCGCCATCAGCAGCAACAACGGCACCGAGGAGCCGAACGAAGCCACCATCAACAGGGCGAAGATCTTGTTGGGAATGGCGATCAGGGCATCCTGGGTGCGGCTGATCAGGGCATCCAGCCAGCCTCCGGAGGCCGCCGCCACCAGCGCCAGCAGTACGCCGGCGGAGCAGGCCAGCACGGTGGCCAGCAGGGCCACGCCGATGGTGTATGGCGCGCCCTGCAGCAGGCGGCTGAGCATGTCGCGGCCCAGGTAATCGCTGCCCAGCGGGAATTGCAGGCTCAGCGGGCCGAAGAAGTCATCGCTGACCAGAGCGTTGGGGTCGTGCGGTGCCAGCCAGGGGCCAGCCACCGCCATCACGGCCCAGAACGACACCAGCAGCAAACCGACGATGCCGGCACCGGACAGCTTCAGACGACGCTTGCGCGGCGCCACGGCGGGCAGCGGAGCCTCGAGGGGAATATCGCGCAGCGCGGCGCTCGCTCGTGTGGATACGGTGTCCGTTTTCATTTGCGCAGCCTCGGGTTGGACAGGATGGCACAGAGGTCGGCCAGCAGCACCAGCGTCAGGAAGCCCAGGCAGAACAGCATCACGCAGGCCTGCACCAAGGGCATGTCGCGGGTGATCACGCCATTGACGATCAGCGTCGCGATCCCCGGATAGTTGAAGATCGACTCGACGATGACCACGCCGCCGAGCAGGTACGACAGGCTCAACGCCACCGCATTGGCGATCGGCCCGATGGCGTTGGGCAGTGCGTGGCGCAGCACCACGCGGATCGGCCGGGCGCCCTTGAGCACGGCCATTTCCACGTAGGGCGAACTGAGCTGATCGACCACCGCCGCGCGGGTCATGCGCGCCATCTGGGCGATCAGCACGCAGCACAGGGTCAGCACTGGCATGGCATAGACGCGCAACAGCTCGCCGAAGCTGTGCACCTCGACACTGCGCGACAAGGCCGACAGCCAGCCCAGCTTCACGGCGAAGATCAGCACGGCGATGGTGGCGATGAGAAACTCCGGCACGGACACCGCGAACACCGTCAGCATGTTGCTGTAGCGGTCAAACTTCGAGCCACGGTACATCGCCGAGAGAATGCCGATGCTCAGCGCTATCGGCACCGACACCAGCGCGGTGATTGCCGCCAGGCTCAGGGTGTTGGGCAGGCGGCTGGCGATCAGATCGCCCACCGGCATGCCATTGACCATCGATACCCCAGGGCTGCCACTGAGCAGTCCGCCGAGCCAGTGCAGGTAGCGCAGGTAGATCGGCTGATCCAGACCAAGCTGCGCCCGCATGGCCGCCACCGCTTCAGGGGTGGCCTCCTGGCCGAGCATTTCCTGCACGGCGTCGCCGGGCAACAAACTGGTGAGGAAAAATACCACCAGCGAGACGATCAACAAGGTGATCACGCCAATCCCCAGACGTCCCACCACAAGGCGCGCAATGGTGCCGTTCATATTCAAGCCCCTCTTGTTATAGGGTCGCCGCCTGCCTTACCGTGCCGGCGGCGCCGTGCTTATCGGCGCTGCGCTTCAGGCATCCAACCAGGCGTACTCGGCGAACATGTAGCCCATCAGCCCACCCAGTGGGTGAGGCACCAGTCCCTTGAGCTTGGCATTACGGCCATCGAGGCTGCTGTTGAACTGGGAGATGCCGACCCCACAGTGCTCATGCACCAGCGCCTGCATCTCACCGTACATCTGTTTGCGCTTGGCGTCGTCGGTTTCCCCGCGCGCGGCGAGCAGCAACTGATCGAAGCGCTCGTTCTTCCAACCCGACTCGTTCATCACAGCATCGGACTGGAAGAAGAGGCTGAACAACAGATCGGCGGTCGGACGCGCCCCGATGGCACCGAAACCCAGCGGGTGCTTCATCCAGTGATTGGACCAGTAGCCATCGGCTGGAACCCGTTTGATATCCAGCTTGAGGCCGATCTGCTGGCCGGAGAGCTGCAGGAGCTGGGCGATGTCCAGCGAGCCGGTAGCAGCCTCCGACGCCACCAGCGGCAAGGAGCGCCCGGCCATGCCGGACTTCTGGAGGTGAAACTTGGCCTTGTCCAGGTCGAACGCGCGCTGCGGGACATCGGCGGAGTAATAGCGGCTGTTGGCGGCGATCGGCTGGTCGTTGGCGATCCTGCCGTAGCCACGAAAGGCCACGCGGTTGATCTGCTTGCGATCGAGCAGGTACTTCATGGCCAGAACGAAATCCGGGTTCTGCACCGGGCCCAGCTCATCGCGCATCACCAGGTTGGTGTAGCCGCCAGTGGGCGACTCCATCAGCGCCACGTTGGCATTGCCCTCGAGGCGCGAAACCGAGCGCGGGCTGACCGGGTTGATCAGATCCACGTCGCCGGCCAGCAACGCGCTGATCCGTGCCGACTCATCGGGGATGGAGAAGAACTCGATCTCGTCGAGATACGGCAGGCCCGGCTTCCAGTAGTTGTCATTGCGCTTGGCGATGGAGCGCACGCCCGGCTGGAACTCGGCACAGGTGAACGGCCCGGTGCCGTTGGCGGTGGTGAAGTCGGTGGTGCCGTCCCGCACGATGAGAAAATGCGTGGTGCCGAGCACCGCCGGCAGGTCGGCATTGGGGCTGATCAGGCGCACCTGCACCTCGTGCGGGCCGTTGGCCTTCACCTCCTCGAACTGCTGGGCGATGCTCAGCGCCTTGGAGCCCACCTGCGGCAGCTTGTGCCGGGTCAGCGAGTAGACCACGTCGGCCGAGGTCATCGGCTTGCCATCGTGGAACAGGATGTCCTTGCGCAGCTTGATGTTCCAGGACAAGGCATCGCTGGTGTCGAACGACTCGGCCAGGGCCATGCGCGGTACCAGTTGCTCGTCCAGCGAGGTCAGGCCGTTGTAGAACATGTTGTGCCGACAGTAATCGGTGTAGTTCGAGCCCTTGGCCGGGTCGAGGGTGTCGGCGGTGGAGCTGGTGGCGCTGGCCACCTTGATGCGCCCACCACGTTTGCCCTTGACGCTGCCTGCGCTGGCGCCAGCGGCCAGCACCTGGCCTGCCGGGCCGAACAGGCTACCCGCGCCAGCCGCGGCGATACCGGCCAGGCCCAGCATGCGCAGGGCGTCACGGCGCGACATGCCCCGGTTGAGCCCCTCGAAAATGCGCTGACTCTGCTCGCCGCTGATCAGTTGAGTGTCGGGGATGTTCTTGTTGTCAGACATATCGTTCTACCTGTCGAAAATGGAAGGCTCGAATGCTCACGGCTAAGCGGAGCGACCGGGTAACGCAAACGACGGTGGTGCCACTGCTTTTCTTGTCACACGCTCAATGCAAGTAGTCCTGAAGGCGGTAGTAGACCCCCACCACCGGGAGGAACCAGGGCTTGCCGAAATGCCCGGGAATCGCCGGCCAATCCAGATCGCCCCAAGGGTTGGCCTCGGCCTTGCCGTCCATCACCTCGGCCATCGCCTGGCCCATGTGCACCGACATCTGCACACCATGGCCGCTGTAGCCCATGGCGTGATACACGCCGCCATGCTGGCCGGCGCGTGGCAGGCGGTCGGAGGTCATATCCACCAAACCGCCCCAGCAATAGTCGATTTTCACCTGGGCCAACGGCGGGAACATTTGCGCCATCGCCGCCTGCAGGATCTTGCCGCTCTTGGCATCGGAGCTGCCTCCGGACATGGCGAAGCGCGCCCGGCCACCGAACAGCAGGCGGTTGTCCGGGGTCACCCGGAAGTAGTTGCCGATCATGCGGCTGGTGACGTACGAACGCCGTTGCGGCAATAGCTGATCGAGCAGCGCCTGGGGCAATACCTCGGTGGCCACGATGAAACTGCCCACCGGCACGATCCGCCGCCGGTACCAACCCAGCCCGCCGTGCTGGCTGGCGCCGGTCGCCATCAGCACCTGGCCGGCCTGCAGGCTGCCGCCACTGGTTTCGAGCCGATAGCCACCGGCCTCGGCCTTCCAGCCCTGCAGGGTGGTCTGCTGGTAGATCAGCGCACCGTGGCGCGCCGCCGCTTCGGCCAGACCAACACCGAAGCGGCCGACATGCATCTGCACACCGTTGCGCTGCAGCAGGCCGCCGTGGAACTCGGCCGAGTCGACTTCGGCTCGGGCCTGTTCGGCGGACAACAGCTCCACCTCGGCGTCGACCTCGCGGCGGATCAGCTCGCAGGTGCGCGCCAGGCCATCGTAGTGCTGGGGCTTGGCAGCCAGCTTGAGCTTGCCGCTGCGCTTGAGGTCGCAAGCGATGCCTTCCGCCTCCACCAAGGTCACCACGCTCTGCACCGCACTTTCATAGGCCCGGTAATAAGCGCGGGCCCGCTCGGCGCCGAGGCTGGCGACCAGGCTGGCGTAGTCCTGGGCCACCCCGGTATTGCAATGCCCGCCATTACGCCCGGAGGCCTCGCCGACCACCCGGCCGGCCTCCAGTACCGCCACGCTCGCCCCTTTCAGGGCCAGCGCACGGGCCGCCGACAGCCCGGTGAAACCGCCGCCGACCACGGCAACATCGACGCGTGCCGGCAGTGCGCCGGTCTGAGCGCCGGTGAACGCCGGTGCGGTATCGAGCCAATAGGACTCACTGCGCATGGCTAACCCCTTATCCCGTGTAAAAGTGACGGTTGCGGCTCAGAGCCCGACCAGGCCGGGCAACCCGCCGATATCGGTGATCTGCCGGTAGTTGTAGCAGGCGTTACCCGGCTGCTCGTGACCGCGGGCGACGAAGGCCTTGTGCTTGATCTTCATGTCTTCGGCCGGCATCAGGTCATAGCGGAAGCTGGAGGACACGTGCAGCAGGTCTTGCGGCCCGCAGCCCAGGTTGTCGAGCAGGTACTCGAAGGCTTGCAGGCGCGGCTTGTAGGCCTGCGCCTGCTGCGCGGTGTAGACCTTGTGGAAGGGCACGCCCAGCTTGTCGACGTTGGACATGATCTGCTCGTCCATGGCGTTGGAGATGATCACCAGCGGAATCTTGTCGGCGATCTTCGCCAGGCCGGCGGTCACGTCGGCATGCGGGCCCCAGGTCGGCACGGCGTTGTAGTAGAGCCGTCCCTCGCCACGATATTCCACGCCCCAGCGCTTGCACACGCGGGAGATCGCGGTATCGAGAATTTCATCATAGGGCCGCCAGTCACCCATCACCTGATCCAGGCGGTAGGCAGCGAAATCCCTGACGAACTGATCCATCTGCTCAGGCGCGACGCGGTCAGCGAACAGCTCGCGGGTCAGCGGGCCCATCTGGAAGTTGGTCAAGGTGCCGTAGCAGTCGAAGGTGATGTACTTGGGGCGAAGAAAACTCATGTGGGCAATCCTGGAAGTTCGTTGATGAAAGCGACGATAGGTCGCAGCACCACGGCTTCATTACAGCACCGTGAAACCAGCAGATGACGTTAAAAGCACGAGCCAACCGACATAAACCACCGTTTTGCCCACCACCCCCAGCAGACTTTGCGGGGCGCTCCACGACTGGGCAACGGCAGGCCTGACGCACCCTCGCGGGGCGCTCCCCCCTCCCTGGCAAAACCCTCTCAGGGGCTGCGGCCGCAGAAAATGCGCCTGGCCTGAATGCACAACGGGCGCCCCAGGGAGCGCCCGCTGCCATGCCTGCGTAGTGCCCCTGGCGCATCGCGGCAGCGCCATGGGGCCGCTCGCCTCAATAACCGCGAGAACGGTCGATGGCATCCACGAGTGGCTCGCCCCGTTGATGTCGACGAATGTTCGCCAGCAGGATCGGCGCAGCCGATTCGGGCTGGGTCATGCTCGCCACATGGGGGGTCAGAAAGACCCGCGGATGGCCCCAGAATGGATGCTCCGCAGGCAAGGGCTCAGGCTCGGTCACATCGAGAATGGCACGCGATAGGCGCCCGGCATCCAGCGCCTCGAGCAGATCCGCCTCGACCAGGTGCTGGCCACGCCCGACATTGATCAGCGCCGCGCCGGCAGGCAGCAGGGAAAACACTTCGCGGTTCAGGATGCCCCGGGTGGCCGGGGTGAGCGGCAACAGGCAGATCAGCACATCGCAGCCGGCGAGAAAGGGCTGCAACTGCTCTGCGCCGGCGAAACTCTCCACGCCCGACAGCTCACGCGGCGAGCGGTTCCAGCCACGCAGGTCGAAGCCGTAGCTCGCCAGGCGCTGTAGAACGGCGCTGCCGAGCGAGCCCATGCCCATCACGCCGATGGTGCGAGCCGAGGCAGGTGACACTTCGAGCGGATTCCAGGTGCGCGACTGCTTCGCCTGCACATAGTCGAAGAAGTCGCGGTGCAGGGCCAGCACGCAGAGCGACACATACTCCACCATGCCGTCGATGATCCCTGGCTCGACCATCCTGACGATGGGAACCTGCCTGGGGATAGCGGAGAAATCGACATGATCGACGCCCGCCCCCGAGGAGAAGAACACCTTCAGCCGCGGCAGTTGGGCGATGAAATCCGCTGGCGCCTGCCAGGCAATCAGGTATTCGACCTCGTCGAGGTCGCCGGCATCGGGCCAGACCCGGAAGTCGAGATCCGGGGCGTGTTCGGCGAAGTAGCGCGCCCAGGCAGGGGCGCGTGCGGCATCGGATCGATAAAGAATGCTCATGGTGAAGTCCTACCAGCCCCCTACCCAGCCATCGAAAAGCCCTTCAGGCAGGGTTTCCTCGTTGGCGCCACGGAGAAAATCGAAATCGCAGCCCAGATGAGCCTGCTCGATATGTTGGTTGTACAGGTTGCGATAGCCACGCACATGGCGTGACAGCGGCGGTTGCCAGGCCTGGCGCCGACGTTCCAGTTCCTCCTCTTCGACACAAAGCTGCAGTCGCCGCTCGGCGACGTCGAGTTCGATGATGTCGCCGTTACGCACCAGGGCCAGCGGCCCGCCGACCGCCGCCTCGGGTGAAACGTGGAGCACGGCGGCACCATAGGCCGTGCCGCTCATGCGCGCATCGGAGATGCGCAGCATGTCGCGCACACCGCGCTCCATCAGATGACGCGGCAGGGGCAGCATGCCCCACTCCGGCATCGCCGCGCCCACCGGGCCGGCATTGCGCAGGATCAGCACGCTGTTCTTGTCGATGCCGAGTTCGGGGTTATCGATCTGGTCGGCAATCGTTTGCACGTCCTCGAACACCACCGCCGGGCCGCGGTGACGGAACAGCTTGGGATCGGCCGCACAGGTCTTCATCACCGCCCCATCCGGGGCCAGGTTGCCCTTGACCACGACCATGGTCTCGCCAGGCTTGACCGGTTTGTCCAGCGGGCGGATCACATCGCTGTCGAACACCTGCGCCGTGTCGATAATCTCGCCGAGGGTGCGCCCGTCGACGGTGCGCGCATCGAGGTGCAGCAAGGGCGCGAGGGTCTTGAGCAGGGCCGGTACGCCACCGGCGGCCATCAGCCGCTCGGTCAGGTGTTCGCCGGCGGGCTGGACGTTGGCGATCAACGGCACACGCCTGGCGATCTCGTCGAAGCGCTCCAGGCTCAGCGGCACGCCGACGCGGCCGGCGAGCGCCAGCAGGTGAATGATGACGTTGGTCGAGCCGCCCACCGCGCACAGCAGGGTGATGGCATTGTCGAAGGCGCGCGCATCGAGCACCTCGCTCGGGCAGGGGCTGCCATCGGCGGCCATGCGCACGCTACGACGGCCCACCTCGCGGGCGATCTGCTGTCGGCCGCGGTCGACCGCCGGCACCAGGCTGCTGCTAGGCAGCGATACGCCCAGGGCTTCGCAGATCACCGCCATCGAGGAAGCGGTACCCATTTCCGCGCAGTGGCCGGCCGTGCCCATCACGCTGCGCTCGAACGCGGCGAACTCGCCGTCGGAGAGTTCGCCGGCACGCAGTTGGTCAACCAGGCGCCAGACCCCGGTGGCATTGGCCAGATTGCCGCCAGTCGCCGAGCGGGGGGTAGCCGGGCCGCTGGCCAGGAAGATGAACGGCACGCCTGCGCTGGCGGCCCCCATCAGCAGGGCCGGCTGCGTCTTGTCACAGCCGCCGAGCAGCACCAGCGCATCGAAGGGATAGCCGCGAATGGTCTCTTCGGCTTCCATGGCCAGCAGGTTGCGAAACGGGAAGGAGCTCGGCTTGATGATGTTCTCGCTGATCGACATCAGCGGCACCTCGAACGGGATCCCTCCCGCCTCGAGAATCCCGACCCGCACCTCTTCGGCAAGGGTGCGCAGATTGAGGTTGCACGGATTGATATCGGACCAGGTGTTGAGGATGCCGACGACCGGCCGCGTCATCAGGTCTTCGCGGCTCCAGCCGGCGGCCGACAAGGTCGAGCGATGCACGAAACCCGGCAGGTCATCCTTGCGAAACCAGCGTGCGCTGCGTAGCGGCCTACCCTCTTTTGTTTCGTTATCGCTCATCAGATCACCTTGCAGGCTTGGGTTCGGAGAATTCGTCGAGGCAGCGTGGCAAGCTGCCAGGGATACGGCAGCGCCTCGCACCGCCACTTGCCGAGGCTGTGCGAGGCTTGCAAGTCAAAGGCCGACCAGGCCGGGCAACCCGCCGATATCGGTGATCTGCCGGTAGTTGTAGCAGGCGTTACCCGGCTGCTCGTGACCGCGGGCGACGAAGGCCTTGTGCTTGATCTTCATGTCTTCGGCCGGCATCAGGTCGTAGCGGAAGCTGGAGGACACGTGCAGCAGGTCTTGCGGCCCGCAGCCCAGGTTGTCGAGCAGGAACTCGAAGGCTTGCAGGCGCGGCTTGTAGGCCTGCGCCTGCTGCGCGGTGTAGACCTTGTGGAAGGGCACGCCCAGCTTGTCGACGTTGGACATGATCTGCTCGTCCATGGCGTTGGAGATGATCACCAGCGGAATCTTGTCGGCGATCTTCGCCAGGCCGGCGGTCACGTCGGCATGCGGGCCCCAGGTCGGCACGGCGTTGTAGTAAAGCCGCCCCTCACCACGATATTCCACGCCCCAGCGCTTGCACACGCGGGAGATCGCGGTATCGAGAATTTCATCATAGGGCCGCCAGTCACCCATCACCTGATCCAGGCGGTAGGCAGCGAAATCCCTGACGAACTGATCCATCTGCTCAGGCGCGACGCGGTCAGCGAACAGCTCGCGGGTCAGCGGGCCCATCTGGAAGTTGGTCAAGGTGCCGTAGCAGTCGAAGGTGATGTACTTGGGGCGAAGAAAACTCATGGCGCAGTCCTGAAGTCTTGTTGGGGGATGGTGCAGTCGACATCGACTCCGCTCGGGAACACAGACGTCGTGCTGAACTGCCCGATCATTACAGCACCAGGCCCTCGGCAGATGAGGTTAAAAGCAGGCACGCATCGACACAAAAAGGCCGTTTTTCAGGCCAGGGCCAGCAGACTTTGCGGAGCGCCCCGAAAGCGAGCAAAGCCAGCGAGCATGCGCCCCTGGGGGGCCAAACAAGGCAAAACGGGCGCCTCGCAGGGCGCCCGTTGGGGGGATAACGCAGCACAATCAACCGATGTCGATGAGCACGCTCTTGTGCCGCAGGTTGGCCGTGAAGGCCTCGCTGCCCAGATCCTTGCCGATGCCGGAACGCTTGTAGCCGCCGGTGGGCAGAATGTGGTCGTCGCTGCGCCCGTAACGGTTGACCCACACCGTGCCCACCTCCAGGCCACGAATCAGGCGCAGGGCGCGGTTGAGGTCGGCGGTGTGCACGCCCGCTGCCAACCCGTAGGTGGGGTGCTCGGCCAGTTGCAGGGCCTGCTGCTCGTCATCGAAGGTCTGGATGGTCAGCACCGGGCCGAAGATCTCTTCCAGCACGGCCGGGTTGTCGCTGGCCGTCACGCCGAGCAAGGTGGGCTGATAATAGGCGCCGCCAAGGCCGTCGATGCTCCCGCCACCTGCGAGCACCTCGGCACCGGCCTGACGCGAGCGCTGCACGATGGCGTCGATACGCTCGGCCTGCTGCCGGGAAATGATCGGCGCCAGGCTGGTCTGCGCCGACCAGGTCGGGCCAGGGCGCAACTCGCGGAAATGCTGCTGCAGGCATTCGACGAAAGGTTCGAGAATGCTGCGCTCGATGATCAGCCGCGAGCCCGATACGCACACCTGGCCGGCGTTGCCGGTGACGGCCATGGCCACGCTACGCGCGGTCTTGGGCAAATCGGCAATATCGGCGAACACCAGTTGCGGGCTCTTGCCGCCCAGCTCCAGGGTTACCGGCTTGGGGCCGTACTTGGCGCAGGTCGACATGATGCTGGAGCCGGTGGCCGTGGAGCCGGTGAAGGTCACCTTGCTGATGCGCGGGTGGCGGCACAGGGCATCGCCGGTCAGGCGCCCGTCGCCCTGCACCACGTTGAAGATGCCTGGCGGCAGGCCCGCCTGCACCCCCAGCTCGGCGTAGCGCAGGATGGAGAACGGGGTGAGTTCCGAGGGCTTGAGCACCACCGCGTTGCCCGCCGCCAGGGCCGGCGCCACCTTCCAGTTGGCCATGCTCAACGGGAAATTCCACGGCGCGATGGCACCGATCACCCCGTAAGGCTCGGCGATCTGCATGCCCAGGCGGTCATGCTGGGTGGCCGCCACCTGGCCGCCGTGCTTGTCGGCCAGCTCGGCGAAAAAGCGCAGCACCTCGGCCACATAGGGGATGTCCCAGGCCAGTACATCCTTGTGCGGACGGGTCGAGCCGACCGCCTCCAGCGGCGCCAGGGTCGCGGCATCGGCCTCGATCAGGTCGGCCCAGCGGCGCAGCACACGGCAGCGCTCACGTGGTGGGCGGCTGGCCCAGTCACTCTGGCGGAACGCCTGCCAGGCGTTCTCCACCGCCTCGTCCACCAGCGCCGCATCGGCGATGGGCAGTTGCGCGTAGGGTTGGCCATCGGAGGGGCGCGACACTTCCAGCCCCGGCAGGCCGTTGCGGTAACGGCCGCCAATGAAATGGGCACTGCGCACGGACACACCGTTCGGGTCGAAGCTGTTCATAAAGGACTCCAGGTAAGAGCGCCAGGACACCTGCGCGGCGCCTGGCATAGCCAGACCTCCATCCTAGAAAACATTGCCCGATACATGCTGCGGACTTGCGGCCGTGCCCAAGCATTAGCTGCGGACTTTCAGGCCTGGCCCGATGTAATCGACCGCAAGGTGCAAGGCCCATGTCCTGGCGATCATGCTAGCCGCGATCCTGGTAGACCTCGGCCAGGTCACACAGATCCCAGTTGCCGCCGGTCAGGACCACACAGACCTTTTCATCCGGGCGAACCTTCAGCGTACCGGCCAGCAGCGCGCCAATGCCGATGGAGGCGGCGGGTTCGGCGATCAGCTTGGCGTCCTTGGCCAGGGCGCGCATGCCCTGGACGATGTGCTCGTCCTCGACCAGGACGATCTCGTCGACATAACGTTCGATGATCGGGTAAGGGTTTTGCCCCGGCACACTGATGCGCAAGCCGTCGGCAATGGTGTTGAGCAAGGGCAGCGTGGTGCGCTGCTTGTTCAGGCGGCTGTGGTAGTACTTGGGAGTCAATGCCGGCTCGGCACCGACGACCCGCACCGACGCTCGGGTTTCCTTGATGGCGGTGGCGATGCCGGAAATCAGGCCGCCGCCGCCCATGGGAACGATTACGGTGTCCACGTCCTGCAGGTCTTCCAGAATCTCGCAACCGATGGTGCCCTGGCCGGCCATCACCAGCGGATCCTCGAAGGCATGGACGGGCATGTAGCCGTTTTCCTCGGCGATTTCGTATACCCGCTTCCAGCGCGCGGCAGTGTCGCCATCGAAGAGGATGACCTCGGCACCGAGCGCCTGGGTGTTGGCGATCTTGATCTTCGGGGTGGTTACCGGCAGCACCAGAATGGCTTTCACTCCCAGCATGCGGGCGGCGTAGGCAAGCCCCTGGGCATGGTTACCGGACGAGGTGGCGATGATGCCGTTGGCGATCGTCTCTCGCGGCAGCGAGAGCGTCTTGTTCAACGCGCCGCGAATCTTGAAGGCGCCGGTGATCTGCAAGGTTTCGGGCTTCAGGTAGAGCTGGCAAGCGACAGCCTTTTCTATCTTCTCGGCGCGCAACAAGGGCGTATGCCGGATATGCGGTGCGAGCCGTTTTCGGGCCTCTAGAATGTCCGCGATGGTGGGATGGTCGAGCATGTCATGTCCTCTGTCCTGTTACCGAAAGATCCCGCACTCAAAGAAAGCCGAAGAAGGTTCCGATCTGTTTTTCCAGCGCGTTGCGATAGATTTTCTCGGCGGTGGTGTTGTCCTGTATGGCCATGCCGGTGGAGTCGAAGAGGGTGATCTCCTCATCGCTCTGCCGCCCTGGTTTCGTGCCCAGCAGTATCTCGCCGAGTTCGCCGTGAATATCGTCAAGGCCGATGACCCTCTCGTTCAGCGCATGCCAGGTTTCCCCTTTGTCGATGCACTGTGCGATCGAGTCGTTGACGATCTTGGCGTGGCGGAATATCTCGGGCTCGAATTCCTGCTTGCCTTTCATGTCCGTGCCGATGGCGACGATATGGGTGCCGGGCTTCACCCAGCTCGCTTGCACCAACGGGCCCTTGCCGCGGGTAGTGGTGATGAGGATATCGGCCTGCTCGACCGCCTCCTTCTTCGAGTCGGCCAGGATCACCGGAATACCGAGTTCGCCTTCGATATCCGCCTTGAAGCGCTCGCGCGTTTCGGGGGTTCTGCTCCAGGCATGGATCACTTCGATGGGTCTGACCAGGCTGATGGCGCGAATCTGCATGCGTGCCTGATTGCCAGTGCCGATGCAAGTGACCTTCGTGGCGTTCGCACGCGCCAGTGCCTTGACCGAAACAGCCCCCGAGGCCCCCGTTCTGAGGCCGGTGAGCAGGCTGCCGTCCATCACGCAGATCAGCGCGCAACTGCGGGCATCGAACAACAGAACGGAGCCCATGCCGTTGGGTACGCCGTGTGTGCTCGGGTTATCGAGAAAACCACCGGACGAGGCTTTCATCGAGATGATCTCATTGCTCGTGCAGTAACCGACCTTGAAGTCGATCTCACCGCGAGGTGCCGACAGGTGGATGCCGATGTAATCCGGTTGCACCACCTGCCCGGCGCTGAAGGCCTTGTAGGCCTCCTCCACCGTGCCAATGACTTCCTGCATGGTGATCAAGCTGCCGACTTCTGCTTTGTTGAGCAGCAGGGTTTTCATCTGCACGACCTCACTACTGACTGACCTGGACAACCGTCCATCAACCGGCAGCCAGGTAAAAAGGGCACTGCTCACGGGCAGTGCCGGCTTGCCTCGAATCAGTATGCCGTCGGGCGCTCCGCAGAAAATTTCGGATATTGGCTCAAGGCGCAACTTCCGCTTGTTTTTGCCACCGTTGACGAAAGCTGACGCTGCGCCCTGCCCATGCAGCGATTGCCTGCACGGCATGCGTGAAGCGGCTCGAATGCATGTCGTTGGAGCGAGGTGCGCCGGCATCGGTCAGCCATCAGCACGCCGGGCAGAACAGGCAAGGCAGAAAAACTCATGAGGGCCATGACAGGCGCCGCAGCATAAACTTCCGAGCGCACCGGCGAAAACACCTGATTCTGCGATTGCACAGGATCAATACGACAGCCTGCATCGGGTCGAGCTGCCTACCATAAGCGGCACAATGGCAGTGCCGCTGACGCTGTCCAACGCCCTGTTCAAGGGACGACAATCCAGCATCCCCCTTAACCCTTTCGCTCTTGCAGGCCAGGAGAAACAACATGCCGGCTCCCTTGATCACCATGCAGTCCACGGCACAATTGCCCGATAGCGCCGATATCGTGGTCATCGGCGGCGGCATCATCGGCGTCTGCACGGCCTATTTCCTGGCCCGCGATGGCCTCAAGGTCGCCCTGCTGGAAAAGGGCCGCATCGGCGCCGAACAGTCCAGCCGCAACTGGGGCTGGTGCCGCCAGCAGAATCGCGATGCCCGCGAGCTGCCGCTGTCGACCAAGAGCCTCGAGCTGTGGGAAGAAATCAGCGCCGAGCTGGGCGAAGACCTGGGCTTTCGCCGTTGCGGGCTGTTCTATCTTTCCGACAACCAGGCCGAACTGGATGGCTGGGCCAAGTGGCGCGACTTCGCCATCACCCAGGGGGTGACCACCCATATGCTCAGTAGCGCCGAGGCCACGCAACGCGGTGCCGCCACCGGCAAACCCTGGCTTGGCGGCGTGTTCTCCCCCTCCGACGGCATCGCCGACCCGTCCCGTGCCGCGCCGCTGATCGCCAAGGGCGTGCTCAAGCATGGCGGCACGGTGCATCAGTTCTGCGCCGCACGCGGGGTGGAAACCGAGGCCGGGCGTGTCAGCGCGGTGATTACCGAACACGGCGTGATCAAGACACGCCAGGTGGTGATGGCCGGCGGCGCCTGGGCGTCGTCCTTCTGCGCGCAACTGGGCATTCGCTTTCCACAGGCCTCGATACGCTCCAGCATCCTCTCGGTGATGCCCGGCGTGCAGGGCATTCCCGATGCCCTGCATACCAGCGAGGTGACCGTCACCCGGCGTGGCGATGGCGGCTACACCCTGGCCATTTCCGGGCGCGCCTGCGTCGACCCGACGCCGCAACAACTGCGCTTCGCCAGCTACTTCGTGCCGATGTTCGCCAAACGTTGGCAGATGCTCTCGCCGGGCGACCTGCAGGGCTGGCTGTCCGGCCACGAAACCTGGCGCAAGTGGGCACTGGACAAACCGACGCCAATGGAGCGCGTGCGCATCCTCGATCCACGCCCATCGGAAGCCATCCTGCGCGATACCCTCGCCCGCGCTCGCCGTCTGCTGCCAGCGCTGGGCAGCGTGCCCATGCAGGCCGGCTGGGCCGGTTACATCGACAGCACCCCGGACGGCGTGCCGGTGATCGACGAGGCGCAGAACCTGCCAGGCTTCATCCTCGCCGCTGGCTTCTCCGGCCATGGCTTCGGCATCGGCCCCGGCGCCGGCCGTCTGATCGCCGAACTGGCACAAGGGCAAACGCCCTTCGTCGACCACCGCCAGTACAACCTGGCGCGCCTGAACAAGAGCGCCTGGGGCAAGGTGTCGGAGTTCTGAACCGCACCGAAGCGCCCTCTCCCTGGCAGGGAGAGGGCTTCAAGCGCTAACGCCTCACTTGACCACGTAAAGCTTGCGCACATAGCCCGTGCTGGTCCAGGCACAGGGCGTGCCCTGCGCCACGAATACGGTGTCGCCGGAATTGACCCTCAACTGCGCGCCGTCTTCGAGGGTCAGGGTGACGCTGCCTTCGATCAGGTGCATCAGCTCATGCACCTTGTGCGGGCGGCTGCGACGGGCGTAGGGCGTGGAGTCCCACACGCCGATCAGCAGGTTGCTGGCCGCGTCGGCATAGGCATTGTGCGAGCGGCATTGCGGCGCCTGGCTCAGCAGGATCTGCGCCTCCGGTGGCTGCGACGGGTTGAGCGGGGCGTAGGCCTGCAACGGCGTCAGCCCCGGCCTGGTCTCGGCACTGGCCTGCTGGTAGGCGCAGAAGGCCCACAGGCTGTCGGCCGAGGCCTGGATGCGCAACGCCGTGCCACGACCGATTACCAAGCTGTCACCCACGCCCAGTTCGAGGCTGTGCTGCTCGTCCTGCACGCTGAGATGCCCGGCGTGCACCACCAACATCTCGACATGCGGATAGTGCTCGACCCGGTGCTCGCCGGCCCCCTGGACGATACCGACACTCAGACCGTCATCGCTGCGATAAGCGACCTGGCGCATGCCGTCGAAAGGATCGCTGGAGCCAAGGGCGGCATGAGTAAAATCAGCGGCGGGACGGCCATCGGCCAGTGCCAGCAACAGGGCGTTGGGATGTGACATCGGAGTTCTCCAATCGAGGGCGCAGGTATGCCAGAAATGGCCTGGCAAGGCCCTCCATGCTAGGTAAAAACAGGCGCAATTTGCTGCGGACTTGGCCCCCCGCGCGAGCATTAGCTGCGGCCTTTGCCTGGCAAACCGATGCAATCCACCGAAATGTCCGATGCCTATTGTCAGACCTGGCCACAGATGGGATACAGGCGCCAGCGACCGCACCGTGACCGCGTGCGGCACCACTTCGGAGAGCCATCATGCCTGCTGCGCAGCCCCCTGCCCTCGTCTACCGTCCGATGACCGCCGCCGACGTGCCAGCGGCCCATGCCCTGTCGCTCGAACTCAAATGGCCGCACCGCCTGGAAGACTGGGCCATGCTGCAGCGCGTCGCCGAAGGCTTGGTCGTCGAAGATGATGGGCGTCTGGTCGGTACCGCCTTCGCCTGCGTGCAAGGCGACTACGCCACCATCGGCCTGGTCATCGTCAGCGACGCCTATCAGGGCCGGGGCATCGGCCGCAAACTGATGGAGCTGACCCTGCAGGCCTGTGGCTCGGCCACTGCCATGCTCAACGCCACCTTGGCAGGCACGCCGCTGTATATCAGCCTGGGCTTCGTCGAATTCGGTCGGGTACACCAGCATCAGGGGACGGTGGCACCGCTGCCCTGCCCACCTCTGCCCGCCGGCACCACCTGCCGCCAGGCCGACGACCGCGACTGGGCAGAATTGCTGAGCCTGGCCAATGCCGCCAGCGGTCTGGATCGCACCCGCGTGCTGGACGATCTGCACGATGTACTGGAATGCACCTTGCTCCTCGAGCGAGACGGACAACCCTGCGCCTTCGCCATGCAGCGGCCGTTCGGTCGTGGCCGGGTCATTGGCCCGGTGGTGGCGCAGAACCGGGAACAGGCCCAGTACCTGATCAGTACCCTGTTGGCGCAACTGGCGGGCCAGTTCGTGCGCCTCGACATCCCGGCGGACTGCGGCCTGGGTGACTGGCTGGGCAATCAGGGCCTGGCCCAGGTCGACAGCGTCGCGCAGATGGCCCAAGGCGATGCCCCCCAGAGCAGTGGCGGAGTCGAGCAGTTCGCCCTGGTCACCCAGGCCATCGGCTGAAGACGATCCTGTCCTGCGAGCCTGTGGCATTCAGCGCTGGCTCAGGCCCCATTGCCGCAAGCCAAATCCCAGGGCAGGTACTATCGTGCAAATTTCCTGGCCTCCCCCACGGAAATTTAGACAGGAGTGACTAAACTCAGATCTCGGATGGCCGAAGCAATGGCTAGGGACATTTCAGCGAGATCACCCTCATGTTCAACAACCGCTTGCAGCAAGAGATACAGGCGCTACGCGAGAATCTGTCCTCGGTAGAGCAGGTACGCGCCAGCCTGGATGGCGAAATGCTTGGGCTCATTCTCACCCCACAGGGGCGAATCGAGCATGCCAATGCCAACTTTCTCAAGGACATGCACTACACGGCCGAACGCTTGCAGGGCCACTCCTTGCTGGAGTTGATCCCCGAACATGTGCGCAATCTCGACTTCCATCACCGCGTGCGTCGGGCGCTGGAGCGCGGCGAGCACCTGGCCGGCGTCATCCGCCTGCTACGGGGTAATGGCCGCGAAGCCTGGCTTCGCTCGATCCTGCAGCCGGTGCGCAACAGCGCCGGCAATATCCGTTTCTTCTCCCTCTATGCCAGCGATTTGACCCGCACCATCGAAACATCGCGTGAGCACGAGAACCTGATCAAGGCACTGCAGCGCTCCACCGCCGTGATCGAGTTCAACCTCGACGGCGAAGTGCTCACCGCCAATCAGCGCTTCCTCGACGCCATGGGCTACAGCCTGGAGCAGATCAAGGGCAAGCATCACCGCATGTTCTGCGATGCCAGCGAGGTCAACTCGCCGGCCTATCAACAGTTCTGGGAAAAGCTGCGCCGTGGCGAGTTCGTCGTCGACCGCTTCAAGCGCATCGACAGCCATGGCCGCGACGTCTGGCTGGAGGCCTCCTACAACCCCATCACCGATGCCCATGACCGCCTGTACAAGGTGGTCAAGTTCGCCACGGTGGTCACCGACCAGGTGCAGCGCGAAGAGGCGGTGGCGCAGGCCGCCGGCATCGCCTTCGATACCTCCAAGGGCACCGATGCCAGCGCCCGCAACGGAGCCTCGGTGGTGCAGCAGATGCTCGACGCCATGGCCGAACTGGCCGGGCGCATGCAGGAGGCGGCACAGGGCATCGAGGCGCTGGACAAGCAGTCGCAGCTCATCGGCTCCATCGTCAAGAACATCAGCAGCATCGCCGATCAGACCAACCTGCTGGCGCTCAATGCCGCCATCGAGGCGGCACGTGCTGGCGATCAGGGGCGCGGGTTCGCCGTGGTGGCCGACGAAGTGCGCCAGCTAGCCTCGCGCACCAGCTCGGCCACCGTGGAGATCACCTCGGTGGTCGGGCAGAACCAGCAGTTGGCCGAGCGTGCCGTGGAGATCATCGGCCGAGGCAAGAGCCAGGCCGAACTGGGCCTGGAACTGTCCAAGCAGGCCGGCCAGGTGATCGAGGAAATCCAGGATGGCGCACGCCGCGTGGTCGCCGCCGTGGAGAGTTTCGCCACCAAGCTGTGAGGCGATGCTGCAGAACAACGGCGCCTGCGGGCCATGCGCCCAAACCCTGCAGGAACGAAGGGGGCGCCTAGCTTTTATTCGCGATTGGGTTTGGCCCAGTGCCCGCCCCTGATCGCGAATAAATTCAGCTCTTCGCGGAATCTCGGGAGAGTCAGTCTTGACGCCGGACTGGCAAGTTTGTGTGCTGGTATGTGTTCTGGACGCCGCTTCGGTGTATTCAGAAACTCCCTGTTTCGCCCCCTCGGGCGACTCACTTTTCTTTGAACTGCGCAAAGAAAAGTAAGCAAAAGAAACGCACCCCCGCCATCCGGGTCTCGCTGCGCTCGACTCCCCTCACTCCGGCACCGCTCCGGGGTCGGCGTACATGGGCCGCCATCGGTATCTCGCGGCATCCATGCCACTCGCCCCCTGCGCAATGCCTACGTTCGGCCTCCTGAAGGGGGCATTTACGCGCCTGAACGAACGGGCAATCCATAGGTTGCTCGGCGTGTTCTAGTAGCGATGAAGTCGCGATTGGGTCGTCGAGTTAAACCAATACTTTCATTCGTGTAGTTTCAGCTTGCCGGCTTGCAGCCGGCATCCCGGTCAGCCCTAAGGCTGACCCATGTTCAAGCACTCCACGCTAATTCTGGGTTACCTAGGGTTCAGGCGCGTGCAGAGCCCGCCCAGGAGGGCGAACGGAGTCGTCGTGGAAGAGGTTGAGCGACATGGATGTCGCGAGAGCCGCGATGGGCCAGGGATGGCCCACCGCGGCGGGCCTCTGGAGCGGCGATGGAGTGAGCGAACCCTCGCGTAGCGAGGGCCGGATGACCGGGCGGAGGGTTTTGGTTACTTTTGCCCTACAAAAGTGACTCGCCCGGGAGGGCGAAACCAGAAACATCAACAAAAACGCGGCAATCCGGAACAAGAACCCGAACAAGCAACAAGCACTCACACAAACTTGCCAGTCCGGTGTCAACCAGGCATTCCCCCTGAAAATGCGATGATCCTTTTATTCGCAATTGGGTTTAGCCCAGTGCCCGGCCCTGATCGCCAATGAATTCGCTCCCGTAGGAACCGGGAAACGGACTCCTACGGATGGAAACGACAGCCTCACCCGACAGTGCCGGTCAGCCCCGTCAGGGTATCGGCCAGCTCGCGCGTACGCAGCGAGGTCTGCTTGGTCAGTTGCGCGGAATCACGCAGCGAATCGATCATCCCGCCCAGCGCCGAGACCTCGCTCACCTGCTGCTGAATATGCCCGGACACCGCGCTGATGGCCTGGGATAGCTGATCGACGTCGGAGCCGATCTCGGCGGCGTTCTTGTGGGTGATCTGCGCCAGGTTGCGCACCTCGTCGGCGACCACGGCGAAACCACGACCCATCTCCCCGGCGCGCGCGGCCTCGATGGCGGCATTGAGCGCCAACAGGTTGGTCTGCCCGGCAATCTGCTGGATGACCTGGACGATGGATTGGATACGCAGGCTGGAGCTCGCCAGCTCGTCCGCGCTGCGCACCACCGACGCGCCCTGCTCGGTCAGGCTGCGCACCACACCCTCGGCCTGCCCGGTGACCTCGCCCTGGCGCGCGATGTTGTCGGTCAGCGCATCCATGCTCTGGTGCAGCTCATGGGCATGCAGATGCAACTGCTCACCGATCTCGCGCTGCCGGGCCTCGGCCGCCTGCAGCACCCGGCCCAGGTCGGCGAGCCCCTCGAACACCGGGCGAATGTGCTCGTCGAGCCCCTCGCTGTCGATGCAAATGCCGTAGTCATGGCGTTTGAACGCATCGATCTGACTGACCACCACCTGGCTGAGCCCAGCCAGTTTCTTCACCTGCCGGCGCAGGAAGAAGGCCTTGAACTCGCCGTAATGGATGGGGAAACGATCGATGTAGTCGTCGCTGAACGCAGTGCCCGGCGGTACCTGGAAGAAAAAGATCGCCGTCAGCGTCTGGTTGAGGTTCAGGCCAAGGATTTCACCGAAGGTGGAAAAGCCGATGACCGGCACCCGACCGAATACCCCTTCCATGCTCCTCAGCTCCGCCGTGTTGTTCAGCCGGCGCAGGATGCAGTCGTTGAGCAGGCCGATCAGCGGTGTACCACCCTTGCCGCGCAGGAACTGCTCGAAGTCACGCCGCGTGCTCTCCACCAATGGCGTGCGCTTGACCAATACCAGCTCCTCGCCCGGCGACACGTCGCAGAACAGGTGCACCACCTCCTGCTGCAGGTCGATGCGCGCGATGGAGCGCACGAACAGCTCGCCGCCGACGCGAATGGCGAAGGAATAATTGGCCAGCTTGCTCTCCAACTCATGTGGCTGGCAGTGCAACTCGGCGCACAGGGCCGCGACCATGCTGAGAATATTGCCGCGCGCATCGACCACCTGGCGGATGCTGCGCGCCTCGAGCGAGGCGGTGAGCACGCTCAGGCTGATGGAGGTGGGCTCGAAATTCTGGCTCTTGAACACGCCGAAGCGCACGTTGGGCGCGCTCTTGAGAAAGACCACCAGGGCATGGTTCTCGTAACGGCGCTGGCCGTCGTGCAGGAAGGTCTGACGAAAGTCGCCCTTGCCCCCGGCCGAGCCACCAACGAACAGACAGGGGAAGCGCCCCGACTCGTACAGCGCCTCCATGAAGAACGACTCGGAGGCCGACAGGCCGTCGAACAGCACGTAGGCCAGGGTGTCGCGGGCATCGATCGGCGTCTTCACCTGCAGCGCCTGCAGAGAACGGGTCAGTTTGGCGATGCGCTCGCGCAGCGGCATGTGCGCCCCGCCCGCGCGGATGTCCTGGCTTTCCAGCGGCACGCTGACCACCTCGGCACTGGCCACCACCCGGCTGTCGAACACCGCCAGCACCACCCGATCCCACTGCTCGCCGGTGTCGCAATACAGACGGCCTTCACCACCGCACAGCTCGCCGGCGCTGCTGGTCAGGCTCAGGGGCACGCCGGGAAAGCGTTCAGTGATCTGCCGTGCGATGCGTTCGATATCCAGATGGGGGGAAACATAGCCGGTGATGAAGCTGGGGCGTATCCGCACCGCCGCCAGCGCGGCGGCAAGTTCGGCCGCTCGGCAGCCGATGGGGACGGCAGCCCCCTGCGAGGATTGGGTGAATCTTTCACGCTGGAAGAGACCCATGGGCGCCTCTCTCGTTGGGCTGATCATTACTCTCAGACTAGTAGCAAAGTGAAGCCAATGCTCTCGTTCTTTTGGCGTAAGAATGCCGCAGCCCAACAGGCGATATGCGCTCTCAGGGCGCACGCACGGTCAGGCTCACCAGCCTGATCACGATGGGCCGCACCAGCATCACGCAAACGAAGGCCACCGGCATCGCCAGGCTGTAGGCACCGAGCACCGCCTGCAGGTAACCCTGGCCCAGGCCACGGTTGGCAGCGGTGATCACCAGCGACATGAGCATGGCCATGATGCCCGACATGAAGAAGGCGAAGGCCACCGGCATGGCGCGGGCGGGCAACTTCCAGCTACGCGTGGCGGCTGGCGTGAGGTTGAGATCTGACATGTTGAAACTCCCGGTTAGTTGAGGGTGTTGGCACTCTAGCGACGAAGGCAATTGCGGCGGTAGAGGCCGCCAGGTAAGTTGAATATCAAGTTCAACTTACGAATGACCACCCCATTGGAAAGCAAAAGCACGGATACCCTGCGCGGTCTGGAAAGCTTCGTGAAGGCCGTGGAGAGCGGCAGCATCGCCGCGGGTGCACGCCTGCTGGGCATCAGCGCGGCGGCCGCGAGCCAGAACATCGCCCGCCTGGAGCAGAGTCTGGGCGTGCGCCTGCTGACTCGTACCACGCGCCGCCTGGCGCTCACCGATGCCGGTGCGTCGTACTTCGAGCGCGTGCAGGGCGCGCTGCAGGAGCTGGAACTGGCCCGCGCCGCCGTCGCCGATCTGCAGGACGAACCGCGCGGCCTGCTGCGCATCGCAGCCAGTGCCGCCTTCGGCCGCCACGTACTGGCCCCGCTGATTCCGGGTTTCATGGCGCGCCATCCGCGCATTCGCTGCGAACTGCTGACCACCGATGGCAGCGTCGACCACATTCAGGAGGGCGTGGATCTCAGCATTCATATCCAGCAGCAGCTACAGGACGGCCTGGTGGCCCGGCGCATCGCCACCGCGCAGACACGCTTCTGCGCAGCCCCGTCCTATCTGCAGCGCGCCGGGCGCCCCAGCGAGCCAGAGGAACTGCGCGATCACGACTGCCTGCTGTTTCGCATCCCCTACGATGGGCGCTTCCTGCGCTGGGGCTTCGCCCGCGAAGGCGTGCACTTCGAGCCCCAGGTGCGCGTCAGCATGAGCAGCAACGACATCGACGCCCTCGCCCAATGCGCCGCGGCCGGCGGCGGCATCACCCGGCTGGCGTCCTTCGTCGCCGATCCCTACCTGGCCCGCGGCGAACTGCTGGAGCTGTTCTCCTCGTCCACCCCCACGCATGGCCGGGCAACCAGTGCCCCATTGGATTACTACCTGTGCGTGCGCGACCGCTACGAGCTGACGCCCAAGGTGCGCCTGTTCATGGACTATCTGCAGCAACACCTGCCCGCCGAGCTCAAACCACGTAGCGGAGCAAGCTGACAGGCGAGAGCACAGCGCAAACGGCTAGGCAGAGGTCGAGCCCAGACAATTTCCCCGTGCCCACGCAGCCTATGGTGAAGGCCCTTTTTCATTCGCACCGGGAGCCAGACATGGCCAACAAACCGATCACCGTCCTGCGCGACACCCAGCCGATGCCCGTCGTCGATGCCTGCAAATGGGAGCGCATCGAAGGTGACCCGCACACCGTCAACCTCAACGCCTACACCTCCGATGACGGCAGCAAGATCATGGGCACCTGGATCTGCACCCCCGGCAAGTGGCGCGTCGAGTACGTGAAGTGGGAGTACTGCCACTTCCAGGAAGGCTACTGCATCATCACCCCGGACGGCATGGAGCCGATCCACCTCAAGGCCGGCGACATCTTCGTGGTCGAACCGGGCATGAAAGGCACCTGGGAAGTGGTGGAAACGGTGCGCAAGTACTTCGTCTTCGCCTGACTCCCTGGCGGGCGCCGAGGCTATCGCCCCGGCCCCGCTGGACGGCAGCGGACTGCCACCTCCCCCACCTGATCGACAACCTTCTCTCCCTCTGAACGACGCCTCGAGACTGGCATGCGTGTATGGCCTGACTATGCTCAAGTCATTGTCCACAGCGCGTCGGAGCGGAGTCATTCATGAACATCGAAAGCCTGTTTGCCGAACTGCACAGCCTGCCCAGCATTCCCAAGGTTGCGCAGGAGCTGATCCAGCAATTCGACAACCCCACCTCCAGCCTGGAAAGCGTGGCACGCAACATCGAGCGCGACCCGGTGATCGCCGCCAAGGTGCTGCGCCTGGCCAACTCGGCGCGCTTTCGCGGTGCGCGCGAGGCTACCAGCGTCGAGGATGCCGCCATGCGCCTGGGCTTCAACACCCTGCGCACCCTGGTGATGGCCTCGGCGGTCACCGGCGCCTTCAAGGTGGACACCGGCTTCGATCTCAAGAGCTTCTGGATCCACAGCTTCCGCGTGGCGAGCATCGCCCGCACCCTGGCCAAGCAACTCAAGCTCGATGCCGACGCTGCCTTCACCTGCGGCATGATGTACAACATCGGTGAATTACTGATCCAGGCCGGCGCACCGGACTTCGCCCGCAAGCTCAACCGCCAGCCGCAGCGTGAAGCTGCCGCCCATGCCGCAGAGGAAACCCTGCAACTGGGCTTCGGCTACCCCGAAGTAGGCGCCGAACTGGCGCGCCGCTGGCAACTGCCCAAACTGATCCAGAACGCCATCGCCTACCAGGCCCGCCCCAACGCCGCACCGGACGATGGCCGCTATGCACGCCTGGTAGCCCAGGCCGTGGCGGTCGGCGAAGCGCTGGAAGCCGATGGCCTCGGCGAAAAAGCCCAGAAGAGCCTGGAAGGCCCGCTGTTCGAGGAAGTCGATCTCGCCGCCCTGTTCGCCGCCCTGCCCGCCGTGCTGGAAGCGGACAAGGCCTTCGCCGAACTGCTGGGCTGAGGCTAGGCTTTTTGCCACTGTAGGAGCGAAGGGGACGCCTAGCCTTTATTCGCGACAGGCTTTGGCCCGGTGCCCGGCCATGATCGCGAACACATTCGCGCCTACACAGGTTTGAGGAACGCTCAGCCCTTGCCGCCAGGCTTCTTCCCGCTATCGACCTTGGCCGCCACGGCCAAGGCCATCACCACCTCGCGCGCCACCTTGCGCTGCACGGGCGGCAGCGCCAGAAAGGCCTCGATGACCTCACGCTCCTGATAGTGCTTGGGATCCTCCCAGCGGCCGCGCTGCTCGCGCACGGCAAGCGCGGCCTGCTCACCAAAGCGCAGCACCTGCGGCTCGATGCGCAGCCACTCGGCCAGCACCTGCAACTTCTCCTGAGAGGGAATGGCCTCGCCACGCAACCAGCGCGACACAGCCTGAAAGGTCACGGAGCGCCCCCAATAGCGTGAGTTGAACTCACGTTCGAGCACGGCTGGGCGATCAGGATAGCCGGCCGCGAGCATGGCACTGCGCAGGCGTTGGGCGAATTCGATTTTCTCGGTCATGGAGGCGGACGTTAAATTCCGCTTCCATGCTTGATTGAACAGTCAGTTGTATTTTAAATGAAATTCATGGTTTCATCGCCATTCGACAGGCTGTTGTACCACGCACTAGCAGGCCGTTGAAAAACGTAGGCGAGGCAGCCAGTGCAAGGCAAAAACAGCCGAAAAAGCGCAGTTTACGTGTTGTAAATGAGTATTTTGAGGCTGTTTTTAACGCAGCAATGGCAACGTAGGTAGTTTTTCAACAGCCTGCTAGGGAGGGCGCCATGACCAGTCCAATCCACCCGGTTTTTGAAGACATCCGTTTCACCGTGCAGCGCGCGGCCGATGGTCGCTTCTGGTTCGCCGCGCAGCCCGTCTGCCAGGCCCTGGAGCTGAGCGACGAGGATGCCGCCCTGCTGTTGCACTGCCGTCCGGAGGGCATCCTGTTCGGCAACGAGGAAACGCCGCAGGCCATGATCGACCTGGAAAACCTGCTACGTCTGAGCCTCAACGGCAACAACGCACGTAGCAGGCGCCTGTTCGCCTGGCTCTGCCAGAGCCTGCTACCCTACCTGTTCAGTAGCGCCAACCTGCCCAGCTACCGCCAATTGGACATGGCCGAGAAACGCCTGCGCGCCCTCAAGTGGCACGACGATTGGTGGTTGTCGATGGACGATGTGATGCAGGTATTCGGCAGCCGGCCGGAGTTGCTGAACGTACAGCCAGCCAATGAACTGGTTTCGCTGGATCGCTAGGGTCTGTTGCCGTTCCGACGCGAGCCGCGTTGCTGCGCCAAATTGCGCCGGGCTAGGCGCGGGATGGATGGTCGTTCCCTTGCCAAATCCCGCAACGACGCATGGCGCAACTTGCCGCGCAACCCGAAGGAGAGGGCCAGCTTTTGCGCGCTCTGCTTCAAACGATCACGCAGGCAGGCGATTACGGCGCAGGTTCGACTCGGCAATCACTGAGCAACCGCCCTCGACTCAAGGCATGCAGCACTGCTTGTATTTCTTGCCACTGCCGCAGGTGCAGGGGTCGTTGCGGCCGACCTTGGCCTCTTCGCGGCGTACCGGCAGCAAGGGATCCAGGTTCTGCTGCCAGTACTGGTAGAGCTCGACGGCGGCGGGTTCGATCATCGCCGTGCAGGCGTCGTATTCGGCATCCGACATGGCCTTGAGCGTCTCGCTACTGCTTTCATCGCCGTGCAGGATGATCAGATTCAAGGCCACGGCAACCGAGTCGGGCAGCGCCGCCTCCAGCCAACCGGCCACCGCGGCGCCGCGCAGGTAGCCCGCACACCACTCGGAAACGATCAGCTTCTCGCCCTTGCCGTTGTCGTCGGCGAGGAAGATCGCCTCGTAGTCGTCGGGCTCCTCGGCAAGCATGTAGGCCGCCTCGCTCATCAGCTCGACGGCCAGCTTCATGAAGCGCTCGCCTTCCTTGTCGCTGGGCCATTGCGGCGGCTGGTCGGCCCAGATGGCCGAGTACCAGACGGCCGGCGCGACCTGGCGCGGGGCGGAGACGATGGCGGCGAAGAAGCCATCCAGCTCACTGGCGGACAGGATCGAGTGATCGTTGCCGTACTTGAGCAGCCACTGATCGAGCTTCTCCAAGCCTCTGTTGTCCATCGCCACACCTCCGTCTGAAAAAAAGTCGCTACTGTAACTGCATCGGCGCGTATTGCCAGCCGCCCGGCATCTGGCGAGTGCCCTCACCGCCGCCGCCCGCTACAATGCGCCCCTTGCCCGTGTCGCCTGATAAAGAAAAAACACCATGTCCTTGCCCAAGCACCACCTGGAACTGCTCAGCCCTGCCCGCGATGTCGAGATCGCCCGCGAGGCCATCCTGCATGGCGCCGACGCCGTCTATATCGGCGGCCCCAGCTTCGGCGCACGGCACAATGCCTGCAACGAGGTGAGCGATATCGCCAGGCTGGTGGAATTCGCCCGCCGCTACCACGCGCGCATTTTCACCACCCTCAACACCATCCTGCATGACGACGAGCTGGAGCCGGCGCGCGCGCTGATCCACCAGCTTTACGACGCGGGGGTGGATGCGCTGATCGTGCAGGACATGGGGGTGATGGAGCTGGACATTCCGCCCATCGAGCTGCATGCCAGCACCCAGACCGATATCCGCACCCTGGCACGGGCGAAATTCCTCGACCAGGCCGGTTTCTCCCAGCTAGTGCTGGCGCGCGAGCTGAACCTGCAGGAAATCCGCGCCATCAGTGACGCCACCGACGCGGCCATCGAGTTCTTCATCCACGGCGCGCTATGCGTGGCCTTCTCCGGCCAGTGCAACATTTCCCATGCGCAGACCGGGCGCAGCGCCAACCGTGGCGACTGTTCCCAGGCCTGTCGCCTGCCCTACACCCTCAAGGACGAGAAAGGCGGGGTGATCGCCTACGAAAAACACCTGCTGTCGATGAAGGACAACAACCAGAGCGCCAACCTGCGCGCCCTGGTCGAGGCCGGCGTGCGCTCGTTCAAGATCGAGGGGCGCTACAAGGACGTGGCTTACGTGAAGAACATCACCGCCCACTACCGCCGCGAACTCGACGCCATCCTCGAAGACCGCCCGGACCTGGCCCGCGCTTCCAGCGGCCGCACCGCGCACTTCTTCGTGCCCGACCCGGACAAGACCTTCCACCGTGGCAGCACCGACTACTTCGTCACCGAGCGCAAGGTGGACATCGGCGCCTTCGACTCACCCACCTTTACCGGCCTGCCGGTCGGGCATGTGGAGAAGGTCAACAAGCACGACCTGATCGCCGTCACCCATGAGCCGCTGTCCAACGGCGACGGCCTCAACGTGCTGGTCAAGCGCGAGGTGGTGGGCTTTCGCGCCAACATCTGCGAACTCAAGGGTGAGTTCGAGGAAGACGGCGAGAAGCGCTACCGCTACCGCGTCGAGCCCAACGAGATGCCCGAAGGGCTGCTGCGCCTGCGCCCGAATCACCCGCTGAGCCGCAACCTCGACCATAACTGGCAGCAAGCGCTGCAACGCACCAGCGCCGAACGCCGTATTGGCCTGAGCTGGAAGGCCGAGCTACGTGAAGATGCACTCAAGCTCACCGCCACCAGCGAAGAAGGCATCAGCGTCGAGGTCGCCCTGCACGGCCCGTTCGGCGCGGCCAACAAGCCGGAACAGGCGCTCGATGGCCTGCGCGACCTGCTCACCCAGCTCGGCACCACCATCTACCACGCCCAGGGTGTGACCCTCGATGCACCGCAGGCGTTCTTCGTGCCCAACTCGCAACTCAAGGCGCTGCGCCGCGAGGCCATCGACAAGCTCACCGAGGCCCGCGTCGCCGCGCACCCGCGTGGCCGCCGCAAGGCCGAGAGCGACCCGGCGCCGGTGTACCCGGAATCGCACCTGTCGTTCCTCTACAACGTCTACAACCAGAAGGCCCGCGACTTCTACCATCGCCATGGCGTGCAACTGATCGACGCCGCCTACGAAGCGCACGAGGAAGCCGGCGAAGTACCGGTGATGATCACCAAGCACTGCCTGCGCTTCTCCTTCAACCTGTGCCCGAAGCAGGCCAAGGGTGTGACCGGCGTGCGCACCAAGGTGGCGCCGATGCAGTTGGTGCACGGCGATGAGGTGCTGACCCTGAAGTTCGACTGCAAGCCCTGCGAGATGCACGTGATCGGCAAGATGAAGGGGCACATCCTCGACCTGCCGCAACCGGGCAGCGCCGCCACTCAGGTGGTCGGCCATATCAGCCCGGACGACCTGCTCAAGACCATCCGCCAGAAGCCGGGCTACAGCCACTGAGCCCGGGCTTAAAGCTCATCGTTGGGCAGATCGATCTCCAGCTTGCCGTTGGTCAGCTCCGTCAACTTGCGCAGGATCACCAGCCTGCGCTGCAAGCCTGGCCGCCGCTCGTCGATGGTGTAGGTTCGGCGCCCGCCCTGGGTCTTGGGCCCGCGCCAGAGCATGTCGGCACGGCGCTCGAGAAACAGCAGCACCTGCTGCCTGTCCAGCCGGGTCTCCGCCACCAGGCCATCGACGGTACGCAGGTCATGGGCCGGCGAGCAGAGTGCCGCCAGCAGCGTGCGCTCTTCTTCGTTGAGCTTGTGCGGCACGCTGCCCCTGAGGCTCATCAGTTGATCGCGTGTCAGCAGTTCGCTGAGCAGGGTGAAGCGGATCATGTCCTCGACGCCGCCCTTGCCCCAGATGGACCAGGCCAGCCGCATCAGCCCTTTTACCAACGGTTTGCTCACCTGCTGGCGCAATAGCTGCGGCACCAGCACATTGGCGCGCACCATAGCCTTGGCCACCACTTCCTCGACCTCGCTGCGCAGCACCCTGGGCCAGGGCAGTGGCTGGATCGGCGATACCGCCGCGCCCACCAGCGGAATCAGCGGCCGCGAGGCCACCCCGCCTGGGCTGCAGCTAAAGCCTTTGAGGTGCGACGCCTTCAGGCAGTCGTAACCTTGCTGCACGACCTGATAAGACTCGGGCAGAGCGAAATACTCCATCAGAAAGCGCTGACAATTGAGCCGACCGAGTTGGTAATCGTGGGCGCGAAAGCGTTCGCTGAGAAACCCGCCGAAGCCCCCCAGCAGGCCACAGGCAATGCCGTAGCGTTGCGCGTTGCCCTGTTCGTCATAGCGACGCGGAGCAATGAGGAAACGGCTGTAGGACAGCTCCATGGCCGCGACGATCTCATCCAGCTTGCAGCGCGCCTGACTCTTCATGGCCGGCAGGATCTTGCCGATGACCGACATGAGGCTCAGATCCAACGCATCGGTCAGCGGGTACGGATCGGCTTCGGGAAAGGGGTCAATCATGATCACCGCACGATCGACGCACTCGCCCCCATCCTCGGTGCGTGGGTTGGAACGAGGTGGGTTCTCCATCAGGGTCCAGCGGGCCAGCTCGAAGGGCTCGTTGTTCAGCACTCCGCCGTCGACCGTGACATAGGAGATGGGCGGGTTGTCCGGCCCCTTCAATTGCTCGGGGAAGCTCGGCTCCAGGCGCGGCGAAGCCCCCGGCCTGTACAAGCTGACCAGCGGCCAACTGCGCTTTGCGTGCTCATGATAGGTCTGCCCGCTGATACTGCGGGCACTGAGGCCAACAGGGAAGGCGCCAGAGCCCAGTGCCGCAGCGGCATACCTCTGCCACTCATCCGGCAGCCTGCCTTGCATACCCTGCAACTGATGCACGGACAGGGTGAAGCGCTCGAGGCACTCATTGTCGGCCCAGGGGCTCGCTACCGGCGTACTGCCCAGGCCCTCGAGCCGGTAGTGCACCCGATCCGCGTGCAACCGCATCGGATAGCCCGGCTGCCCCTGTGCGCCCCCCTGGAAGTGCGCTTCATAGGGCACACCGCGCAGGTTGGTATGGGTCATGAACAGATGCAGACCCTGGGCGATATAGGGCCGTGGCTCGGCGAGCTGGCCGAGCCCGAGGAAGGTCTTGTCGACGATGCCATCGAGCACGCTGCTGTCGAGCAGCGATTGCACCGGCAAGGGCTTCTTGTTCTCGTCAGTGCGCTTGAGATCCGCAAGCCCCAGCAGATCCGGCCCGCCCTTCGGCGCGACGAAACTGGGCAAGCGAACCCAGGCCTGGTAGAGGCGCGGCAGGCTGTAGTCGACCCGGCCCAGCTCGGGGTAATTCTGCCAGCCGGGCTTGAAGCCCTCGGCCAGTGCCGGCAGGGCCAGTGCCCCGGTCATTGCTCCGGCCGAGGCGCCGGAGATGACCGTTACCACGACCTCATGCTCGGGCACCGCTTCGCCCTTGTCCTTGGCCTGCTGCCACTCGTCCAGCGCATACAGCAGAAAATCCAGCACACCGGCGCTGTAAGCCCCTGCCGAGATGGCCCCAGCCATCGTGATACCGATACGAAACGGCTCCATGATCTATCCCCTCCCCGCTTTCCATGCAGTCATACAGACCCATACCCTGACCGCGACGGATGAAGCATAGCCACCATTTCGCCAACTTTTTGCCGGAGCTGGCCAGGTACGGCCTTCCCCTCAGGCAAAAAGACAAAATAATGACACCCAGGTACAGACCCAGGCCAAAGGCCAGATGGCCTCAGCAGTGTCTGCATTGCGCCCCCAGCACGAGGAGGCAGTCCTTACCTCCAAAAGTGTCAGGCCAAGACTGCCGGTTGAAGTCGACTCGAGGTCAAGCACCCAATATGGGGTATCGGTCGGCGACGGCTGAGAGCCGTTCAGAAGAGTGCCGGGGTAAAGCCTCTGGCTCCAGAAGCCTTTTTCTATTTCCCCATCTTCTTGAGGACCTTCTCGAAGGTATTGATGTTGCGGCTGGTGAAGCGGTCCTTGAGACTTTTTCTGCCCAGGATTTTGCCGAAAGCAGAATCCAGGGTATTGCCTTTCGGCACCTGCCAATAGAAGACATTGTTCACGATGGCAGCCTCCTCGTGCTCCGCTTTGGAGGCCGCATCGAATTCCTGCATCAGCACTTGTGCTATGTCCGCATTGCCGACAAAGGCATAGACATGAAGCTCATCCTTCTGCACAAAAGGATTGCCGTCACGGAGGCTTTCTATTTCCTGCCGAGACTTGACGAACAGGAAGGCCTTATAGGCAAACCGCTGCGCCATGGCGTTTTCAAGAACCCGCCTCGATGCTTCAGCCTGTTCAGCCGACGTGAAGACGATGTTTCCAGAAGCCAGTACGGAACTGACCGCCTCCATCCCGGCGTCGACGAATACCTGACAGACATCCGCCATTTTCATGGTGGTGCCCCTTACATTGACGCCGCGCAGAAACGCACAGTACTTCATGGCTTGTCCTTGAAAGGCAGGCTATTTCAACTGGCTGGCGAAGCGCTCCACGGCGCCCAGCACTTGCTTGGCGCCCTGGCGGATTTCCACGATCACGTCACCGGCCTGGTTGGCCAGTTCCAGGCCCGCTTCGGCCTGGGCGCGACTGCTGACCATGTTGCTCACGGCGGCGTCCACCAGCTTCTGGTTGTCCTGCACCACGCCGACGATTTCTTCGGTGGCCTTGCTGGTGCGGCTGGCGAGTTGGCGCACCTCGTCGGCCACCACGGCGAAGCCACGGCCCTGTTCGCCCGCCCGCGCCGCCTCGATGGCCGCATTGAGTGCCAGCAGGTTGGTCTGCTGGGCGATACCGCCGATGGTCTGCACCATGGTGCTGATGAGGATCGACTGCTTGCCCAGCGCCTCGATGCCCTCGCTGGCCGCGGTCATTTCCTGGGAAATGCGCTGCATGGTCTGCACCGTCTCGGTCACCACCTGGGCACCGCGCTGGGCATTGCTGTCGGTCTGCTGGGAAATGCCGTAAGCGGTCTCGGCGGCGTCGTTGACCTCCTGCTCGCGGTTGACCTGGTCGGTGATCACCGTGGCGAACTTGACCATCTTGTACAAGCGATTCTGCGTATCGTGCACCGGATTGTAGGTGGCCTCCAACCAGACCACCCGGCCATGGCTGTCCACGCGCTTGAAGCGCCCGGCGACGAACTCACCACGGTTGAGTCGCTCCCAGAACTGGGCGTACTCCGCGGAGGAGGACTCCTGCGGCTCGCAGAATATGCGGTGATGCTTGCCCTGGATCTGTTGCAGGCTATAGCCCATGGTGTCGAGGAACGCCTGGTTGGCCTTGAGCACATGCCCCTTGAGGTCGAACTCGATCACCGCCGTGGAACGCATCAGAGCGTTAATGAAATCCTCATTCTCGCGCGCCTTGTTCATGCTCTCGGTCACGTCACTGCCCACGCACTGAACGTGGCGCACCGCGCCACGCTCGTCCGCCACGGGTTGCCAGCAGGCTTGAATCCACACCAGCGCACCGTCATTGCGCAGGAAACGGTAGCGATCGCTCACCGAACGACCGGAGCCTATGGCTGCACTGAGGTTCTTGAAGCAGGGCAGATCCTTGACGTAGCTCGGCACGATATCGCTGAGCGGGCGACCCTTGAGTTGCTCGGGAGTATAGCCGACGAAACGGGCGAAGTTGTCGTTGACCTCGACGATATGCCATGCAGGGTCGATGGAGAGCATGATCATCTGCGCCTGGATGCCCTGATAGAGCTGCTTGTAGAGAGACAGCTCAGCGTCCCTTTCCTGCAATTCCTTTTTCAAACGGTTACCGAACATGACTTTCTCCGCAAGCGATCCCAACCAGATGATCGGCAGGCCTCGGCATTTGTTGAGGCCAGCCTGCATCAAGCATAGAAGGTTGATCGTGCAGCGTGACACGCGCGTACCAGAAGTTTCAGATGGCAGGCCCCAGTACCTCGACCGCCCGCACCTGCAGTTCAGCGCGCAGGTAGTCCATACGCCGCTCATGGAAGGCGCGCATGTGCGGCAGGGCCATGTGCGCGTCCAGCGCGGCCTGCGAGGCCCATACCTCGTAGAAGATGAACAGGGTCGGATCCTGCGCGTCGCGCAGCATGTGATATTCGAGGCAGCCAGGCTCGGCGCGGCTGGGCTCGATGTAGTCGCGGAACAGGCACTCGAAGGCGTCGGCCCGCTCGGGCCGGGTATGGGCGTGAAGGATGAAGGCGTACATGGAGGCTCCATGGGTGAACGGAGCCCTCAGATTACTGCAGGGTTAACGCTTGATTTCGTGACTTTCAGTCAACAATGATTTGACCGCCTCGGGGTATTTCACACGCGCAGGTCTGGATAACCTGCGGCCCTGTTTTTCTGGAGAACCCCGATGAAAAAGATCCTCCTGCTCAATGGCGGCAAAGCGTTCGCTCATTCCAATGGCCAATACAACGCCACCCTGCACGACGCCGCCGTGGCCTTTCTCGACCGTGCCGGCTTCGACCTCAAGACCACCTTCATCGATGGCGGCTACGACATCGAAGAAGAAGTGCAGAAATTCCTCTGGGCCGACGTGGTCATCTACCAGATGCCCGGCTGGTGGATGGGCGCGCCCTGGACGGTGAAGCAGTACCTCGACGAGGTGTTCACCGCCGGCCACGGCAGCCTCTACGCCAACGATGGCCGTACCCGCGCCGATGCCTCGCAGAAGTACGGCAGCGGCGGGCTGATCCAAGGCAAGCAGTACATGCTGTCACTGACCTGGAACGCCCCGCTGCAGGCCTTCGAGGATCCGGCGGACTTCTTCGAGGGCAAGGGGGTGGACGCGGTGTACTTCCCCTTCCACAAGGCCAACCAGTTCCTCGGCATGAGCGCCCTGCCCACCTTCATCTGCAACGACGTGATGAAGGTGCCGAACATCGAGCGCGACGTGGCACGCTATCAGCAGCACCTGGCAGAGGTGTTCGCCGTGGTCTGAGGCAAGCGCTCATCGGCCGCCGAACAGCGCCGTCCAGTAGATGCCGGCGTCGCTCTTCGGGTCGCTGGCGTAGGCGCCGCCAAAGTCGCTGAAGGCGGGATTCATCAGGTTGGCACAATGATCCGGGCTGGTCAGCCAGCCCTGCAGCACGCGCTGCGCCGAGTCCTGCCCGGCGGCGATGTTCTCGCCCACCGTGCCACCCGGGTAGCCGGCCAGTTCGGCACGATCACCCGGTGTACGTCCATCCGGGTCGAGGTGGTCGAAGAAATTGCCATTGGCCATGGCTCGGCTGTGCCCTAATGCCGCCTCGCCCAACGCCTCGTTCCAGGCCAGAGGCGGCGCGGCGGCGAAGCGCTGCTCGCCGCACTGGCGTGCCTGCCCACGGGCCGCGTTGACCTGCTCGAGCAGGTGCTGTCCCTCCACCTTGGCATCCGCCAGCTTGGCACTGAGCAACGGCCGCGCCAGCACCACGCGCCAGTCGCGCCCCACCTGGTTGATGCCGATGTCGACGAACTGCGGATCGAGCAGGATCTGGCAGAAACTCTCGCGCAACGCCTGCATGGCCGCTTGCGCATCACGCGGCCCGGACAGGCTGATGGCCTGCACGGTGACCATGGGGTAAGCCGTCGCCGTCAGCTCCTGCTGCAAATCGCCACTGCCGTTCACCGGCAACTCCAGGCGCTGATCAGCGCTCAAGCCGGGCAGCGGCTCGAACACCTTGCCGGCACAACGCTGCACCTGGCCACGGTATTCGTTGATTGCCGCGATCAGCGGCTCCTGCTGAGCCGCCTGCGCGCCCCAGGCGCAGAGCAATGTCAGCGCGATCAGCAGGCCACACCTTGTAACGCATTTCGTCATAGCGCTCGAACTCCCAGCAACTGTCGTGGAATTGACAGACAATAAGGCCTCGCAGCATAACCGGCCTCTAACGGATCTGCCGGGCCCAGGCAGGACAAGCCTTCCCAGCAGGCGGCAAACTTCGTGCATGATGCTCAGCGCGCCTGTTCCGTCACAGGCCATGCTACTCCGATGAAATGGAACATCCGATGCCCGGCCGACTCATCCAGACCGACGAACACCGCCGCAAGGTTCTCAGGGCCTTGCTATGGATCACCGTCTGTGGCGGTTCGTTCTTCTCGGTGTTCAACCTGCTGCACGACAACTGGCTGCTGGCCGGCTTGGAAATCGCCTACGCCAGCGTATCGCTGTTCATGCTGACCATCATCAACACCACGCCGCGCCTGCCCCTGTGGACCACCATCTACCTGTTGCCGTTCTTCAGCATCATGATGGTGGGGCTGGCGCAGACGCATACCATCTTCGCCATCTTCGCCTGGATCCAGACCATCCCGATCATCTGCTACATGCTGCTTGGCCTGCGCCTGGGTATGTGCGGCTCGCTGCTGTTCGTCGGCATCGGGCTGTACGTCTTCACCTGGCGCTTCTCCTCCGAATCCCTGCTGCATAACCTGGAGATCGTCACCAATCTCGGCCTGGCCAGCCTCACCGTGATGATCTTCGCGCATATCTACGAGCGCAGCCGGCTGATCAACGAGCAGCGCCTGACGGAGAAGGCCACCACCGATGCGCTGACCGGCCTGCCCAACCGCCTGAAGCTGGCCGAGGTGTTCGAGCGCGAGCGTGCGCAGGCGCTACGCAATGGCACACCCTTGGCGCTGGTGTTTCTCGACATCGACCATTTCAAGCAGATCAATGACCGCTTCGGCCATGAGGGCGGTGATCGCGCCCTGCAGCACTTCGCCGAGGTGCTGCAACAACGTCTGCGCCAGAGTGACCTGCTGTGTCGGCTCGGCGGCGAGGAGTTCGCCGTGCTGCTACCCGGCAGCACCCCGACCGATGCCCTGGAGGTAGCCGAGAGCCTGCGCGAACGCCTGGCCAGTACATCCCTGGAAATCGATGGTAAGCCGCTGCAGATGACCCTCAGCGCGGGCCTCGCTCACTTCGGCGAAGATGGGCTGATCCTCAGCTCGCTGATGCTAGCGGCTGACAAGCGCACCTATGCGGCCAAACGCGCCGGGCGCAATCGGGTGATCGCCCGGGACGAATCGCCCGAGATAGAGGTCAGACATCAGGCGTAAACGCTGAGCCCGCCCTTGTCCTGCAGCCACTGGCGATAGGTTTCCAGCGAGTCGGTCTGCTGGTCACCGTTGTACCCGGCGATGCGTACGCTGCCGTCCATGCCGGCATCCACCATCTTCTGCACCTGCGCCAGCAGCGTGGCGGCGTCGTCGCGATCCAGCGCCATCACGTCCGGCAGTTGTATGACGGCCGGTACGCTTGCCTTGCTTTCGGGGGTAGGTGCAACGCCGCTAGTGGCAGACGCCGCGCCGCCCTGCATGGCACGCAGCAAGCCACCCTCGTTACGCGCCACCACCTGTTTGGCAAAACGGCGCAGCTCATCCAAAGGATCCTGTTTGCTCTGGCCACCCGCCTCGCTACTGCCAGTGCTCGTGCGGTTGTTGAGCTGGCTGCCGTAGTAACTGAGCATCGCCGGCATGCTGTTGTTGATAGATGTCATGGGGCCTCCGCAAAAAGCATTCGCAGGCTACGAAGCAGATTCCGGGCCAGGGGCTGCGTGCCTTGCAGCACGCGGCTTGGACAACCACCTACGGCAGCGCTTTGCCAGCCAGCGGCAAGGCCTTGCCCATGTCGCCGGCAAGCGCGGAGCTGCCAAGACACGCCAACGGTCATTTGCTTGTCAGGGCGATTGCGCTAGGCTCTGCGCCTTTATCCAGAGGAGATACGCCCATGGCTCGCGCCACTGCCCGCCACATCCTGGTTGCCAGCGAAGACAAGTGCAACGAACTGAAAAGCGCCATCGAAGGCGGCGCCGATTTCGCCCAACTGGCCAAGGACAACTCCACCTGCCCGTCCGGCCGTAACGGTGGCGACCTGGGTTCGTTCGGCCCCGGCCAGATGGTCAAGGAATTCGACACTGTGGTGTTCAGCGCGCCGGTCGGCGTGGTGCAAGGCCCGGTCAAGACCCAGTTCGGCTATCACCTGCTGGAAGTCACCAGCCGTCAGGACTGATACTAGGGCCTGTTGACGTTTCGACGTGAGCCGCGTTGCTGCGCCAAATTGCGCCAGGCTAGGCGCGGGATGCAGGTAATGGTCGTTCCCTTGCCAAATCCCGCAACGACGCATGGCGCAATTTGCCGCGCAACCCGAAGGGACGGGCCTGTTTTTGCGTGGTGCGTCGTTGCTCGACGGCTCATTTGGGCGACCAAACTTCGCGTCTCGCGCCTAGCTCCACGCAAAAACGGGCTCCGTCGCGGCCACGAGCGAAACGTCAACAGGCCCTAGCAGTGACGAGCTGCCACGGCAGCTCGTCATCCTCTCAAGAGTCATTCAATCCCGCCTCGGAGGAGGCTGAGCTCCGCCATGAGAAAAGGCACCCGGCTCACGTCCGCCCTGCTGCTGTTCATCTGCCTGTCGCTGGCCTCCCTCGCCGCCTGGCAGATCTGGTTCTCACGCGAACGCGCGCTGCATGATCTGAACCTGTCCAGCCTGAATCTGGCGCAGGCGCTGGACAACTACAGCGAAGGGGTGATTCGCCAGTCGGAGCTGGTGCTGCTCGATCTCATCGAGCACCTGCAGCACGAGGGCAACACGCCTGCCTCGCGACACCAGCTCGAAGCGCTGATGCGCCAGCAGAGCGAGATACTCGGTATCGCCAGCGCCATCACCGTCTACGACGCTCACGGCAAACGCCAGCTCTCCTCTGTCAGGGTACCCAACGATGCACCGGGAGCCACCGACCGGAGGTACTTCACTCATCACCGCGACAATCCCTCCCCCGCGATATTCATCGGCCCCACGGTCAAGAGCCGTGTCACCGGCGACTGGGTGTTCAGCATCAGTCGCAGGCTCGACCATGCCGATGGCCAATTCGCCGGAGTCGTCGTGGTAACCCTTGGCGTCGAGCACTTCCTGCAACTGTTCGGCAGCATCAAGCTGGGCGAGCAGGGCTCGGCCAGCCTGTCCAGCAGCGACGGCACTCTGCTGTTTCGCCACCCCTTCCGTGAACAGGATGTCGGCCTGAACTGGTCCAACTCGCCGATCCTGAAGGTATTGCAAGAACGCGACGAAGGCACCTCCGAGCAGGTCTCACGCATCGACGGCATCGAACGCCTGTATGCCTTCCGCCGTAACAGCCGCCTGCCCCTGATCACCGTGGTCGCCCTCGGCCGCGATGAAGCCCTGGCGCCCTGGCGCCATGACGCGCAACTGTTCGCCACGCTGATCCTGATGCTGCTGGTCAGCGTGGGTGTCATCGGCCAGCGTCTGCTCGTGGACATTCGCCGCCGCACCCGCGCGGAGAGAAAACTGCTCATCGCCCAGGAAGAACTGCTCGATGCCAATGCCCGGCTGGAAGTGCTGGCTTCGCAGGATGCCCTGACCGGCCTGGCCAACCGCCGCAGTTTCGACCAGACCCTGGAAGTGGAAATCCGCCGCGCCCTGCGCCGCCAGTCGGCACTGTCGCTGGTGCTGCTCGATATCGACTATTTCAAGCGCTACAACGACCGCTACGGCCACATAGCCGGCGACACCTGCCTGCGCACGGTCGCCGAGATCCTCAAGTCCTGCATCCATCGCCCAGGGGATCTAGCCGCGCGTTACGGTGGCGAGGAGCTGGCGCTGATCCTGCCGAACACCGATGCGGATGGTGCCGAAGCCATTGCCCGCACCTTCATGACGGCACTGCAGCAACGCCACCTGACCCATCAGGCCAGCCCCTTCGGCACGGTGACGGTGAGTCTCGGTATCGCCAGTCTGGTACACAGGGGCGAAGACAGCCATGACCTGGCCCTCAGCCTGATCCAGGCCGCCGACCAGGCGCTCTATCAGGCCAAGAGCGGCGGCCGTGACTGCCTGCAGCGGGCCGATTCGGTGGGGTGACAATCCTCACAAAGCCGTGCAGCATCAGCCTGCCCCTGGCTCGAAGAACGGACCGCCATGAACGACGCCCCACACCCTCTGCAACAGCTCGCCCACAACCTGCTCGGCAAGGCCGTGCATGAACTCGAACCGGAAGAAAACAACGTTCTCGAAAAGATTCGCCAGCGTCGCCCCATCAGCCGCGACGTGGCCGACGTCTCGGACGAAGAATCGACCTTCGGCGAGCGCCTGTCGGACAAGGTCGCGGCGGTTGGCGGCTCCTGGTCATTCATCATCTGCTTCTCGCTGACCATGCTCGGCTGGATGCTGATCAACACCGACGTGCTCGCGCACTTCGGCATGGCCTTCGATCCCTACCCCTACATCTTCCTCAACCTGATGCTCTCGACCCTGGCCGCGGTGCAGGCGCCGATCATCATGATGAGCCAGAACCGCCAAGCGGCGAAGGATCGCCTGGCCGCCAGCCTGGACTTCGAGGTGAACCTGCGCGCCGAGCTGGAAATCATGCGCCTGCACGAAAAGATCGATCAGCGCATCCAGCAGCGTCTGGATCAGATCCTCGAACGCCTGCCGGAAAAGCGCCTGCAAGATTGAGCCGACACGGATCGCATTTGCACCGTAGGGTGCGCCGCCGTGCGCACCAGATCTCCAGGCATTATCAGGCCAGGTGCGCAGCGTACCCTACGGCAGCGTCGCCGCCCTCTGGCGCCAGCCATCGAGCAGACGCCCACCCCAGACGTTGATCAGCAAGCCGACCATCACCAGCGCTGCGCCGGCCATCTGCAGAGCGCCAAGGCGCTCGCCCAGCAGCATGGCCGACGAGCTGATGCCCACCACCGGCACCAGCAACGAGAACGGCGCCACCTGGCTGGCCGGATAACGCGACAGCAGGCGGCTCCACAGGCCGTAGCCGAGAATGGTGGCGCCAAACGCCAGGTAGGCCAGCACCAGGGCCGAATCCAGACTGAAATGACGCAGCGAATCGCCGATTACCTGCGGCCCTTCCAGCCACAACGACAATCCCAGGAAGGGCAAGGGTGGAATCAGGCTGCCCCAGACCACCAGGCCGACCAGATTGACCTTGCCCAGCTTGCGCGTCACCACGTTGCCCAGCGCCCACATCGAAGCGGCGGCGATGGTCAGGGCGAAACCGGCCAGGGTCATCGCCTGCCCGCCTTCCAGGCCGATCAATGCCAGGCCCGAGGCCGCCACCAGCAGGCCGAACAGATTGCTACGGCGCAGCCGCTCGCCAAGAAACAGCGCGGCGAAGAACAGGGTGAAGAACGCCTGCGACTGCAGCACCAGCGAAGCCAGGCCGGCAGGCATGCCCACGTACATGGCATAGAACAGGCAGGCGAACTGCCCCAGCGAGATGGTCGCGCCATAGGCCAGCATCCAACGCAGTGGCACCTGCGGCCGGCGCACGAAGAGAATCGCCGGGAAGGCGGCCAACATAAAGCGCAGTGCCCCCAGCAGCATCGGCGGCATGCCGTGCAGGCCCACCTTGATGACCACGAAATTCAGCCCCCAGACCAGGATCACCAACAGTGCCAGCAATAGATCCTTGGGGGTCATGGCAGAAGCCTCATGATGAATGAACAGGCATTAGACCAGTCACCAGGCCTGCGCAGACAGACACAGTCGGCCAGCAAAGCGACCACACAGCCGCGCTAAGCCCTTTTCCGATACAACGCTAGATCAGTTCCCCCCAGAGCCTGATGCTCCCCCATCGTGCCGCTGGGGGGAGCGGCCTGTGCTTGCAATCGCGGGTCAACCACCTGTGGTTCTACCACTTCGCTCGGCGGGTTATTCTGCAGACAGGAGTGCAGTTGATCTGGCGCTTTCTGCAGGGTGCGCGGCCGCTCGGCACGTTCACCATCGCGCGAAGCCCATATCGATAAGGCGGTTTTCCCTCCTCTGTCTGGCTGCGCTCGCAACCACTAGATCCGAGGGTGAAGCAAACCAGGCCGAAGATCACCCGATGCCTGACTGCAAACCTGTTACTCTCGACGACTATGCTTCATACAGCGCACGCGCTTTGCAGACGGCCCGGTGGCCGAGGAGGTGGTAGTGACCAGAACGTATACGTCCAGTCAATGATCCATTTTTCGGAGTAACCACCATGAGCAAGAGTCAGGATTCACACAAGGAAAGCAAGAAAAAGCCGCAGAAGACCGCGCACGAAAAACGCGAAGCCAAGCGCGCGAAGAAACAGGGTTCGACCACCTTATTGGGTAGCCACTCGTCCCACGCCTGACCTCCCCCGCCCGGCACAGACCTACTGTGCCGGGCTCTGCAGCAGCTTCCACCGAAATTGCAGGTGCCGACAACCGCGCAAGGCACTAGAATCCGCACCCTATCCGATCGTCAGGCCGCTCTCGCGCGCCGACGCCGTTTCACTATCGGCCAGGAGACCCCAGATGGGCGCCCAGTGGAAAGCCAAACCCAAAGAAGCCGCCGCCAATGCCCGAGGCAAGATCTTCGGCAAGCTGGTGAAGGAAATCATGATCGCCGCGCGCAACGGCGCCGACCCGGACATGAACCCCAAGCTGCGCCTGGCCGTGCATCAGGCCAAGAAGGCCTCGATGCCCAAGGACACCCTGGAGCGCGCCATCAAGAAAGGTGCCGGGCTGTCCGGTGAGGTGATCAACTACGAACGCACCCTGTACGAGGGCTTCGCCCCCCATCAGGTGCCGTTGATCGTCGAGTGCCTGACCGACAACGTCAACCGCACCGTGGCCGAGATCCGCGTGTTGTTCCGCAAGGGCCAGCTCGGCGCGTCCGGCTCAGTGAGCTGGGATTTCGACCACGTTGGCCTGATCGAAGCCAGCAGCGACAGCGATGCCGACCCGGAACTGGCCGCCATCGAAGCCGGTGCTCAGGACTTCGTACCGGATGACGAGGGCGCCACCCTGTTCATCACCGACCCGACCGACCTCGACGCCGTGTGCAAGGCGCTGCCGGAGCAGGGTTTCACCGTCAACTCGGCCAAGCTCGGCTACCGCCCGAAGAACCCGGTGACCAGCCTGACGCCGGAGCAGATGGAAGAAGTCGAGGCCTTCCTCGAAGCCATCGACGGCCATGACGACGTGCAGAACGTTTACGTCGGCCTCGCCGGCTGATGCCGTTGGGCGCCCGATGGGCGCCCATTGCTGAGCTTATGAAAACCACACTGCATATCGCCGCTGCCTGCCTGTTCGACGAACGCGGCCGCCTTCTGCTGGTACGCAAGCGCAATACGCGCTTCTTCATGCTGCCTGGTGGCAAACGCGAACCGGGCGAAGATGCCTTGTCGGCGCTCGAGCGCGAGCTGCTCGAAGAGCTGGAACTACGGCTAGACGCCACCGCGCTGCAACCGCTCGGCCAGTTCCAGGCACCTGCCGCCAACGAAGCCGATACCTGGCTGCAGGCGGATATCTACCGCGCCGCCCTGCCCCACGCTGTGCAAGCGGCTGCCGAGCTGGAAGAACTGCGCTGGCTCGACACCACCGCCCCCCTGCGCGATGACCTGGCGCCGCTGCTGCGCGAGCAAGTGCTGCCGGCCTTGCAACGCCTTCATTGAGGGCTGTTCGCGGAATCGCGGAAAAGCAGTCTTGATACCGCACTGGCAAGTTTGTGTGTTGCCGGGGTTCAAGCTGTTTATGGGCGTTTAGCTGAAAGCTCTCGTTTCGCCCATCGATGCCTAAGGGTCGACTTACAAGAGGTACCGGTACGCCGGCCGCTTGCAAACAGTAAGCCGTTGGTGGGAGTACTGAGCGTGAGCCGAGGTGCCGAACTCGGCGTGGCCCGGCGGACTGTTCGCTGGCGCTCCTGAGTCCGCCCTACGGCTGCCGTGTGCGGTCGAGCGTACTCGCGAAACAGTACGCGGGGTTACCTCGGGTTCAGGCGCGTGCAGAGCCCGCCCAGGAGGGCGAACGCAATCGTCGTGGAAGAGGTTGAGCGACATGGATGTCGCGAAAGCCACGATGGGCCAGGGATGGCCCACCGCGGCGGGCCTCTGGAACGGCGATGGAGTGAGCGAACCCTCGCGTAGCGAGGGCCGGATGACCGGGCGGAGGGTTTTGGTTACTTTTGTCGGGCCGGCCATCCGGGGCAAAAGTGACTCGCCCGGGAGGGCGAAACCAAAAACATCAGCAAAAACGCGGCAATTCGGAACAGACACAAGAACAACTAACACCGTATTGCCAGTCCGGTGTCACCCAGGCATTCCTCCTGAAAATGCGATGAACCATTTTTTGATCCACGACAACGCAGGCGACAGCGCCAGCCATTAGGCTGCGCCGATAACCAAAACCATTCTCTTTGCGTGCAAACCCATAGGAAGCGAGGTTTGCCATGAGTATCACGTCCGCCCAGATCTGCCAGGCCGCCGACCAGTTGCAGGGCTTCGTCGGCTTCAACGCCAAGACCGGCCAGTACCTGCTGCGTTTTTCCGAAGACAGCTTCGGCCTCGATGTGCCGGCCGAAACCATCACCCCCACCAGCGAATACGTCTGGCAGGCCTATGACGTCGGCCTGATGCGCCTGGATCGCCAGCGCCTGGCCTGGCTGCAGGCGCAGCGCATCGATGATCGGGTCAACCTCGGCGAGCCGCTGCGGGTTTATCTGCGGCGCAGTGACCTGCCGGAAATCCGCGCCGAGCGCCGCCCGCTCAACTGCGCCTGATCAGCGCTGATAACCCCGGGAAAAACGCCGCTCCAGGCGCGCCTGCACCAGCTCCAGGAGGATCGACAGCACCCAGTAGATCAGCGCTGCGGTGGTCAGCATTTCCAGGTAGCGATAGCTGGAACGGCCATAGGACTGAGCCAGGAACATCACCTCCCACACCCCCATCACCGAGATCAGCGACGAATCCTTGAGCATGGAGATGAACTGGTTGGCCGTGGGCGGGATGATGGTGCGCATGGCCTGCGGCAGGACGATGTAGAAGAAGATCTGCCCTGGGCGCATGCCCATGGCCACGGCGGCCTCGCGCTGCCCGGTGGGCACGGCCATGATACCGGCGCGAAAGATCTCGCTCAGGTAGGCGCCATAGTTCAACGACAGGGCGATGATGCCGGCACTGATCGCCCCGGGCACCAGGCCGATCTGCGGCAGGCCGAGGTAGATCAGCAGTATCTGGATCAGCAGCGGCGTGCCACGGAAGAACGAGGTGTAGAAGCTGGCCACGCCGAGCAGCACCGCGCTGTTCGACAGCCGCGCCAGCGCGGCGGCGAAGCCCAGCAGCAACGACACCAGCATCGAGCACAGACACAGGAACAGGGTCAACGCCGCGCCCTGCAGGAAGCCGTTGGGGCCGAGCTTGAAGCCGGCCAGGTAGGGAAACTTCTCCACGATGATGGAGAACTTCAGGTCGAAGCTGAGAAAGAAGCCAACGAACAGGATCAGCAGCGCCAGCCAGGTCAGGTACAGGCGCGTGCGGAAACCGAACAGACCAGCGCTCGCGCCATTAGGGGCGAGCGCTCGGGAGGGTTGCTGATCGCTCATTTACTGATATCGGCGCCGATCCACTTCTGCGACAGGCGCGCCAGGGTGCCGTCGGCCTTCAACTCGGCGAATGCTTCGCGCACCTTGGCGTTCCATTCGGCGTCGCCCTTCTCGATAGCCACCGAGTTCGGCTCTTCGTACAGCGGCGCGCCGGCCAGCTTGAAGCGCGCATCCTGCTGCAGACGCGGCTGTGCGGTGACCAGGTTGGTGAGCACCGCGTCCAGGCGTACGCCAGCGCCCAGGGCGAGATCCTGGAAGGCGACGTTGTCGGTGTCGTAAGGGGCGATCTGCACGAAATCGAACGGATAGTCGATCTGGCGCTCTTCGTCGCCCTCGATCACCAGGTTCTTATTCAGGTAGCTCTCGTAGCTGGAGGCGCTGGTCAGGCCGACCTTCATGCCATCGAGATCCTTGGCCGAGTGGATGCGATCATCCTTGGCATTGACCACGATCACCGCGGGCGACGCGTAGTATTCCACCGGGAAATCGAACACCTCGGCGCGCGCCTTGCTCGGCGTCATCGAGCAGATGCAGATGTCGTAGCGACCGTTCCAGCGGCCTGCAGCGATCACGTCCCAGGACGGCGTCTCGAAACGCACCTTGACCCCCAGCTTGTCGGCCACGGCCTTGGCCACGTCGACGTCGAAGCCATCGAGCTGGTTCTGCTCGTTGAGGAAGGAGAACGGCGGATAACTCTCCATCAGCACGTTGACCATTTCCTGCTTCGCCTGCACGCGATCGAGGGTTTCCCCGGCAAGGGTCTGGGTGGTGAGGGTGGCAGCGAGCAGGCTCGCGCCGAGCAAGGGTGGCAAACGCATGGAAATACCTGAACAATAGATGGGCAAAAGGATGGCGTATTAAATAGTTATAAGCGGCATCCAAGAAGTGAATTCTATTCATATTGATATAGTCGGAAGTCATATGCACGACAAGCCTTTGCTTATTCTCGATGGCGGCATGGGAAGAGAACTGCAGCGCCGCGGCGCCCCTTTTCGCCAGCCGGAATGGTCGGCCCTGGCCCTGACCGAAGCGCCGGAGGCCGTGATTGCCGTTCATGCAGCCTTCATCGAGGCCGGTGCACGGGTCATCACCAGCAACAGCTACGCCGTCGTGCCCTTTCATATCGGTGAACAGCGTTTCGCCGCCGAGGGTCTGAGCCTGGCCGATACGGCTGGTCGCCTGGCGCGCAGCGCAGCCGATGCCAGCGCTCAGCCGGTGCGCGTAGCCGGTTCGCTGCCGCCGCTGTTCGGCTCCTACCGGCCGGATCTGTTCCAGCCGCAGCGCGTCAGCGAAGTGCTCACCCCGCTGCTGCAGGGCCTGGCGCCGCATGTCGACCTGTGGCTGGCGGAAACCCAGAGTTCGATCGCCGAGGTACGCGCCATTCATGAGCGACTGCCGCAAGACGGCAAGCCGTTCTGGGTGTCCTTCACCCTGCAGGACGATGGTGTCGATGAGGTGCCGCGCCTGCGCTCCGGAGAAACACTGAGCGAAGCTGCCGAGGCCATGGCCAACCTGGGCGTGCAGCACCTGCTGTTCAACTGCAGCCAGCCGGAAGTGATCGGCGCGGCCATCGATGTGGCCCGCGACACCTACGCCCGTCTCGGTGTCGATGTCGCCCTCGGCGCCTATGCCAACGCCTTCCCGCCACAGCCCAAGGACGCCAAGGCCAACGATGGCCTGGACGAGTTGCGCGACGACCTCGACCCGCCGGGCTACCTGGCCTGGGCCAGGGACTGGCGCCAGCGTGGCGCGAGCATGCTCGGTGGCTGCTGTGGCATCGGCCCGGAGCATATCGCCGAACTCCACCGCCACCTGTAAGCCGCATACAGGCACGACGCGCAGCCCTGCGTGTCGTGCCTGTGCATACCTACATGCCTGACTACCGCCAACTGCCCAGCCACCTGCGCCCGCTGGTGGACAAGTTCTACCGCCAGCATCGCTCCGCCATGCGCAGCCAGGCCGGCGACGAACTGTGGGTGGCCCAGCAGGGCAACGACATCGTCGCCGCCTTGAGTCTGCGCCCGGTGGCCGATGGGCAATGGCTCACCGGCCTGTTCGTGGCACCAGCGCAGCGTGGCCAGGGCCTGGCAAGCGGGCTCCTGACACAGAGCCTGCAGGCACACCCCGAACCAGCATGGCTGTTCTGCCACCCCGATCTCCTTGGGTTCTATCGACGCCAGGGCTTTCAGCCATCCCTGCGACTGCCGGATGAACTCGACCAACGGCTGGCACGTTATCGGCGCAGCAAGTCTCTAATAGCGCTACGCGCTCACTGAACGCCCGTCCAGGTTCCGTTGGCCCTTCAGAGCGAAACAACAACAGAACCTGATGGCACTTCGCCCAGAAAAGGCCTTGCCAGGCATCGACAAAGCTCTGCATGCTTGTCTACACAACAATGAAAAACGCCATGAAGACCCTCAAGACTCGCTTGCTCAAGCGCCTGCGTAACGACTTTCAACTGTCGATCGTCTCCCTCATGGGCTTATTCGGCGTGATCGGCATTGCCCCCTATGCCGTCTACCGCCTGCTGACTGGCAACTACCTGGTCGGCATCGCCGACACCATCATCGTGCTCTCGACCCTGGCCGCTGTGACGTACGCCTGGGTAAAGCGCGACACGACCACCCCTGGCATCTATCTGGCCGCCGTATTTTCCGTCGGCGCCACCCTCATCGCCATCAACCTGGGGGTCAACGGCCTGTTCTGGATCTACCCACTGATCCTCTTCAACTTCTTCATGGTTCCGCCTGGCAAGGCCTTGCTCGCGACCCTGCTGGTGCTCGTGAGCCTCGTCACCCATGCCCTGGTGTTTCCCGGCAGCGTATTCGAGAGCAACTATCAGATGGTGTCGTTCCTGGTCACCAGCATGATGGCCAGCACCTTGAGCTTCATCTTCGCCTACCGCACCGGTGTCCAGCGTGATCAGTTGCAGGTGATGGCCTCACAGGATCCACTCACCGGCGCGCGCAACCGGCGCGCCATGAACGAAGAACTGAAGATCGCCGTGGCCAGCCATCGTCGCCACAAGCACAGCTACGGCGTGTTGATCATGGATCTGGATCACTTCAAGCAGGTCAATGACCGCTGCGGCCACCATGCAGGCGACCAGGTGTTGATCGCCTTCGTCGAAATCATGCAGCGCGTCTCACGCAGCGAAGACCGCCTGTTTCGCTTCGGCGGCGAGGAGTTCCTGTTGCTGCTGCCCAATACCGACCTGAGCGGCTTGCACAGCGTCGCGCAGAACCTGCTCACGCGCGTCTCTGCCGAGCTGTACAGCCCGGTGGGCCCGGTCACCGTCTCCATCGGCGGCGCCGTCCTGCAGAGCGGCGAGCACTGGGAAAGCTGGATGCAGCGTGCCGATACCTGCCTCTATGAGGCCAAGAGCGCGGGACGCAACCGCGCCATCATCCACCCTGGGGAGCCAGCGCGCACCCACAAGGACTAACGGCTGCGCTGCTGCTGATAACTACCCGCCCCCGGCTGCCGCTCGATGATCAGCCCACCCGGGTATTCGGTGCTCTGCCGAATGCCGCCGCGTGTCTCAGTGGAATGACTGCCGTAGCGGCTCTCTTGCCGTACGCTGCCTTGCGGCAGGCGCTGACCACCATAGAGGTCGTACTGCTGATAATTCGCCGAGCCAGACACGCTGCCACTGGCGCCCGGGCTGACGTAACTCTTGGGAATGACCCTGATCGTCTGCGGCTCATCGGCAAAGGCCGTAGCGGCACAGATGCAAACCAGCACCATCGATATCAAACGCAGCATCGCTGAACCCTCCACTCCCTGATCATGACCGCCTGCAGAGTCGACAAAACAGCACCATAGTGCTCTTTTGACAATGGATGTGAAGAAGGGTGCAGTCTCGACCCAGCCCGCAAAACCACGACCACGTCACATTTCACTGGCCTTTCCTGCAGCCTTGTGTAGCATGCGCCACACCAGTGATAGCACTAGGCCAGGAGGCCGTAACGAACATGGAAGAACCTGAGCTGCATCGAGACAACCTGCGCCGCAACGGCCGCAAGGCATCCTGGGAAAACTTCAACACCGCCCCCCGACGCAGCGGCACAAACCCCGTTAGAAAGGTCGCCACCCCACAGAAAGACACCCTGGCACCTTTCACCCAGACTCACCGCCACGAAGCATCCACACCTCTGGAGCCAGGCAGTCTGTGGCCGATCTATGCCATCTTCCTGTTCGCCTTCGGCATGCTGGCTTACGTCAGCTATAACCTGATGTAGGGAAAACCAAGCACAGAAACGACAAAGGGCTAGCCGAAGCTAACCCTTTGATTTTTATGGTGCGGAGACAGGAGTCGAACCTGCGACCTTCGCATTACGAAATACGGCACCTCACTCGGTAAAAGCTGAAAGTCAGTAAAACCGAGGCTTCTAGAGCGCCTTCGATGTGATACTCCTTCACTAAGCTGCCCCCGAGGCTCAACCAGGGACACCTCAAGTTGTTGCGCGTTGCGCAACATGCTACGCTTCGCCAATGATCAAATCTTTCCAGCACAAAGGGCTGCGCAAGCTATTTGAAACGGGCAGCACAGCAGGCGTACAACCCGCCCATGCCAAGCGGCTACGAATGCAGCTAGCAGCCCTGGATACAGCCATGACGGTAGACGACATGGACATCCCTGGCTTCCGCCTGCACCCGCTCAAGGGAGAAATGCGTGGGCGCTGGTCGATCATGGTGAACGGCAACTGGCGGCTGACGTTCGAGTTTCGCGACGGAAACGCTTATGTCCTGGACTATGAGGATTACCACTGATGAACATGCACAACCCGCCCCATCCTGGTGAATTCATCACCGATATCTACCTGGAGCCGAACGGCATCAGCGGTCGTGAGCTGGCCGAAAAGCTGCGCGTAGCACCCTCGACCCTGAGCCGTGTGCTCAAGGGCACCAGCCGCGTAACGCCGGAAATGGCTCTGCGCCTCTCGGTAGCACTTGGTCGCTCGCCTGAGAGCTGGCTAGCTATGCAAGATGCTTACGACTTATGGAATGCCCGTCAGCATGTAGATCTGCAGCAGGTTGGAAAGCTGGCGTTTGCATGAATGTACTCAGGGTATGCCGCCAGCAGCGCGGACAGGTCTTCCAGCCTGGTCTTGGTTTTGATATCTGTCGCCACGGTCTGCCACCAGCAACAATCACTGATGGCAGTGCGTTTGACCAACGGCATCCGGGCCGATTAAGGGCGCCTCTAAAACGTAGGCGAGGCAGTCAGCGCAATACCGATGGCGGCCCCACAAAAACAGGCGAAGAAAGCACCTGGCCCGCATTCGGGTTTACGTGTTGTAAATGAGCATTCTGATCGGACTCACGCACGAGCCTGTTTTTAACGCCGCGATGGCAACGCAGGCAGTTTTTAGAGGTGCCCTTAAGTGGCAGAGTGAGTAGAAGACGGTACTCTGCCCCATGATCATCCTGTCGCGCTCAAGGCTTGAGCCATGCCCAATCTGACCCTGGAAGCCAAGAAGGCTTACTACGCCAAGATTCGCCAGTCGAACTATGCCGCCAGCCTGCGCCTGGAAGGCTTCGCTACCACACCAGAAGATGCCAAGCGCAAACTCCCAACGCGCGAAGAAGCCCTGAGCGCTTTACGCGCCCGACAGTCTTGATGATCTATAAATACGGCTTCGATCAGGATGGTATCTGTCGCACCGGCCAGCCAAATCGCCTAGCAGGGACACCCCCATAAACGACAAAGGGCTAGCCGAAGCTAACCCTTTGATTTTTATGGTGCCGGAAACAGGAGTCGAACCTGCGACCTTCGCATTACGAATGCGCTGCTCTACCAACTGAGCTACACCGGCGAGAAGACCGGCGCATTATGCGAGTTGCCGCGGTTGGACTCAAGCCATGGCTGCATCAACCTTAGCAGGCCGTTGAAAAACGTAGGCGAGGCAGGCAAGACAAGGCAAAAACAGCCGAAAAAGCGCAGTTTACGTGTTGTAAATGAGCATTTTGACTGGGCTCGCACGCGAGGCTGTTTTTAACGCAGTATTGCCAACGCACGACTGCATGGATGCAGGAGGTAGAGCGACGCAGGAAGCCAAAGCCGAGGTAGTTTTTCAGCAGCCTGTTAGAGCAGTTCGATGCGGTCATCGTAGATACGGATTCGCCCTTCCTTGTACAGGCCGCCAATGGCTTTCTTGAAGTTGCCCTTGCTTACGCGAAACGCTGCGGTGATGGCTTCCGGTGGGCTCTTGTCGCTCAGCGCCAGCACCCCGCCCTGCTCGCGCAGGCGTTCGAGTATCTGCTCGGCCAGGCCGGTGGCGGCTTCGCGGCCGATGGGTTGCAGGCTGAGGCTGATCTTGCCGTCGGCACGCAGTTCCTTGATGTAGCCCTTCTCACGCATGCCGCTGCGCACGAACTTGAACAGTTCGTTCTTGTGGATCAGGCCCCAGTGCTTGCCATCGATGATGGCCTTGAAGCCAAGGTCGGTGCGCTCGACGATGAGCAGGTCGACCTCCTGCCCCACCTGGTAGTGTGCCGGCGTCTGGTCGAGATAACGATCCAGACGTGCGGTTGCGGTCAGGCGGCGGGTGCGCTTGTCCAGATAGAGGTAGACCACGCAGTAGTCGCCGAGCTGCAGCGGGCGCTTCTCTTCGGAGTGCGGCAGCAGCAGATCCTTGGCCAGGCCCCAGTCGAGAAACAGGCCGATGCGGTTGATGTCGACCACCTTGAGGCTGGCGAACTCGCCAAGCTGAATCTTGGGCTTCTGCGTGGTGGCGATCAGCTTGTCTTCGCTGTCGAGGTAGAGGAACACGTTGAGCCAGTCCTCGACCTCGCAGGGCGTGTCCTTGGGAATGTAGCGCTTGGGCAGGAGGATCTCGCCGTCGGCCCCACCATCGAGGTACAGCCCGAAGTCGGTGTGCTTGACCACCTGTAAAGAATTCATCCGCCCGATCAAGGCCATTGCGTTTTCACCTCGCTGAAACAGCCGAGGATTCTACCCCAGTTCGGCCGCCACCGGGCCGCATCCGAGCTTATTCGACAGCCGGTCACGAGTGTGCAAGCCGCTGAGTGGCAAGCGCTTTTCGGCCTGAGCAAGGCTCGTAGCGCAGAGCTCTGGGGCAATAGATCGAGCAGGGAGGCGCCCTTTGAGGCATAATCACCGACCGCCCACTGAAAGACAGAGAAAGCTCATGGCTACCCTGCGCGTCAAATCCTCCAACAGTAAATCCAGCAAACCTGAAGCGGCCGTGGCCACTCGCGAGTCGCTGGAGGCGCAGATTGCCGCCTTCCTCAATGGCGGCGGCGAGATTCAGCAGATTGCCAAGGGCGTGAGCGGCCAGCAGTACGGCGGCACGCGGCAAATCACCATCAGCCGCAAGTAAGCCCCACTGGCCGCTGAAAGCCCCCTGTGCTGTCTTTCAGCGGCCTGCTACAGCCCCAGGCGCAGCAACTTCCCGTTCGGGGCATCCGTCAGCAGGTAGAGGTAGCCGTCCGGCCCCTGCCGCACATCGCGAATCCGGACATCGAGCGACTGCAACAGACGCTCCTCGTGCACCACTTCATCCCCTTGCAGTTGCAGGCGAATCAACGCCTGGCCCGCCAGCGCGCCAATAAACAAGTTGTGTTGCCAGGCCGGAAAGCGCTCTGCATCGTAGAAGGCCATGCCGCTGATCGCCGGGGATTTTTCCCAGACATGGTGCGGCGCCTCGGTGCCTTCCACCACCTCCCCCTTCGCTTCGGGAATCGGCAGCATCGAGTAGTTGATGCCATGGGTGGCCAGCGGCCAACCGTAGTTCTTGCCGGCCTCGGGGATGTTGATTTCATCGCCACCGCGCGGGCCGTGCTCGTGGGTCCACAGCCGTCCCGTCCAGGGATTGAGCGCTGCCCCCTGTTGGTTGCGATGGCCGTATGACCAGATCTCTGCACGCGCGCCAGTCTGGCCGACGAAGGGGTTGTCCTGCGGAATGCTTCCGTCCGGGTAGAGGCGCACCAGCTTGCCCTGCAACTTGTCGAGTGCCTGCGCGGTGGGCCGGTCGTTATTGTCGCCCAGGGCGATGAACAGGTGGCCGTCGCGGTCGAACACCAGGCGCGAGCCGAAGTGCACACCGTTGGACAGCTTGGGCTGCTGACGGAAGATCACCTCGAAGCCCTCCAGCGCCGTGGTATCAGCCGACAGACGTCCGCGCCCGACCGTGGTGCCGGCCGCACCGTCACCGGCTTCGGCGTAGGACAGGTAGACCAGGCGATCCGTGGCGAAGTCCGGCGACAGCACCACGTCCAGCAAACCGCCCTGCCCCGAGGCATAGACCTTGGGCACGCCGACCAATGGCGCGGAAATAGCCCCCTCCGGGCTGATGCGGCGCAGATTGCCCGGTCGTTCACTGACCAGAAAGCCCTGCCCATCCGGGAGGAAGGCGACCGCCCAGGGGTTGGCCAGCCCATCGGCGACGGTATGCACCTGCAGGGTGCCGAGTTCACTGGGCAATTGCCGATCTTCGGCAAGACCGAATGGGCTGCCGAGCATAGCGAGCAGCGCGAAGCTGGCGAGGGTCTTGGAGCGTGGCATCGGAACCTCCTGCGCGAGAGAACGGCTGTCCATAGTGCTACAGCACCGAGAACCCGGCAGCCGTGCAAAGGTTTCCTCAGGTTTCAGTCAGCCTGATAGCGCCGGGTAATGACGGCGTACTCACCGCTCTCCCGAAGCTGGCGCAAGCCCTGGTTGAAACGCTGGCGCTGGGCATCGAGGCGAAAGCCCAGGCGATAAGGCGTGGGCGCGAAGATGTCGTACCAGGTCAGGGGCTGGGTCACATCGACCTGGTCGGCCACTTCGGCGTCGAAATAACGAATGATGCGTCTGTCGCCCACCACCACATCGACCCGACCACTGTAGAGCAGGCGGTTGCGATTGATCTGGTGGGCTTCCTCACGGTAGTCGGGATTGCGCTCGGCCATGCGCTGGAACTCTTCGCCCAGCAGCCAGCGCGCGCGCTGGAAAGCGCTGATCGAATGCCCCTCGAGATCGGCGATGCGCTCTATGCGATAGCCGCGCCTGGTCAGGGCCACAACGGCATTGTGGTAATGGATGTAGACATCCGAATAGTAGGCCTCGACGCCACTGCGTTCATGGGTGGTGGCGATGGCATCGATCTCGCCGCGGCGTAGCATCAGGTGCAGGCGCTCCATGGGCGCATAGTAGGCATCCACCTCGAAGCCGACCTGACGCGCCGCCTGGTTCACCAGATCATATTCGAGCCCACGTGGTTCCCCCTCGAACACATAAGGCGGTTTGTGCGTACCGAAACCGACATGCAGGGTTTCAGCCTGCGCCAACGAGGCCAACCATAGCAATCCAACCCACCACCACCCGCTACCCATGCAACGCTCCACTTGTCGACAAGGCAGAGCATAGACGGCTCCACGCTCATCACCACAATGGATGCCAGAGGATTCACTCCGCTTTGCGCCATGCCAGCTAGACTGGCTCGACTGACTTGCACTGCCTGGAGAACATCATGCTCAAAGCCGAATACCAACACCGCGGCCCGGTGCCGCAAGACGTGATCGAAGCCGTTGCCCTGACACTCCCCGAGCCGGCCGCCGGCCAGGTGCGGGTAAAGGTGCTGGCCGCGCCGATCAACCCCTCCGACGTACTCACCCTGACCGGCGCCTACGGCATGCTGCCGCCGCTACCAGCGGTCGGTGGCAACGAGGGCGTGGGCCGCGTCGAAGCCCTCGGCGAAGGCGTCAGCCAGTTCAAGGTCGGCCAGACCGTGCTGCTGCCGGTGGGTTGCGGCACCTGGGTGAGCGCCATGAACGCGCCGGCGGACAAGCTCATCGCGCTGCCGGACAGTGACCCGCTGCAACTGGCCATGCTCACCGTCAACCCGCCGACCGCCTCGCTGCTGCTGAGCGAGTTCGTCGACCTCAAGCCGGGCGACTGGGTGATCCAGAACGCAGCTAACTCCGGCGTCGGCAGCTACCTGATCCAACTGGCCAAGCTGCGCGGCTTCAAGACCCTCAACGTGGTGCGTCGCGAATCGGCGATTGCCGGCGTCGAGGCCGAAGGCGGCGATGTGGTGTTGGTCGACGGCCCCGACCTGGCCAAGCGCGTGCGCGCGATAACCGGCGGGGCCGATGTGCGCTTGGGGATAGACGCGGTCGGCGGCGCCAGCACCGACCACCTGGCGGCCGCGCTGAGCAACGGTGGCGTGCTGGTCAACTACGGCATGATGAGTGGCCAGCCCTGCCAGGTCTCGCCAGCCTCCTTCGTGTTCCGCGACGTGACCCTGCGTGGCTTCTGGCTGGCCAAATGGTTCCAGCAGGCCAGCCAGGCGCAGCAGATGAAGGTGTTCGGCGAACTGGTGCAACTGATCGCCAGCGGCAAGCTCAAGACCCGCATCGCCGCCACTTACGACCTGGCGCATATCAAGGACGCCGTGGCAGCCGCCGCCAGCGGCGAGCGCGACGGCAAGATCCTGCTGGTGCCCTGAACCGACAGCAGACAGCGGCCGGGCGTACCAGACACCGGCCGCGTAGGCGGAGGGCGGACTCAGGAGCCTAAGCGAACAGTCCGCCGGGCCATGCCAAACCTGGCCCCACAACGCTCCGCTGAAACGCCCACGGCGTACTGCTTCGCGAACGGATCACCACCCTTCCCACTCTCAAACCGGCACGGCCTGCTCCAATCCCTCGCGCATGCGCTGGGCATCGCGCTGGAAGCTGCGTGACGCCTGGAGCAAGGCCAGCAGAGTGCAGAACAAGGCCACCGGAATCAGCAGCATCGCATCATGCAGGCCAGCGGCCTTGAAGGCTTCGCTCATCTCACTGGCACCGGCTGCCTGCATCGCCGTTCTGGCGTAATGATCCGACAGCCCGCCCACCACCAACGGGCCGAGGCCACCGCCGAGCAGATACAAACCTGCGAAGAACAGCGCCATCGCCGTGGCCCGCAGGCGCGGCTCGACCACGTCCTGAATCGCGGTGTAGACGCAGGTATAGAAGTTGTAGGAGAACAGCCAACCCAGACTGAACACGCCAACGAACAGGCTGATGTCGATACGCCCCGCGCTCAGCGACCAGCCCGTGCAGAGGGTGCCGATAAGCATGCTCAAGGCGGCAAACAACAGACGCCCGTTGGCCCAGCGCTGGTGCACCTTGTCCGCGACCCAGCCGCCCAGGGTCAGGCCGACCAGCCCGGTCAGGCCGACGATCATCCCCGTGGCCATCGCCGCCTGCTGCAGGCCCAGGCCGAAGTAGCGCTGCAGCATCGGCACCATGAAGGCATTGCAGGCGTAGGTGGCGAAATTGAAGGCCAACCCGGCCAGTACCAGCCACCAGAAGGTGCGGATCGCCAACACCTTGCGCAGCGGATTGGCCACCGGCTCCTGACTCATCGGCGTGCTCTCCGCCGCGCCGCGCTGCGGCTCGCGGATAAAGAACAGGAACAGCGCCAGGATCAGCCCCGGAACCGCCGCGATGAGAAAGGGCGCCCGCCAGCTACCGAAGGCCTGCACCATGGCGCCGATGCTGAAAAAGGCCAACAGCAGCCCCAGGGGCAAGCCGAGCATGAAGATGCCCATGGCGCGCGCTCGCTTGTGCGCTGGGAACAAATCACCGATCAACGAGTTGGCCGCCGGAGCATAACTGGCCTCGCCGATACCCACTCCCATGCGAATCAGCAAGAAGCTCCAGAAATTCCAGGCCATGCCATTGAGCGCCGTCAGCCCGCTCCAGACGGCCAGGCCCCAGCCCATGATCTTGCGCCGTGCGCCCGTGTCGGCCATGCGCCCCAGCGGCACGCCGGCAATGGCATAGACGATGGTGAAGGCAGTGCCAATCAGCCCTAGCTGCAGATCGCTCAGGCTCCACTCCAGACGTATCGGCTCAATGATGATGGCCGGGATGGTGCGGTCGAAGAAGTTGAACAGATTGGCGAGAAAGAGCAGGAACAGAATGCGCCAGGCATTCGGGGCTTGCTGGTCAGGTTGCATGGCTTGCCATCTCCTTGTGTCAGTGCCAGGCCTGTGTGGTGCCGCCCCCCTGGCAGCACCGGCCAACCACCGGAGCCGGCAATCTAGGCAGTTTTCCTCAAACTGTCTGCGAACATTCGCTTGATTTATGTCATGCGATGTTGCGGCGGCAAAAACCGCTCAGATATTGAGCAAAGCATGGATTTGCATGCTAAACCCAATGAATAGCGCTATGACCCATAACCCAGGTGCGGATACCGCATTGCCCCGCCAGCGCCAGCAAGCGCTGACAGCGCAGGGGGTTCTACAAGGCAAGGGTGACTATGGAAGGGTTGTCTATTCGTTTTCTTGGAGATTTACCTGCCACCGGCCAGCTATTGCTCGAATGCCGTCATGATCCCTGGCTGGTGCTGCTGTCCTACGTGATCGCCACGATCGGCAGCCTGTGTACGCTGAACATCACCAAGCAACTCGACTACATGCAGCGCCGCAGCATGCGAGTGACCTGGGTGCTGGTCGGCGCCCTGTGCCTGGCCGGCGGCATCTGGAGCATGCATTTCATCGGTATGTTGGCGTTCCAGGCGCCAGTGGCCATCCGCTACGACCTGCCCACCACCCTGTTCTCCCTGCTGGTCGCCCTGGCAGCGGCATTACTGGCGCTGACCTGCATGGCCCAGGCCCGTCCGGGCCTGCACCGCCAAGTACTGGCGGCTTGCATCATCGGCAGCGGTATCGCCGCCATGCACTACAGCGGCATGGCCGCCATCCGCTCACCCGCAGAGACTTACTACCACGGCGGCCTGTTTGCCCTTTCCATCGTCATCGCCATTGCCGCCAGCTTCGCCGCCTTGCTGCTCGCCGAGTATTTCCGCTCCAGCATGCAGCGCCATCAGCGTTGGTTGAAATACTCGGCAGCGCTGGTCATGGGCGCGGCCATCACCTCCATGCACTACACCGGCATGGCCAGCATGCACCTGGTGGTGCCGGACGGCACGCCCCTGCTGATGCGCCGCGCCGACAACAGCCTGCAACTGGTACTGAGCGTCGCCTCGATCACCTTGCTGATTCTCAGCCTGAGCCTGATCGCCACCTGGATCGGGCGCAAGCTCGACGACAAGGAGCGCGACCTGCAGCGCGTCAATGCGCTGCTGGCCCAACTGGACAATGCCCGCGCCTCGCTGGAACAGGTGGCCCACTTCGATCCGCTGACCGAACTGCTCAACCGACGCGGCTTCAACCGGGTGTTCGCCGCCGCCCTGGAAGAACACGCAGTCACCGGCCGAAATCTGGCAGTGATGTTCCTCGACATCGATCACTTCAAGCGCATCAACGACACTCTTGGCCATGACTCCGGCGACGAACTCCTGCGGGTGGTCGCCCTGCGCATTCGTGGCGCGTTGCGCGAGCGCGACATCATCGCCCGCTTTGGCGGCGATGAATTCTGCGTGGTCGCCAGCCTCGACAGCGACATCGCACCACGGGTGCTCGCCACGCGCCTGCTGGAGCAGATGAAAGAGCCGATCTTTCTCAGCGGGCGCAAGCTGGTGATGACCACCAGCATCGGCATCAGCCTGTTCCCCCAGGACGGCAATAGCCCCGACGAGTTGCTCAAGCATGCCGACCTGGCGCTCTACCAGTCCAAGGGCAGCGGGCGCAATGCGATGCACTTCTTCAACCCGCACCTGCGGCAGAAGGCCTCCTTCGAGCTGCAGCTAGAGGAAGACCTTCGACAATGCCTGCAACAGGGCAACGAGCTGCTGCTCTACTACCAACCGATCGTCGACCTGAACAGTGGCGAACTGGCCAAGCTCGAAGCCCTGGTGCGCTGGAAGCATCCCCAGCATGGCCTGCTGACGCCGGATCGTTTCATCTCCATCGCCGAGGCCAACGGTTTCATCGCCCAGCTCGACGACTGGGTGATGCAGCAGGCCTGTCATGACCTGAACTACCTCAACCAGATGGGCTACCCACAGTTGAAAGTGGCGGTGAACTGCTCGGCACTGAACCTGGCCAACGACCATCTCCCGGATCGCATCGAGCAAATCCTGCACGACACCCACTGCCCAGGCCAGCGACTGGAAATGGAAGTGACCGAAAGCGCGCTGCTGAGCAACATCAACCGGGCCATCAACCTGCTGGAAAGGATTCGAGGACTGGGCGTCAGCCTGTCCATCGACGACTTCGGCACCGGCTACTCCTCGCTGGCCTACCTGCGCCGGCTACCGCTGGATACGCTGAAGATCGACCGCTGCTTCATTCAGGACGTCGTCACCTCGAACCAGGATCGCGAGATCGTCCACGCCATCATCGCCATGGCCCAGGCGCTGCACCTCAAGGTGGTGGCCGAAGGTGTGGAAACCACCGAGCAACTGGCCTTCCTCAGGGAACGCGGCTGTGATCAGGTACAGGGCTACCTGTTCAGCAAACCGCTGCCACTGGCCGAAATCGTCGCCCAGTTCCCACCACACGTGCTACCACTGGAACGGCTTGGGGCCAGGTTCTAGCATTCTGCCCTCGCTTCCCCGTAGCCCGGATGCGCATACAGCTCTAGGTGTCTTGCTGCTGCCATTGCGCCAACCAGCCCAGGCTGGCCTGGGTGCCCGCCTCCCCTGGTTTGTACTCGGCGCCCAGCCAGGCGTCGTAACCGCTCTCATGCAATGCGCTCAGCAGCGCGGGGAAGGCCAACTCACCCGTACCCGGCGCGCCGCGCCCCGGTACGTCGGCGAACTGCACATGGCCGATACGCCCGGCCAGCAGGCGCAGGCCGGCTGCCACGTCCAACCCCTGGCGCGCCATGTGGTAGAGGTCGTACTGCGCCGCCAGATTAGGGTGATCCACTCGCCGCAGCAGCTCGTCCAGATGCTCCGGCGTGTTGATCAGAAAGCCCGGCATGTCGAGGGGATTGATCGCCTCCACCAACACGCGGATGCCCAGCACAGCGAAGGCCTCGGCGCTCTTGCGCAGGTTGGCGGCCAGGCAATCCAGCGCCTGCTCGCGGCTCACGCCCTCGGCCAGGCGCCCCGGCAACACGTTGGCGCAGGTCGGGCGCACCATGGCCGCATAGCTCAGCGCCTCCTGCAGCGCAGCGTCGAACTTCGCCTGCCTGGCCGGCACGCTGGCCAGGCCGGGGCCACCACTCATCAGGTCGCCCGCCGGAACGTTGATCAGCACCAGCGGCAGACCACTGAGCTCCAGCACCTCTTTCAGGGCGATGGCCGGCAGCTCGTAGGGGAATTGAATCTCCACGCCCGCGAAGCCCGCACGCATCGCCGCCAGCACGCGCTCGCGTAGCGGCAGCTCGGTGAACAGCATGGACAGGTTGGCAGCAATCCTCATGGGCACTGCTCCCGCAGCAGTTCCACCAGCGTGGCCGGGTCGCGCTCGAGAAAACCCTGACTGCCGTGCAGGCGCATCAGTTGCGCGGCCAGGCCACTCATGGGCGTGGCGCCGCCCTGCTCGCGCGCCAGCTTCACTGCAGTGTCGAGATCCTTGAGCAGCGTGCGCACATGCCATTTGACCGGCTCGAACTGGCTGGCAGCCATCTGTGGTGCCAGGATCTGCAGGGGTTTGGAATCGGCGAAACCACCGGCCAATGCCGAGGCGATCTGGCTGGCATCGACGCCGGAGCGCTCGGCCAGTGCCACCACCTCGGCGATCACCAGCGCATTGCAGGCGACGATCATCTGGTTGCACACCTTGGTCACCTGCCCGGCGCCCACCTCGCCCATGCGCGTCAGGCGCTGGCCCAGGTGCGCCAGTATCGGCCGCACGCGCTCCACGTCCTCTTCACGGCCACCCGCCATGATCGCCAGGGTACCGGCCTCGGCGCCCGGCGTGCCGCCGGACACCGGCGCATCCACCCAGCGCATGCCAGTACGTGCCTCCAGCTCGGCGGCCATCTCCCGGGTGGCCGCCGGCTCCAGGCTGGAGAAATCCACCAGCAACTGCCCCGGCCGCGCGCCCTCGACTATCCCGCCGGAGCCGAACACCACCTCGCGCACCACCTCGGTATTGGCCAGGCAGAGCATCACCACATTGGCATCGCGACAGAGTTCGGCGGGGCTTTGCACACGCTGCGCGCCCTGCTCCAGCAGTGGCGCGCACTTGTCCGGCGTGCGGTTCCAGAGGGTCAGCGGGTAGCCGGCGGCGAGCAGGCGGCGGGTCATCGGCAGGCCCATCAGGCCGATCCCGGCGAAGGCCAGGGCGGGCAGCGTAGCGGTCATCGAACGGCTCCAGGCAGTTGGCATCGAGGCGACATCTTAACCCCACGATCTACGTGCTGCAGCGACGGCGCTGGGCCACTATACTCCGCACGCCTTCCCCGCTATTGAACCGGAGAATCCGACATGTTCAAGAACACCCTGGCGCTCGCCGCCGGTATCGCCCTGTCCGTATCCGCCGTATTCGCGCAAGCCGCCGATGTCCTCAAGGTCTCGGCCATTCCCGACGAAGCCCCCACCGAGCTGCTGCGCAAGTTCAAGCCGCTGGGTGCCTATCTGGAACAGGAACTGGGCATGAAGGTGGAGTTCGTGCCGGTGGCCGACTACGCCGCGGTGGTCGAAGCGCTGGCCGCCGACCGTATCGACATGGCCTGGCTGGGCGGCTTCACCTTCGTCCAGGCACGCCTGAAAACCGGCAACGCCGTGCCGCTGGTGCAGCGCGAGCAGGATGCCGAGTTCACCAGCAAGTTCATCACCTCCGATCCGGCGGTGAAATCCCTGCAGGATCTCAAGGGCAAGACCTTCGCCTTCGGTTCGGTGTCTTCCACCTCCGGCAGCCTGATGCCGCGCTACTTCATGCTGCAGGACGGCATCAAGCCCGAGGAATTCTTCAGCCGCGTGGCCTACTCCGGTGCTCATGACGCCACCGCCGCCTGGGTGCAGGCCGGCAAGGCCGATGCCGGTGTACTCAACGCCTCGGTTTGGCAGAAGCTGGTCGATGCCAAGAAAGTCGATACCGACAAGGTCAAGGTCTTCGCCACCACCCCCACCTACTACGACTACAACTGGACGGTGCGCGGCAACCTCGACCCAGCGCTGCAAGCGAAAATCAAGGCCGCCTTCCTTGCCCTCGATCCGGCCAAGCCGGAGCAGAAGGCGATTCTCGACCTGCAGGCCGCCAGCCGCTTCATCGAGACCCAGCCTGAAAACTACGCAGGCATCGAAGAAGCCGCTCGCGCCGCTGGCCTGTTGAAGTGAGCATCACCCTGCGTGGCGTGGGCCTGGCCCACGCCAATGGCAAGGTCGCGCTGGAAAACATCGATCTGCAGGTCAACCCCGGCGAACGGGTGGCCATTATCGGCCCCTCGGGTGCCGGCAAGACCACCCTGCTGCGCCTGCTGGCCACCAGCCTGCCACCCACGCACGGCGAGCTCGACCTGCTGCAGCACGACCCCTGGCGCCTGGCTGCCCGCCAGCGCCAGCGTCTGCGCGCACGTATCGGCCTGATCCACCAGGCACCGCCGCTGCCGCCGCGTCAGCGCGTGGTCACCGCCGTGCTGGCCGGCAAGCTTGGCCAGTGGTCAGTGGCCAAGGGGTTGTTCAATCTGCTCTATCCATTGGACGCCGCCGGCGCTCAAGCCGCCCTGGCACGGCTGGATATCGCCGACAAGCTCTACCAACGCTGCGACCAGCTCTCCGGTGGCCAATTGCAGCGCGTGGGGATCGCCCGCGTGCTGTACCAGGCGCCAGAATTGATCCTCGCCGACGAACCCGTCTCGGCCATGGATCCGGTGCTGGCCGGGCACACCCTGGCCGTGCTCAACCGCGAAGCCGCCGAGCGCGGCATGACCCTGCTGGCCAGCCTGCATGCGGTCGACCTGGCCCTGGCGCATTTTCCCCGGGTGATCGGCATTCGCGACGGGCGTATCGCCTTCGACCTGCCAGCCAGTTACGTGCAGCCCGCCCAATTGGATGCGCTGTACGCCAACGAGCAACTGCAGGCCGCGCCCAGCTCGCCCGTACAGCCTCAGCCGGTACATATCCCGCGATGCTGAGCGCCGCCCCACGCGACCCCGCCGCCCTGCCACGCCTGCTGATCACGGTGCTGGCCCTGCTGCTGTTGTGGCCGGGCCTGCGCCTGAGCGAGCTGGATCTGTCGGTGCTGGTGGACGGTGACAACACCCGCGCCATGGGCAACTTCCTCGCCGGTTTCTGGCCGCCCGCGCATGATGGCGAATTCCTCGCCCTGCTCGGCCGCGCCACCCTGGAAACCCTGGCCATCGCCACCGCTGGCATGAGCCTGGCGCTGCTGATCGCCGTTCCCGCCGCACTGCTGGCCAGCCGTGCGCTGTCGCTCTCGGCCGTGCACCGGGGTGGCCGCCCGGCCTGGTGGGCGAACCTGGCGCGCTGGCCGGTGCGCGGCCTGCTGATCTTCCTGCGCAGCGTGCCAGAAATCGTCTGGGCGCTGCTGTTCGTCCGTGCCGTCGGCCTCGGCCCCACCGCCGGGGTGCTGGCCATCGCCATCACCTACGCCGGCATGCTCGGCAAGGTCTATGCGGAAATCTTCGAGTCGGTGGATGCCCGCCCCGCCCGCGCACTACTGGGTGCCGGCAGTAGTCGCCTGGCCGCCTTCGCCTATGGCGTGCTGCCCAATGCCGGCGGGGAAATGCTCTCCTACACCGTGTACCGCTGGGAATGCGCCATTCGTGCCTCGGTGGTAATGGGCTTCGTCGGCGCCGGGGGCCTGGGCCAGCAGATCGATCTGTCGCTGCGCATGTTTGCCGGTGGCGAAGTGGCCAGCATGCTGCTCACCTTCCTGTTGCTGGTGCTGCTGGCCGACCAGTTCAGCCGCCTGCTGCGCGCGAGGCTGACATGAGAGTCGGCAACCTGATCCTGCTCGCCGCCCTCCTCGGCGCGGTGATCGCCTCGTTCCTCTATCTGGACATCGACCTCGGTTCTCTGCTGGCCGGCGACAGCCTGGCGCAGATGGGCCAGTACGCCAAAGGTTTTCTGCAGCCGGATTTCTCCGCTGCGCACCTGCAGGCCATCGGCCGTGGCGCGCTGGAAACCCTGGCCATGTCCGCCATCGGCACCCTGCTCGCGGCGATCCTCGGCCTGGCCTTGGCGCTGCCAGCCTCCGGGCGCTTCGGCAGCCTCGCCCTGCATGTCACGCGGCTACTGCTCAACGCCCTGCGCGCCATCCCGGAACTGGTCTGGGCGGCGCTGATGGTGCTGGCCGCCGGCCTCGGCCCCAACGCCGGTACTCTGGCCCTGGCCCTGCACACCGCTGGCGTGCTCGGCCGCCTGTTCGCCGAAGCGCTGGAAAACACCCCGCGCGAGCCTGCCGACGCCATCCGCGAGAACGGCGGCGGCCGCCTGCTCGCCTTCTGCTACGGCACCCTGCCCGGCGTCTGGCCGCAACTGATCGCCTATAGCCTGTACCGCTGGGAAAACAACATCCGCATGGCCAGCGTGCTCGGCTTCGTCGGCGCCGGCGGCCTCGGGCAGATGCTCTACATGAGCCTCAGCCTGTTCCAGGAAGCCCAGGCAGCCACGGTGATCCTGGCCATGCTCCTGCTGGTGCTGGCGGTGGATGGCTTGAGTGGCTGGGCCCGGCAGAGATGGGTGAGTGGGTAAGCAAAGCGAAGCAAAACCGCCTCGACCTGACGCTCACTGGCTGCGCTGCACCATTCCCAGGATGGTCTGCCGCAGTTCCTCCTTTGCCTGCACCTGGCTGATGTCTCCCACCACTGCCGCATCCGACAGGGCGTCGGCGGCACCGAGCATCGCCCACAGGCTGGCGCGCGAAACACCTTCAGGCCCGGCGAACGGCGCGAATATCCCGGCGCACTTGTCGATGAAGGCCTCCTGGTACTGGCGCTTGACCGCTGCCAGTTCCGGCGAACCGCTCAGTGCAGCCAGCACGCCCTGAATCTCGCGCCCCTGCGTCAGCACGCAATCGACATAGGCGCTGGCGATGACGCGCGCCTTGTCCTGCAGGGTGGGTTTGGCGGCGGCGACAGCAGCATCGAAGAGTGCCGTCTGCCGCAGATCGTAGTCTTCGTAGAGCACGGCCAGCAGGCCATTGCGGGTGCCGAAATGATCGTAGACCACCGGCTTGGTGATGCCCGCCGCCTCGGCCAGGCGCCCGAGCGTAAGGGCATCCGTCCCCTCTTCAGCGATCAGCGCCCACGAGGTGTCCAGCAACTGGCGGGTGCGGGCTTCTCTGGTCAGGCGTCGGCGCGAAGGCACGGAAGTCGGCGAGGTCATGGGGCGGATTGTCCCACTGTGCCTCAGCGCTGGGAAGCGAAGACGCGAGCACCGATCTCGTGCGCCCTCTCCAGTTGAACGGCCGGGTAACCGGTATCCGAGGCCAACAGCAGGGAGGAACTGCGCACGGGCGCGCCGCAGTAGTCGAAGATACCGTGATCGATCTGGGTCTTCATGGCAGCGGCGTAGCCATGTCGGGCGAAGGTGCCCTCATCGGCGCCACCTACGGCGACCAGATGAATTGGCAGACGCTGCAGCTTCTTCACCACCTTGCCGCTGTCGCTGGCCTCATAGGCCCAGCCCTGGGTGAACACACGATCGATCCAGCCCTTGAGCAAGGCAGGAAAGGACCACCAGTAGATCGGATAGACGATGACCAGGGCGTCGGCACGATCCAGTCGTGCCTGCTCGGCCAGGACATCGGCAGGCGGCGCGGCCCGCGCCATGAACAGCGCCTGATCCGCCAGGGTGAAACGCGGGTCGAAACCCTCGGCAGCCAGGTCGGCCAATTCGCTGCTGTGCTCTGAACCTGCAGCCATGATGCCCTGAGCGACGCTCTGAGCAATGGCGTGGGTGAGTGAATCGGGATTGGGATGGGCGACCACGATCAGGCTGTGCATGACGAGTACTCCGGTTGTCAGGTGAGCGGCTCGCACAGCCATAGGCAAGAGCGAGCACTACCTACCAAAAGTAACTTACCATTGGTAACTTGTCGAGCAAGCACTTGCTGCTGGATAGCTCGTACTTTCCCTTGCTGGTGGGAAGCAGCCTTTACTACATGCGAACGAGCGATTCGGAGCAGCACCTCTTTGACAGAGCAAGGCCAGTGTCTCAGGTGACAGGCTTCGGTGAACTGGCGTTGTCAGCAGCCTGCTAGCCAGATGACGCGAGGACAATGACCGCGTATGAGCACGGCCCTGGAGCCTGAAACTGTCAGGCCCGGCTCAGCGACAGGCGTTCTTCTGCAGAATCGCCGAGGCTTCTGTAGGTGCTCCGCAAGGCATCGCTGCCGCTCCAGGCCATAGCAGCGTCCTCGTCCCTCGCCTTCCGACTCCTCGGCCAGTTCCAGCAACGGTCAGGCCAGGAATACCATGCGCATGGCGACCAGGCTGATGCTCGAACTATTGGCAAAGGCCTATGTGTTTGCTCGTACACCCTCCAGGCAAGCAGTAGTGGCATCCTTGGCCGGAGGCAGGCCGAACAGGCGGCGGTATTCACGGCTGAACTGCGACACGCTTTCGTAACCGACCGCGAACGCCGCACTGCTGGCGCTGACGCCCTCGCCGGTCATCAGGCGACGCGCCTCGATCAGGCGTAGCTGCTTCTGAAATTGCAGCGGCGTCAGCGACGTCTGCTTGCGGAAGTGATGATGAAAGGACGAGGGGCTCATGCCAGCCACGGACGCCAGTCGCTCCACCGACACGGAGCGGGTGAACTCGTTACGCAGCACCGTCACCGCCCGTGCAATGCGCTGCGCATGACCGTCCGGCCAACCCAGACGAGCGATCGTGGGGCCATGTCGCCCAGCCAGCAACCAGTAATGCAGCTCGCGCATCCGCGAGGCCTGCAGCACCGCGGCCGCCAGTGGATGATCCAGCAGACGCATCAGCCGCAGCGAGGCTTCGGTGACCTCGGTGTCGGTCGGCTCGATCCTTATCGACTCCCCATCCTCTGCTGGCACCGCCTTCATCTCCTCCATCAGTTCGGTGAGCAGAGCAGGATCGAGATCGATCACCAGCGAGATGTAAGGCGTCTCATGGCTCGCCTGGACGATCTGGCTGACCGTCGGCACGTCGGCAGTGATAAGCAGGGAATCACCGGCGCTGAAGTTGTAGATCCGGGTTCCCATCATGACCCGCTTGCAGCCCTGCAGAACCAGGCACGCCAGAGGCCGGGTGATGGCGTAATCCAGCCCGCTGGGCTCGAGTGTACGGATGATGGTCAGCCCCGGGATGGGCGCATGAGCAAGCCCGCCGAGCTCGCCATGCCTATCCAGATAATCGCGGACGGCCGCCAGCAACGCTGCACTCATCCTGGGCTCCTGTTGCTGCTTACGGGCACCTCGTTCCCCCTTGGAGAAATAGGCAAAAAACGTCGAGGTTTCGGTAAGGACGAGGTTGCACCACGAATCACAGAATGCGACCTCGTTCACCCAAGAGAGGTTTTTACCATGAGCACAATCGCCATCGTAACCGGCTCCAGCCGTGGCCTCGGCCGCAACACCGCACTGAGCATCGCTCGCCAGGGCAGCGATGTCATCGTCACCTATCACAGCCAGGCCGACGCCGCGCAGGCCGTGGTCGCCGAAATCCAGGCCCTGGGGCGCAAGGCCGTCGCCCTGCAGCTCGACGCCGGCGGCGTCACCACCTTCCCGGACTTCGTGCAACGCCTGCGCCAGGCGCTGGGCGATGTCTGGCAACGCGAGCGCTTCGATCACTTGATCAACAACGCCGGCCACGGGGACATGGCACCCTTTGCCGAAACCACGCAAGCGCAGTTCGATGCCCTGGTGAATGTGCATTTCAAAGGCGTGTTCTTCCTCACCCAGGCGCTGCTGCCGTTAATGGCCGATGGCGGTCGCATCGTCAATATCTCCTCGGGGCTTACGCGCGTCTCCTACCCCGGTTTTTCCGCCTACTCGGCGGTCAAGGGCGCGGTGGAAGTGCTGAGCCTGTACATGGCCAAGGAGCTGGGCAGCCGTGGCATCGCGGTGAATACCGTGGCCCCCGGTGCCATCGAGACCGACTTCCTGGGCGGTGCCGTACGTGACATGCCGGACCTGAACAAGGTGTTCGCAGGCATGACGGCGCTAGGCCGGGTCGGCGTGCCGGACGATATCGGCCCGATGATCGCCAGCCTGCTCGGCGAGCCGAATCGCTGGGTCAACGGCCAGCGCATCGAGGTTTCCGGCGGCCAGGCGATCTGAATGGTGATGGGATGTACAGTCATCGGTAAACCTCATCGACATCGACGCGGAAATGCTCGGCCAACGCATTGCCAGTCGCTGTCTGGTGCCATCGAGACAAGACAAGCCTCATCTGTTCCTGATCGAGGCGATGAATAGGTGCATCACCAACCACCTTTGCTGTATCGCCCCCATACAGCAAAGGAAACGGCCGCCAAATAGCACGCATGGGTCAGGCAGAAGCCTGTCGAGAGATGGGCTTCTGCTCCGGCAAGGTGCCAGGTTAGGCCAGCACGGCGTTCAAGTTGATGCAGCGCCTACAGGCGTGATTTAACCGAAAGCCCTCAGGGCGCGGATATGTGCTCAAACCCGTGCCCACAACTGCCGGGCAAGGTCAATCAGCTCCGATCTTCGGCTCGAATTGGAGTACCCTAGCGCACTTATGCCACCTGAAGCCCTCATGAACATTCCTGCCAAGAATCTCACCTACACAGACGTTTCCTGCTCAAATTGCCAGGCCTGTTGCTGTCGTTTGGAGGTCATGCTCATCAGCGATACCGGTGTCCCCGATCGGCACATCGCGTTCGACGACTGGGGTGGCGAAACCATGCTGCGCCTGGCTGACGGCTGGTGCTCGGCGTTGGATCGCGACACCTTCATGTGCACCATCTATGAAAACCGGCCCTGGATCTGTAGAGCGTTCGAGATGGGCTCTCATGAATGCCGAGATGAGCGCTTGGGTTTGAATTGAGCCCTGCTCGGCAACCGCTCCTCCCCCACTAATGAACCACAGCACTAGGCTCTGGGTGGCTCGGCCTTGAGCCGCTCACGGATCAGCTCCAGGTAGCGTCGGGCGCCGAGCCCGAGTGGCCGATTACTGCTCCAGACGATGTCCACCCACAGGCGCAACTGGCTGGCCATGTTGTCGAACATCACCGTCTGCAAGCTGCCCGCCTCGATCAGCGTGGCCACCAGCGGCTGCGGCAGGTAGGCCCAACCGAGCCCGGCCTGCACCAGGTTGAGGGTGGCCAGGTCGCTGTCGGTGAGCCACAGGCGGTGGGACAGGATCATTTGCGGATCGGTCGCCGAAGGCGAGCCGGCAGCGACCAGGATCTGCCGCGCCTCGACCATTCCCTGCGTGGCCATCTGCCTGAGGTAGCCCGGCGTCGCCACCGCCACCAGCAATTGACTGCCGGCTTCGAGGAAGCTTTCCCGTTCGTCGATGCCTGGGCGCTCGAACACCAGGGCCAGGTGCACGCTGCCCTCGTGCAACAGGCGCACGGCCTCGGCCTGCGAGGCCGTGCGCACCTCCACCTCTAGCAGGGGAAACGCCTCGGCCAGGGCGATCAGCGGCTGGCTCCACATGCCGCTTTGCAGCTCGGACGCCATGGCGATGACCAGACGCCGCTCCAGGCCCTGATGCAATTGCAGCGCCTGGGCATCGAGCCGATTGAGCTGGCTGGCCGCCTGCCGTGCCTGCGGCTCCAGGGCCAGCGCGGCTTGGGTGGGCAGCGCCTTGCGCGTGCGGCGATCGAACAGTTGCAGATCCAGCTCGGCCTCGAGCTGAGCGATGGCCATGCTCACCGCCGAAGGCACACGCCCCAGACGCCGGGCGGCTGCGGAAAAGGAGCCGGCATCCAGCACGGCGAGAAAGACACGCAGGGTTTCGCTGTTGAAGGCCATGGCTATCGTCAATTCTTCTGATGACTGTCGTCTTTTTATATCAGCAAAACTAACCTAGTTTGCAGCCATCGAAAACCGGATGGAGTGCCTGTCATGCAACAGGAATGGAAGGATCAGGTCGCGCTGGTAAGCGGCGCGGGTAGCGCAGAGGGCATCGGCATGGCCATCGCCCGGCGTCTGGGCCAGGCTGGCGCGAAGCTGATCGTCACCGCCAGTAGCGCGCGCATTGCCGAGCGCGTGGCCGAATTGCGTGCCGAGGGCTACGAGGTGCAAGGCCAGCCAGTGGATCTCACCGACGAAGCTGGCGTGAAGGCCTTTGTCGCCTGGGCCGAGGGGCTGTGGGGGCGCGTCGACATTCTGGTGAACAACGCCGGCATGACCATGCAAGGTAGCCCCGAGAAACTAGAGGAGGTGTCCAGCATGAGCCTGGAGACCTGGAACCTGACGATCGCGCGCAACCTGACCAGCGCCTTCCTGCTGACCCGTGCCGTGCTGCCGGGCATGCAGAAGCGCAGCTACGGGCGCATCGTCCATATCAGCTCCACCACCGGCACCAAGGCCGGCCACCCCAGCGAGGCGGCCTACAGCGCGGCCAAGGCGGGCATGGTGGGGATGAACATGGGCCTGGCGCTGGAAGTGGCGCGCCAGGGCATCACGGTCAACTCGGTGGCACCGGGCTGGATCGCCACGGCATCGAGCACACCGCATGAACAGCGCGCTGCGGCCTACGTGCCGATAGGCCGCGCCGGTCGCCCCGAGGAAGTGGCAGCGGCCGTGGCCTTCCTCGCCTCACCGGAGGCCAGCTATATCACCGGCGAGCTGCTGGTGGTCGATGGCGGCAACTGCCTGATCGAGGACAAGGCGCCATGAACAAAAACCCCGTGGTGCTGATCACCGGCGCTGCCGGTGGCGTGGGCAGTGCTTTGCTGGCACGTTTCCTGGCCGGTGGCTGGCAGGTGTTCGCCACTGATGCCAATGCCAGCGGCCTGGCCGAACTGGGCCAACGCCATGCGCTCATCGGCAGCCTGGCAGCGGATATTCGCACCCCAGCAGCGTGCAAGGCGGTGGTGAGTGCGGCGATCGAGGCGGCCGGGCGACTCGACGCGGTGATCAATGCGGCGGGGGTATGGCGCGAAGGGCCGGTGGAGGACTTCAGCGAGGAGGACTTCGACCTGGTGCTGGACGTCAACCTCAAGGCCAGCTTCTTCATCTGTGCCGCGGCCATCCCTTACCTGCGTGAAACCCGTGGCGCCATCGTCAACATCTCCAGCGATGCCGGGCGCCAGGGCAATCCGAATGCGGCGGCCTATTGCGCCAGCAAGGGCGGCCTGACCCTGTTCACCAAGGCGTTGGCACTGGATCTGGCGCCCCATGGCGTGCGCTGCAATGCCGTGTCGCCCGGCGATATCGAAACGCCCATGCTCAGCTTCCAGGCCGAGCGCTATGGCAATGGCGACCCGGCGGCCTACTACCGAGAACTGCTGGCCAAGTATCCGCAGGGCGAGCAGGCACGTTTCATCCAACCGCAGGAAGTGGCGGAGCTGGCGTTCTTCCTCTGCCAGCCCGGCGCCCGTTCGATCACCGGCGCCGACCTGGCCATCGATCAGGGCGTCTCAGCCGGCCATTGAGCCGGAGGGTCATGCCGCCTTGAACGCCCTGACCCGCTCCAGCCAATCTGGCTGGAGCCGGGTCTGCTCCAGCTCCAGCCCTTGCTGCTGCATGGCCTGGCGATGCTCGTCGATCTCCCGCACCATCTGGCTCAGTTCGCTGGAGTTGCCGTCGAGCTGATGCATCTGGGTCACCCCCAGGTGATAGAAGCGCAGCAGCTTCATCGCCGTTTCATCGCCCTGGGCCACCCCGGCCTTGACGTGATGCATGACGTTGGTCACGCGCATCAGGCTGCGCTTGAGGCGCCAGCCGTACACCGCTGGCGCCATCCACTGGCGCTGCCAGAGATGCAGGCGCACCAGCGCTACCGTCAGGCCCAGCGCGCTCAGAACGCCCAGCAGATTCCAGCGGAAGTTGCCGTCGCTGCCGGGTTCGCCGAACAGATGCACGCTGAGCATCGCCAGAGCCATGGCCAGGGTGACGAAGATGGCCGCCACCAACGCGGTGATGCGGCGGGTCTGCTGGCGGTACTTTTCGGGGTTGACGGGGGTGATCTCGAACATGCGCGCGGGCTCTCCAACGGGGCGAGGCGTGATGGTACGACAGCTCGCCGGCGCAGCACGAATTCCTCGCTGCGGCCGACCGCCACGGTCGGCCAAAGTACCCTCTATCCAGCGACCTGGCGCAGCCACTCGCTGGGGCTGGCGCCGACCTTGCGGCGAAAGGCTCGCGCCAGAGCCGAGGGGCTTTCGTAGCCGACCTCGTCGGCGATCAACGCCATGGGCCGGCCCTCACGCAGGCGCTTCTGCGCCAGGCTGACGCGCCAGCCCACCAGATAATCGCCCGGAGTAGCACCGACCACCTGATGAAAGTGAGCGGCGAAACTGGCCCGCGACATACCGGCCAGCGCCGCCAGCTCGGCCACCGACCAGCCATGCTGTGGCTTCTCGTGGAGCTGATTGAGCGCCCGTGCCAGGCGCGGCTCGGCCAGCCCGGCGAGCATGCCCGAGGCCAGTTCGCGGTTGCTCAGCAGATGGCGCAGCAACTGGATCACCATCAGCTCGAACAGGCGGTTGAGTACCAGCTCGCGTCCGCAGTCATCGGCCGTCGCCTCGGCGAACAGCCAGTCCAGGCAGCCGCTCAGGCTCGGCAGCTCGCGCAGGGGTCTGACGATGACGCCAGGCAGCGCGCGCGACAGCGGGTTGTCGGTGCCGCCGTCGAAGGCCAGGGTGGCGCACACCAGTTCGGCACCGTCGGCCTCGCTGGCGCTCATCCAGTGCTGACGTGGCCGGGGCACCAGCATCAGGCTCGGCTCCTCCAGGCGCAGCTCGCGACCATCGCCTTCGCGAAAATACAGGCGACCGGCACGCAGCAGGTGGATGTAGCCATGTGGCTCTTGCTCACCATGGCTGCTGGCGCCGCAGAAGCCGCCACGGTGAAAGGTGCTGGCGTGCAGGTTGAAGTGATGCAGCAGGCTGGTCAGGCGATCCATGGGCATCTCGCAATCTTGGACGATCTGTCGCATAACATCGACGATCTGCCGCCGAAAAGCCAGATCGAATCCTTAGCATGGCTCCAGGCTTGAACGACAAGCCCCCACCCAAGACTGGAGAATCGCCATGCCCCGTATTACCGCACTGCCGCTCGAACGAACCGCTGCCAGCGCCCAGGCGCAACTGGCCGGCATCGGCAAGAGCCTCGGTTTCATCCCCAACACCTTCGCCACCCTGGCCCATGCACCGGCCGCACTGAGCGGCTACCTGGCGCTGTCCCAAGCCCTCGGCAAGGGCACGCTCGATGTCAGGGCACGTGAAGTGGTGGCGCTGGCCAGCTCGCAGATCAACGGCTGCGACTACTGCCTGGCCGCGCACAGCCTGTTCGCCGGCAAAGCCGGGCTGAGCGAGGCAGAGATCCGCAGTGCCCGCGACGGCGAGCTCGACGCCGTGGCACGCCTGACCCGGCAGATCATCGACAGCCGTGGCCGCCTTGAGGATGCGCAACTGCAGGCTGCACGCGATGCCGGGCTGAGCGATGCAGCCATCGTCGAAGTGGTGGCCAATGTCGCCCTGATGACACTGACCAATTACCTCAACAATCTGGCCGAAACCGATGTCGACTTTCCATCAGTAACCGTCTGACGCCGCCGGAGGTTCATCATGCAAGCCGTTACGCTCTACACCACCGCACACTGCCCTTACTGCATCAACGCCAAGGCTCTGCTAGCGCACAAGGGCGTGGCCTACGAGGAGATAGACGTCAGCCACTCGCCCGAGCGGCTGGCGCAAATGCTGCAACGCAGCCATCGCCGCAGCGTGCCACAGATCTTCATCGGCGAACGGCATATCGGCGGCTTCGATGACCTGGCCGCGCTGGAACGCGGTGGACAACTGGACGCCTTGTTGCAGGCCTGAAACCGGATGGCCGGCCCTCGGGTCGGCCATTGCTTCATTCGGCATCAGCAAGGGGCAACCAGCCCGCTTCCCGCTGACATATTTGTGAAACCTGAGTGGAGTTTCGCTTAAATCAAAACGATGGCCTAATGCTCCAGGCCATCGCTGCCGATAGGAGAAGCAGCACAGTACCGTTCGCTCCCGCTCACTATACTCGCCGATGTGCTGCGCCTTATTCTAATAAATCGGAGCCCTACCATGCGTCTAGACGCTCTCTCCTTGAAAACACGCCTTGTAGTTGCAGTGGCCATACCTTGTATCGCCCTGCTTTTGGTGGCTCTGGCCAGTCTGAGCAGCCTGAGCAGCATGCACAGGGACACCCAATCACTCTATCTGAATACAGCCGAGCCCATGCGTGCCATGGCCGAGGCGGCGTCGCGCATTCCGCGCATGCGGGTGGGCATCGACATGATGCTGCTGCAGGAAACACCGCTGCGTGACGAGCGTGGGGTGAAATCGCGCGTGCAGGACGCACGTAACGAGGATGTGCCCGGCATGCGCGATGCCATGCGCCAGGCTGTGGCCGCGCAGGTCGACCCGGAGCGCAAGGCGCAGGCGCAGAAGCTGCTCGATCAGTTCGAGGCCATGGTCAGCAACGAACTGGAGCCGATGCTCAACGCCCTGGATGCCGGCGACATGGCCAAGGCCCAGCAGATCTACCGCGACCAGTACGCCAAGAGCTACGGCGTGATGCGCCAGGGCGCCAACGACCTGCTCGATGTCCTGTTGCAGCAAGCCGAACAGCGTTATCTGCACAGCGAAGAAAGCTACGACAAGGGCCTGACCCGCCAACTCGCCATCATCGCCGTTGGCCTGCTGGTCTCGATCGTCATGTCCTGGTTGATCGTGGTACAGCTACGACGCCGCGTCAGCGTGCTGCAGAACAGCCTGGGCCAGGCTGCCGACAACCTGGCGCTGAACACCCGCATCGAGCTGCCCGGCAAGGATGAACTGAGCGATATCGCCAGCAGCTTCAACCAGTTCATCGACAAGGTGCATGGTGCCATGCGCCAGCTCGCCGACAACTCACGGCAACTCTCCGGCATGGCCCGTGAGGTGGCTGAACGCGCCCGTCTGACCCAGAGCAACTGCGCGTCGCAGAGCGATCGCACGGTACAGGTGGCCACCGCCATCAACGAGCTGGGCTCGACGGTCAACGAGATCGCCCGCAATGCCGAGAACGCCGCCGATGTCGCCCGAGAAGCGACCCAGCATGCCAGCGAAGGCGGCGCGGTGGTCAGCCAGGCGCAGCAGCAGGTCGATGCCCTCAACGGCGAGCTGGAGCAGGCCGCCAAGGTAATCGGCGCGCTGGCCGCGCAGACCGAAGCCATCAGCACCACGCTCAATACCATCCGCAGCATTTCCGAGCAGACCAACCTGCTCGCCCTCAACGCCGCCATCGAGGCCGCGCGTGCTGGCGAACAGGGTCGCGGCTTCGCCGTGGTGGCCGACGAGGTGCGCACCCTGGCCAGCCGCTCCGGCGCCTCCACCGAGGAAATCCAGCAGGTCATCGACCGCCTGCAGAACGAATCGCGCTCGGCCGTCGAGGCCATGGCCAAGGGGCAGCGGCAAAGCGCCCTGGTGGTGGAGTACGCGAGCAAGGCGTCGGCGGCGCTGGAACAGATCAACAGCCATATCGGCCAGATCAGCGACCAGAACATCCAGGTCGCCACCGCCACCGAAGAGCAGTCCAGCGTGGTGGAAGACATCAACCGCAACATCGTCGACATCAACGAACTGACCGTCGGCACCACCCATATCGCTGATCAGCTCAACCAGGCCAGCAGCGACCTGCAGGCGCTGTCCACGCAGCTGGACAGCCTGGTGGCGCGCTTCCGCCTGTAACCCCGTAGCCTGGGCTGAGCAACGTGAAACCCGGGAGAGCCTGACCCCAGGGCCACCTGCCTCAGTGGCCTTGGGGATCAGCCGACGCCACGGGCATGGCCACAAGCAGACGCGGATGATCCTCACCGAACAGCGTCAGCAGGTACGCCTGCTGTTGCCGGTCGCCGCGTTCGCTCAGCCACTGCCGGCCACCCGGTAGACAGAGCACCAGGCGCTGCAGCAGGTAGCGTGGCGGCGCCGTCAGCAGCGGGTACCAGGGCAGGATCCCACCTGGCAATCCCAGTGCACGGCGCCCTTGGGCATCGATGAAGGTGCGCGCGATGCTCAGATGAATGGCTCGATTGAGTCTTCCGCGCAGCCACTGCAGATTCGGGTAATGGCGCTGCAACGGCTCATCGATCAGCGCCCTGCCCAGTTGCTGGCTGCTGGCATCGGCCGGCGCCTGAGACAGCAGGTTGTGATAGAGCGCGCAGATGGCGGCGTTCTCCTCGGCATGCAGCCAGCGCTCATCCACGCCCATCAGCCAGGCGATATAGCGCCACAGGTGCAGCACCGCCCGGCGCTCGTCCTTGCTCAAGGGCACGCCGAGCAGACGCTGACCGATCAGGAAGATCACCGAGAACGCCAGGTAGGTGGCGTGCATGTCGCCCTGGTTGACTGGCAGGCCGAAGTAGCTCGCATCCCACTCGGGCATGCTCGACACACGTCGGCGCACCAGCGCATGCACCAGCCGCACGTGCAGCGTGCCCCGGTAACCGGCGGCGCCACGGGCCATGCCGCCGGGCCGGGTGCAATCGATCCACCATTTGCTGGTTTCGGCAATGCGCCGCTGCGCGCCCTTCTCCAGGGCGCCGGTAAGCACCAGGGTGCGGTTGATGGCCGAGGCCTGATAGCCCGCCAGCAACCCCAGGTCACGCAGCACACGCATGCCGGTAAGCCCGGACAGGCAGCAGACCCGCGCGCCCTCGTCAAGCAGCTCGGCATCAAGCCAATCCGGTGTGGCCTCGACCTGGGCGAAGAAGCGCTGCAACGGCTGCGGAGCCTCGTCGATGGCCGCTATGCCCTGCTCCAGCGCCCGGTTGTAGAGCGGCATGGCCTTTGCCAGGCCGGTTTCGCTCATCCAGTCCAGCAGTGCATCCATGGCAGCGTCGCCCTGCATGAGCGACTCGCCGATGGCCTGCCACTGCGCAGGGCTGGGCTCGGCCGGCCCCTGGATGAAGCGTCGCACCGGCGCCGCCACCTGACGAGCACGCTGCAGGTCGGCGCCATGGCGCCCCGGCACGAACATGGGCTTGTTGGACATTTTCATACCTTGGTTGGCTGTCTGCTGAGGAAGTCGCTCTACGCTATTGCGACTAATTGCTCGCAAACAACTCGCGGATGCCCAGTGCATGAGAAAGCAGCCCAAGCAACAACGCGCCAACCAGATGATCGCCCTGCTGCTGGAGGCCACGGCCCTGGAAATCGCCGACCGTGGCCTGGATCGGCTCACCACCAACCACGTCGCGCAACGGGCCGGCGTCAGCATCGGCTCGCTTTATCAGTACTTCGCCAACAAGGAAATGCTCGTCGAAGCGCTGCTGATGCAGAAGGCCGAGCAACTGCTGAAGGGGGTGCAGGAGCGCCTGAGCCCGCTACTGGGTCAGGACATCGCCACCGTCACCCGCGCCATCCTGCTCGGCATCTTCGAGCAGGTGGCCGAGGACAAGGCGCAGCGCGAGCTGTTACGCCACTGGCACACACTCAACGCGGCGCCCGTGTTCCAGACCCTGGAGCGACAGATGACCGAGCTGTGCCGGCAATACCTGATGCGCCATATCGACGAATACCGCATCGACAACCTGCCGGCGCTGCTGTTCGTGCTGATCAATGCGGTGCAATACACCACCGCGCGTTACCTGAGCGAGGAACACTCGATGCTCGGCCAGGACGAGGTGATCGAGACGCTAGTAGGAATGGTCGAGGCGCTGTGCCAGCCGAGCGCCAGCACGTAGCCTGGGTAGAGCGAAGCGAAACCCGGGAGCGAATTACCTGGGTTTCGCGGTGCTCTACCCAGGCTACATGTCCACCGACGGGGGATGTAAAGCGCGACCCCAAACACCGTGGGAGGAGCTTCAGCGGCGACGATCGCGGCTACGACGGCCATGACAGTGCAACCGTAGGGTGGATCACGCTTCACCGATCCACCATGTGGTGGATGTAAAGAGCGACATCCACCCTACGCTCTCAGATACCGGCGACCACCGCGCAGAAGCCCTGTGCGCTGCTGGCGAACTGGCTGCACAGGTGGTTGATGGAGGTCATCAGCACCTGGTCGGGGGTGGCGGCGAAGTCCACCGACATCATCACGCTAAGCATGGTGATGGTGACGATGGAGAACATGAACAGCTTGCGCGCCCACACGCGATCATCGGCGGCCTTGTAGCCCGAAACGCCCATCCACAGCCAGTAGGCACCGCTCAAGGCAGCCACCACGAAGTAGCTATAGCCGGCGTAGCCGCTGAGTGTCAGCATCAAGGTCGCCACCACGAAGGCGGCGATGTACAGCACGATCTGCCGCTTGGCAGCCGAGATGCCCTTGATCACTGGCAGCACCGGGATGTTCGCGGCCTGGTAGTCGTTGAAACGGAAGATGGCGATGGCATAGGAATGCGGCATCTGCCACAGGCTGAAGATCAACAACAGGATGGCCGCGCCGGCATCGAACTCGTTGCTCACCGCGCAGTAGCCAACCACGGGCGGAGCCGCCCCGGACAGGCTGCCGACCAGGGTGCCGTACACCGAGCCACGCTTGAGCCACAGGCTGTAGAGGCCGACGTAGACCACAAAGCCCATCAGCACCAGCATCACCGCCAGGGTGTTGGTGGCGGTGTACAGCAACGCCACCCCCGCCACCCCGAGCACGCAGGCATAGACGATGGCGTGCACAGGGGAAATCAGCCCCTGCGCCAGCACCCGGTTGCGGGTGCGCTCCATCTTCTGGTCGATGTCGCGGTCGATGTAGTTGTTGAACACGCAGCCTGAGGCGATCACCAGGGAAACCCCCAGCGCTGTCGCAAGGTACAGCGCCAGATTCGCATCGCCGCGCGAAGCCAGGAAGAAACCGCCCGTCACGGAAATCAGATTACCGAAGACGATGCCCGGCTTGGCGAGGTTGAGGTACTGCTTCAGGAGCGCACGCATCAGTTGATCATCATGTGATAGTGCATGCTCCACATGATCCACACCGACAGGCCGACCACGAACGCGATGATCAGCACAGTGAAGATCATCGAAATCACGTTCCAGCGGCCTTCAGCGTCGGTCTTCATGTGCAGGAAGTACACGAGGTGGACGAGCACCTGCACCAGGCCGAACAGCACCACGGTGATCAGGGTGACGCCACGGCTCAGGCCCAGCAGCTCAGGGTGCATGACCAGGGCGAAGGGAATCACCGTGAGGATCACCGAGAGGATGAAGCCGGTCAGGTAATCCTTGAAGCCCACGGCGTGGGCGGCGTGATTGTCTTGGTGAGCCATTTACAGCACCCCCATCAGGTAGACGACGGTAAACACGCAGATCCACACCACGTCGAGGAAGTGCCAGAACAGGCTGAGCAGCCCCACGCGGGTCTTGTTGGTGTCAGTCAGGCCGCGAGTGCCGACCTGGAACATCAGCACCAGCATCCACAGCAGGCCGGCACTGACGTGCAGGCCGTGGGTGCCGACCAGGGTGAAGAACGCCGACCAGTAGGCGCTGACCTGCGGCCCTGCCCCTTCATGGATCAGGTGACGGAACTCGTACAGCTCGATGCTGATGAAGCTCACACCGAACAGGAAGGTGACCGCCAGCCAGCGCAGCACCGCGCCCTTGTCACCGCGGTAGGTGGCTAGCATGGCCATGCCGTAGGTGATACTGGAGAACAGCAGGGCGAAGGTTTCCACCAGCACCAGGTGCAGGCCGGGGCGCAGCATCTCCTTGGCGGTGGGGCCACCGGCGAAGGCATTGCTGAGCACCGCGAAGGTGGCGAACACCGTGGCGAAGATCAGCAGGTCGGTCATCAGGTAGACCCAGAAGCCGAACAGCTTGATGCCACTGGTGTCGTGGTGGTGCTCATGACCATCGTGGCCATGAGCGTCGTGTGAATAATGGGGTTCGTAAGCGCTCATGGTTATGCCTGTACGACTGCGTTTGCTTTGGTTTGACGATGCGCCTGCTCGATGCGCGCGATTTCCTCGGGCTGCACGTAGTAGTCGATGTCCTCGTCGTAGGAACGCACGATGAAGCTGGCCACGGCACCGACCAGGCCGACGATGGCGAGCCACCAGATGTGCCAGATCATGGCGAAGCCGAAGGCGATGATGAAACCGGCCACCACCACACCGTTGCCGGTGTTCTTGGGCATGTGGATCGGCTCGTACTGCTCCGGCACCGGCATCAGCTCGACACCGTTCTTCTTCGCTTCATAGAAGGCGTCGATCTTGTCCGCCGTCGGGATGACCGCGAAGTTGTAGAACGGCGGCGGCGAGGACGTCGCCCACTCCAGGGTACGGCCATCCCAGGGGTCGCCGGTCACATCGCGGTTTTCCTTGCGCTTGAGGTAGCTGGTGACGAACTGCACGATGGTGAACACGATGCCGATACCGATCAGCACGGCGCCGACCACGGCCACCTCGATCCACGGCACCCAGGCCGGGTTGTCGAAGTGGTTCAGGCGACGGGTCATGCCCATGAAGCCCAGCACGTACAGCGGCATGAAGGCGAAGTAGAAGCCGATCAGCCAGCACCAGAAGGAGTAACGGCCAAAGCGGTCGATCAGCTTGTAGCCGAAGGCTTTCGGGAACCAGTAGATGATGCCGGCCAGGTAACCGAACACCGCACCGCCGATGATCACGTTGTGGAAGTGGGCGATCAGGAACAGGCTGTTGTGCAGCACGAAGTCCGCCGCCGGCACCGCCATCAGCACGCCGGTCATACCGCCGATGGAGAAGGTCACCAGAAAGCCCAGGGTCATCCAGGTCATGGCGTTCAGTTGCAGACGGCCACGGAAGATGGTGAACAACCAGGTGAAGATCTTCACCCCGGTGGGGATGGCGATGATCGAGGTCATGATGCCGAAGAAGGCGTTGACGCTGGCCCCCGAACCCATGGTGAAGAAGTGGTGCAGCCACACCACGAACGACAGCACGCCGATGGCCGCGGTCGCCCAGACCATCGAGGCATAGCCGAACAGGGTCTTGCGCGAGAAGGTCGCCACCACTTCGGAGAACACGCCGAACGCCGGCAGGATGAGGATGTACACCTCCGGGTGACCCCAGACCCAGAACAGGTTGGCATACATCATCGGGTTGCCGCCCAGTTCATTGGTGAAGAAGTGGAAATCCAGGTAGCGATCCAGCGACAGCATCGCCAGGGTCGCGGTCAGCGGAGGGAAGGCGCCGCAGATCAGCACGCAGGTCACCAGGATGGTCCAGGTGAAGATCGGCATCTTCATCAGGCTCATGCCTGGGGCACGCATTTTGAGGATGGTGGCGATGAAGTTGACCCCCGTCAGGGTCGTCCCCAGGCCTGATAGCTGCATGCTCCAGATGTAGTAATCCATCCCCACGCCTGGACTGTACTGAATCCCCGATAACGGCGGATAAGCCACCCAGCCGGTCTTGGCGAACTCGCCCAGGCCCAGCGACAGGTTGATCAGCAGCGCGCCACCGACGAACAGCCAGAAGCTCAGCGAGTTCAGGTAGGGGAAGGCCACGTCACGCGCGCCGATCTGCAGCGGCACGACGATGTTCATCAGGCCGGTGACCAGCGGCATGGCCACGAAGATCAGCATGATGATGCCGTGCGCGGTGAAGATCTGGTCGTAGTGCTCGGGCGGCAGGTAGCCCTGGCCGTCGCCGTGGGCCATCGCCAGGTGGGTACGCATCATGATGGCGTCGGCGAAACCCCGCACCAGCATGACCAGGCCGACGAGGATGTACATCACGCCGATCTTCTTGTGGTCCACCGAGGTGAGCCACTCTTTCCACAGGTAGCCCCACTTCTTGAAGTAGGTCACCGCCGCGAACAGCGCCAGACCACCCAGTGCCACCACGGCCAGGGTGATCATGATGATCGGCTCGTGATACGGCACCGCATCCAGAGTCAGTTTTCCAAGGATATTCATTCCTGCACCTCCGCAGCGCCATCAGTCATGGCCGTGCTGTGAGAATCTTTCAGGTCCACGTACTGACCGATCACCTTGTTGAACAGGTTCGGCTCGACCTGGCCGAAGTAACGAACCGGGTAGATCGGATAGCGATGGTTGACCATCTCGCCGGGCTCCCCCACCTGCTTGAAGGTGGCGAAGTCCATGACCTCGGGGGATTGCTTGACCTTGTCGACCCACTGCGCGAAGGCATCGTCGCTGACCGAGTGGGTGGTGAAGCGCATGGCCGAGAAGCCTTCGCCGCTGAAGTTGCCGGACTGGCCGAAGAACTCGCCCTGCTCGTTGGCGATCAGGTTGAGCTGGGTGCGCTGGCCGCCCATGGCGTAGATCATGCCGCCCAGTTGCGGGATCGACAGCGCGTTCATCACCGTGTCGGAGGTGATGTGGAAGGTCACCGGGGTCTTCTCTGGGATGACCAGTTCATTGACCACGGCGATGCCCTGATCCGGGTAGATGAACAGCCACTTCCAATCGAGCGAGACCACCTCGATGTTCAGCGCCGGCTTGTCCGAATCGATCGGGCGATAGGGATCGAGCGAATGCGAGGTTTTCCAGATGATGACCGCCAGAACCGCGACGATGATCAGCGGAACACCCCAGACGATCAGTTCGATCTTGTGCGAGTGCGCCCAGTCGGGCATGTAGGTGGCCTTCTCGTTCGACTCGCGATAGCGCCAGCCAAACCAGAAGGTCATGACGATCACGGGGATGACCACGATCAGCATGAGCCCAATGGAGATCAGGATGAGGTTGCCCTGCTCGACACCGATCTGCCCTTTCGAGTTGAACAGTGCCCAGTCACATCCACCGAGCGCTGAGCAGGCAATCGCCATCGCCAACCAGCGCACCAAACGATGGTACTTCTCTTCTTTCATGTCACGACCTTCAACTGAGTGATGCCCACTTTCGGCGCCAACGCCGTGCGGCCCATCGAGCAAAAGGCCGCCAACGGATGCTCAAGAACTCGAGCATCCGTGCAAGCGAAGCGGTAGAACCGTGGGATAGACCGATGTTGAAGGCTGTGAATCCCTCGCACAATTGATTAGCAGCCTATTCATGAGGCTGCTGCCGGCTCCTGGAATACATATTTCGCAACATATGCGCAAAGTTTTGAAACACTTGCCGGCAAGTACCCCGCAAACAAGCCAAGGGTGCGACAAATGATCACACCCTCGATTTAGAGCCTTTTGTCAGCGAATTGACAGGAATCAATGACATGTAATTTGCCGGCGTCGAGAACAGCCACGCCTCTTGACATTACAAGAAATATGGGAATCGAAATTTACCAGATGCAAGCGTTGCGCTTGTGTAGGCGCGAATTCGTTCGCGATAGGCTTTGGCCTCCGAGGAGCACACCTGAAAGCGCCCCGGATTGCATCCGGGCCACAACATCCACCACCCGAGGTGCAGGCAGCCCCAGCTACTGCCAGGCGCAGTAACAGCCCACCGCCAGGCCGCTGGCCAGGGACACATGGCGCCCCTGGGTCAGGGCATCGAGTACCGGCTCGACGAAGCTGTTGCTGGAGTTGCACACCAGCCCTTCGCTGTAGGGGCCGGCGTAGGCCAACTTGCCGTCGCGATCCCAGATGGCCAGGGCCGGGCTGGCCGGCAGCGCTTCCATGCCCTCGATGCCGGGCAAGGGCTGCATCCGCCCGCGCAGGAAGGGTGCGATCTCACCCTGGCTACCCGGCTTCTGCACGCTGTAGAACGCCACATCGGCATTGCGGTGCAGTCCGATCAGGTAACGCAGGTGCGCGTCGGTTTCCGCGTTGCAGGGGCAGTCCGGGTCCCAGAAGTGCACCACGCGGATGGAGCCGGGCCCGGCCAGCTCGGGCGGCAGCTTCAACTCGCCCTGACCGAAGATCACCGTCTGCTCGGCATAAGGCCGCAGATAGGCGGCGCCGCTGAGCCACCAGATCAGCACCACGATCCCCAGCGCCAGCACGCAGAAGCCCACCACCAGGTGCTTGAAGCTCAGGCGTTGCAGCACCTTCATGGCTGATGGCCGAACTTGCGCAGGAACTGCTTCTCCATCTCCTGGCAACTTTCCTCGGTGAAGCTGCGCTCGGTGGCCTGCGCGCTCTTCCAGCAGGCCTCGATGGCCGCATGCTCGCCGGCCTCTATCTCGCCATCCTGGGGGCGGGTCATGATGTAGATGAGCCCGGCGAATATCAGCACCACGAAGGCCAGGCCAGCCAAAAACAGGCCCAGGCAGCCACGGCGCCCCAGCCCCGATTTTTCTTCACTTGCACTCATCTTTCTCGGTTTCCGCATTCATCAGTGGTTGGCTCGCCCCAGCGCCGGGACGAGCGCCGATCATCAACCTTCAACCAGCGTCCACTGCTTGTTCAGGCGCTTGTCCGATACCGCCATCTTCGTCCCCAGTTGCTGGGCGAACAGCGACACACGGTATTCCTCCAGCATCCAGCGATACAGCGTGAGCTGCGGGTCACGCTTGCCTTCCTGGGCATGTTTGGCAGCACGTGCCTGGTACTGTTCCCAGTAGCCAGTCAGCTCGCCCGTCCACACGCGGTCGCGCTGCACCTGCGCACCGACCTTATCCAGGCGCTGCTCGATGGCCTTCAGATAACGCGGAATCTCCTTGAGCCATTCGCCCGGCGTCTCGCGCACGAAGCCGGCATAGACCAGATTGGCCAGTTGCTGCTTGATATCGTTGAGCGCCATGGCCTGGGCCAGGTCGATCTTGCCCTTGAAGCGTTTTTGCAGGCCATGGTTGAGCTTGAAAATTTCCAGCACCAGGCGAGCGATACGCTCGGCATGCGCCGTCCACTCGCCGCGCTTGCGCTCGGCCAGTTGCGCCAGGGCCGCGCCATCGCGTGGCAGCGTGGCTTCGCCGTCGAGGATGCAGGCATCCAGGCTGGCCAGCAGAATGTCCTCCACCAGCGCCTCGACGCGGCCGATATCGCGATACAGCAAACCCAGCTCGGTCAGCCCCGGCAGCTTGCCGCGCAGGAACTTGGCCTGCTCGGCCAGTTGCTGCAGCAGCAGGCGTTGCAGCGCACGGCGATGCTGGAAGTCGGCCTCGGCCTGGGTCGGGAAGCGCCCTTCCTTGACCACCCCACCCTCCTCTACCAACGCCGGGTAAACGGTCATGGAAAGCCCGGCGATCTTCTGCTGCGCCTTCTCGGCCACCTGGGCGAAGGCCTTGGCCTCCACCGCTTTCGGCTTGTCACTCTGCTGCGGGATGGCCAACGCGGCCTGGCTGGCCTCGGCGAAACGTGCGGTCAGTTCGGCCAGGTCGCGGCCTTCACCGAGGAACTTGCCCCGCGCATCCACCACCTCGATATTCATCTTCAGATGGTTTTCGATGCTTTCAGCCGCCTCCGCCCAGGCCTCGTCGGACACTCGCGCGCCGGTCATGCGCAGCAGCTCCTGGCCGAGCGCCTGCGGCAACGAACCCTGGCCGAATACCAGCTTGTCCAACGCCGCGCCGACAAAGTCCGGTACCGGCACGAAGTTCTTGCGCAGCGCCTTGGGCAGGCCACGCACCAGTGCCACGCACTTGGCTTCCAGCAGGCCCGGCACCAGCCATTCCAAGCGCTCGGGCTGCAGTTGCGGCAACAGCGGCGCCGGCACGCGCAGGGTCACGCCGTCACGCGGGTGGTTGGGCTCGAAGTGATAGGACAGCGGCAGTTGCAGCTCGCCGATGCGCAGGGTGTCCGGGTACTGCGCAGCGGTAACCTCCCTGGCATCACGGGCCAGGGCGTCCTCCTCACGCATGATCAGCAGTTGCGGATCGGCCGCGCTGCCCTTCTTGTACCAGCTCTCGAAACTGGCGGCCTGGTAGATGTCCTGCGGGATGCGCGCGTCGTAGTAGCCGAACAGGGTTTCCTCGTCGGCGAGAATGTCACGGCGGCGCGACTTGGCCTCCAGCTCGTCGAGGCGTTCCAGCAACTGGCGGTTGGCGGTCAGGCAACGTGCGCGGCTGTTGATCTCGCCACGCACCAGGCCCTCGCGAATGAACATCTCGCGCGCCACCGGCGGGTCGATGGGGCCGTAATGCACCGGGCGGCGACCGACGATGATCATGCCGTACAGGGTGACCTGCTCGTAGGCCACCACCTGGCCGCGCTTCTTCTCCCAATGCGGTTCAAGATGGTTCTTCTTCACCAGATGCGCCGCCAGTGGCTCGATCCAGTCCGGCTCGATCTTCGCCACCATACGGGCGAACAGCTTGGTGGTTTCCACCAGTTCAGCGGCCATGATCCAGTTGGGCTTCTTGCGCCCGATCACGCTGGACGGGTGAATCCAGAAACGCCGCTGGCGCGCGCCGAGGTAGTCGCCCTCCTCGGTCTTCTGGCCGATCTGGCTGAGCAGACCGGCGAGAATCGCCTTGTGCACGGCAGCGTAGTTCTTCGCCCGCACCGCCGCCTCGCTGGCCTCGGCCTGCTGGCGGGCGATGGCGTTGACGCGGGTGTCCTTGGTCGGTGCCGGGTTTTGAGCCTTTTCGTAGGGTGGATGGCCGGAGCCATCCACCTTGGCGGACGCGTTATCCACCTTACCTGCACCTTTGCCCATCAACTGCAGGTCACGCGCGATCAGCACCAATTGCCGGTGCGCGTCGCGCCACTCGCGCAGGCGCATATAGTTGAGGAAGTTCTTCTTGCACCAGGTGCGCAGCGGGTTACTGCCCAGCTCCTGGCGTTTCTCCTCGAAGCCGCGCCACAGGTTGATCAGCGCGGCGAAGTCCGAGTCCACATCCTTCCACTGCGCATGGGCCTGGTCGGCGGCCTGCTGGCGATCCATCGGTCGCTCACGCGGATCCTGCACCGACAGCGCGGCGGCGACGATAAGGATTTCCTCCAGGCTGCCCTGCTTGGCGCCTTCCAGCACCATGCGCCCCAGGCGCGGGTCGATGGGCAGGCGCGCCAGTTGCCGGCCAATGGGCGTGAGCTGGCTTTCGCGGTTGACCGCCGACAGCTCCTGCAACAGGTTGAAGCCGTCGCTGATGGCCTTGCCGTCTGGCGGCTCGATAAAGGGGAAGTCCTCGATGCTGCCCAGGCGCAGGTGCAGCATCTGCAGGATCACCGCCGCCAGGTTGGTACGCAGAATCTCCGGGTCGGTGAATTCCGGGCGCCCGAGGAAATCTTCCTCGCTGTACAGCCGAATGCAGATACCCGGCTCGACCCGCCCGCAACGGCCCTTGCGCTGGTTGGCGCTGGCCTGCGACACCGGCTCGATGGGCAGGCGCTGCACCTTGGCGCGGTAGCTGTAACGGCTGATGCGCGCGGTGCCGCTGTCGATCACATAACGGATGCCCGGCACGGTCAGCGAGGTTTCGGCGACGTTAGTGGCCAGCACGATCTTGCGCCCGGCCATGGGCGCGAAAATCTTCTGCTGCTCGGCCGGCGTCAGCCGCGCATACAGCGGCAGCACCTCGGTGTGGCGCAGATTGGCCTTGCGCAGCACCTCCGCCGCCTCGCGAATCTCGCGCTCGCCGGGCAGGAACACCAGCACGTCGCCGGGGCGCTTGCCCACGCTGCGCTCGTGCTCGGCGATCTCGTCCAGCGCGGCGAGAATACCCTGGTCGATGGACAGGTCATCGAGCAGACGCTCCCCCTCCTCGTCCACCTCGGCCGCCAGCGGGCGATACCAGGTTTCCACTGGGTAGGTACGACCGGACACCTCGATGATCGGCGCGTCGTTGAAGTGCTTGGAAAAACGCTCCAGATCGATGGTCGCCGAGGTAATGATCAGCTTCAGATCCGGGCGACGCGGCAGCAGAGTCTTCAGGTAGCCGAGCAAAAAATCGATATTGAGGCTGCGTTCGTGCGCCTCGTCGACGATGATCGTGTCGTACTTTTCCAGAAAGCGGTCGTGCTGGGTTTCGGCGAGCAGGATGCCGTCGGTCATCAGCTTGATCAGCGTGCCGTCCTTGCTCTGATCCTCGAAACGCACCTGATAGCCGACCAACTCGCCCAGCGGCGTGCCGATTTCCTCGGCCACCCGCGTCGCCACACTCCGCGCCGCCAGCCGGCGCGGCTGGGTATGGCCAATCAAGCCATGCACGCCCCGGCCGATTTCCAGACAGATCTTAGGCAACTGCGTGGTCTTGCCCGAGCCGGTCTCACCGGCGATCACCACCACCTGGCTCTTTTCCAGCGCGGCCTTGATCTCGTCGCGCTTGGCGGCAATCGGCAGCGCATCGTCATAGCGCATCGCCGGGATACTGCTACGCCGCGCCGCCACCTTGTCGCTGGACGCCTGAAAACGCTCCAGCCACTGCGCCAGCTTGGCCTCGTCGGGGTGCTTCTGCAGCTCATGCAACTGCCGGCGCAAGCGATGGCGCTCGGCTATCATCACGTGGTCGAGGTTGTTCTGCAGCGTGGCGAGGTCAGTCATCTGGATCGGGGCAATCAGGGCAAAGGCGGGATTGTCGCAGATTCGAGCCCTGCCCGCTGCCGGGAGCACGCTCGTAGGGTGGACTCAGGAGCGCCAGCGAACAGTCCACCGGCCAGAACAAAGGCGTACTGCTTAGCGAGTATGCAACGTTGACGGTTTCGATCAATTGTAGGAAAGGTTGAGTGGAGCGAAACCCGTCACGATTTAACCTGATGACCTCCTCGCCGCCTTGAAGACCAAGCTTCTCTTCCTGATCTACAACCAAAGCGGTAATTGGCACGCACACCCATAATGATATCATCGCGACATCAGACAGCCACCGAAGGGATTCCATGTTGAGCAAATTAACTGAGCCAAATAGCGCAATTTCCTCATGGAGTGGGTTTGTATATCAGGGAAAGGTCGCGCTTTATCACTCTTTGAAATTGATAATTGAGGGCGAGAGAGACTTCGAACTGCAGCTAGATAGTACCGATGACTTTGCAATATATAAAGACGGTAAACTTCTTAGCGCCCATCAAGTTAAAGCCAAAGTTGGATCAACCAGAGGCAGCTACACCAAAGCACTAAAAAAATCCGCAGAGATTGATGATCATAGAAAAGCCGGAACCAATCGGTACTTCCATGTATCCGTAAGCATAGACGACACGTCGGACTACAAACCAGAAAACGGTGAAACAGTAAAATTTTATGAGTACAACGGCCAAAGGCACTGCGGACTCAGTGAAATAGAAGAATTCACAAAACAGCTCATAAGAACTATATTTAATGACACCAAGGGCTTTCCACCAAGCGAACGCCTCACCGACCAAAATTATAGCCTAGTTTCGGAAAGCATCAGTAGCAAGGCCATAGAAATACATAAGATAAATCAGAACGATGGAATTTCTGAGAACAAGGCGGCTTTCGAGAACCGTATACACGCTTCCAAACTTCTAGCCGCTCTCTTATCCGAAGGACTTCAAAATGATATCGAATACTTTGCAACAGAATTAAGAAAGAACCTCTTCGACCACCTCGAAAAAACACTTGACGACCTGTTACCAGAAATAAATGATAAGCAGTATTTTCGAGCTCAAGATCTATTCTCATACCTGCACAACTTAAACTCAGAAGACCTCCAACGTCTCTGCCAGGTCATGAAGCCTTCCGAAAATTTTTCAAAGATACAACACGAAGACATCGGAAGATATTCTGAGTTAATACAGGGTTTTTGTATCGACCCCATTTTCCAGCGTCTGCCGCACTATATGGACTCTGACTCAAACTTCTATCTACCGACAGCGCTAACATTATTAAGCGATCGTGAATGCCGCGCATGCGTAGACAGGATCAGGGAGGAGATGAAGAACAACAGAAGGTTGCAACCCCTCCTTTTCGAATACCGCAATTTGATTGCCTTTTCCGCTCTCAATTCATTCTGCGTCGAGACAAAGATCATAGAGAATGATGGTTCAGACCCAAAGTACGAATCGAAAGACCAAGACAACAAGATCACTCGCGAACTAACCATCAATGTAATAACAAAACCGGAGGCAGAAGGAAAGCTAAATGCTTAAAGGAATAATCAGCAATGCATTAACTGAGCAGGCGTTCTCTTTAGTTCATGAGTCAGAGCACTCTTCTTATTTTCTTCGCCTGCATGGGGAAGCAGCCCGCTTCGCGATTGTGCATGAAATGACAGAGTTGCAGCCTCCAGAATCACTAAATGAAGCAGCCTCTCTTGGCGCCCCTAAAGAGTTCGTCGAGCACCCCGCCTTCAAGAAAAACTGCGACTTAATTTGCCTACTACGACTAGAGAAACTCTCAGAATTCAAAGAGCTAGAAAATAGAATCTTTGCAATTGAAGAAGACGCGTACCACTACAAGAAGTACGTCCTTTACTATACTAAAGAGGAGGAGGATTGCTTAACTGGATTTAAGTTTGCCGACCTCCTACAAACCATATCAGACAAGAGCCAATTTGACTCTTACAAGAATTCTCCCCTTTCCTCATCCACTTACAGTATTGCCGCAAAAATATTTATAAAGATCCCATTCCTCATACTGAACCATGAAAAGCGCGAGCTCGTTCCATTAAAGCTTCAGGCAGAAGCTGCAGTAGCAGAATCAGACCTAACAGAGCTTTATAAAAAAGTGCAAGATCTAGACAACACTGATGACATTGCCACAGACGACCTAATCAAGGAATTGATTAAAAATGAACTGGAAAATATCCCGGATTGAGATTGCCAGTTTTAAGGCATTTAAACATATATCTCTGAACCTAGAGTCCGCCTCACTCTTAACTTTAGATGGCCCAAACGGCTTCGGGAAGACCAGTATTTTCGATGCTATCGAACTGCTCCTGACAGGAAAAATAGCGAGAATTGAGCGCCTTTTCGATAAAGTAATGATTGGAACGAAGAAAAGGTATGAGGACAACTTATTCTGGAATGCGCGCTCTCAAGGCAATGACCTCCACATAAAAATTGAATTTAAGTCAAACGATGAAAAAATAGTTCTCGCCAGACATGCGCCAAGCGAAAGTCTCTGGCCAAAAGACAAAAATAAGGCAAACGATTTCTCGCTATTCAAACTCTATAAGCTAGACAACTTTGAATCAACCGACTTCACTGATAAGAACCTGAAAAGCGATGATTTAATATCCGAGCTTTTTGGACAAAATTTCCAAGAAAATTACTCCTTTCTGAACTACCTAGAGCAAGGCCAGAATGAGTATCTTTTTTCGACCAGCCTAAATAACCGAAAGAAGGCGCTTGAAAGCCTAATCCAATCAGGCGCTATAGTTGCAGAAATTAACAAGTGTAAGCGCCTGGAAAAGAAATTAACTCAGAGACTCAGCAAAGATCGCCTGGAAGAAGAGTCTCGGCTTGATAGAGAAAGTCAAGCACTCCGCGCAATGCTAGAGAACGGGCTAGAAGGTGTCACATACGAGAAGCTTAGCACTGCCGACATTCAACCGAGCTGGGACAAGGAAGTATTATTTTCTGGATACTCAAAAGAGATTCACGACAATTATGTCACAGAGATACGCAACATAATCGATTTACTGCCTTTAAAGCAAGCCATCAAGATTAGAATATCCAATGAAAAAATCGAGACCTACATTTCCAAAAACAACAATCTGTTACGAGCTCTAATCCAAGTTGGCAAGACCACAGGAGAGCTCGCTGCTCTATCAGTAACAAAATCCAATATCGACTTTTTGTCATTATCTCTGTCAACGCTGGAAAAGGGTGCAGCAAGCATTGGATTTGATGAAATCCGTACAACTCCTGGCTGGCAACCTGACGAGTTTCTCGACCTTGAAGAGCAGATTAAAAGTCGTGACCTACTAAACTCTTCCTCAGCAGCGAACGCCGCAGCTATTGCCGAAATTAGCAAGCTAAAAAAAGAACTCCTCGAAAATCATTTCAAAATTTATCCTAATGACAATACCTGCCCACTTTGTTCGCAGGATTGGAAGTCGCATGAAGAGTTACTCTCTGCAATAGAGAAAAGAGCCCAAAAGCTATCTGAAAGCCTAAGCGAGGACGGTAAAAAACTTGTACAGGTAATCGAATCGATAGCAAAGGCAATATCAGTTTTGACTGCGCGTGTAAATAGCGATCTAAAGTTTGAAAAATCAAACTATGATCCAGATCTTCACCGGGTGCTTCGTCGGCACAAAGAGATAATTCAACGAATACAAGATCTCGGCAACCAGCTTACCAAAAGAGGGATACTCTACCCAGACACGTACACGGTAGATCCTGAGGAGGAGGAGAAGCGGTTAGCGGATTTGATTGCTTTGTTTCGCGCTCAAAAGCAAGAAGAAGTTGCAGACATTCCAGATCAGTGGAGCTCTGTAATATCCACCGCTTTCAAAGACGAGACTGATTTCTATGTACTGGAGCGCGACGCGCTAGAGACAAAACTAAAGTACATTTCACTTAAAGCAAACGAAGCAAAGAGCACAACACTGATAGGCATTACCCAAAGACTGGACACTATCCGAAAGGAGAATAAAGCGACAACCAGAATCAAGGAACGAATTGCATCCTTGCGCGGAACCTTGGAACGAGTAGAAAAAGCTTACTCCGACCAGACAATATCTGAAATAGAACTGGTCTTCCACGTATACAGCGGAAGACTGATTCAGAACTATCAGCGCGGACTTGGGCTATTCATTGAAAGCAAAGACGGCAATCAACTTCGATTTGCGACTGCTGAATATTCAGATCACGATGCAATCTTATCCATGAGCTCTGGCCAGATATCGGCATTGAGTCTCGCCTTTTTCCTCTCATTGAATAGAGTCTACTCAGGCGTCCCCATAATCATGATCGACGATCCATCTCAATCCCTGGACGAGGTAAACATTGCATCTTTGACAGATCTTCTACGCTGCGAACTCAAAGATAGGCAATTGATTGTCTCATCTCACGAAGATGACATCTCCTCGTATATGAGGTATCGATTCACAAGAGCCGACCTATTACCTCTAACGTTCAATATGCAAGCTCTTAGCAGAGAGCCCCGTTAGTTGGAGCAAGCGACATTCTAGCCAACACATCTCACGGCCAAGGACTCAAAAAAGCAAAATGGGGATAGATTTATTTATCTGTCCCCACTCGCTTCTGGCCGATAGCAGCCACCCCACACCTTGCCCTGTTCTCCACACCGCGTTACCGCGCATAGGCTGGACTCAGGAGCGACGGCGAACAGTCCGCCAGGCCTGCCAAGCCTTACAGCACTAGGAGCGCTCGAAATTTCATTGGCGTACTGCTTCGCGAGTACGCCCTTGTATCTCGACCAAAGCCTTTCAGTGAGGCTATGGTTCCCGACTGATCATCGGGGGAGGAGTTGCAAGCCGAGTACGCCCTGAAGCCTTGAGCCTGTAACGTAGATTGCGCTGCGCTCCTCCGCACTCATCCAGTAAGTCCGAACGGTATCCAGAGCCTCGAGCTCGCATAAACAAGGTTGGACGGATGCAGTGACGATCAGCTACCCAAAGGAGGAGGAGATGAGCACAGTTGTGGGTATCGACATCGCCAAGCACACCTTCGACATCGCGACCCTTCAGGCCAATGGCAAGCATCGCACCAAGGCCAAGCTGAGCAACGACCCGAAGGGCTTTAAAGTTCTGCTGCAATGGTTGGGCAAGCATGCTGAACCGCAGGCTTGGATCGTGATGGAGGCGACCGGCATCTATCACGAAGCGCTGGCTGAATGGTTGTACGAGCATGACTATAAGATCTGCGTATTGAATCCGACGCAGATTGCGCTTTATGCCCGCAGCCAGTTGCAGCGCGTGAAGACCGACAAGGTGGACGCCAAGCTGATTGCCGATTATGGCCATCTGCATCAGCATAAGTTGCGTGCCTGGAAGCCCGAGCAACCGGAGATCAAGCGCCTCAAAGCCCTGAATCATCGTCTGAAGGATCTTCAGGAGTTGGAGCGCATGGAACAGAACCGTCTGGACGTGACCAGCGATGTCAAAGTCGCTGCGTCGATTCGGTCGGTACTTGAGCATATTCGCCAGCAGATCGCTGAGACGCTGAAAGCGATCAAGCAGCACTTCGATGACAACGATGACCTACGAGGCCAGCGCGACTTGCTTAAAAGCATCGATGGCATTGCCGACAGAACCGCTACGTTGCTGCTGGCAGAGCTGGGCGACATGCAACGTTTCGGTGACAGTCGCGATGTTACGGCTTTTGCAGGTTTGAACCCTAAGCTGCAGGACTCGGGGAAGCACAAAGGGCATGTGCGCATATCGCGGATGGGCTCTTCAGTGTTACGTGCAGGGCTTTACCTGCCAGCAGTAGTCTCCCTGACCCACAACGCCGCGATCCGAGCGATGGCCAAGCGGCTAAAGGCACGAGGCAAGGCCGGCAAACAGATCGTCTGCGCGGCCATGCGCAAGCTGCTTTGCATCGCTTACGGCGTACTCAAATCCGGCAAACCCTTTGACCCGCAGCTAGCCATTGCGAGATGACGGGTAAGACGGTATCTACACGCTATGAGGTTAAGCGCACGACGGCAGCCACTCCCCACCTTGCCCTCTCCCCTCACCCGCGCTACAGTCCGCCCCGTCACGGTCAATCCCGTGACCGGGTGTGGTAGCCCGATTCACACGAAGGCGCGGTAGCGCCATAGTCGAGAGCAGGCGCTTTTTTTGTGCCTGCTGTTTTCTCGCGCATTTATGGCGGGCCGTGTGAGGCAGGCTTCGGCCTGGCCGGCGTCCTTCGTGGGTCGGTCTACCACCCTTGCACGGTCCGCCTCCATTTCGTGTGGTAGCGAATGGAACGCGGCTCCTTAAATCCACGAAGGAGCATAAGGAAAATGCACTATCCCCCTTTTACCCAAGGGCTCCGCCCTGGGCTGCTGGCTGTCGTGTCGACTTCCGTTTTGGAGGTGCTGCATGACCAAGTCTGAATCCGTCGTTATCCCCTTCCCCACACCACGCAATCCCTTGCATAGCCATGTGGCCGACGAGTGCCCGTTGCAGGCAGCAGCCGAGTACCGCGCAGCGTTGCTGACCAAGCTGCTGCGTCGAATACCGGAGCCAGAGCTGGCAAGCACCACCAGCGCGCTGCTCAGCGAGTTGATCGTGCTCTACCGCCGAGCCATCACCCAGGCAGCCGGGAGGGCCGAGCATGATTGAACTGCAACGCTACCTCACCCACCTGCCCAGCCATGATGGGCAACCGCCTGCCAGCTTCGGCTGGAATGCAGATTGCCAGGTGAGCTTCGACCATGGTGTGCAGACCGCGCAGGCCTGGCTGGACAACGCCAATAGCGCCTGGCTGTGGGCCAATCTGTTAATGGAACGGCAGCTATACCCGCCAGGTGCGCAGCGCCATGCCTTCGAGCTGGGTTTTCTCAGCCGCATCCACCAGCGCCTGTGCTCGCCATTGGGCGGCGAGCATCAGGCCTTGCGGACGGAGTTGCGGCTGTAACGACTCAGGCGAGGGCATGCCCTCGCCTCTTCATTTAGCAACGAATTTTGTGTGCACCGCTCACAAAGCTGAACAATTAGCCCAGAAACTCGCCGCAACGGTGGATGAAAAAGCGTCATCCACCCTACGGTGAAACCAAGGCGTAGGGTGGACAACGCGGAGCTTGTCCACCTCGCCTCACTTGAAGACACGGCCCAAGAGCCATTGATCGCTCCACGCTCCGCCCTCGACGCTCCAGCGTCCGCCACGGGCAGTTGCGTGCTGTGCTGTGACGCAGAGCGCCACGGGATTGCTCCCATGCAGGAGCGTGGGAGCCATCGTTTTTTGCATGCACCGCTCACAACGACTGGGCAAGCACCGGGCGACGCACAAGACGTTTCTTACAGCCGCAAGCCCGAGTATCACGGCGTTCACCCTAAGCCGATGGCTGATCGATGGACGCCGAACAGAAGAGCAGCCGCTCCACGCTGCATCATCAGAACACGCACAAGGGGAACTCCGCAAAGTGGACCACTCATTAAGTCTTTGATTGGATCAATACCTTGAGCCTCTTAGTTGTCTTAATAGGAGCAGACCTTACTGACTTCTCCATCTTCAAAAGGTACTGCTCTATGGCTCGTCTTAACTGGTTTGAGGCTTCACCCGGTGCTGCTAGAGCGCTGGGAGGACTGCACCATTACGTCACCACCGGAACGAACCTGCCGCCTCAGCTCATACATCTCGTGTTCTTGCGGGCATCGCAGATCAATGGATGCGCGCACTGCATCGATATCCATTCACGAGACTTGATCAAGGGAGGTATGTCGGTAGAAAAACTGATGCTAGTGCCAGTCTGGCATGAGGCCGCGCACCTGTTTTCCTACCAGGAACGTTCCGCCTTGGCCTGGACGGAAGAGGTGACCATGGTCAGCGAAACGCATGTTTCTGACGAGGCCTATGCGGCAGCATCGTCCGCATTCACCCCGAAAGATCTGGTCGACCTCACGGCAGCTATCGCAGCCATGAACGCGTTCAACCGCATGGGTGTCAGCTTTCGCTTGAGCCCTGCGGCGAAGGCGTGAGCCGGCATCAGAGCAAGGTTTTCTGGAGATATCCGACCATGTCGACAGGAAGCCAGTAGAGTGGATCGGAACGCCGCTCGCTCCCTCGCCTGGTTTTTCAACGGTCTGCTAGGGCCTGCTGAAGGATTGCCGCGCACGCTCAACTTCTGCCCTGATCGCACAGTCAGTTGCATGGTCGTTGATCAGTCCCATGGCCTGCATGAATGCATAGACGGTCGTAGGCCCCACGAACTTCCAGCCTCGTCGCTTCAGCTCCTTGGATAACGCCACCGATTCGGCAGATGACGAGGCGCTCTGAGGTTCGGTCGAGCCGACAGTACGGGGCTCGTATTGCCAAAAGAAGGAGGCTAACGCCCCTTCCGCTTCAACGAGGTCACAGGCACGGCGCGCGTTGTTGATGACCGCCTCGATCTTGCCTCGATGGCGGACAATACCCGGGTCTTGCAGTAGCCGCTGCACGTCGCGGTCATCGAACTGGGCGATTCGCTTGAAATCGAAGCCATGGAATGCAGCGCGGAAACTATCGCGCTTGGCCAGGATCGTGCGCCAGCTAAGGCCCGACTGGAAGGCCTTGAGGCTGACCTTCTCGAACAAGCGCCTGTCATCGCCAACAGGGAAGCCCCATTCCGTGTCGTGATACCTGAGAAACTCAGGTGCTGCAGCGCACCAGCGGCAGCGATGCAGCCCGTCGGCGCCAACGATGGTCTGGTTCATGGCTTCAGCTCCCCATCAGCAAGAACTGCAGTCGAGGATCTGCCTTGGAGGGGGTCATCGCTACGATTTCCGTCTGCACGACGTCCTCCACCACGAACGGATCGCTGCTGAGCCGCTCCTCGAGCTGAGCTAGCGTAACCCCACTGGCCAGAATCACCCCACCGGCTTGCGGCTGCAGGCTGCCGGCCAAGAGAAAAACGCCGTCGTCGAATCCGCGCGCCAACCACTCCTTGTGAGCCTGCATCAACTGACCAGCCTGATCACGCCTGGCTGAAAACCTTAGGAACACGATGAACATGGGACTGCTCTCCCTGAAGTGATCACTCGGTCTTGGTCATTGCTTCGCCGGCGACAGCGTCCAGCCATGCGCACATGCGCTCAGCCTCTCGCTCGACGAAACACTCGTCTTGAAAAGCATGGGCGAGCACTGCAACGCCCTGACTGAATGCCAACACATGCATCGCGAGCGAATCGGCATCAGCCTCATGCCCCAGTTGAACGAACTGCTGGCATAACCAGGAGCGGAACAGGGCAAATAGCTGGTTGGATTGCGGTTGTGCTGGATGGCCAAGCTTGGCCAGCTCGCTACAGAGCGTGCCGACTGGGCAACCATGGCGAATGATCTGCGGCCGATTCGTGATCACGATGAGGATGAAGCGCTTGATGCGCTCGGAGGGAGAACTGCTCTCGTTCTCCCATGCCCGAAGCATCTCTGATATGGCTGTCATGCGCTTTTCGATGACAGCATCCAGAATCTCGTCCTTGCTCTTGAGGTGGTAGTAGAAGTTGCCACGGGATATGCCCACGGCATCGGCGATGTCGGCGAAGGAGGTGTGTTCATAGCCCCGCTCATAGAACAGCCTGTCCGCCTCATTGACGATGCGCTCGCGGGTAGTCATGCCTGTCATTCAGTATCAGCCTCGCGCCAATAGGACAAACGACCTAATCATGAAGCGAGATTAGGACACTCATCCTAATCGGTCAAGACTGAAGTCGTTCGGCCATCCGCCGCAACGGTGGATGAAAAAGGCGCCATCCACCCTACGGCGAAGTCTCGGGCAGGGTGGACAACGCGAAGCTTGTCCACCTCGCTTCACACCCGAAGACGCAGGCCAAGAGCCATCGATAGCCCTTGGCAAGACAGGCTGCTTCTATCGTCTGGCACTCAGCCCCGTTCGCCCTTGCCGGCCAAGTTCTCCCGCGCCAGGGCCGTGAAGGCCTTGAGCGCTGCAGACGGGTTACGGCGGTTCGGGTAGTACAGGCACAGCCGATCCCGAGGTGGTGTCCAGCCTTCCAGCACCCGCTCGAACTGACCAGCCTGGATTTCACCCTGCACGTCATGCTCCATGAAGAAGCCGAGCCCTACCCCCGCCTGTACCGCCGCCTTGGCCACGCCGGGCTCATCGAGCGTGAGCGGCCCGCTGACATCGAGCCTCGTCACCTCCCCTGCCCGCTCGAATTGCCAGGGGTAGATCGCACCGTTCGGCAGGCGGATGCGGATGCAGGCATGGCGCAGCAGGTCCGCCGGGGTGCACGGTCGCCCATGTTGCTCGAAGTACCCCGGTGTGCCGACCACTGCGTAGCGTTGCGGCACCCCGAGGGGGATCACGATCATGTCGCTGGGCACGAGGTTCGCCGCGCGCACCCCGAGGTCGAACCCGCCGGCCACGATATCGACCAGGCGACCTTCGGTCACCAGGTCGATGTGCACGTTCGGGTAACGCTGCAGAAACTCCAGCACCAGCGGCATCAGGGTTGAGCGGGCCGCACTGGCGAACGCGTTGATGCGCAGTGCGCCGGCCGGCCCGGCGTTGTGCGAGCGCACCGCATCAAGCGCCGCACGCACGTCCTGCAGCGCCGGCCCGACTTGTTCCAGGTACAGCGCGCCAGCCTCGGTCAGCGACACACTGCGCGTGGTGCGATTGAACAGGCGGGTTTCCAGGCTGGCCTCCAGCTTGGCGATGGTGTTGCTCAAGGCGGTGGTGGACACATCGAGATCGATGGCGGCCTGGCGGAACGAGGCCCGCCGCGCCACGGCCAGCACCGCTTCCAACTCGTTGAGGCCCAGGCGCGGGTCTGCCATTGGATTATCCTGAAATCAGGGACAGGTCATTAACTTTGTCCCAGTTGAGCAAATTATCCATCGGGCAGCAAGATCACTCCCGTAGCGCCCCACCCACTACGAGAGGAAATCAGGCCATGAACCTGCACCTGCCCGAAGCCGTGAACACCTATTTCGCCATCAGCAATGGCGGCGACGCGACGCGCCTTGCCACCTGCTTCCATGCGCATGCCAGGGTGACTGACGAAAAACGCACGCACCAGGGCATCGATGCCATCGTGGCCTGGCAACGGGAGGCACGACAGGCTTTCAGCTACCGCGTCGAGCCCGTGGATGCCTCGCAACGAGACGAGGCATTGACCGTCACCGCGCGCGTAACGGGTGACTTCCCCGGCAGCCCGGTGCTGCTCAAGCATCTATTCGCGCTAACGGATGGCCGGATCAGCTCGCTGGAGATCGCACCGTGATGAACCTCGAGCTGAGCGGCAAGCATGTGCTGGTCACAGGCGGTACCAAGGGCGTCGGCCGCGCGGTAGTGAGCCGCTTCCTTCAGGAAGGCGCCAGGGTGCTGACCTCGGCGCGCCAGGCGAACACGGATCTGCCGGACGAGCTGTTCATTCAGGCCGACCTGTCGACGCGCGAAGGCTGCGATGCCCTGATCGAGGGTGCCCGCACACGCCTGGGCAAGGTGGACATCATCGTCCATGTGCTGGGCGGCTCATCGGCCCCAGCCGGCGGCTTCGCGGTGCTGGACGAGGCCCAGTGGCAGCGCGAATTCGATCTCAACCTGCTGCCCGCCGTACGCCTGGATCGTGCTCTGCTCCCGGCGATGCTGGCACGCCAGGCGGGCGTCATCATCCATGTGACCTCCATCCAGAGCCACCTGCCCCTGGCGGAAGCCACCACCGCTTACGCTGCAGCCAAAGCGGCGCTGGCCACCTACAGCAAGAGCCTGTCGAAAGAGGTTTCACCCCAGGGCGTTCGGGTGGTACGGGTGTCGCCAGGCTGGGTCGAAACCGAAGCATCGGTCGCCCTGGCCGAGCGGCTGGCGCAGGAAGCCGGCACCGACTACGAAGGCGGCAAGCGAATTATCATGCAGGCCCTGGGCGGCATCCCGCTCGGCCGTCCATCCAGACCGGACGAAGTGGCTGACCTCATCGCCTTCCTCGCCTCCCCACGCGCCGCGGCCATCACCGGCAGTGAGTTCGTCATCGATGGCGGGACGGTGCCGACGGTTTAGAAGGCTCTACACCGTTAGCACGGAGACTGGCTGATCGTTCCCGCGTTCTGCGTCCGCCACGCGCAGTTGCGTGCTGCGCTGTGACGCAGAGCGTCACGGGCTGGCTCCCACACCGGAACGTGGGAGCCATCGAACTACGCCCCTTCCCGCTCAGCCAACCCCGCCAACAACTTGCCCTGCAATTCATGCAACGTGCGCTGCTCGTCGGCGGTCAATCCTGAGAGCACGCGCTGCAGGTTGGCCACATGGGCTGCGAGCATGCCGTCGATCAGCTCGAAACCGGCCGGGGTCAGCGCCACCAGCACGCCACGGCGGTCACTGGGGTGTTTGCGCCGCTCGATCAACCCGGCCTTTTCCAGGCGGTCGATGCGGCTGGTCATGCCGCCCGAGGAGATCATCGCGCTCTCGTACAAGGCAGTGGGCATCAGGGCATAGGGCTCGCCCGCGCGGCGCAGGGTGGCAAGCAGGTCGAATTCGCCGGCCTGCAGGCCGTATTCGGCGAAGAACGGCAGCAGGTGATCACGGCTGATCACCTGGCTGAGCTCACCCAAACGCCCGATCACGGCCATGGAAAAGCCATCCAGGTCGGGCCGCTGTCGTTGCCACTGTTCAGCGGCCAGTTGTGCGCGGTCTTGCATGTCGCCCTCAATTTATCTTGCCATCAAGATACTTTTCAAAAAGAATGTTGCCATCGTAGCGTATCTACACCAAGGAGGCATCTGCATGTCCGGCAACCCCAATCGACCCCTTCTGGCCCTGGCCCTGCTGTTCAGCATCGGCACGCTGATGGGGCTGACCAGCAATCTGGTCAAGGTGGCTGGCAGCATCGGCTGGCAGCCGATGGCCTATCTGCTGTGGAGCTTGTCCGGCGGTGGTCTGCTGCTGTTGCTGTTCGCCTGGTGGCGCGGCGAGCGGCCCGGCATGAGCCTGCCGCAACAGCGTTATTACCTGGCGTCAGGGCTGCTCAGCATCGCCGTGCCGAATGCTCTGTTGTTCAGCTCCATCGGCCATGTCGGGGCTGGTTTCGCCTCGATGTGCCTGGCCTTCCCGCCCTTGTTCACCTACCTGCTGGCCCTGGCGCTGCGCATGGAGGGGCTCAGCCGCATCCGCCTGCTGGGCATCTGCATCGGCTTGTCGGGTAGTCTGATACTGGCGTTGGGCAAATTGCATGGCGGTGATGGCCCGATCTTGTGGGTGCTCGCTGCGCTGAGCGTGCCGCTGTTCCTGGCGCTGGGCAACATCTACCGGGCCCGCTACTGGCCGAGCGGCGCCACGCCCCTGTCGCTGGCGCCCGGCATGTTGCTGGGCGGTGCCTTGCTGCTGATCGTCACGACGCTGTTCGGCGTAGATTTCTCGCCACGCCTGGACAGCACACTGGCGGTAGCTCTGCTGGCAGCGCAGATGGTGCTGTTCGCAGCGGTCTACGCGCTGTTCTTCATCCTGCAGAACCTGGCCGGCACGGTATTCCTCAGCCAGATTGGTTCGGTGGCAGCGATCACCGGCGCCGCTATCGCCATCGGCCTGCTCGGCGAACAAGGCAGCCTGAGCCTGTTGCTGGCGGCACTGTGCATCGTCGGCGGCGTGCTGCTGGTGGCCTGGCGTGGCGCGAAGGAGGCCCAGGCATGAAGCGTCAGAGCCTGCTGCTGATCGCCATCGTTCTGCTTGGCCTGAACCTGCGCCCGGTGCTGGCCGCCATCGGCCCGTTGCTCGACCGCATCCAGCTCGATACCGGCCTGGATCATATCGGTGCCAGCCTGCTGACCAGCCTGCCGGTGGTGATCATGGGGCTCGGCGCCCTGACCGCCGCGGTGTTGCGCGAACGTCTGGGAGAAGGCAACGGGATACTGCTCGGCGTGCTGCTGATCGCCCTTGCCTGCCTGCTGCGTGGCCTGCGGCCAGACGCCTCCACGCTAATCGTGACGGCCTTGCTGGCCGGTGCCGGTATCGCCTTCGTGCAGGCCCTGTTGCCGGGCCTGATCAAGTCACGCTTCGCGGCCGACAGTGGCCGCCTGATCGGCTTCTACAGTTGCGCGATCATGGGCGGTGCGGCCTTCGGTGCGGCGCTGACGCCCTGGCTGGCGCAGTCGCTGGGCTGGTCATGGGCGTTGGCTGGCTGGGCACTGCCCGCTCTGCTGGCGGCCGCGCTCTGGCTACGCGCCGCACCGAGACAAGCTGTGGCGGCATCGGGCAACGCGGCTCACCTGAACGTCTGGCGCTCGCCCAGAGCCTGGCTGCTGATGAGCTTCTTCGGGGTCGGTACGGCAGGTTATACCCTGGTGCTGGCCTGGCTGCCGCCTTACTACACGGCGCTGGGCTGGAGCGCGCAGTCGAGCGGCCTGCTGCTGGCGGCACTGACGCTATGCGAGGTGTTCGCCGGTCTGCTGGCATCGAGCCTGCTGCCACGTTACCCGGATCGTCGCGTGTTGCTGGGCGTGGTACTGCTATCGCTGCTGGCTGGCCTGCTGGGTCTGATCTTCGCGCCTCTGCAATTGGCGGTGCCGATCTGTTTGCTGCTGGGCATCGGCATCGGCGCGCTGTTCCCGCTGTCGCTGGTGGTGGCCCAGGATCACCTGGACGACCCAAGGCAGACCGGCGACCTGCTGGCCTTCGTGCAGGGCGGCGGCTACCTGATCGCCGCCACGGCTCCATTCCTGGCAGGCCTGCTACGCCAGTACACCGCCGACCTGCGCCTGAGCTGGCTGGCGATGGCCGTGGCCACCCTGGTGCTGATGGCCATGGCCGCCCGCTTCGCTCCGGGTAGCGGGCAATTCCACACCCGCCCCATTCATGGCCTGTAGGGCGGCCTCACGAGCGTGGCGAGTAGTCCACCATGCCATGCCTGGCAACACGACTTGCCGGCATGCCCATGGTGCTGAGCCGTAGGGTGCACCGTGCGCACCGATTCGCCCCAGCAAGAACGCGGTGCGCACAGCGCACCCTACGGGAAAGGTGGCACCAATGAAAACGCCACCCGGAGGTGGCGTTTTCATCAGCAGGCCCGAATCACTTCTTGCCCAGCTTCTTCAGCTCTTCGTCGCGCAGTTCGCGGCGCAGGATCTTGCCGACGTTGGTGGTCGGCAGCACATCGCGAAACTCCACGGCCTTGGGCACCTTGTAGCCGGTGAGGTTGGCGCGCATGTGCTCCATCACCTGTTCCTTGGTCAGGCTCTCGCCCGGCTTGACCACCACGAACACCTTGATCGCCTCACCGGACTTCTCGTCCGGCACGCCGATGGCGGCGCACTGCAGCACGCCCGGCAGGGTCGCCAGCACGTCTTCCAGCTCGTTCGGGTAGACGTTGAAGCCGGACACCAGAATCATGTCCTTCTTGCGGTCGACGATGCGCATGTAGCCGTCTTCCTGGATCAGACCGATATCGCCGGTCTTCAGCCAGCCGTCGGCGTCGAGGATTTCATCGGTGGCTTCCTGGCGCTGCCAGTAGCCCTTCATCACCTGTGGGCCCTTCACGCACAGCTCGCCGATCTCGCCGATGGGTAGCTCCTGGCCCTCGTCGCTGATGATCTTGCATTGGGTCGAGGGCACCGGAATACCGATGGTGCCGAGCTGGATGGCGCTGAACGGGTTGACCGAGGCCACCGGGCTGGTCTCGGTCATGCCGAAACCTTCGCAGATGGCGCAGCCGGTGACTTGCTTCCAACGCTCGGCGGTGGCCAGTTGCAGGGCCATGCCGCCGGAGACGGTGAGCTTCAGCGCGGAGAAGTCCAACTTGCGAAAGTCCTCGTTGTTGCACAGGGCGACGAACAGGGTGTTGAGGCCAACGAAGCCGGTGAAGCGATACTTGGCCAGGTCCTTGACCACCGCCGGCAGGTCGCGCGGGTTGGTGAGCAGGATGTTGTGGCCGCCAATCAGCATCATCGCCATGCAATGGAAGGTGAAGGCGTAGATGTGGTACAGCGGCAACGGCGCAATCAGCACCTCGCAGCCTTCATCGAGGTTGGCGCCCATCAGTTCCTTGACCTGCAGCATGTTGGCCACCAGGTTGCGATGGGTGAGCATGGCGCCCTTGGCCACCCCGGTGGTGCCGCCGGTGTATTGCAGCACGGCGATATCGCCATTGCTCGGGCTGGCTTCGCTGAAGCTCTGGCCACGCCCCTTGGCCAGAACGTCATTGAGCCTTACCGCCTGCGGCAGATTGTAGGCCGGCACCATTTTTTTCACATGCTTGATCACGAAGTTGACCAACAGACGCTTGAAGGTCGGCAGCATGTCGCCGACTTCGGTGACGATCACCGTCTTCACGCCAGTCTTGGGCACCACCTGTTCGGCCAGGTGGGCCATGTTGGCCAGGCAGATCAGCGCCTTGGCACCGGAGTCGTTGAACTGGTGCTCCATTTCCCGCACGGTGTACAGCGGGTTGGTATTGACCACCACCAGGCCGGCGCGCATGGCACCGAATACCACGATGGGGTACTGCAGCACGTTGGGCAGTTGCACGGCGATGCGGTCGCCAGGCTTGAGATCGGTGTGCTTCTGCAGATAGGCGGCGAAGTCACCGGAGAGTTTGTAGATCTCGCCGTAGGTGAGGGTCTTGCCCAGGTTGCTGAAAGCAGGCTTGTCGGCGAAGCGTTGGCAGGACTCCTTCAGCACCGCGAGTATGTTCGGGTACTGGTCGGGATCGATTTCGGCAGCCACCCCAACGGGATACTTGTCCTTCCAGAAATTTTCGGTCATGGAAGCCCACTCCTAAGCAACAGCTGATCTTCACCGCGCACAGGCGGCTATTTGTTGTGTATTTGGCCTACCAGCCCACTGCCCCTCAGGCCGGAAGCGCGCCGAGAGTAGCAGCTTTACCAGAGGCTCACCAGCACCAAGGATGGCCTAGCGGGTCAATAAAATGACCAAACCAATGAAAACAGTCACACATGATGCATGAACTGAAAAGCCTGGCAGAGGCCTCTAGGCTGAGCATTACAGCACATGACAGCAGGCGGACGGTGGAGGCGATGGAGGGATCTAAGCGGGAATGATGGTCGGCGCGACCCACTGGCCGTTACCAAAACACAACAAATGACCAGCAAGTGAGGCAAGCCCCTCCGAATTGCACGGAGGGGCCTGGGCGATCAGGCGATGTCGCGCAGCTCGCGACGCAGGATCTTGCCGACCGGCGTCATCGGCAGGGAATCGCGCAGCACGATGTGCTTGGGTACCTTGTAGCCGGTGAAGTTCTCCTTGCAGTAGGCCTTGAGCTCGTCCACGGTGACGCCCCCTTCGCGCGGCACCACGAACAGCTTGACCACCTCGCCGGATTTCTCGTCCGGCACGCCGATGGCCGCGCAACTGGCCACCTTCGGGTGGGCCATGACCACATCCTCGATCTCGTTGGGATACACGTTGAAGCCGGAGACGATGATCATGTCCTTCTTGCGGTCGACGATGCGCACGTAGCCGTCCGGGTCGATCACCGCGATATCGCCGGTCTTGAACCAGCCTTCGGCGTCGAGCACCTCGGCCGTGGCCTCCTCGCGCTGCCAGTAGCCCTTCATCACCTGCGGCCCCTTGATGCACAGCTCGCCGCGCTCGCCCAGCGGCAGCTCGTTGCCGTCGTCGTCGATCACCTTGAACGCGGTGCCGGGAATCGGAATGCCGACGGTGCCCAGGCGCGCCTTCTCACCATAGGGATTGGTGCTGGCCACGGGGGAAGTCTCGGTAAGGCCATAGCCTTCCACCACTGTGCAGCCGGTCATCTGCTTCCAGCGCTCGGCGGTGGCCTTGACCAGCGCGGTGCCGCCGGAGTTGGTGACCTTGAGGGCAGAGAAATCGAGGTTCTTGAACTCGGGGTTGTCCATCAGCGCGACGAACAGGGTGTTGAGCCCCAGCAACGCGGAGAACTTCCATTTGCCCAGTTCCTTGACGAAACCGGGAATGTCGCGCGGGTTGGTGATCAGCACGTTGTGGTTGCCGTTGACCATCATGCACATGCAGTTCACGGTGAAGGCATAGATGTGGTACAGCGGCAGCGGCGCGATCATGATTTCCTGGCCCGGCTTCATCAGCGGCGTGCCGTCCTCGCCGAGCTGCGACAGGCAGGCATCGACCTGCAGCATGTTGGCCACCAGGTTGCCGTGGGTGAGCATGGCGCCCTTGGCTACCCCGGTGGTGCCGCCGGTGTACTGCAGCACGGCGATGTCGTCATGGCCAGTCTTGACCGGCGTCAGCGCCTGGCCATGACCCTGCTTGAGCACCTGCTTGAAGGGAACAGCCTGCGGCAGGTGGTAATCCGGCACCATCTTCTTGACCTTCTTCACCACGGTGTTGACCAACCAGCCCTTGAGGCTCGGCAGCAGGTCACCCATCCGGGCTTCGATCAGGTACTCGATCTCGGTATCCGGCAGCACCTCCTGCACCAGCTTGCCGAACATGTTCAGGTACACCAGCGCACGCACGCCGGCGTCCTTGAACTGGTGACGCATCTCGCGGGCGGTGTACAGCGGATTGGTGTTGACCACGATCAGCCCGGCACGCATGGCGCCGAACACGGCGATGGGATACTGCAGCACGTTGGGCATCTGCACGGCGATGCGGTCGCCCGGCTTGAGGTCGGTGTGCTTCTGCAGATAGCCGGCGAAGGCCGCCGACAGGCGATCCAGCTCGGCATAGTTCAGTGTGACGCCCAGATTGCTGAACGCCGGACGGTCGGCGAAGCGCTTGCAGGAACGCTCGAACACCTCGATCACCGACTTGTAGCTGGACAGGTCGATGTCGTTGGGTACCCCAGCGGCGCGTTTGTCGTTCCAGAAATCAGGCTGCATTGTTGTTGTCCTCTTCCCCTGAAATGATCTGACTGCCCGGAAAGTAGCAGTTCAGAGCCCCTGCGCCTATAGCTCGAAAGCGTCATTGATGGCCTGAATCTCGATATAAATGCAGCGATTCGTTACCGATCTTTACCGGATGGGCGATACCTTGCCGCTATGCCGGATCGGCTGCAGCGTGCACAATGCCGCCAGTCCCCGGCACAAGGATTCGCCATGCGCCACACTGCCTTCCCCATGGCCACCCGCGACGGCGTGCACCTGCACGTCAACCACTGGCATGGCGACACGCCACCGCGCGCCATCGTCATGCTCGCTCACGGCATGGCCGAGCACAGCCTGCGCTATGCGCGCCTGGCCGAGCGCCTGGTGAGCGCCGGCTTCGACCTCTATGCCCATGACCAGCGCGGCCATGGCCGCAGCGCCGAACAGGGCACCCTGGGCCACTATGCCGACGAGGATGGCTGGCACAAGGTGGTCGAAGACCTGGCCACCCTTAACCATCATATTCGCCAGCAGCATCCACAGGTGCCGATCTTCCTGCTCGGCCACAGCATGGGCAGCTACATCGGCATGGCCTACCTGTTGGGCCATAGCTGCAGCCTGCAGGGCGCTGTCCTCTCCGGCTCCAACTACCAGCCGGTGGCGCTGTACAAGGCCGCGCGGCTGATCGCCCGCTTCGAGCGCTGGCGCCTGGGGCCGAAGGGGCGCAGCAAGGTCATCGACTTTCTCTCCTTCGGCTCGTTCAACAAGGCCTTCAAGCCCAACCGCACGGCCTTCGACTGGCTCAGCCGCGATGCGCAAGAAGTGGACAAATACGTGACCGACCCGCTATGCGGCTTCGTCTGCACCACGCAACTGTGGTGCGACCTGCTCGAGGGCCTGCAACAGATCACCCCGGTGGACAACCTGGCGCAGATCGACGCCGACCTGCCACTGCTGGTGATCGGCGGCAGCCGCGACCCGGTCAGCGACGGCCAGCGCCTGCAGCACCTGGCCGAGGCCCTGAACGCTGCTGGCGTGCGTGACGTGCAGTTGAAGATCTACCCCGAGGCCCGTCACGAGCTGTTCAACGAGCTCAACCGTGACGAGGTCAGCGAACACTTGGTCGCTTGGCTCGAGCAGGTACTGGGCCACGACCGACACCCTATTAGCGATGAAAGGAGCAAAGCATGACCCAGGTAACCAACATCCCCTACGAGGCCCTCGAAGTCGGCCAGCAGGCCAGTTTCGAGAAGCAGGTGGAGGAACGCGACGTGCAACTCTTCGCCGCCGTGTCCGGTGACAACAACCCGGTGCACCTGGACGCCGCCTTCGCCGCCGAGACCATGTTCAAGGAGCGCATCGCCCACGGCATGTTCACCGGCGCCCTGATCAGCGCCGCCATCGCCTGCAACCTGCCCGGCCCGGGCACCATCTACCTCGGCCAGCAACTCAAGTTCACCCGCCCGGTGAAGCTCGGCGACACCCTCACCGTGAAGCTGGAAGTGCTGGAAAAACTGCCGAAGAACCGCGTGCGCATCGCCACCCGCGTGTTCAACCAGGACGGCAAGCAAGTGGTGGACGGCGAAGCCGAAGTGCTCGCACCCAGCGCCGAGCAAACCGTGACCATGCCGCCGATGCCGCAGGTGACGGTCAACTGATCAGCCACAGACTGGTGCGCGGCGCCCTCGCCTCGCACCATTTTTGTTCTACACTCACAAACCTGAACGACCCAAGCGCTCTCTGAGCGCTTTTTATTGTGCGCTTTGCACAAAACCTCTTGATCACCTCGCCCAGGGTGAAAAGCCCGTGAAACCTGGCACGCCCCCTGCTATCGCCAAGGCCTCAACACCCACACCGGAGCCAGGCCCATGAGCAACGCCACCCCCGATAGCGATTACCCCCTGAGCGAGGTGCCCAACGGCGCTCGCCAAGGGCTGTTTTCCACCGCCATCCTGCTGTTCGGTTTCACCTTCTTCACTGCCACCATGTTCGCTGGCGGCAAGATCGGCATGGCCTTCGACTTCACCACCCTGCTCTGGGCCGCGGTGATCGGTAACCTGCTGCTCGGCCTGTATGCCGCCGTACTGGGCCTTATCGCCTGCCGCAGCGGGCTGAACTCGGTGCTGATGGGCCGTTTCTGCTTCGGCGAGGTGGGCAGCAAACTGTCCGACATGCTCCTCGGCTTCACCCAGATCGGCTGGTACGCCTGGGGCACGGCGACCATCGCCATCGTGCTGGTGAAGATACTCGGCCTGCCCGAAGGCCTGACCATCCCGCTGATGGTGCTGTTCGGCTTCGGCTTCTGCCTCACCGCCTTCGTCGGCTACAAGGGCCTGGATCTGCTTTCGCGCGTCGCCGTGCCGGCCATGCTGGTGCTGCTGGTGGTCTCGCTGTGGATCGCCACCCGTGATATCGGCGGCCTCGCCGGCCTGCTGGCGGTGGAGCCCAAGGAGAGCATGAGCCTGAGCGTGGCCATCACCCTGGTGTTCGGCACCTTCGTCAGCGGCGCCACCCAGGCCACCAACTGGACGCGCTTCGCCAGGAGCGGCCGCGTCGCGGTGCTGGCCAGCCTGTTCGGCTTCTTCATCGGCAACGGCCTGATGATCGTCACCGGGGCTTACGGCGCCATCGTCTACCAGCAGCCGGACGTGGTCGAGGTGCTGGTGCTGCAGGGGCTGTCCATGGCCGCAGTGATCATGCTGTTCCTCAACCTGTGGACGACCCAGGACAACACCATCTACAACTTCGCCGCCGCCGGCTGCAACCTGCTGCGCACCGGCAAGCGCAAGACCGTTACCCTGGTCGGCGCCGGTATCGGCACGCTGCTGGCCATCGGCGGCATGTACGAGATGCTGATTCCCTTCCTGATCCTGCTCGGCTCGATCATCCCGCCGATTGGTGGCGTGATCATGGCCGATTTTTTCTACGGCCACCGCGCGCGTTATCCGAAACTGGCCGAGGTGCGCCTGCCGGCGTTCAACTGGGTCGGCCTGGGCGCCTACCTGATCGGGGCGCTGAGCGCCTACTTCTCGCCCTGGGTCGCGCCGCTGGTGGGTATTGCCGTGGCTGCCGTGGCCTACGTGGTGCTGTTCGAGGCGAACAAGGCCCTGGTCGGCCGTCAGCAGGTAGCGGGCGCGTGAGCCTGACCGTCGCCGACGTACTCGCCCTGCCCGATCTGGCCAGCATGCGCCTGCGTGCCGGCCAGGCCGGGCGCGATAATGCCGTGCGCTGGCCCTACGTGGCCGAGAACGAGGGCATCGCCGACTGGGTGATGGGCGGCGAGCTGATCTTCGTCACCGGCATCAACCACCCGCGTGACGAAACCAACCTGCTGCGCCTGGTGCGCGAAGGCCATGAGCGGGTGGTCGCCGGCCTGGTCATCCTCACCGGCGCCGAATTCATCCAGGCCATCCCGCCCAGCGTCATCGCAGAAGCCGAACGCCTGAACCTGCCGCTGATCGAGCAGCCCTACGCGCTGAAGATGGTGGTGGTCACCCAGGCCATCGGCACCGCGCTGGTGCAGGCGCAGCAGCTCGGCCGTTCGCGCCAGCACGTACTGGAACAGGTGCTCGACGGCGATTACCAATCGCTCGACCTGCTGCTGCAACGCGGCGACAGCCTCGGTCTGGCACTGCATGTGCCACGTCAGGTGGCGCTGCTGCGCCTCGATGGCAGCGAGCAACTGTTCGGCGACCTGCCTGACGAGGACGCCGAGCGCCAGCTACAAAGCCGCCAGCAACTGCTGCAACGACGCCTGGAGCAATGCCTCGGCGAACTGGGCGACGCCCTGCCGCTGGTCAGCCAGGGCCGGCACTGGATCGCCCTGCTGCCCTGCTCCGATGCCCAGGCCGAAGGGCGAAACCGCCAGGCCATGACCCGGCTGCTCGACGAACTGCGCCCGCAGCTTGGCCCGCTAAGGCTGTTCCTCGGCCTGGGCAGCGCCGCTTGCGAGACGCCGCGTTTCGCTCAGGGCCTGGGCGAGGCACGCCAGGCCCTGGGCGTGGCACAGCGCTTCCCGGAGCGCCTGGGCCTGTGCAGTTTTAATGAATTGGGCGTGCTGGAACTGCTCGGCGCGATTCGTGATCGCAGCTTGCTCGATCGCTTCGTCGAGCGCGTGCTCGGCCCGCTGATCGGCGACGACTCGCGCCACCAACCGGTGCTGATGCCGACCCTGGAAGCCTGGTTCGCCGAGAACGGCAACCTGGCCCTGGCCGCGCAGCGCCTGGAGGTTCACCGCAATACCCTGAGCTACCGTCTACAGCGCATCGAAGCGCTGAGCGGCTGCTCGTTCGACGATCCGCACGACCGCCTGAACATCAGCGTCGCGCTGTTGATCCGGCGCCTGTCGGCGCCTGCCTGAGAGGAACTTCCATGATCATCCACAATGCCCGCCTGCGCGGCCGCGATGGCCTGCACCGCATCACCCTGAATGGCGAGCGCATCGCCGCCATCGAAGCCCAACACGCCCTGCATCCCATGGCCGAGGGCGACCTGGACGCCGCCGGCAACCTGGTGGTGCCGCCCTTCGTCGAGCCGCACATCCACCTCGACGCCACCCTCACCGCCGGCGAGCCATCCTGGAACATGAGCGGCACGCTGTTCGAGGGCATCGAGCGCTGGGCCGAGCGCAAGGCACTGGTCACCCATGAAGATACCAAGACCCGCGCCAAGAAGACCATCGACATGCTGGTCGACCATGGTATTCAGCACGTGCGCACCCATGTCGACGTCACCGACCCGACACTGGCCGCGCTCAAGGCCATGCTCGAAGTGCGCGAGGAAACCCGCCATCTGATCGACCTGCAGATCGTCGCCTTTCCGCAGGAGGGCATCGAGTCCTATGCCAATGGTCGCGCGCTGATGGAGCAGGCCATCAAACTGGGCGCTGATGTGGTCGGCGGCATCCCGCACTTCGAGAACACCCGCGACCAGGGCGTGGCGTCGATCAAGTTCCTCATGGATCTGGCCGAACACACCGGCTGCCTGGTGGACGTGCATTGCGACGAGACCGACGACCCGCAATCGCGCTTTCTCGAAGTGCTGGCCGAAGAAGCCCGCGTGCGTGGCATGGGCGCGCGGGTCACCGCCAGCCACACCACGGCCATGGGTTCCTACGACAACGCCTACTGCTCCAAACTGTTCCGCCTACTGAAGATGAGCGGCATCAGCTTCATCTCCTGCCCCACCGAGAGCATCCACCTGCAGGGGCGCTTCGACAGCTACCCGAAACGCCGGGGCCTGACCCGCGTGGCGGAGATCGACCGCGCTGGGATGAACGTCTGCTTCGGCCAGGACTCCATCGTCGACCCCTGGTACCCGCTGGGCAACGGCAACATCCTGCGTATCCTCGAAGCCGGCCTGCACATCTGCCACATGCTCGGCTACGAAGACCTCAAGCGCAGCCTGGATCTAATCACCGACAACTCGGCGCGCGCGCTGGCGTTGGGTGATCGTTATGGGTTGGAAGTGAATCGCCCGGCCAACCTGCTGATCCTCTCGGCGCCGGACGATTACGAGATGGTGCGCAGCCAGGGCCACGCGCTGGTGTCGGTGCGCCACGGCAAGGTGCTGATGCGCCGCACGCCGGCCAGCGTGGAGCGCGCCTGATCCTGTAGGAGCGAAGGGGGCCAGGCCTTATTCGAGCACTTCCACCGGCATGCCCAGTTGCAGCTCGCCGACACCACGGGGCAGCAGGTTCTGCCCGAAGTACACCGCACCTTCGCGCTCGCGGTAGGTCTTGAGGGTGGCCAACGGCTCGCGATCGGCGCTGCGCTCGCCGCTCTGCGGGTCGACGGTGGTCAGGATGCAACGGCTGCAGCCCTTGGCCACCTCGAACTCCACCGCGCCGATACGAATGCGTTTCCAGCCATCCTCGGCGTAAGGTTCGCTGCCCGTTACCACAAGGTTGGGGCGAAAGCGCAGCATCGACAGCGGCCGGCCAACGCGCTGCATCAGATCGTCCAGCGAGGCCTGGCCGATCAGCAGCAAGGGAAAACCATCGGCAAAAGCCACGCGATCGCCCGGCTGGGCGTAGGCGGTATCCACCTGACGGGTGCGTGCTTCGGGCACCTGTACCAGGCGGCAGGGGCGGCCCAGCAGGTCGCTGAGCCAGGCGGCGGCTTCGTCACCGGCATCGGGCACACGCAGGCTGTCCTGCCAGACGGTCACACCACGCAGATCCTGCTCGGGGTCGGGCAGCGCGACGCTGAGCTCGCCATGCCCGGCGGCGCTCAGGTTCAGGCCGCCGCGCGCGTCGTACAGCGCCGAAAGCTGGCTCATCTGCGGTAGCAGGCGTTGGGTGATGAACCGGCCCGTGGCGGCCTCGACCAGCATCCAGCGGCGGTCGCCATTGAGCCCCAGGCCATCGACGGCACTGCGCTGCAATGCCTCGCCCCGCCCGGACTTGAGCGGATAGCGATACAACTCGGAAAGGCTCAACATGATCGGGTTCTCCAGGGTCTGTTGACGTTTCGCGCACGGCCGCGACGGAGCCTGTTTTTGCGCGAGGCAAGGCGCGGGGAGCGAAGTTTGGTCATTCCAAATAAGCGACGAGTAACGCGGCATCGCGCAAAAACAGGCCCGTCCCTTCGGGTTGCGCGGCAAATTGCGCCATGCGTCGTTGCGGGATTTGGCAAGGGAACGACCATTACCTGCATCCCGCGCCTCGCGGAACGCCGCCCGGCCATGGCGCAATTTGATGCAGCAACGCGGCTCGCGTCGAAACGGCAACAGACCCTCGGCCGGCAAAACGTCCTTATACGAATTGCCGGCAGGGATCACAAGCGCTCAGGCAGGCTCGTCGAGGGCGAGACGGGCGCGCACCACATCCACCAGCTTGTCCGGCTGGAACTTGGAGAGGAAACCGTCGCAGCCGACCTTCTTCACCATGGCTTCGTTGAAGCTGCCGGACAGGGAGGTGTGCAGCACCACGTAGAGATCCTTGAGGCGCGGATCGTTGCGGATTTCGCTGGTCAGGCGATAGCCGTCCATTTCCGGCATCTCGGCATCGGTGAAGACCATCAGCAGCTTGTCGGTCATCACCGCGCCGCTGTCGGCCCAGGCCTTGAGCATGTTGAGCGCCTTGAGGCCATCGCTGGCCATGTGCAGACGCATGCCCAACTGAGTGAGGGTGTCGCGTAACTGGCTCAGCGCCACGCTGGAGTCGTCCACCAGCAGCACTTCGCGGCCACGAGCCTTCTCCAGCAAGGGGTCGGCGAGTTTTTCGGCGGACACCTTGGTGCTCATCGGCACGATCTCGGCCAGCACCTTCTCCACGTCGATCACCTCGACGATCTGGTCGTCGACCTTGGTGATGGCGGTGAGGTAGTGCTGACGCCCGGCACCACCGGGCGGTGGCTGGATCGATTCCCAGTTGAGGTTGAGAATGCGGTCGACGCTGCCCACCAGGAAGGCCTGCACGGAGCGGTTGTATTCGGTGACGATGATGGTGCTGTGCTCGTCCGGCACCAGCGGGCGCATGCCGATGGCCTGGGACAGGTCGATCACCGGCAGGGTGTGGCCGCGCAGGTTGACTACCCCGCAGACGAAGCGATGGCGCTGTGGCATCAGCGTCAGCTTGGGCAGTTGCAGGACTTCCTGCACCTTGAACACGTTGATCGCGAAGAGCTGACGCCCGGCCAGACGGAACATGAGGATTTCCAGACGGTTTTCACCGACTAGCTGTGTACGTTGATCCACTGAATCAAGAATGCCGGCCATCACGCGCTCCCATGGTGTTTATTGAGTCTAGCAGGCCGTTGAAAAACGTAGACGAGGCAGGCAAGACAAGGCAAAGACGACCGAAAAAGCGCAGTTTACCTGCTGTAAATGAGCATTTTCAGGTCGGCTTTACCGCAGTATTGCCAACGCAGGCAGTTTTTCAGCGACCTGCGAGCCTGCCTTCGGCATATCGGCAGGCAGCCGGCAGACTGAAGATCGCTGGCGCCCAGCCATCATGCCTTAGCACCTTGCGCCTGACCAGCGTGCAGCAACGGCGAGTGCAGTGGCAGGTGCAAACTCAGTGCACTCGGCTTGGCGGCGAAACGCAGCTCACGGCTGACCATGGGCTCGCCATCGAGGTTGAGGTCGAGCCCCTCTGGCGCATCCACCTCCAGCCAGGGTAGTCGAGCGCTGATGGCTACGCTCTGCAAACCGAGAATGCCACCGGACAACAGCGTGCCGAAGGTGCCGATCACATCGGAGGCGGCGGGCAGGATGCAGACATCCAATAGACCGTCATCGACCACAGCCTCCGGGCATAGCACATGCCCGCCACCGGCCTGGCGGCCGTTGCCGATGCCCAGGGCGAGGAACTCACCCTGCCACTCGAAATCCGGCCCACGAAAATGCCCGGCCGCTGCGCGCACCTCGGAAAAACGGCTAAGCCCGGTGAGCAGATAGGCGGCGCCACCGAGCACTTTCTTCAGCTCCTCCGACGTATGGGCCGTGACGTTGGAGCCGAAACCGCCGGTGGCCATGTTGAGGAACACGCGCTCCCCGGCCAGGCCGACATCCACCGCCACCGGCTCCACGTCGAGCAGCGCCAGTGCCGCGGCGGGTGTCGGGGTTATTCCGGCCGAGCGGGCGAAGTCGTTGGCGGTGCCCAACGGCAATAGCGCCAGGCTGGCCTGGCCGCCGTGCTCGATCAAAGCCTCGGTGACATCGCGCAAGGTGCCGTCACCACCGCCAGCGATCAATATCGGGTAGCCGGCCGCCAGGCCTTCGCCGACCAGCCGCTGGGCATCGCCTGCTTCCCAGGTCAGGCGCACGGCGATCTCCCAGCCCTGCTCGCGCATACCATGCACCGCCGCCCTGACTTCCTCGTTCAGCGCCTGCTTGCCATGCAGGATCAACCAGGCCTTGCGTTTGCTCATCGCCATTCCCCCGTAGCGCGCTGCAGTGACCAACATATCGAATCAATAGATTCTTATAGCGCAGAATTTGCTCTATTAAATCGATTCAAGCGAAATCATCATGGCGTCATCGCCCCTTGCCAAGGGGCTTCTCCCTGGCAAGCCAAGAGGATTGACCATGATCGAAGTACGTCCGTTCGAGCAACTCGGCGCAGCCCATCACGGCTGGCTGAACGCCCGCCATCATTTTTCCTTCGCCGACTATCACGACCCACAGCGCATGAACTGGGGCCGCCTACGCGTCTGGAACGATGACGAAATCGCCCCGCAATCAGGCTTCCCGCCGCACCCGCACCGTGACATGGAGATCATCACCTATGTACGCGAAGGCGCCATCACCCACCAGGACAACCTGGGCAACAAAGGCCGCACCGAAGCCGGCGACGTGCAGGTGATGAGCGCCGGCAGCGGCATCGCCCACAGTGAATACAACCTGGAGCACGAAACCACCCGGATCTTCCAGATCTGGATTCAGCCCACCCAGACAGGCCTGCCGCCTTCCTGGGGCGCCAAGCCCTTTCCCAAGGGGGATCGCGCCGGCGCCTTCATCACCCTGGCCAGCGGCTTCGCGGGCGACAACGATGCCCTGCCCATCCGCACCGATGCCCGTCTGGTGGCTGCCACGATCGAGGCCGGGCAAAGCGCCGAATACAGCCTGCAACCCGGGCACAAGGCTTATCTGGTGGGGGCCACGGGGCGTTTCGCGGTCAACGGCGTCGCCGCCAAGGCGCGCGATGGCGTGGCCATTGCCGATGAGACTTCGATCCGCATCGAAGCCGAGGAAGACAGCGAAATCGTGCTGGTGGATCTGCGCTGAGCGAAGTGCAGGATGGTAGCCGCCCATCCTGCGCTGCCCGTGCCCAGGCATTCATGCTAGGGTTCGTCGGCACATGCCTGGCAGCAGGCAGCCGACAACGACAAGATCACATGCACACCCCAGGCTCCACCTCCATCGCCAGCCTGAGCACCTACCTGCGCCAGGCCCAGCATCTCGACCTGGACATCCAGGCGGCGCTGAACGCGGCCGGGCTCGACGCTGCCCTGCTCTATGACCACAGCCAACGCATCCCCTGCAGCCAGCATGAACGTCTGCTGGCCCATCTGCTCGCCCAGTCCGTCGACCCGCTGTTCGGCCTTCACGCCGCACGCTTCGTGCAGCCCGGTTCATGGAGCGTGCTCGGCTACATCACCATGAACTGCGCCACCCTCGGCGAAGCCATGAGTCGCATCGTGCCTTACGAGAAGCTGGTCGGCGAGATGGGCAGCAGCCGCCTGGAAATGGCCGGCGACCATCTGCGCCTGATCTGGAGCTGCCAGCAGACCCAGGCTGAGGTGCGCCGACACCTGGTGGAAAACGTGCTGGCATCCTGGCTGCTGTATGCGCGCTGGCTCAGCAACAGCGAACGCGCACCGCACGCGGTCTGGTTCGAGCACCCGCAACCTGAATCAACGGCCCTCGAGGAGTACCAGCAACTGTTCGGCTGCCCGGTGCGCTTCGGCCAACCCTGCAACGCCCTGCTGGTGCCGCTGGACGTCCTCGAACTGCCCCTGCGCCAGGCCGATGCCAACCTGCTGCGTACCCTGGAGGAACATGCCCTGGCGCTGATGGCCGAGCTGGGTGACGATGAGCCGCTGCCGCAGCGGGTGAAGAACGCCCTGCGCCTGCTGCTCAAGGATGGTCTGCCACGCAAGGAACGGGTGGCGGAAAGGTTCGCCATGACCGTGCGCACCCTGCAGCGCCACCTGCAACAGGCTGGCACCAGCTATCAGCAGATCCTCGACGAACTGCGCCAGGAGCTGGCCGAGCACTATCTGTTGCACAGCGATCTGGCCGTGCAGGACATCGCCAGCTACCTGGGTTTCACCGAGGCGCGCTCCTTCCACCGCAGCTTCAAGGGCTGGACCGGGCGGACCCCGGGAGAGTTTCGCGAGGCGCGGCGAGGCGACAAAGGTCTGCTGCCCGGATGAAATCCGGGAACCCTTGCGCGAACTGCCCCGGATTGCATCCGGGCTACGCAGGCAAACGACTCAGTGATTGACCGTATGCGCCAGCATCACCGATAGCTGACACAACGGCCGCCCACTCTCGGCCTGCCACTGGTTGAAGGCCGCCTGCACCGCAGCGAGATCCTTCTGGCTGGTCGGCGCCTTGTCGATGATGTTCTGCGCCTTGAGCGCGGCGACCATGTCGTCGGTGGGGATGAAGGTATCCTTGCCCACCATGCGCAGAAAGCGCGGCGCCGACAGCCCGCCGAGCTGGTTGCCGTGCTTGGCCAGGTACTTCCACAGTCCGACGATATCGCTCACCGGCCAGTCGGCGATCAGGGCGCCGAAAGAAAAATCGGCCGCAGGCCGAGTCTGATGGCCTTCTCCCTCTGGGAGAAGGTGGCGCGCAGCGCCGGAAGAGGGACTGCCCGACAAACGCCCCGCCCGCACATCGAGGATGAACTGGGCATTGCGCGGCACGCTCTTGAGCTTGCCCAGATGACGGATCAAACGCGCATCCTGCATCAGGTTCTCCAGACGCTCGGCGCCCATCAGCACCACCTTTTCCGGGTCGAAGCCGAAGAACACCTCCTCGAACGCCGGCCACTTGGCGTCCACCAGGCTGTGCTTGAGGCCGGCGCGGAAGATGCGCAAGCTGATCAGGGACAGGTAGCGGTCATCGCTCAGCGCGCGCAGCTCGGCCTCGCTGCGCGGCTGCGGCAGCATGGCTTCCAGGGCCTTGGCAGAGCCGAAGCGATTGAGGCAGAACGCGTGCAGCCACTTGTAATCACGCATGAATCGAATCCTTCATGGAACGGACGACGAAGCCTGCACGCAGATGCTCACCTCTCGCAAGACTCAAGAGCGCAAACGCTCGGCCGCCTGACGCAGCGCCAGCTCGGTGCCACTCCAGCCCAGGCAGCCATCGGTGATCGAGACGCCGTAACGCAGCTCGCCGGACAGCGCCTGGCAACCCTCGAACAGGTGGCTCTCCAGCATCACCCCGCGCAGACTCGTGTCGCCGGCCAGGCGCTGGTCGATCACGCTTTCCAGCACCGCCGGCTGACGCAGCGGATCCTTGCCGCTGTTGGCGTGGCTGCAGTCGACCATGATGCGCGGCGCGATACCCTGGCGCTGCAGCGCCTCACGCGCGGCCGCGACGCTGGCGGCATTATGGTTCGGTGCGCCGTGGCCACCGCGCAGCACCAGATGGGTGTCCGGGTTGCCAGCGGTGTGCAGCAACGCCGGATGACCGAGGTCGTCGATGCCGAAGTGCTGGTGCGGGTGCGCCGCCGAGCGCATGGCGTCGCAGGCGATGCCGATGCTGCCATCGGTGCCGTTCTTGAAGCCCACCGGCAGATCCAGGCCACTGACCATCTCGCGATGCACCTGCGACTCGCTGGTACGCGCACCGATGGCGGCCCAGCCAAGCAGATCGTCGAAGTAACCGGCGGCCATGGGTTGCAGCAACTCGGTGGCCAGCGGCAGGCCGCGCTCGAGGATGTCCAGCATCAGTTGCCGCGACAGGCGCAAGCCTTCGGCCATGTCACCGCTGCCATCGAGATGCGGGTCGTACAGCAGCCCCTTCCAACCCACGGTGGTGCGCGGTTTTTCCACGTAGGCGCGCATCACCAGCAACAGTTGGTCGCTCACCTGCGGCGCCAGTTCGGCCAGGCGTTCGGCGTATTCGAGGGCGCTGGCGCGGTCGTGCAGGGAACAGGGGCCGACCACCACCAGCAGGCGCGAATCGGTGCCATCGAGCACGGCGCGGATGGCGTCACGGTCGACGGCGATGCGTTCGGCCAGTGCGGCGGACAGTGGCAGACGTTGGCGCAGTACGGCAGGGCTGGGCAGCGGCTGGGCGCTGCGGCGGGTAATGGGGGTGATGCTGGAAGCGAGTTGAGCGGAGACGGATGCATTCATGATCTGGCGGTTCCTTGGCCGGCGCGGTCGTTGCCGCGGCGGCGCTAGCTGAGTGTTCGTGGCAAAGGTGTCAGGGCGGTGGTGACGCTGCTAAATCGCCAGTCGTAGCGGTAGTTGCGGTAATAACGGTTCATCTGTAAGTCCTCGATCTGTGGCCGTTTTCGGCCGGAAAAAACAAAACCCCCGGTCGGGTTGCCGACCGGGGGTTTTCTGCAAAACGTCTCTGGTGGCGACCCTGTCATCTCAGGCCGCCTGTGGGGTATCAGGCGCGCCTGTGGCTAAACCAATACCCAAAGAAGTAATACGCTGCAGCCACGAGCAACTGCGCACGCGCCAACGCGGCGCGCGTGGCACCGGCTTGCAGCATGGACAGGAGGTTGAGGCTGGCGGACATGGAATTCTCCAAAGCGATGGCCGAACCTTACTCCAGGCGTTTGTGGCCTGGCAAGCGTCGCGGCTAAAGCCCCTCCCACGAGTGGCTCGAACCCGTGAGTGGGGCGTAGGGTGGATGTCGCCTTTTACATCCACCAATCCGCTGCACGGTGGATCGGTAAAGCGTGATCCACCCTACAGGCTCATCACATCGAGAAAGCGCGGCGTGGCGCTGTCGTCGATCTTCAGGCTCTTGAAGTCGAACAGGTTGCGGTCGGCCAGTTGCGAGGGGTGCACGTTCTGCAGGGCGCGGAACATGATCTCGACACGCCCCGGGCTCTTGCGCTCCCACTCCTGCAACATCTCCTTGACCACCTGGCGCTGCAGGTTCTCCTGCGAGCCACAGAGGTTGCACGGGATGATGGGGAACTGCTTGAGCTGGCTGTAGGCCTCGATATCGGCCTCAGCGCAGTAGGCCAGCGGGCGGATCACCACGTTGCGACCGTCGTCGGACAGCAGCTTGGGCGGCATGGCCTTGAGCGTGCCGCCGTAGAACATGTTGAGGAAGAAGGTTTCCAGGATGTCGTCGCGGTGATGCCCCAGGGCCATCTTGGTCGCGCCGATCTCGTCGGCGTAGGTGTACAGGGTGCCGCGACGCAGGCGCGAGCACAGCGAGCAGGTGGTCTTGCCCTCGGGGATCTTCTCCTTGACCACCGAGTAGGTGTCCTTCTCGATGATGTGGTAGGCCACGCCGATGGATTCCAGATAGGCCGGCAGCACGTGCTCGGGGAAGCCTGGCTGCTTCTGATCCATGTTCACCGCGACGATCTCGAACTTGATCGGCGCCACCTTCTGCAGATACAGCAGCACGTCGAGCATGGTGTAGCTGTCCTTGCCGCCGGACAGGCAGACCATCACCTTGTCGCCATCCTCGATCATGTTGAAGTCGGTGATGGCTTCGCCGGCCAGGCGGCGAATGCGCTTCTGCAGTTTGTTCTGGTTGACCGAAAGGGTGCCCATGGTGCGTCGAAATCCGAGGGAGTGGGAACGAAAGCGCGACATTTTACGCACAATGGCGCCGCGCCCCTACCCCGCCCGCAATGAAATGCTAGTCTGGGCCGATGAATGACGACCTAGACCCCAGCCAGGATCTCGCCGAACAGGTGCTGCAACTGCTCCAGGCCGCGCCAGACGGCCTGGCCGAATACGCCCTGATCCAGCAGCTCAAGGCCCGCCACAGTGGCCACCTGCCCAACCTGCCGCTGACCGACAAGCTGGTGCTGTTTCGCACCCACTTCCTGCTGTTCAACGCCCTCTACCGCCTGCGCGATACGCTCTGGCAGCAGCAGAGCCACTTGCTCGAGATCAGTCCGCTGTGCATTCGCCTGCTGCCCTACCATGCGGGCGACGCGGCCCTGAGCGAACGCGATGCGCTGCGCGACTACTACCTGGATATGGGCCACCTGCGCGAAACCGACGAGCAGGACGTCGAACGCCTGCTGACCAGTTTCTGGACGCGCATGCAAGGTGGCGAGGAAAAGCTCGCCGCCCTGCAACTGTTCGAGCTCGATGATCACCAGCCGCTCGACCTGCCCCGGATCAAGCAGCGCTATCGGCAATTGGTCAGCCTGCACCATCCGGATCGAGGCGGCAGCACGCAGCGCCTGCAGTCGATCAACAAGGCCATGGAAATTCTGACCCGCTATTACAACTGAGCCGTAGAGAGCGATTCACTCTAAAGCCAGGCACTACGCCCCCTGCAGACCCATCCTATACTGCGACATAAGGTCGCACAGACTCGACCTGGGTACCCGGTGGCGCTGGTCATGCGCGCCGGGCGCTATGGGAGCGACCGTCATTACAAGAGGAGGTGTTTGGCATGATCCATCACGTCTGGGGGCTCTTCACCCATCCCGATCAGGAGTGGCAGGAAATCCGTGGCGAGGAAGAAAGCATCAGCCACATGTACCTGACCCACGTACTGCTGCTTGCAGCCATCCCGGCCATTTCGGCCTTCATTGGTACCACTCAGGTCGGCTGGGCCATCGGCGACCGACCACCCGTCATGCTCACCGAAGCCAGCGCGATGAGCATGGCGTTCATGTCCTATCTGGCGATGCTCGCCGGCGTGGCGGTAATGGGTGCCTTCATCCACTGGATGGCGCGCACCTACGACGCCAATCCCAACCTGACGCAATGCGTGGTGTTCGCCGCCTACACCGCGACGCCGCTGTTCATCGGTGGCCTGGCGGCGCTGTACCCGCACCTGTGGCTGGGCATGATCGTCGGCACGGTGGCGATCTGCTACACGGTGTACCTGCTGTATGTCGGCATCCCCACCTTCATGAACATCCCCGAGGACGAGGGTTTCATGTTCTCCAGCTCAGTGCTGGCGGTAGGTCTGGTGGTGCTGGTGGCGATGATCGCCAGCTCGGTGATCCTCTGGGGGCTGGGGGTTGGCCCGGTGTATACCAACTGACCACGACACCCACGAACAGGGCCGCCCACTCGGGCGGCCTTTTTCATGGTGAGTCACATCTTAGGGGGAGTGCTTGGTTGACACCGGATTGGCAAGCTTGTGTGAGTGCGTGGGGTATTTTCGATGCTCAAGCCGCTTATCGGCGTTCTGCTGATAGCTCCTGTTTCGCCCTCCCGGGCGAGTCACTTTTGACGGGCAAAAGTAACCAAAACCCTCCGCCCGGTCATCCGGCCCTCGCTGCGCGAGGGTTCGCTCACTCCATCGCCGTTCCAGAGGCCCGCCGCGAAGGGCCATCCCTGGCCCATCACGGCTCTCGCGACATCCATGTCGCTCAACCTCTTCCACAACGATTCCGTTCGCCCTCCTGGGCGGGCTCTGCACGCGCCTGAACCTAAGGTAACCCAGAAGTAACGCGGAGTGCTTGAACATGGGTCAGCCTCAGGGCTGAAATCAGGCCAGCTCGGCACGCAGTTTTCTGGCCGCTGCCACCATGTTCACCAACGCCGCTTCGGTTTCCGGCCAGGCGCGGGTCTTCAGCCCACAATCGGGATTGACCCACAGCCGTTCCAGCGGGATGCGCCGCGCCGCCTTGCGCAGCAGCCCGGCCATCTCGGCGCTGTCGGGCACACGCGGTGAGTGAATGTCGTACACACCAGGGCCGATTTCGTTGGGGTAGGCGAAGCGCTCAAAGGCCTCCAGCAGCTCCATGTCCGAACGCGAGGTTTCGATGGTGATGACATCGGCATCCATCGCCGCGATGGACTCGATCACGTCATTGAATTCGCTGTAGCACATGTGGGTGTGAATCTGCGTTTCGTCGCGCACACCGCTGGCGGACAGGCGGAAGGCCTCGGTGGCCCAGTCCAGATACTGCGGCCAGGCCGCCTGGCGCAGCGGCAGGCCTTCGCGGAACGCCGCCTCGTCGATCTGGATGATTCGGATACCGGCCGCCTCCAGATCCAGCACCTCGTCGCGAATCGCCAGCGCCAGTTGCCTGGCCTGCACCTCACGGGACACGTCCTCGCGCGGGAACGACCACATCAGCATGGTCACCGGGCCGGTCAGCATGCCTTTCATTACCTTGTCGGTCAGACCCTGGGCGTACCGGATCCACTCCACCGTCATGGCCTTGGGCCGGCTCAGGTCACCGACGATCAGTGCCGGCTTGACGCAGCGCGAACCGTAGCTCTGTACCCAGCCGAAGCGGGTGAAGGCGTAGCCGTCGAGCTGCTCGGCGAAGTACTCGACCATGTCGTTACGCTCGGCCTCGCCATGCACCAGCACGTCCAGGCCGAGGCGCTCCTGCACCTGCACGGCATGGCGGATTTCGGCATGCATGGCCTCGGTGTAGTCGGCCTGGCTCAGCTTGCCTTGCCTGAATGCCTGGCGTGCCAGGCGAATGGCCGAGGTCTGCGGGAAGGAGCCGATGCTGGTGGTAGGCAGCACGGGCAATTGCAGGCGCTCGCGCTGCTTGCCAATGCGTTCGGCGAACGGCGACTGGCGCTGGGCATGACGCGGACGAATCGCGGCCAGGCGCGCCTGCACCTCGGGCTTGTGAATGCGCGTCGAGGCATTACGTGCGGCCTGCACCGCGCGGCTCGCCTGCAGTGCAGCCTGCACCTCAGCAGCCTCGGGAGTAGCCAGAGCCTTGCCGAGCAGCGCCACCTCTTGGCACTTCTGCACGGCGAAAGCCAGCCAGCTTTTCAGCTCGGCATCGAGCTGGTCTTCACGGGCCAGATCCACCGGGCTATGCAGCAGCGAGCAGGATGGCGCCACCCACAATCGCTCGCCCAGGCGCTCGTGAGCGTGCCGCAGCAGGTCGAGGGCCTTTTCCAGGTCGCAGCGCCAGACGTTGCGGCCGTTGACCAGGCCCAGCGACAACACCTTGTAAGCCGGCAGACGGTCGAGGATGGTCGGGTACTGCTCCGGCGCCCGCACCAGGTCGATATGCAGGCCATCCACCGGTAGGTTGGCGGCCAGCCCGAGGTTGTCTTCCAGGCCGCCGAAATAGGTGGCGATCAGCTTCTTGCACGGCTCGCGCTGGATCAGGTTATAGGCGCGCTCGAAGGCGTTCTTCCAGTCCTGCGGCAAGTCCAGCACCAGGATCGGCTCGTCGATCTGCACCCACTCCACGCCTTGCGCGGCCAGACGCTGGAAGATCTCGCCATAGACCGGCAGCAGGCGCTCGAGCAGCTCCAGCCGGTCGAAGTCGCCGCCCTTGACCTTGCCCAGCCACAGGTAGGTCAGCGGGCCGATCAGCACCGGCTTGACCCGATGCCCCAGGGCATGGGCCTCGTCCACCTCCTCGAAGAGTTGTTCCCAGCTCAGGGCGAAGTGCTGATCGGCGCTGAATTCCGGCACCAGATAGTGGTAGTTGGTATCGAACCACTTGGTCATCTCTTGTGCATGGGCGCCGCCACAGCAGTCATTGCTGACGCCGCGCGCCATGGCGAACAGGGTATCCAGCGTCGGCTTGCCAGCGGCCGAACGGAAGCGCTCGGGGATCACACCGAAGGCCAGGGAATGACCAAGCACCTGGTCATACCAGGCGAAGTCGCCCACCGGCAGCAGGTCGATGCCGGCATCCTTCTGCACTTGCCAATGCTCGGCACGCAGGCGCTGGCCGACAGCGCGCAGGCCGGCTTCGTCCAGCTCACCTTTCCAGTGGGCTTCAAGGGCTTTCTTCAGTTCGCGGTCGCGACCGATGCGCGGGAAACCGAGGGAATGGGTCAGGGCCATGACGAGCAACTCCAGAATCAATCGAGATGGCGCCATTCTCGGCAGCGGTAGCGAGTGAGACAAACTCAAGATTTTCGTCTTGATCTACAAAATTACTCATGTAGGCTGTATGAGCCACTTTCATCCAACCCCGATATTGGATGAGTGAAACCTTTCCAGAGACCCGCCATGCTCGAGCTACGCCACCTGAAAACCCTGCATGCCCTGCGCGAAACCGACAGCCTGGTGGAGGCCGCCGAGCGCCTGCACCTGACCCAGTCGGCGCTGTCGCACCAGTTCAAGGAACTGGAGGAACGCCTCGGCCTGCAGCTCTTCGTGCGCAAGACCAAGCCGGTGCGCTTCACCAGTGCGGGGCTGCGCCTGCTGCAACTGGCCGACGCCACCCTGCCCTTGCTGCGCGCCGCCGAGCGTGATCTGGCGCGCCTGGCCGGCGGCACGGCGGGCCGCCTGCACATGGCCATCGAATGCCATAGCTGTTTCCAGTGGCTGATGCCGACCATCGACCAGTTCCGCGACGCCTGGCCGGAAGTGGAGCTGGATCTGGCCTCGGGTTTCTCCTTCGCCCCGCTGCCAGCCCTGGCCCGTGGCGACCTCGACCTGGTGGTGACCTCCGACCCCGTAGAGCTGGCCGGCATCACCTACGTGCCGCTGTTCACCTACGAGGCCATGCTCGCCGTGGCCAACCAGCATCGCCTGGCACACAAGGCCTTCATCCAGCCACATGACCTGCTCACGGAAACCCTGATCACCTACCCAGTGGAGCGCGACCGCCTGGATATCTTTACCCGTTTTCTCGAACCGGCCGACGTGGAGCCGGCGCAGGTACGCACATCCGAGCTGACGGTGATGATGATGCAACTGGTGGCCAGCGGTCGTGGTGTGTGCGGCCTGCCCAACTGGGCGCTGCACGAGTACAGCTCGCGTGGCTATGTCAGCGCCAAGCGCCTGGGGGAGAAAGGGCTGTTCGCCACGCTGTACGCTGCGATCCGCACCGACATGCTCGATGCGCCCTTCATGCGCGACTTCCTGCTCACGGCCAAGGACACTTCCTTCGCCAGCCTGGAAGGGGTCAGCGTAGCGCGCTGAAACGACGAAGCCCTCATGAGGAGGGCTTCGAGTAGGAATGAGTACCGAGCTAACGAAGTGCATGGGGCCGGCGTCCTGCCTGTTCCACTTCGTTAGCCCGGTCACCGGAGAGTAGTGCATCGAGCAACGCCTTGCCAAGCAGAAATTTCCCGACCTGACGAAGGCATCATGATCAACGAAGTTGAGCACTTGCTGCCGCTTGATGCCCTCAGCTTTCCAGCGATTCCACACCCAGCTCATCCCACACCGCTTCGGCCAGGTGGAAGGTGGCGTTGGCCGCCGGGATGCCACAGTAGATGGCGCTCTGCATGATCACTTCCTTGATCTCTTCGCGGCTCACCCCATTGTTCTTTGCCGCACGCAGGTGCAGCTTGAGCTCGCCCTCGCGGTTCATGCCGATCAGCATGGCAATGGTGATCAGGCTGCGGGTATGGCGTGGCAGGCCCGGTCGGGTCCAGATATCGCCCCAGGCATGCCGGGTGATCATCTCCTGGAACTCTTCGTTGAACGGCGTCAGGTTCTGCAGGCTGCGGTCGACATGGGCATCGCCCAGCACCGCGCGGCGCACCTGCATGCCGGCTTCGTAGCGTTGTTTCTCGTCCATAGCATCACTCCGAAAAAAGAAGCGGTGCGCATAGCGCACCCTACGGTGTGCGTGGAACCGTAGGGTGCGCCGTGCGCACCATGGCAGGTTCAGGCGCGCAGAAAATCCAGCACGCGCTGGCTGAATTCATCACCGGCCTGCACGTTGGACAGGTGCGCGGCGTGGAACTCCACCAGCTCGGCACCCGCGATGCGCTCCTGCATGAAGCGGCCATGCTCGGGAGTGGTCACCGGGTCGCCGCTGCCACAAACGATCAGCGTCGGTGCGACGATGCTGCCAAGCTGCTCGCGGAAATCGGCATCGCGCACCGCCGCACAGTTGGCCGCGTAGCCTTCGGGCGAAGTCTGCGCCAGCATGCCGACGATGGGCTCGACCTTGCCTGGGTTGGCCTCGGCGAAATCGGCGGTGAACCAGCGCGAGATCGACGCATCGCGCAAATCGCGCATGGCCTGCGCGCCACCAGCGAGCACGGTTTCGATACGCGGGTTCCACACCTCCGGCGTGCCGATCTTGGCAGCGGTGTTGCACAGCACCAGGCGCTCGATGCGTTCGGGCGCGTTGATGCCCAGCCACTGGCCGATCAGGCCGCCCATGGACAGGCCACAGAAATGCGCCTTGGCAATGCCCAGCGCATCGAGCAGGGCCAGCACGTCGCGACCGTTCTGTTCGATGCTGTACGGGCCTTTGCTCACCAGCGAGGCGCCATGACCACGGGTGTCGTAGCGCAGTACCTGGAAGTGCTGGGTGAAGGCCGGGATCTGCGCATCCCACATGTGCAGGTCGGTGCCCAGGGAGTTGGAGAGCACCAGCACTGGCGCAGCGGCCGGGCCTTCGAGCAGGTAGTTCAAATCGCCATCGGCGAGACGTAAGGCAGGCATGAGTGACTCCTAAGGCGAAAATTGCTTGTGTTCGGCAACGGCCCGCTCGACCCAACGGCGAGCCTGGCCCAGGTAATGCGCCGCATCGAGCAGGCGATCCAGCTCGGCAGCGGAAAGTTGTGCGCTGACCTCCGCGTTGGCGCCGAGTACGGCGCGTAGATGAACGCCCTCGCGCACCGCCTGTTTGCAGCACTGCTCGATCAGGTGATGGGCGGCGTCGCGGCCGATCTTCTGCGCCAGGGCGATGCTCACCGCCTCGGCCAGCACCAGGCCCTGGGTCAATTCCAGATTGGCGCGCATGCGCGCGGCATCCACCTCCAGCCCCGGCACCACGACCAGCGCCTGCTGCAAGGCGCCGGAGACCAGGCAGCACAGCTCCGGCAGGGTGTCCCACTCGGCGTGCCACAGGCCGAGGCTGCGCTCGTGCTCCTGCGGCATGGCGGCCAGCATCGTCGCCACCAGGCCCGGCGCGCGGGTGGCGGCGCCGATCAGTACCGCCGCACTGACCGGATTACGCTTGTGCGGCATGGTGGAGGAACCGCCCTTGCCGGGCGCCGCTGGCTCGAAAACTTCGCCGGCCTCGGTCTGCATCAACAGGCTGAGGTCGCGGCCCAGCTTGCCCAGGCTGCCGGCGATCATGCCCAGCAGGTTGGCGAACTCCACCAGGCGATCACGCTGGGTGTGCCAGGGCTGCTCGGGCAGGGTCAATTGCAGCTCCTGCGCCAGCGCACCGCTGACGGCCCAGCCGGCGTCGCCCAACGCCGCCAGACTGCCGGAGGCGCCGCCGAACTGCAGGCACAGCAGGCGCGGCTTGAGTTCGGCCAGGCGCTGGCGATGACGGGTGACCGCGCCGAGCACGCCGGCCAGCTTCATGCCAAGGGTCACCGGCGTGGCCTGTTGCAGCCAGGTACGGCCGGCCAGGGGCGTGTCGATATGGCGCTCGGCCTGCGCCGCCAGGGCATTGGCCAACTTCGCCAGATCGCTTTCCAGCAGACCGATGGCGGCGCGCAGTTGCAGCACCAGGCCGCTGTCCATGGCGTCCTGGCTGGTGGCGCCGAGGTGCACGTAGCGCTCGGCCTCTGGGTCAGTGGCGGCGATGCGCTTGCCCAGTGCCTTGACCAGCGGGATGGCGGAATTGCCCGCCGTGGCGATGGCCTGAGCCAGCGCCGGGTAATCGTAGAGTTCGGCCTTGCAAGCAGCCTCGATGGGCGCCACGGCCTCGGCGGGGATCAGCCCCACGCGCGCCTCGGCCCGCGCCAGGGCGGCCTCGAAGTCGAGCATGCCCTGCACCCGCCCCGCATCGCAGAAGATCGCGCGCATGGCCGGCGCGGTGAAGTAGGCATCGAAGAGTTGGTTGCTCACGAGCGAAACGCTCCTGGGAAAAATGTACGGCTAGTGTGGCATCAACCTGCAAGCGCTCGCACGGCCCCTCTCCCCAGAGGGGAGAAGGAACTGGCACGGCGGGCACCCTAAGCTATGGTGCGCACGGCGCACCCTACGAGGCACGTCATATGCCAAACCGTAGGGTGCGCTGTGCGCACCAATAAACCTCAAACCCGCTCGATGGCCAGCGCCAGCCCCTGCCCCACACCCACGCACATGGTCGCCAGGCCCAGCTTACCGCCGGTCTTCTCCAAGTGATGCACGGCAGTCAGTACCAGGCGGTTGCCGCTCATGCCCAGCGGGTGACCGAGGGCAATGGCGCCGCCGTTCGGGTTGACCTTGGGACTGTCGTCCGGCAGGCCGAGATCGCGGGTGACAGCCAGCCCCTGGGCCGCGAAGGCCTCGTTCAGCTCGATCACGTCGAACTGCTCGATGCTCAGGTTCAGCCGCGCCAGCAGCTTGCGCACCGCCGGCACCGGGCCGACACCCATGATGCGTGGCGCGACGCCGCCGCTGGCCATGCCCAGCACCTTGGCGCGGGGCTTGAGGCCATATTTCTGCACCGCTTCGGCAGAGGCCAGGATCATCGCCGAGGCGCCATCATTGAGGCCCGAGGCGTTGCCGGCGGTGACGGTCTTGCCTTCACCATTGACCGGCTTGAGCTTGGCCAGGCCTTCGGCGGTGGTGTCGGCACGCGGGTGCTCGTCACGGTCGACGACGATCTCGCCCTTCTTGGTCTTGATCACCACCGGGACGATTTCCTCGGCGTAGTAGCCGCACTCCTGAGCCGCCGCCGCACGCTGCTGGCTGCGCAGGCCGAAGGCGTCCTGATCGGCTCGGCTGATGCCGTAGTCCTCGGCGACGTTGTCACCGGTGACCGGCATCGGGTCGACGCCGTATTGCTCTTTCATCAATGGGTTGACGAAGCGCCAGCCCAGGGTGGTGTCTTCCAGCTTCTGGCCGCGACCGAAAGCACTGTCGGCCTTACCCATCACGTAGGGCGCGCGGGTCATGGACTCGACGCCCGCAGCGATGGCCAGCTCCATTTCCCCCGTGGCGATGGCGCGGAAGGCGGCGCCCACCGCCTCCATGCCCGAGGCGCACAGGCGATTAAGGGTCACGCCCGGCACCGTTTCCGGCAGGCCGGCGAGCAGCAGCGCCATACGGGCGACGTTGCGGTTGTCTTCGCCGGACTGGTTGGCGCAGCCCATGAACACTTCATCGACGGCAGACCAGTCGACCTGCGGGTTACGCTCGATGAGCGCCTTGAGCGGAATCGCCGCCAGGTCGTCGGCGCGCACCGCCGACAGCGCGCCATTCAGACGGCCAATCGGCGTGCGCACGGCATCACAGATGAATACGTCACGGCTCATTCTTCACCTCCGGCCTGGCCGTGGGCGGCAGCGGTGCGCGCTTCCAGGTCACGCAGCGCGGCCAGTTCCGCGGCGGTCGGCGCCTCGGTGGTGCCCACGCTGTCGGCGAAACGAATCTGCCAGCCGGTGTTCTCGATCACCTGCTCGCGGGTCACGCCCGGATGCAGCGAGGTGACGATGAATTCGTTGGTGCCGGCTTCCGGCTCCATGATGCACAGGTCGGTGATGATCGCCACCGGGCCGTCGCCCGGCAGCCCCAGGCGCTTGCGATGATCGCCGCCTTCGCCATGGCCGACCGAGGTGATGAAGGCCAGCTTGTCGACGAAGGTGCGATGGCCCTGCTTGAGGATGATCAGCACCTTCTTCGCCGAGCCTGCGATTTCCGGCGCGCCACCGGCGCCCGGCAGGCGCACTTTCGGCGCGTGGTAGTCACCGATCACGGTGGTGTTGATGTTGCCGTACTTGTCGACCTGGGCTGCGCCGAGGAAGCCGACGTCGATGCGCCCGCCCTGCAGCCAGTAGCGGAAGATTTCGCCGGTGGGCACCACGGTGTCGGCGGTTTCGGCCAACTCGCCGTCACCGATGGACAGCGGCAACACGCTCGGCTTGGCGCCGATGGGGCCGGACTCATAGATCAGTACCACTTCCGGGGCGTGGGTCAGGCGTGCCAGGTTGGCGGCCTTGGACGGCAGGCCGATGCCGACGAAGCAGACGGTGCCATTGCCGAGGCGGCGCGCGGCGGCCACGGTCATCATTTCATTGGTGTTGAACTCGCTCATCACTTGGCCTCCCCCTTCACTTTCGCCTGGTAGTGCGCAAAATCCTCGGTGTCGCGGATGTACTCATCGATCCAGGCGGTGAAGCTGTCGCGGTTGCGAGCAATCGGATCCCAGTCCTGGTAGAAGCGGTTGTCACGCTCGTAGTAGCCATGGGCGTAGGACGGATGGGCGCCACCGGGTACCACGCAGACGGCGCTGATGGCCCAGGTCGGCAGCACGCAGGCGTTCATCGGCGCCTCAAGGTCGTCGACGATTTCTTCGACCGTGACGATGCAACGCTTGGCGGCCAGGGCGGCTTCCTTCTGCACGCCGAGGATGCCCTGGATCAGCACGTTGCCCTTGCGGTCGGCCTTCTGCGCGTGGATCACGGTGACGTCCGGGCGCACGCTGGGAATCGCCGCCAGCTTCTCGCCGGTGAACGGGCACTCGATGAACCTGATGTCCGGGTTGACCTTGACCAGATCGGAACCCTGGTAGCCGCGCAACACGGCGAACGGCAGATTGGAGGCACCGGCCACGTAGGCGTTGGCCATGGCCGCGTGGCTGTGCTCGCTGATCTCCAGCTTGTGCGGCCAGTGCTTCTCCACCGCGTCGCGCAGGCGGTGCAGCGAACCGACGCCGGGGTTGCCGCCCCAGGAAAAGGTCAGCTTGCGCGCGCAGCCGGCACCGATCAGCAGGTCATAGACCAGATCGGGGGTCATGCGCACCAGGTGCAGATCCTTCTTGCCCTGGCGAATCAGCTCATGGGCGGCGGCAGTGGGAATCAGATGAGTGAAGCCTTCGAGGGCGACGCAATCGCCGTCGTGGACATGGCGCGAGATGGCCTCGCGCAGGGTGATGATGTCGGCCATCGTTGAGTTCTCTTCAGGTTGCAGATGCCACCGACCCGAGGTGGCGAGTGAGCCCAGATTAGGGCGGAGCATTCGGCCGAACAATCCGATAATCGCCTTATAGTGCGATTATCGAACAATTCCTGTTTAGTCGTGCCTACACCCTCTTACAGCAGGTTCCAGGTGTAGCTGAGGATCAGCCGGTTCTCGTCGATATCGCTGCGGTAGTTGGAGCGCGCGACGACGTTGCGCACACGCACGCCGAGGCCCTTGAGCGAACCGCTCTGCACTACGTAGCCGATGTCCAGGTCACGTTCCCAGTCCTTGCCCTCGTAGCGCGGGCCGCTGCGATTGGTGGCCTGCACATCGACGTTGTCGCCACGGATGTAGCGCACCCCGGCCACCAGGCCCGGCACGCCCATGGCGGCGAAGTCGTAGTCGTAGCGCAGTTGCCAGGAGCGCTCGTCGGCGGAGGCGAACTCGAAGGTGGGCACCTCGTTGCCCAGCGGCGTGATGTTGGCGAACACGCGGGGAAAGGCCGTGTCACCGAACATCGCCTGGTAGCCGATATAGAAGGTATGCCCACCGTGCCTGGCCGAGAGCAGGGTGAACAGCGCCTGGTTGTCGATGTCGCCGAGCAGGCCCTTGCCATCCTGGCTGGAGCCATAGAAGCCGAGGTTGGCGCCCAGCGTCCAGGCACCGAGTGGCTCGCTGTGCTTGAAGCCGAGGAAACGCTGCTGGTAGATGTCCTCGAGCTGGCCGTACCAGGCACTCAGCGAGCTGCGCGCGGCATTGAAGGCATAGTCGCCGCCGGCATAGTTGAAGGCATCGCTGGTCGCGCCGCGCTGCGGCAGGTGCCCGAGCATGGCGAGCATCTTGTCGTCGCCGGCCTCGTTGCGCAGGCTGGTGGAATTGAGGTGGCCCGCCTGCAGGGTGAGGCCGGCGAACTCGTTGGAAACCAGGCTCATGCCCTGATAGCTGGGCGGCAGCAGGCGGATGTCGGAGAAGGTCAGCAGCGGCAGGTTGGGTTGCAGTTCGCCCACCTTCAGCTCGGTCTTGGACACCCGCACCTTGGCCGCCACGCCCAGGCGGCTGTAGTCGTCTGCCGCCTTGCCGCTCTCGCGTGTGGGCAACAGGCCGGTGTTGACCCGATCCGGGCTGCTGTCGAGCTTGATGCCGAGCAGGCCGATGGCATCGACACCGAAGCCCACCGGCCCCGGGGTGTAGCCGGATTTGAGGTTGAGAATGAAGCCCTGCGCCCATTCCTCGGCCTTGGATTGCCGGTTCGGCCCGACGATGTCGGAGAAGTCGCGGCTGAAGTAATAGTTGCGCGCCGTGAGGGTGGCAGTGGTGTCTTCGATGAAACCGCCCTCGCCGGCCTGGCTCAGGCTTGGCAGGCAGGCGGCGATGGCGGTGGACAGCAGGCAAAGGCGTGGGGTGTGGTTCATGGTGATCATGCTCTTGTTGTTATCGTGGTTGCAGAAACCCGCCCGGCAGCCAGGGGCAGCCGGTTGGGAGGGTGAATCGGGTCTGGATGGGGTGCGCGCAGCGCACCCGACGAAGGCCGAGGTTTCAGCTTGTAGGGTGCGCTGTGCGCACCAGGCATTGCCGCGCGCAGCGATACGCACGGCGCCTGTCAGGTGACGCGGCGTTTCATTCGCGCAGCGGCGCGGCCCGTGGGGCATTCGCGGCACTTGGCGCTTGCCGCCTTGCCCGCAGCAGCAGGTGCGCGGCCAGGCCGAACAGCAGCCCCCAGAAGGCGGCCGACAGGCCGAGGAAGGTCACCCCGGAAGCCGTCACCAGAAAGGTGCACAGCCCGGCATCACGCTCCTGCGGCTCGCTCAGGCTGCGCGCCAGGGCCTCGCTGAACGCGCCGTACAGCGCCAGCCCGGCCAGGGCGGCGATCAGCGCGGCAGGAAAGGCGGCGAACAACGACACCAGCGTGGCCCCGGCAATGCCGAACACCAGGTAGGCAAGGCTGCCCGATAGTGCGGCGATATAGCGCCGCCGTGGGTCTTCATGGGCCTCGCGCCCGGTGCACAGGCTGGCAGTGACCGCCGCCAGGTTCAGGCCATGGCAGCCGAAGGGTGCCAGCAGCGCCCCACCGATGGCGCTGGCGCCGATGATCGGGCTGGCCGGGGTGTCGTAGCCGGCGTTGCGCAGCACCGCCATGCCCGGCATGAACTGCCCGGTCAGCGCCACCAGCACCAGCGGCAGCGCCAGGTTGAGGGTGGCGGCCAGGCTGAACTCGGGGGCGATCCACTGCGGCGTGGCCAGTTCCAGCACCAGTGCCTCGCTGCGCAGTTGCCCACCGAACAGGGTCAGCGCCGCGCCCACCAGCAGCACTCCAGCCACCGCATAGCGCGGCGCCGAGCGGCGCAGCAGCAGGTAGGTGACGAACATGCTGGCGATCAGCAGCGGCTGCTCGGGCAGCGCCTTGAACACCTCGATGCCGAAGGCGAACAGGATGCCGGCCTGCAACCCCGCCGCGATGGAGCCCGGCAGGCGCGCCAGCAGGCGGTCGAAGCTGCCGCTGAGGGCGATCAGCAGCAGGATCAGGTTGGCCACCAGGTAGGCACCGATGGCCTGGTTCAGCCCCAGCGTGGGCAGCGCCCCCACCAGCAGCGCGCTGCCGGGGATCGACCAGGCAATCACCACCGGCGTGCGATAGCGCAGGCTGAGCACCATGCCCAGCACGCCGCTGCCGATGGAGATGGCCCAGACCCAGGACGACAGCAGCGCCTGCGACAGGCCGGCGCTTTCCGCCGCATGGAAGATCAGCACCAGCGGCCCGGCGTAGGAAATGGTGGTGGCCAGCAGACCGGCCACCAGGGCAGGCAGCGAACAGTCGCGCAGCAAAGCGTGCATGTCAGCCTCGCAAGTCAGTGTGGCCTTCCGCAGCGGAAGGCGCTCGGTGTCGGAACGGCCGGCCCTGCCCGGCAGCGGGCAGGCGCACGGCGTGCGGATCAGGCCTTGGCGGCGAGCAACGCGGCGTCGGCGGCCTGGCGCCGCTGGCCACTGAGGGTGAACACCGCCATGGCCAGGGCGGCAATGGCACCCGGTACGGCGAAGGCGATGAAGTTCAGTTGCAGCGGCAAGTTGATGGCCATCAGCGCACCGCCGAGCAGCGGGCCAACGATGGCGCCATTGCGGCCGATGCCGGAGGCCCAGCCCAGGCCAGTGGAGCGGATCGACAGGCCGTAGAACTGCGCGGCGCCGGCGTACAGCAGGATCTGCGTGCCGATGGTGGTGGCCCCGGCAATGAAGATCAGGCAGTAGAGCAGCGGCGTCGGGCTCTTGAAGCCAAGCAGGCTGATGGACAGGGCGGCGGCGACGAAGAACGCCACCATCACCTTGCCCAGGTTGAAGCGGTCGCCCAGCCAGCCGCCGAGGATGGCCCCGGCCATGCCGCCGAAGTTCAGCGCCAGCAGGAACGACAGGCTCGAACCCAGGCTGTAGCCGGCGCCGGCCATCAGCTTGGGCAGCCAAGAGCTGAGCGCGTAGACCATCAGCAGGCAGCAGAAGAACGCCAGCCACAGGCACAAGGTGCGCAGTGCGCGGCCTTCGCGGAACAGCTCGAATACCGCCACGCCCTGGCCCTTGGCATCGTTCATATGCAACTGATCGGCCGCGTCGATACGCAGCTCCGGCTCGACCTTGGCCAATATCGCGCGGGCCTGCTCATGACGGCCCTGGCGCATCAGAAAACCCACCGACTCCGGCAGCTTCCAGAGAATCAGAGGCAACAGCAGCAGCGGCACCGCAGCGGCGAAGAACATCGACTCCCAGCCGAAGCGCGGCAGCATGTAGATGCCCACCCCGGCAGCGAGCATGCCGCCCAGCGAGTAGCCGCTGAACATCACCGCCACCAGCGTGCTGCGCAGGCGCTTAGGCGCGTACTCGTTCATCAGTGCCACGGCATTGGGCATCAGGCCGCCGCAACCGAGGCCGGCGAGGAAGCGGAAGATGCCGAACTCGCTAGGGCTGCTGGCGAAGCCGTTGAGGATGGTCGCCGAGGAGAACAGCACGAAGCAGATGGCGATGCCCTTCTTGCGCCCGATCCGGTCGGCCAGGGTGCCGAACGCCAGGGCGCCGAACATCATGCCGAACAGCGCGTAGCTGCCCAGCGCACCGGCTTGCAGTGGCGTCAGGCTCCACTGCTGCATGATCGAGGGCAGCACCACGCCGTAGATGAACAGGTCGTAACCATCGAAGATCAGCAACAGCGCGCACAGCGCCATGACCATCCAGTGGAAACGGGTGAAGCGGGCACCGTCTATGACGGCGTGAACGTCGATCTGTCGCATGGCATCGGTTCTCTTGTTTTTGTTGTAGAAACTGCGTTGTGTTCCACGGCCGTGGCAGCGGCCGGGAGGGTGATTCAGCCCAGGTCGCCACCGCCTACCGGCAGGGTCACGCCGGTGATATAGGAGGCCTCGTCCGAGGCGAGGAAGAGAATCGCGCCGACCTGCTCGTCGAGCGTGCCGTAGCGTTTCATCAGGCTGCTGTGCACGGTCTGGTCGACGATCTGCTGGTACCAGACCTTCTCCTGCTCGCTCTGCTCGGCACTGTTGCGCGGGATGCGCCGCGGCGGCGCCTCGGTGCCGCCGGGCGCGGTGGCGTTGACGCGAATGCCGCGCTCGGCGGTCTCGAAGGCCAGGCAGGCGGTCAGTGCGTTGACGCCGCCCTTGGCCGCGCCGTAGGGCACGCGGTTGACGCCACGGGTGGCGATGGACGAGACGTTGACGATGGCGCCGCAGCCCTGCGCCAGCATCTGCGGCAGCGCCGCATGGCAGCACCACAGGGTGGGGAACAGCGAGCGGCGCACTTCGGCCTCGATCTGCGCCGTTTCGTAGTGCTCGAACGGCTTGGCCCAGATGGTGCCGCCGACGTTGTTGATCAGGATGTCGAGCCGGCCGAAGCGCTCGACCGCAGCATTCATCACCCGCTGGCAGTCGTCGGCCTGTTCCAGGTCGGCGGTCAGGCACAGCACCGCCTCGCGCTCGGCCAGCTCGAACACCAGCTCGGAGCGGTCCACCGCCACCACCTGCGCGCCCTCCTCCAACAGCCGCTCGGCCACACGGCGACCGATGCCCTGGGCGGCGCCGGTGACCACGGCGACCTTGTCTTGGAAACGCTTGTTCATCTTGCTCACCTCAATCCGGGGTATCCGCTATCTCCCCCCTCTCCCATGATTGGCAGAGGGGTGACTCAGCCTGTAGCCCGGATGCAATCCGGGACTGGTGCGTGGGCCTTCCCCGGATTGCATCCGGGCTACGAATGCCCGCTCGCACCTAGGCGCTGGCGGCGAATTTCTCGTAGTAGAAATTCGCCGGAGCGATGCCCTGCTCGCGGATGTAGGCGCTGACCGCCTCGACCATCGGCGGCGGGCCGCACAGGTAGATGTCCACCTCGCCATCGTTGAGGTGCCTGGGTTCGATGTGCTGGGTCACGTAGCCCTTGTGCGGGTAGCTGCTGCCTTCGCTGGCCACACAGGCGCTGAAGGTGAAACCGGGAATGCGCGCGGCGAAGGCTTCCAGCTTGTCCAGCTCGACCAGGTCATGGTCGTGGGTCACCCCGTAGATCAGGTGCAGCGGGTGCGCGCAGCCTTCGGCGGCGATCTTCTCCAGCATCGCGGTGAACGGCGCCAGGCCGGTACCGCCGGCCAGCAACAGCAGCGGGCGCTTGATCTCGCGCAGGTAGAAGCTGCCCAGCGGGCCGGCCAGGCTGATGCTGTCGCCGGCCTTGGCCAGGTTGGTCAGGAAGCTGCTCATCAGCCCGCCCGGCACGTTGCGGATCAGGAAGCTGACTTCGCCGTCCTTCGGCAGGCTGCTGAAGGAGTAGGCGCGCGTCTGCTCGCTGCCCGGCACCTTGAGGTTGACGTACTGCCCCGGCAGGAACGCCAGTTGGTTGAGCGCCTCGCCCTTGATCGACAGCGCGATGGTGCTGTCGGAGAGCTTGCGCACGGCACTGATGGCGGCCTCGAAACTGGCCTGCTGGGTCTTGCACAGTTGCGACGACGCCGGCACGCGGATCACGCAGTCGCTCTCGGCGCGCATCTGGCAGGTCAGCACGTAGCCCTGCTCGGCTTCGGCCTCGCTCAGGGCATCCTCGATATATTCCTCGCCGAGGTCGTACTGCCCCGCCTCGGCGAAGCACTTGCAGGCACCGCAGGCACCGTCGCGGCAGTCCAGCGGAATGTTGATGCCCTGGCGATAGGCGGCATCGGCCACCGTCTCCCCCTGGTTGGCGTCGATGAAGCGGGTGACCCCGTCCTCGAAATTCAGTGCGATCTTGTGGCTCATGGCGCACCTCGCTATGCAGTTTTTGGCGTGCAGCGACCCGAGGCGGGAGCCAATGGCCCCGCCGGCAAGGCTGCAGCGGATTCAGATGTGGTAAACGTCGATGATCTGCCTGACGTAGTCGTTCTTCAGCACCACCTTCTTGGCCTTGATCAGCGGGTTCGGCCCACGCGTATCGAGGGTGTAGAAGCTGGTTCCGTAGAAGTGGTCGACGGTCTTGTAGCGGAAGCTCAGGGTATGCCAGTTGAAGCGCACCTTGGTCACGCCCTCGCCCTGCGAGACGATCTCGATGTTGTTGATGTTGTGCGACGTCCGGGTATCCGGGATGGTGGCACTGGAACGCTCGGTGCGGATGCGGAACACCCGATCCTCCAGGCCGCTGCGGTTGCCGTACCAGATCAGCGAGATCTCGGTCTGCGGGTTCTCCACCAACTGATCACGATCATCCCAGGCCGGCATCCAGAACTCGGCGTCCGGGGCGTACAGCTCCAGCCACTCGTCCCACTGCTTGTCGTCCAGGTAGCGCGCCTCGCGGTAGAGGAAATCGCGCACGACGTCATAGGAAAGGCTCATTCACGCACCCTCCACGTGGATCAGGTGTTCCTGTTCTTGCTTCACTGCCTCGATCATCTGCTGCTGCCAGTAGTGATGCTGCAGCACGAACAGGCCCTCGTCCTCGGTGCGCGCACCGGACAGCAGCGGCTGCAGGTCGATCTCCCTGGCCGAATCGTCGGCGCCGTCGATCCAGTGCTTGGCCCCGCGCGACATGTCGTTCCACTCCATGGCGCGACCGGCGAAGCCCTGCTGGCAGGCGCGGAATTCTTCCAGGTCATCCGGCGTGG